>CAZYPR010000083.1:0-3131 GCA_964649495.1 uncultured Clostridia bacterium | reverse complement strand
TAGGCCGTAGGATAAGCAAGGAGATTTCCGCTGGAAGCCAAAAGCAGACAACCAACTACTACTACGATGGTTGGAATGTTATTGAGGAGAGGGGAAATAAAAGTGTAAAAGCCCAGTATGTTTATTCAGGATTGGATCAACCTGTTCAAATGACAAAATACTCTGATGGAAAAATCAAAAGCTACTACTTTCATCAAAACTCAATAGGCTCGATCACAGCAATAACAGATGAGGAAGGGAAAATCGTAGAAAAAGTAGAATACGACCCATACGGAAGAGCTCGATTCTTTATACCTACAGGCAATCCTGAGAATCCCTACCAAATTCAAGAGCAAAGCTCAATTGGAAATTTTTATCTCTTTCAAGGAAGGGAGTATGATTCAGAGACAGGACTTTACAATTTCAGAATGAGATATTACGATCCTGAACTCTTTCGCTTTATCTCCAGAGACCCAGAAGGATACAAAGACTCAGCCAATCTCTATCAAGCCTTCAACCAGAACCCAATAAACTTCACAGACCCATATGGCACACAATTCAGAGCAGGAGACTCCCCTTATCGAACAAAAAAAGAGGAGGAAGAGGCACTGAAGAAAATCGCACTTGCTAAAGAAGATTGGAAAAAGATAAAAGAGGCAGATAAGGGGTGTTTTGAGGAATGGGTTGAATGTATGCAGAAGAATTTTGCAATTCCTGGATTTCCATTTTCAGGGAGCCCTTCGGAGTTATTTTTAGCAACTGGAGAGGCTGTAAAAATATCTGGTAAGCAAATTGCATGGGAAGTCTCAAGAAAGCGAGCCCTGCAAGAATTAGAATCAGCAGCAAGGAAAAACTTGAAAAAACTGCCACCTTACCAGTTCTGGAGATTTAAGGAGTATAGAGAAATTTTAAGAATATCAAATGTAATAGGGAAGGGGTTGATTTACTTTGGGATCGTCTCTCCATTTGTAGCATGCTATGTTGACTTGTTAGATTGCTACCTTCAGATTGTCCCCCCAGACTCCTTTTTAGATAAATTATTAAATATTTTAATAGAAAGATAAAAATGAGCAAGCAAAAGGATAAAGAAATTATAGAAATTGGACTTTTTGTATTTGCTATTTTAGTTTCGATCTTATCTTTCGTTTTAACATTGTTGACAATGTATTTATTTCCCAAGTTACCTTGGGAAGAGATAGGCCGTCTCACTATTTACGGAATAGGTTCTCTTTTTCTGATGATATATGGAATAATAGTCTTTGCTCGCGAGTTTCAAAAAGGGATGATAGGTTTACAAGTCCTGACAGGAGTAATTTTGTTTATTTTTTATTTCATAGTTTTAGCTATTTTGAAAGTTCACCATATCCTAAAACTTCCTTCTAACACATGGGCTTATATAGGAATATATTTTATATTTGTTCCATTTATTTTATATCCTACTCTCAAGTTAGAATATAAATTTTTTATCAAGAAGTATCTCAAAAAGAGAAAGGAAAGATTAAAGGAAACAGATTCCAAGGAAGAGGAAGAACAAGATGTTAATCAAGATTTAGAGCAGACACAATGACAGGAGAAGAACCAAACAAACTGATGGAGAGATGGGAGAAGGAAACTAAAACTGATGAATGGAAGAGAATTGAGGAAGCATACAACAGATTAACATCTGACCCTGAAAACCCTTTCTTCCTTCTTGCAGAGACACTGAGACAGATATCCTTGAATGAAAAGGAAAGAGGATGTTTTAAGAGATGGACAATCTGTATAGCAATGAACTTAGGAGTTCCTATTGAAGGAGCACCATTCACAGGAGGGATAGCGGATGTTATGATAGCTGGAGGAAAGGCAGGAGAGGCATATTTTAAAGCTAAAGCATACGAAGAAGCAAGAAAACATGCATTGAAGACTGGAAGGTGGATGTTCTGGAGATTTAAGGTATATAAGAGGTATATGAATTGGTCGAAGGCTTTAGGAAAATTATCTTTGTATGTTGGGGTAGGCTATCCATTTGTAAAATGTATTGTGGAGTTAGTAGATTGCTATACCGAGTTTCTCCCAGAAGAAACTTTTGAAAAATCTTTATTTTTTTGGACTGTTCATACCTTCTGTAAATGAGCTGGTGGCATTATAAAAGAAAGCCTGATGATAGATATATTCTATCAGGACTTGCGATATTTTTCATTTCCTTGATCCTTTTGCCTATTGTTATGCTTGGTGTGAATGCTTTATTCCCAGGATTCAAGAAAGGAGGTGAAAAGTGGGTTGATTTTTTGTTTTTTTCAGTTGCATCATTTTTTGTTATGTTATATCTACTTTTTTTTGAAGTCAGGAAATCTCTGACCAAAAAACATATTTTTTATATTATCTTACTTACAAGTATCCTTGTTTATATCTTATATATAATTGGGTTTATTGGAAGCGTTAACCTCAAATTGCTTAATCCACCTAAAGGTGTCATACCCAATTTTGCCATTTTTGGTATTTTTTTCCTCTTAATTCTCTTTCCTCTGATTTTATATGAAGAGAGATTCTTTGAAAAGAGGCATAAGAAAAGGAAAGACAAAGAGATGAGGATAGAAAAACCTAAAAAATAAATAAGTAATATGAGAATCATCACCGTTCAATTGACATAAAAAGCAAGAGTTTAAAAAAACCTTGATTAAAAGGCAAAATCTAATGAATAAAAAACTATTTGAAAGTAAAAATATCTATTACTTAATTAAGAAATTCTGTTGTATTTATATTCTTTATATGATAAACTGATTTTGTTGCAATGAGGAAAGTAGAAAATACAATTGACGAAATTTACATGCTTTTAAAAGACTTACCTGAAGAGAGGATTAGAGAAGTGAAGGAGTTTATAAAATCTTTAAAAGAAGGGGAAGCCAAGCAAAAAGAGGAGAGAAGTAATATAATATCTTTGATGGGCTCAATAAACCCTGAAGACATAGAAATAATGAGATTAGCTATTGAAGAGGATTGCGAAAGAATTGAAATAAATGGATGGTGAATATCTTCTTGACACAAATGTAATTATTGCTTTTTTCGGCGGAGATAAAGAAATAGGTTTGAAGATAAGAGAAGCAGAAAAGCTATTTATATTGAGGCTGTTCAAAAATGGTTGGGATTTCTGAAATAGGAGCCTCCTTTGGAGG
>CAZYPR010000082.1:0-3561 GCA_964649495.1 uncultured Clostridia bacterium | reverse complement strand
AAAAACCCTTTTCTATCAATAGTTTACATTTTAAATTGCGAAAGTTGGGTTAGCTATAAGTGGAGCGCTTCTTCCAGTAAATATAAAAAGGTATTCCGAGGGCAATTATCAGAAGACCCGCCATTGAATTCCAGAATTCATTAATCAAAGTGTTAACAGAAATAAAGATTGCAGAAATTATGAAGAGAATGGGTGTAAAGGGATAGCCCCATGTTTTATAGGGTCTATGAATTTCTGGCTTTTTGAACCTTAAAATTATAACACTTCCTGAAACAAGTCCAAAAAATAGCCACTCCCCAAATATTACATAAGTAAAAAGCTGTTCAAAGGTTCCTGTTAAACTCAAAATTGAACTCCAGATTCCTAAAATTAATATTGAGATATGAGGGGTGAGGAATTTTTTGTGAACTTCAGCCACCTTTTTAAAGAAAACACCATCCCTTGCCATTGCGAAGTAGACTCTCGGACCTGTAAGAACTGTTCCATTTGCAGCTCCTGTTATTGAGAAGAGTATTATGAAAGCAATTATTGATGAACCCAATGGACCAATGACTTTTCCCATTGCATCACTTGCAATTCTATTGGAACCAGCCATTTCCGGAGCGGGAATTACATACAAGTAGGCAAAATTGGCAATGAGATATATTGCAATCACAATCAAAGTTCCTGTAAAGAGCCCGAGGGGGAGATTTTTCTCAGGTTTTCTAATCTCTCCTGCTGAGAAAGTTGCTGTCTCCCATCCTTTGTATGCCCATAAGGCTGCCACAAGGGCAAGACCAAATTTCCCTATGAAATCATGAGAAAAAGTTGGGGGAGGCTCTATGAAATTTCTTGGATTCCCTTTTCCAAGCAAAAAAATTATTCCGCAAACTCCGAGAAGAGCTCCAAATTTTATTAGAGTAAGAAGATTCTGAAGTAAAGCACCCCATCTCACACCAATGTAGTTAACCGCCACAAGAAAAGCAATTAGAAGAATAGCTATTAATTTGGAAAGGAATGGAGTCATGGGGAAAAAATGGGGGAGATATTTTGAGGAGAAGGCAACTGCAAGGGTGGCAATTGTCCCTGAATCTATAACAAGAAATAGTGTCCATCCAAAAAGGAAAGCAATAACTGGACTGTAAGCTTCCCTGAGATAGACATAAATTCCACCTGCCTTGGGATACATGGCTCCAAGCTCTGAAAAGGTCAGGGCTCCAAAAAATGTAAGAATTCCTCCAAAAATCCAGACAACCATAAGACACACTGGAGAATGCACATAACCCGCCATATTTGCTGGGACTATAAAAATTCCTGAGCCAATTACTCCTCCAACAATAATTCCAATAATGTCAATAAAGTTGAGAACCCTTGGTAGCTCCGAAAATTGATTTTTTTTCTCTTTAAAATTTTCTCTTTCCATGCAAAATAAGATATATCAAAAATTTTATTTAATCAAATGAATTTTTTTGGTAGAATTTTTTATTATCTTGATAAAAAATATGAATGGAGAGGGAATATGAAAAATATCTTTTCAGGAATTTTAATTGTGCTTTTTGGGTTTTCTTTAATGGCACAGGAAAAATATGGAGTTGTCATTAAAAGTGTGGAAAACATGCACAGAAACCCTGATGAGATGAGCGAGGTTGTAAGCCAGGCAATAATTGGAACAAATGTAAAAATCTTGAAAATGGAAAAGAAGGATGAAAAAGAGTGGTTCTATATTGAGACCCCTGACACCTATAAAGGCTGGATGGAGACAAAATCAATAAGAATTTATAAGGAAGGTGAGGAGCATTATGCAACAAAAGGAAAAGTATTTGAGGTGGAAAGTCTTATAGCATACATCTACAGGGTTGAAGATGTGACAAAGCACAAACCCCTTACATTCGCAACAATATCAGCTACTCTTGAAGTTGGAGATTGTGGTGAGAGATGGTGTGAAATCAAACTTCCTTCATGGGAAAAGGGATGGATACAGAAGGGGGATGGATTTATAAGGGATGCAGAGGAGAAAAGAAGGCTTTCAGTGGATAAAATGATTGAGCAGGCAATGAGATTTATCGGAATTCCTTATCTCTGGGGAGGGAAAACCCCACTTGGTTTAGACTGTTCAGGCTTTGCACAACTAGTCTTCAAACTTGCAGGGGTTGAGCTTTTAAGAGATGCGTATATGCAATTTGACCAGAGTGACCTTGAAAAAGTTGAAAAAGGTAAAGAAAAGAAGGGTGATCTTGTATTCTTCGGAAGAGAAGGAGGGAGGGTCTCCCATGTCGGGATTATGATAAATGAGAAGGAATTTATCAATGCAACAACCCATGAGAAACCAGCTGTTCAGATATCAAATCTATATGAACCTTACTGGAAGAAAATCTATAGGGGGGCAAGAAGATATTCAGGATTCAAATCAGAATGATGAAAAATCTTCTTACCGCATATGTTTTGTAGAAAAGTATCTATGAAATTTGACATATTTACTTTAAAAGGTTACTATAAGAATTGATTTTTAAAAAGGAGGTTTTAAATGGAAGAAGTCCAAAAATATCAAGAAAGTAAACCGAAAAAGAGCACCCTCTTGAAAAAGATTCTGCTTGGGTTTGCCCTGTTTGTAGTTTTGGTAATTGTTCTTGTATTTCTTTTGACAGAAGGGATTGTCACAACTGTTGAGAAACAGCTCACCGCTCTGAAGAAAGGTGATTATTACTCTGCCTATGCTTTGACATCAAGGGATTTTAAAAACACAGTTTCATTTGAGGCTTTTCAAGATTTTGTAAAAAGATATCCATCCCTCTCAAAAAATAAATCTCATTCTTTTAATGAAAGAAGCATAGAAAACATTATCGGAACTTTGAAAGGGACCCTTCAATCGGAAGATGGGTCTACCACACCCGTTGAGTATAAACTGGTTAAAGAAAATGGTGAATGGAAAATTCTCTCAATAACCTTAAGCCCAACAGGGATAACCGAAGAAAAAAGAGATACCAAATCATATCCTCCAGTAATAGAAAGAATAGATATTGGCACACAGACAGATTCAAGAGGTGTTGTATCCAATCAATCTACAATCTTCCGACCAAATCAAAGAGTTCTCAATGTGAGTGTCTATGTGACCAATGTTCGCGCTGGAGAGACTATTTCAGCAACTCTTTACCATCTTGACTCCAATTCTTCTCTGGGACCTGCAACTAATACTGTAGAGCAAGATTACGAAACTTTAATTTCTCTCTTTGAATTCACATCTCCTCCAGCAGGCTGGCCAATTGGAAATTACAGACTTGTAATAAAACTTACCGATGGTTCCACCGCAACAGCTGATTTTGTGGTGAGATAAGAACAGGAAAGGCGAAAATCAATTTGTGTATTTTTTATTTTAACTTCGGGTTCTCCTAAAAAATTATTAATCCAAATCTCAATACTCAGAATTGTCTCAATTGTTAAATTAAGTGTAAAATTCTATCAACTAAGTAGTATATTTTCCAATCACTTAAAAAACTTTCTTTTTTTATAGTCTGGAGTTCTTGAATTTGTCTAACCCAACTTTCGCATTTTTTCTCTAAAAAATCGTTAAAAACTGGTTTCTCC
>CAZYPR010000081.1:0-3711 GCA_964649495.1 uncultured Clostridia bacterium | reverse complement strand
TCCAAATGCTTTAACTCTTCTAAACTGGTTAACATCTCTTGGACAATCTACATTCAGGCTCTTGACAATTATAGAAAAGCTCTTTCATTAAAGGGACTTGACGCTGAAATTCTTAATTCAATAGGAAATTGTTATTTGAAAATGGGGAATAGGGAGGAAGCCTTAAGGGCATTTGAAAAATCTATTGAAATAAATCCATCTCAGAAGGATGTTTCTGAGATTTTAAAACAAATAAGGGAGGGTAAAAAATGAAAAAAATTATTTTTTTGTTAATTTCTTTTTCTCTTTTTTCCTGTCGAACAATAACTCTTGAGAAAAGACTTGACCCACAGAGCCAGGAATTTCTCGATATAACCCAGTATATTATTTCTGATAGTGAAAAAAAGATTTTCCTTGAACTTCCACCATGGGAAAGGGAAAAGTTTATAGAGGATTTTTGGCAGAGAAGGGACCCATTCCCCCAAACCTCAGTTAATGAGTTTAAAGAGCTCTACTTAAAAAGGATTGAAACAGCAAACAAGATGTTTTCCAAGGGAAGGAAAGGATATTTAACAGATCGTGGAAGAATATATGTTCTTTTTGGTCCTCCCGATGAAGTAATAAGAAGTGAAGGTGGACAATACATTGACCCTTTTGCAGATGCAAGGAGTGTCCAGCTTCCCTCAAGGGAGGGAACCAAACCAATGGAGACATGGATTTATAGAAACCTTTTAACAGCTATGCAGGAAAGAATTTATGTGAGGCTTGACTTTGTGGATGTTGATGGAACAGGAGATTACAAGTTGGTTACTGATCTTGGGGAAGCAGTTCCTGGAGCAGTATCAACAACAATAAATCCAAATCTTACATTACTCCATGAGTTAAATAAGGAGGAATTTTTCAGGAAAAGACTGGAAGGAGAAAAATACCTTTTCGATTTTAATTACCAATTCAAAAAAGTTAAGTCAAAGGAAGGGAATCTTCTAATCCATCTTGAATTCCCTCTAAGAGCCATTTTTCTTGAGGAAGAGGGATGGACTCTGAAAACTGAATTAAGATTGCACATAAAGATTATGGATAGGGACGAGAAGGTTATCTGGGAATTTACAAGGGATTATCCATTTTCTGCTACAAAGTATGATGTAACAGAGGGAAGAGTGCAATCATGGATTGTCGATATTCCCGTCAAACAGATTTTACCTTCTGGCTCTTACAATGTTTACATAATTGCAGTTAATCTAACTGGAAAGGAGGAAGTAAAGAAGCTTTTACCATTAAAGATTTGAAAATTTTGAAAGGAGTTGCAATATGAAGAAATTGTTAATCATTTTTTTTCTTTTCTTTTTCATTTTTCCTCTTTACTCCCAGAAGGGGAAAAAAGAAGAGATAATAAAAATTCCTAAAGAAGTATCTCAAATTATGGATCTAAATATTGCAGAAAGGAAGAGCAGGATGGACATACCAATTGAGTTCAAAGATTATTTATTCTTTCCCAGTTCCATTGAGAATGTTTTTGTTGCTTTTATATTCAAAATCAGAAATGACTCTATTTTTTCATCGGAATTGGAAGGGAAGATGGTTGGTGAAATCGATACCTTTTTAAGGTTCTATTCCACTGATGCTAAAGGAGTTCCCAAGAAGATTTTCAAGGAGGTTTATTTGCCATTTAAGGAGGTTGTTGAGAAAGAAAATTATAATCCAGAAGAATCCCATTATTATTCAATAATTCAGACTTTACCCCCCGGAAAATACATCCTCTCCTATTCCCTTGCTTCTCCTGATCTGAAAAGGATTTCTGTTTCCTATGTGGATATCTCTTTACCGGATATTCTAAGATTTGATAGACTTGAAACCACAAGACTCTTCTTTCTAAAATCCCTGAAAGTTCTTGAGACCCCTCAAACTGAGGCAGTAATTCAAAAGGATTCCTTCACTTTTGGAAGACTTTGTATTGAACCTTATTTTGAAAATAAATTCAGAGGGGATGAGACAGTTGAGCTGTTCTATTTCATTCTTGGTGCTTCAACCTCTCCAAAGGGGGCATACGATTTTGAGATAAATTACAAGATTTTGAAAGGAGAGGAGGAGAAGTTAAAATTTGCGCCTCAGGTTTTAAAAGATCAAAGAGCAGCCATTATCAGCCAGCCCATGCCAATCTTTTCTGCGGATAAGAAGCTTGAACCAGGGGACTACACTTTGAAAATTTTTATAAAGGATATAAATTCAGGGAAATTATTTGAAGGGAAAATTGATTTCAGTGTGGAAGGTATTGAATGAAATTTTTATGAGATGGAGGGAAAAATGAAATGGAAATTTTTAGTTTTTTTTATTCTAATCCTTCTTTTCAATTCTTATAATCTCATTTCACAGGCGGGATTGGGAAGGGGGAGAGTTTTTGGAAAAGTTGTAGATGATGAAGGGAAACCACTGGCAGATGTCAAAATTATTGCTGAATCTTTAACGGAAAGGGGGACTGTTTTAAAGGGGATTTCTGACAAAAAGGGGGATTGGGCAATTGCTGGATTCGGAACAGGTCCTTGGAGAATAACAGCTACAAAGGAAGGTTATGCACCATCAAGTATAGAGTTGAGGGTTTCAGAGTTTAAAAATCCACCCGTCACATTTACATTGAAGAAGTTAAAAGGAGGACCTTCTGCTCTTTCAGTGGATAAATCCGCTATAGAAATGCTTGAAAAGGCAGAAAATGAAGTAAAAGAGGAAAGGTATGATTCCGCTATAGCAATTTATAACCAGCTTATCGAGAAATACCCTTCTGTTTTTCAGCTCTATCTCAACATAGGTTCTGTTCAAATGAAAAAAGGGGAGCTGGATTCAGCTTTGAACAGTTTTCAGGAGGTTTTGAAAAGGTTGAAGGAGAGGGATGGGGACTATTCAAAGGAACCAGAAACAGCATTCAAAGCTTTCACAGGGATGGGAGAGGTATGGCTAAAAAAGGATGATTTTGAAAAGGCAAGGGAGAGTTTTGAGTCAGCTCTACAGATATCTCCAAAGGATTCCGCTCTTGCCTATACTGTTGGAGAAATTTATTTCACAAATCAGAAAGTTGATGATGCAATAAAATATTTTGAACTTGCTGTAAATATAAAGCCTGATTGGTGGAAACCATATTCAAAGCTTGGGTACTGCTATCTTAACAAAGGAGATTTTAAAAAGGCTCTCGAGTATTTTAAAAAGTGTATTGAGGTTGATCCAAACTCTCCAGAAGCAGGAACAATAAAAGCAGTTATAGCTGAGCTGGAGAAGATGATTAAGTGATGAACGATAAGCGTTCACTATAAAAAGAGAGGGCTTAAAGCCTGAGAATTCGCTCAATCACTTTCTAAGGATTTAACCTATAAATTTTTGTTTTTTATTGTGAAAACTGATAAAATAAAATTATGCCAGCAACAGAAAAGATAAGAGAGGAGATAAGAAAGGTTTTTAGCAAAAAACAGGCGGATGTTCTTTTGAATTTTTTGGACATTTTAGATGAGACAGTAAAAGCAAAGGACTTTAATGAACTGAAAGCTATTGTTTCAGAGCTTGCTAAGGCACAAAGGGAGCTTGCAGAGGCACAGAAGAGGACAGAGCAAAGGGTAGAGGAGCTTGCAGAGGCACAGAAGAGGACAGAGCAAAGGGTGGAGGAGCTTGCAGAGGCACAGAAAGAACTTGCTCAAGCACAGAAGAGGACAGAGGAGGAGATAAAAAAGCTTACCATATCTCTTTCTCTTA
>CAZYPR010000080.1:0-4644 GCA_964649495.1 uncultured Clostridia bacterium | reverse complement strand
AAAACAACAAGAAAGACTGTAAGGAAAAAGACAGGTTATGGTAGAGATAGGATTGTAAGGTTACTTAAAGAAAGAGGCATATCTGTTAAGCCATCAACTGTAAGATATGCAGTCTCAGCTAAGTATGAAGACAAGGCTTAGATTTATAAGTTACTCTTATGAGAAGAGTTTGGTGGCAAATCAGTAGATAAAATTGAATATTTAAATAGAGTTATATTTAAGCCATTAGGAGCAAGAGTTATACATATACCCAAGGGAAAGAAAGAGTATAATGCCTTTGTGGAAATATCATAGCTTGAGGTATGTAAGGATTTAAAGGAGTTTTTATTCAGAGCTTTGAGATGGCAATGGGTATACAACACAGTAAGATTTCATTCAGGAATTGGCATGACACCTTTTAAGAAGTTATCTGAAGTATGTTAAACTTCCAAAAAAGGGTGCTTCCTTCCCTGTAATGGTTCTGGATAATATGATTCCCATATTAAATTTATTCTTCCCTAATATTAGTCAGGGTGGATACTATGTCCTAACCAACGACCGATTCTGAATTGTTTTCTTATGAATATTTATGTTGATTTTATTGATTTTTCCTGACTTTTCCAGAGCAATGAATAAATACCAGATTTTCTAATCAACTCATCATGAGTTCCTTCCTCTACTATCCTTCCACTTTCAAGAACCAAAATTCTATCAAATTCCTTTATCGAGCTTAGACGATGGGCAATAAAAATAACTGTTTTTTCTTTGTATTTTTGAAGAAGTGCTTTTAATGCTTTTCTTTCTGTCTCATAATCAAGGTTTGATGTCCCTTCATCTATTATGAGAAGCTCTCCTTCTTTGACAAGAGCTTCTGCTATCTCAAGCCTCGGTGCTTCACCTCCAGAAATTCCGCTCTGAAGAATATTTCCCCTTTCAAATGTTTCTTCAATCCCTAAATCTTTTACTATTTCCATAAGTTCACTCTTTCTATCCTCTATGTCCTCCTCAAGGATCTTCTGATTCTGGGAAATATATGAGATCTTTTCCCTCAGGCTTTTCCTATCAATTGTTCTTATATCTTTCCCTGATATTAAAATCTTTCCATCCATTGGCTGATAAAGTTTCAGAATTAGCCTTACTATTGTGCTCTTCCCCTCTCCACTCCTTCCTACAATGGCAACCTTCTCACCTTTCTTTATTTTGAAACTCAGTCCCTCAAGAACTCTTTCATTTCCATTGTAGGAGAAAGAAACATCAGAAAACTCTATATCCCCTATCTCAGAAATCTCATCCCCTTCCTCCTCCTCCTCCTCCTCCTCCTCCTTCTCAGAGAAAACCTCATATACCCTTTCAAGTCCAGCAATTGCTCTTGAAATTGAGTATCCAACCTCTGTGAGTCTCTGGGCTGGTCCGTAAAGATATCCAAGGAATGAGTTTATTGCAAAGAATGTCCCCAATGTTAGATCCCCTCTTATTATCTCGGAGACCCCATACCATAGAACAATAAATGGTGCTATAAGACCTATGAAGGATGAGACTGATGATGCTAATGCAGAGAATATCTCTGATTTTATGTTTAAAGAAGTGACGGTCAGCAACCTCTTTGAAACCCTTTCACCTTCATCTTCTTCCTTCAGTGATGTTTTTATCTTCTCTATTGAGTTTATGTTCCTTTCAAGCTTTCCAAAATACTTTGCACTCTCTTCCCTAACTTCCCTGCTCAGTTCCTTCAGTTTGCTGTGGAATGTTTTTAGAGAGAGAATGAAGAAGGGAAGGATTAAAAGGGAGATGATTCCAAGTTTTAGATGGAGCTTCAATTTCATTCCAATTCTCAACTCTGAATCGAATGATCTTGATCTGTCCTTTTTCTTCATCTGTTGAGACTGTATAAATATATCCATTTCTTATAAGCTCAATCTTGAAATTTAGAGTCAATTTATAAAGAAATTCTCCTTTACTGTTAAAAATATCATATGTATAGGATGAGCTCTTATCAGTCACAGGCTTAAATCTCTCTACATATATTCTCCCTTTTTCATCGGATAGCAAATTTGAACAATAAGGTCTTGTCTCTGAAAAAGTTGCATATTTTTGAAGATGTTTTGGAATACCACTTAACTCTTTTGAAAATACTGCCTCTTTTTCTTTTAGAGTTACTTTTGTGCTTTTCTCATCTTTTACTATCCTCACTAATATCTCACCATTCCTTGAAAGATTCATCAACTCATATTTAAGGGAATTCATGAGAACAAAAATACCTTTTGAAAAAAGAGTAGTAAAATATAAATTCGACATATAAGGATTTTCATAAATGAGTCTATATTTGCTGCCACCACTCTCTTCAACAATTCCCATGAAGTGGAGAGTTTTATAGAAAATCTTTTCTAACTTTCCTTCTGAATTAAACTTAGCAAAGTGTGTAAAATCCTTCAGATCCGTTTCTGATTCGAATTCATCAAACAATGCGTAAATGTTATCATTTTCATCCACATAAAATGAGCCCTTTGGAAAATATAAAATTTTTTCCATTTTGAAAGCTCTTTTAAAGTTCCCTTCATTGTTAAAAACCGACATTATTCTTGTCATCAAATCATAAATATAAATATCTCCATTTACACTTAATGAGAACCAACCGGGAAGCATAAATTCTCCTGGACCTTGCCCTTTTCCTCCAATATCCCGAGTAAATTTCCCTTTCATGTCATAAACTCTAACCTTAGCCATTCTTGGATCAAGAACATATATAAATCTATCCCTTTGTTCAATCCCTTTAACTGAGGCAAAAAAATAAGGACCAGAAGCTTCCTCTCCTAATATCAAGTCCCTTTTCAGTTGGAGATTGAGATTACCATGAACGGGATTATTCGAGCTCTTCAAAATTTTAGGATTTTCAGAAAACACGAATTTACTTATAAAAAGGATAACCAAAACCGTGATTAACCTTTTGCTCTTAAATTCCATTTTGCCTCCTTTCGTTTATTATACACTATCTATCTAAAATATTAACATTTCCGAGAGTAGATAATGGCTTGTCAAAATCCTTGCTGTTACCAACAACTAATATGCAAAGGGAGTCAATGTCAATATATTTTTTAGCTACTTTTTGAACATAGTTAGCATCAATATTAGGAAGCTCCTTAAATATAAATTGAAAATAATTGTGAGGAAGCCCTTCATATTCATAAAATAGAAGACGAGCTATTATTTTCTCCAAAGAATCATATCTCAATACATATGAATTTATCAAAAAATTTCTTATATGCTCAATCTCCTCTTTACTAATCGGTTCTTCCCGTATCCTTCTTAACTCTTCCAAAATGCACTGAATTGTCTTGATAGTGGCGTCGGTTCTTGTAGATGCAGAAACAAGAAATGAGCCAGGATAATAACAAGATGTCCAATACATAGAGAAGACATTATAAGAAAGTCCCAATTCTGATCGAACTCTACTTTGAAGGCGGGATGTAAAGGGTTGCCCACCAAGTAATTGGTTTAAGACTAATAATGCTATATATTCTTTGTTATAAGGATTTTCTCTGTCCATTTTAATTCCTATGTGTCCAATTCTTATTTTTGATTGGTGGGCATTTTCTCTTATGATTAGGTTGATCGATCCTTTTCTCTTAACCTTTACATCAGGGAAATGCGGAGGTTTAGTATTCAAGCTTTTCCAATTTCTAAAAGCTTCTTCAAAATTTGATATTATTTCATCATAATTAAAATCTCCCCATATTGCTAAACTTATATTATTAGGGTGAATAAATTGACTATAAAATTCAAAAAGGTCTCTTTGTTCAATTTTATTAATAGATTCTATGTTAGGTGTTCTTGCATAAGGACTATCTTCTCCATAAAGTAGCTTTTGAAATTCTAAAAAAGCTAAAGATTCAATATCTTCCTTTTCTTTTTCCAAAAAATCAATGAGTTCTTTTTTAGCCAGAATCAATCTATCATTTTCAAACGCTGGATTGGTAAGAAGTTCAGACAATATCTTTAGGGATTTCTTGAAATTGTCTCTATGGCAACTAAGTCTTAATTGTCCAAATGTCAAAGAGATCATAAAAGATATCTTGGTTCCTATAGAATCAAGCTCCTCATCTATTTTTTCTGCACTTATACTTTTTGTTCCACCTGTTCTGAGCATTTTCCCAAGAATGTTTGCTAATCCAACTTTTTCTGGAGGGTCGAATACTGAGCCAACCTTTATGATTCCAAACATGTCAATTTTATCACTCTTTTCTACCCTCAATAGGTGCAATTTCAATCCGTTAGAAAGCTGATAATGTTGAATTGATGGAGAATTTAAATCGTTAAGATCATTTGTTCTGAGTAATATATTATCCAAAAATAAAATTGAATAGAGCATGAATAACAAAATCACAAATATCAATTTAGCTTTTTTCAACCTATCCTCCTGTTTCTAATTTATTCATTTTTTTCATTAACGGTATAAACAACTATCCTGTTTCTCTTCTTAAAATAAGAATTTGAAACTCGCTGAATATCTTCTTTTGTAATTCTTTTAATTTTATCTTCATACAGGAACAGTTCTTTCCAACTTCCTTTCATCATCTCAAAATATGCAAGCTGAAATGCTATTTTGAAATTTGAATTTAATCCTTAAATCTGACTGATTTAGGGAATAGATTGATGAAAAAGTAACTA
>CAZYPR010000079.1:0-4982 GCA_964649495.1 uncultured Clostridia bacterium | reverse complement strand
AAAGAATCCAGAGAAATGTCATCACCTGCTCAAAGCGTTTGTCTACCTGCTCAAAGCGTTTGTCAACATAATCTCTAAATTCAACAAATCTCTTGTCCACCTGCTCAAATCTTTTGTCCACTTGCTCAAATCTCTTGTCCACCTGCTCAAATCTCTTGTCCACTGAATCTTTGAACTCTTTCAAAGCTACCTCAAGCCTTATGAGCCTTTCCCTGTCTTCCTGTGTGAAGGTTGTATCAGCTTCAAAAGAATGTTGATATAGCAGAAAGGAAAAAAGAAAAATTATAAACAATCTTTTCATTTCTTTTAAATTATAACATGGAGATTTGAAGATCAAAAGTGCAATGCAATCAGGGAGCGATAATTATCTTTCTCTGCCTAATTTCCCGACTAATTTTGATTTCTGTGCTTTTCAATGTATTCAAGGAAAAAGGATAGAAAAGAGAAGAACATTATGCTCAAAATTCCTGCTAATGCAACATTCAATTTCTTCTTTGGAAATACAGGATATTTGGAAGGGGTTGGAGATTTTACTATTTTTGTGTAATCAATCCTTCCTTTTTTCTCTTTTAAATTTCCAATTGTTAAATCAATCTGTTTTAAGATTTCCTCCTTTTGCTGTATTGATAGAATTATATTCTCTTGATCCAGTCTCTTAGTGCTTAAAAGCTCTTCAAGGGAGTTGTAATAACGAAGATTTTGCTGGATCTCATTGGAGTAAAGAAGCATTCCAAGAGCCTCCGCTTCGTTCCTTTTGGGATTTTTCAAGTTTTCTATTTGTTCCCTTTCCAATGTTTTTATCCTTTTCAAAACTCCCGCCATCTCTCTCTGAAGCTCCTTTTCCCTTTTTTCTACTATTTCTTGTTTTCTTATTAAATTCTCAATCTCTTTCATTACTTTTAACTTTTCTATCTCATTATTTCTTATTTGGGAATCGATGCCTTTTACCTCAACTTCTATTTTTGCATCCAGTTCCTCCTTTATAAATAAAAGGATTTTATTCAGAATATTTTTCCCTCTCTCAATATCATGATTCTTAGTCCATATTCTAACTAAAAATGTGTCCTTTATATCCTCTGCCTCTATTTCTGGAAACTCGTCCAAAGGTATTTTTAGGGCATTGGCAACAAGGTGGTCATATGTCTTTTCATTTATCCTACTTGCAACTTGTTTAGGACTTTCAATTAAAACCTCCTCAAATCTTCCAGCTTCGTCCTGAACAAGGAACTTTCCCGGTTGAAGAAGGGCTGAGATTTCATAAATTGGCTTTAGAAGAAAACTTACAAATCCAACCATTACCATGCAAATTAAAGTTCCTATACCTATAATCCATTTCCTCTTCCAAAGGACATTTATTATGTCCATTAGTTCAATTTCCTCCTCGTCCATTCTTTCCTCCCTTATTTATATTTTATCAGCAAGAGCTTAAATATATTACTACTCATACAAAATAGTTTATTTTAATCCAAATTTAATTGCAACATCAGGAAAGAGGATAACCGTTCTTTTCTTTCCAATCAAAAAGCACCTTCTCCTTTTAAAACAACTTTTACTGTCTCAATCAGAATTACAAAATCTTGCCATAAAGACCAGTTTCTTATATAGAATTCGTCAAGTTTTACTCTGTCCTCAAATGGGAGAATATTCCTTCCTCGAATCTGCCATAGACCTGTTAATCCTGGCTTTACTTTTATAATTGTTTTAAAGGATGAGTTTTTCTCTATTTCATAAGGTATGTAAGGTCTTGGACCAACAAGGCTCATCTCACCCTTTAGAACATGAAAGAATTGAGGGATTTCATCAAGGCTCCACCTCCTTAAAAATTTCCCTAAAGGAGTGACCCTTGGATCATTCCCTTTTATTTTCCTGAATTTCTCCCACTCCTCCTTAAGTTCAGGATTCGACTCAAGAGCCCTTTTTAAAATCTCATCTGAATTCTTATACATTGTTCTGAATTTTAAAAGTTTAAATTTTTTACCATTTCTTCCAACCCTTTCCTGGGCAAAAAAGACAGGACCAGGAGAATCTATTTTAATTAGAATTGATACTGAAATTGCAAGGGGGATTAAAATAGGGGAAATAATAATTACAATGAGTTTTTCATATAAATCCTTAACTGTCCTGAGCCATGAGCTCAAAAGCCCCCCCCTCATGGAAATCAAAAGAAAACTATTAATATGCTCTGTCTTCAGATTGTAAAGAGAAAAGAGTCCAAATTTGCTTACAAAATTTATATTTTTTGCAATTGGTTCACACTTTTCAACAAAAGATTTAAGTTTTCCTTCTTCAATTGATGGTATTGCAAATATAACATCCTCAGAGGATGTCTTTCTCAGCCATTTTTCAACCTCTGAAAGCTTACCCAATACCTCAACTCCATTTATTTTGGTCCCAATCTTATCCCTGTCATCATCAAGAAATCCCGCAACATTGTATCCAATATAAGGATTCATCCCAATTTCTTTTGCTACCCTCACACCTGTTGAGCCTGCACCAGCAATCAGAACATTCCTTCTCCATAAGCCAAATCTGCCAAGTAATTTCTTGGTTAAGAATCTGAAAAGAGGGATAAAAATTAGGGATAAAATCCAGAGAAGAATAAAAACCGCCCTTGAGTAAACCCTTTCTTTTCTAAGGATAAAAGTAAGGAGCATAACGATTATAATTGAAATGGTTGTATTCTTTAAAATCAGTCTTGTCTCCTCCCAGAAAAGAATCCTCCTTGTATACAATCTGTCGTGGAAGAAGAGGATAATCCATATCCCTATAAGATAGAAAGAAGAGAGGAAATTTGAAAGGGGGACTGGTTTAATTCTGAAAGGAGAAAAAAGGTTAGGAAGAATATATGCTCTTAGAAAGTAAGCTAACAAAAGAGAGACAATTATAGAAAGAAGATCTGCAATCAAAAGAGATAAAATTGTAAAAACTTCTTTATATCTAAAACCTTTCAAATCAGACCTCTAAAAATCTTTTTCCTTTTTTCCCTTGTTTAATATAATTGATTGAAAAGAAAATGTCAACACAATAGAGAATGTAAGGAAAGTTTAAAAGATAGTCTCAAAAATTAATATAGAGAATTATTCTCTAAAATATGATAATATGACATATTTTCTATGGCTGAAATAAAGGGGAATTGAATTTGAGTAGGTCTAAAAATTTAAACTGAAAATAGCAAAAGTCTGAAATTTGACTATAACATTAATTACCCTTTTCCCAGAATGAATGGGTTGCATCAAGTCGAAATCATATCAAGAAGAAAAAAAAAGGAACATACCAACTTTATTCATCTATTTATTTTACGACCATATCTTAGGTTCGGTTATGTATCCCTTGACAAAAAGCAAAAATTTTCCTATATTAATATATGAGTTAGGATTCCTAACTAAATGGAACTAACATGAAAAGTAAGCAAGACATTGATTGGAAAATAATTTCAGCAATAGAAAGAATTTGCAATGCTGTTCGTGCTCTTATCTGGGATAAGGTTAAAGAAACAAACCTCAGTCCCATTCAACTCCATTTTCTCCTTTATCTCAAAAAATATCCTGAATCAATGAGAACTGTATCAAATATTTCCGCTGAGTTCAGGCTTACAAAAGCAACTGTTTGCGACTCCTTGAACTCCCTTGAAAGAAAAAAACTTATATGGAAGGAAAAAAATCCCATGGACAGAAGATTTTCGGTTATAAGTCTCACAAAAAAAGGCGAAAAATTTGTAAATAATCTCCAACTTATGAATGAACCATTAAAGAAAATACTTGAAAGTTTCCCTGAAAAGGAAAAGGAAAAAATTTTTACCTTTTTCATAAAATTGATTGATTCTTTGAGAAGAGAGGGTGTTATAAAAGTGGCAAGGATTTGCATTTCTTGTTCCCATTTCAAAAGAAACCACAAATCCTACCTTTGTGAATTAACTGGGAAAAAATTTACTCTTCAAGAGATAAATATTGACTGTATTTATCATAATCCTATCAATTCTTAAGGTGAGACTATGTTTGCTCAATTGCAAAAAACAAAAGACATGAAAAAATTAAAAAAAGATATTTCAATCCTCTCCCTTTTTACTGAAATTTATTGCAAAAATTTCCATAAAGAAAGAGAGAGAGAAGCATTAAGAGTGCACGGGATTCTAAAAGATTTTTCAGAGGAAATTTCCAGAGCTCTTTGCAATGACTGCAAAAGATTGCTCCTCCACTCTGTCACGAAAAGGGTTCTTTGTCCTTATGAACCAAAACCCGCATGCAAAAAATGTCCTACCCCATGTTATTTCGATGGATTCAGAGAGAGAATAAGGAAAGTGATGAGATTTTCAGGAGCTTACTTAATTAAGAAAGGAAGGCTTGATTATATATTTAAATACTTATTTTAAGGAGGAAATTTATGAGACCAACAGAGATTTTAAAAGAGGAACATAAGGAAATAAGAAGGATGCTGAAAATTCTCGGTGTAGCTCGCGAAAAATTGAAGAATGGAGAAGATGTGGGAAGGGATGTCTTTGAAAAAATTCTTGAATTTATTAAAGTTTTTGCTGACAAATGTCATCACGGAAAAGAAGAGGATATTTTATTCCCAGCTATGGAAATTGCAGGTATACCAAGGGAATCTGGACCTATAGGTGTTATGCTCTTTGAACATAATGTCGGAAGAGAGGCGGTAAAGAACATGAAGGAAGGAATTGAGGAGTTCTTTAATGGAAATGAGAATGCTCGAAATAAAATAATTGAGAATGCTGAAAAATACATAGAGCTTCTTGACTCCCATATCTATAAAGAGGACAACATCCTTTACCCAATGGCTGATATGCATCTTTCTGAAGAAGAGCAGAGAGAGCTTCTTGAAAAATTCAAAGAAGTTGAAAAGAAAATTATTGGAGAAGGAACCCACCAATCATTTCTTGAACTTCTTGAAAATTTAGAAGAATATTTTAATTGAGGCTGTTCAAAAATGGTTGGGATTTCTGAAATAGGAGCCTCCTTTGGAGG
>CAZYPR010000078.1:0-5122 GCA_964649495.1 uncultured Clostridia bacterium | reverse complement strand
TATCTCTATAAAGGAAAGAGAGAAGATGTTTAATTTCTAACTTTCCATCATATTTCAAACCCTCTTTTTTAAGGATTTGGTTTATCTCATCCTTTAGAGAAGGATGTCCTCTCAAAATGTAATCTGCCTTCTTCAGGGTGCCGTAACAACATTTGCATAAGGTCAGAAGATTGAGATCTTTCTTTTCTGCCAGTGCAATATTTCTTGCTGAAGAGAGAAGAAAGACCTTGAAATCGATATTCCTCAATGGGTATCCACAGCAATTAAATTCTCTAATATCAACCAATCCTACTCTTAATCTATTCAAGACTGCCCTGGCTGATGATTCATACTGGTTCAGACGGGCTGGAATCTGACAACCAACAAAAAAAGCAAACCCACTCATGACCTCTTCTCTCTTACATATCGGATTGCTAAATTTTTAAGTTCATAAAGCACATCGGTTACTGCCACCCCCTGGGGACACTGTTCCTGACATTGATAACAGGTCAGGCAATCCCATAGCATATTTGAACCAAAGGCAAGATCCCTTAGTCCCAACCCAGTTGCGTGCATGATTTGATGAGGGAGAAGTCCAAGGACCTCCTGAGGATTTTCATAATTGGCTACAACGGGACATACCGTCGTGCAGGTCTTACAGCCAAAACAGACAGAGAAGTTCTTTGCCTGAGCAGAAAGACCAAGTCCACTCTGGAATTGTTTATCCAGAGGGGTCAAGGGAAGAGTCTTTTCCTTCTCTCTCATCAACTCACATTGAGCCAATATGGCCCCTCTTGCTTGAATCAAAGGTTTTTGGTAATTTTTTGAGAAGATCTCATCTTTCATCAGAGCTCGATAATAGGAGAGCGGGGAAAGGAGGAGGAATTCAGGATAACCTTTCTGAAGAAGCATCTCCCTCACATTAAACCATAGATCTTGAAGGTCAATTCCCACTGGGCAAACCAGAGTGCACCGATAGCAATTCGTGCAGAGATAGACCCCTGCTTGAATCTTTTGAAATTCTTCTGTATTTAGACTCTTTCCAGAGGCCAGAGATCGGATGGAAGAAATTTTTTCAGATGGAAGGATATGGATATTCTGAATTTCCTCATAGGCCTGAGCCACAGAGCAACGTAAACTGCAAGTCCCACAATGAGTACAGGCATCCAGTTCCAGAGCCCTACGGGTCATTTGGTTGGCTTCTTTTAGTTTCTCTTTTTCTGCAATTGAGTTGACTAAAAGACTCAGGGCACTCGAAAAGATATGGAACATCTTGCTGAAAGGCAGGTAAGCCAGTCCCACAAGGCAGGTTAAGACGTGGATATACCAGAGAAGGATGGGTAAACGTGCCTGATCAATTCCTACCCCTATCGGACGGACCAACTTAGTCAATCCATATCCAGCAATGGCCCAATGAAATTTGGCATGACATTCTGCACAGCTCGACTGATGCAATTGCCTCCCTTTTTCTAAAAGCTTTTCATCAAAAGGTTCTTTGAGACTTAGAGAAACCGTCCCGAACTGCTTTACCCAATAGGCTTCAAGAGCCTTAAGTTCCTCAGGATCACTTAAACCGGAGTATTCATCCACCATCCTTTTATACTCAGAGTAGGAAACCATTTTGGTTGCTTCTAAAAAGACCCCCGAAAGCATAATTACTGCTACGATGAGGATGGCATAGAGATCCATCCCATTGGTTTTGAGACGGGGGACTCTCAAAATAAATCTTCGATAGGATGCGATGGCAATTCCAATAATAACGATGATTCCGAAGAGGTCCCTTAAGAATATAAATGGATTGATAGTAGGATAATATGGATCAAATAATTTAATAGTGATATATTTATCCAGGGCGTGCATCAGGAGAAGGAACATAAAACCGCCATAAATCAAAATGTGCATGATCCACCGAAGAGTGTCCTCTTTCAAAATTCTAAATTGAAGAAGCACATCTAGAAGGAAGCATTTTAGAAGAATAAGGATTCTAAGACTGAAGAGGGTTGGAAGGATTCCTTGGAGGGCAGACAAAACCCTTCTTGAGACCGAAATTTCATCTGCTCCGATTCCAATTTTATATCGAAACCAGGTTGAAATTTTAAAAATTAACCCAAGTATGAAAATAATTAAAGAAATATATAAAAAAAACTTAAAAAACATGGAGTTATATCTCTCTGGATCGTCTAAATTGAAAAATTTCAGATAATTTGTGAAATTTTTAATTTGATATATAAAACTTAAATTAAATGTTTCCCTTTGTCAAGAAAAATTGTGCTAAATGTTACGGAAAATCATTTTCCGCCTAATGCGGATCAGCCTCAGGCTGAATGGACTTTTTGAATAAATTATTGATTTCTGGCATATAAAATAATACTTTATTACAATTGTCTGACCCCAATTTCCAACAATTTCTCAACTGACCTCAATTTCCCAACATCTCCCTGACCATTGAATGAAGATTTGACTCTTTTCACACTACAATATAAAATAAAAACGATTATGAAATTTAAAATAATAGAAAAAGGGATGTGATTCATCTACTTCCATTGAAGGAGATCCATATTATTGCCCTTTATTTCCTATAAGCTCAAGAGGTTTTCCCCAACTATTTTCCTTCAAACACTTACGAAGTGTAGACGGAATGGGGTCTTAGAGCCAAAATCCCTACCCATACACTTCCTAAGTGGCATTTAGATTCCTCGCTTCGCTCGGAATGACAATGGTGGTGTAAACACTTTATAAGTGTAATAGAGTATTCTACTCTCATGAATGAGGGATTACACATCTTCTTTTTATTAAGTTGACAAAATTAACAAAAATGTTAATAATTTATTCTTATGAAATATACTGAATTGAGGAAATTAAGGGAGGTACCTTACTTTACACCTGATGATGTGGCAGAATTGCTCAACATAAAGTCACCTTCGGCGGCAGTTCTTTGTGTAAGATATACTAAAAAGGGGTTATTTACAAGGCTAAAGAAAAATTTTTATGTGTTAAAAGAGAGATGGCAACAAAATTCTTATGTGGACCTTTACAGGATTTCTAATATCCTTCAGGTTCCCTCCTATATCTCCATGATGACTGCCCTTTCCTTTTATGAGGTAACCACCCAGGTCCAAAGGGATTTTTTTGAAGCGATGAGTATAAAGAAAACTGTTAAATACGAAATAGAGAGTATATCTTTTAAATTCTATAAGATAAAAAAGTCCCTCTATTTTGACTTTATAAAAATGGACGATTTTTTTATTGCCACCAAAGAAAAGGCATTCATGGATGCTATCTATCTTTATTCCTTCGGCAAATATACCTTTGATCTTGATTCCATTGATTTAAAAAAACTTGACTTTGAAAGACTTTCCGAACTGCTTGAAAAATTTCCTGAAGAGACCAAAAAGATTGTTAAAAGAATATGCAAAATTTATTAAAACAGGAACGATTTGAGATAGAAGTCCTTGATAGACTGAAAAGTGGGAGATTCCTTGAAGGCCTAATTTTTACAGGTGGCACAATGCTTAGGCTCTGCTATGGACTGAACAGATTTTCCATTGATCTTGATTTCTGGCTAAATAAAGAGATTGAGATAGGAAAGTATTTTAAAAAACTAAGAGATTTTCTTTCAAAAAAATATATCATTAAGGATGCCGAAAATAGATTTTACACTATGATTTTTGAGATAAGATCAAAGGATTATCCAAGAAGCCTAAAGATAGAGATTAGGAAAAAACAAGGGAAATTTAAGACAGATATGACCATAGCCTACAGTAAATATTCAAATCTCCAGGTTCTTGTAAGAAGTTTGTCTCTTGATGAACTTATGAGGACAAAAATTGAGGCCTTTCTGAGTAGAAAAGAGGTAAGAGATGTTTTTGATATTGAATTTCTTTTAAAAAGAGGAATTGAAATTAAAGCTTCGCCAGATGAAATAAGAGAAATCCTTAACATAATTGAGTCGTTGAATAAAAGGGATTTTTCCGTAAAACTTGGCTCCATTCTTGAGGCAGAAGAAAGAAAGTATTATATAAAGGAAAATTTTAAGATTCTTATAATGAGATTGAATGAATTTTTGGGACCACGATAGGGGTATCTATGTAGTTTGTGTTTCATATTTCGATCTAAGGAGGGTTCTTAAAATAGTTGAGCAGGCAGGGATTCGTTTCTGCAAAAGGATTTAATTCTTCTCGATAGCCCGAAAAAGTAAGGATAGTTAATAACTTTTTGCTTGACTTTGATATATAAATTACCTATTTTAATATATATAAGAGGAGATAAGATGAGAACATTAGTTGATATCGATGAAAAAATATTAAAAGAGGCCATGGAAATAGCTCAAACTTCAACAAAAAAGGAAACGATCAGACTTGCCTTAGAGGAATTGATCAGGACAAAATTACGGCAAAAATTAAAAGGCCTTTCTGGAAGTGAAATAGTAAAAACAACACTTTCAGACCTTAGAAGCCTCCGCAATAGACGACAAAAAGAACAGAGGAATCTCTTGGCCAATCAAAAATGAATCGTCTTATCCTAATCGATACAAGTGGTTGGATATGTTTCTTTTCAAGAAAGGGGTATGAAGAGATTAAAAAAGCTATATCTATAGCCCTGGAGGATGATAGGGCTGCAATAGCAGGCCCAATTCTAATTGAACTCATCCAAGGGGCAAGAACAGATAAAGAAAAAGAGTATATCAAGAAATATTTAAAAGGGATTCACTGGCTTTCCGTGACAGATGGTCACTGGCACAAGGCAGGCGAAATTGCTTTTAATCTAAGAAGGAGGGGGATTACAAGTTCAGCCATCGATACTCTTATAGCTACCATTGCTATTGAATATGATTGTTTATTGTTACATAAAGATTCCCATTTTGACCTTATCTCAAAATATTCATCGTTAAAATGTTACCAATAGTCCCTAAAAAGGGGACAGGCTACTTTTTGGGGGAAAATATCTGTCCTTATGGAAAAAGGGACGGTTCTATTTTTCATTTTGGCTTTTCTTTGGCCTCCCTATTGGTTTAATAATCTCTTCCATCTCATATACTATTCTCCCTCTCATGAGTGAGGGATTTCATATTTTCTCTTGAATGAAGATTGTTAGGAACTTTTTAAAAGTGCACTGTTTTCATTTTAAAAGTGCACTCCTTTTA
>CAZYPR010000077.1:0-5124 GCA_964649495.1 uncultured Clostridia bacterium | reverse complement strand
AGAACTTCCATGAGCTCCTAAAATAAAATCAAGAATTCTAAAAAAATATCAAGAATTAGCTATTGACAAAGGTTTTTGATATGCCTAAATTATAAATGTGGTAAAGATGGGATTTTTGAAAAGAAAAGGGTTTTACTTTTTGATCGGTATTCTTATTTTGATTCCCGAGCTTTCTACTCAAGAGCTATTAAATAAAAAGGCAAAGAATTTCTCTCTTTTAGATCTGAAAGGAAATTTAGTAGATACTTCTAAACTATCAAATAAAAAGGTTCTCTATATTTTCTTTGATCCTTCAAATACATTCCATAAAGAGGTTCTCGTATATGCAAAGGTCTTGTCCGATAAATATAAGAGCAAGGGACTTGAGATAATAGGAGTAACAAGTAGAGATCCAGAGAAATCATTGAAGCTTTCAGAACATGGAAGGTTTAACTTTCCTTTGATATTGGATGCTAAAAAGGAACTTTATAATTTTTTCTTTGCCAAAGAATGTTCTGGAGGGACTGTCCTTGTTGGGAAAGATGGGTTAATAAAATTTCATTCTTCCGCTCTTTTGAATTCAGAAAGTCTAAGGCAATTGGTGGAGAAAGAGGTTTTAGGAAAAATTAATTACGAATTTAAAGAAACTGAAGGTCAAAAGTTGTTTCAGATAAATCTGAAAGCGCCAAAGATAGTCCTGCGGGAAGTCAATACAGGCAAGATTAAAGATTTCTGGAGTTTCGGAGAGGAACATTTGATAGTCACATTTTTCTCCTCGGTATGTGGGATGTGCAAGAGTGGAAGGAGGATAGAGACTCTGAAGGAATTAGATAGGAGATTAAAGGAGAAAGGGGTGAATGCAAAGGTGATTTTGGTTTTCTCAGAACCTTTTGATAGAGAAGATATAGCTAATTGGGAAAGGCAAATAAAGATGCCTTTTGAGAAATACATTTCAGAGGATATTTTTACAGATGAAGAGAAGTATATAACAGATGATTCACTAAAAACCGATCCCTTAACAATCCTTCTCAATACAGAAAGGAAAGTTGTTTTTGTTGAAGAGTTAGGGATGAAGGATAAAGAAATATTAGAATTAATAGAGGAGAGGCTTAAATGAAAATTCCCGTAAAAGGTGTTTTAATTTATTCATTATTTTTTGCCATTTGTGTTGCAGAAGAAAATATTGCTGTAAGAGAGATTGAAGTAAGACCTACATTAAAATTGAACAAAATAAAGCTAAAATATGATTTCCGACGTCCACCATTGAATTCCTTCTTTTCAGTGGATTCTAAAGGAGACTTTTATTTTATTGAGTTCCAAAACCATCGAATATTGAAATTCAGCAACAAAGGGGATTTTATTGCATCTATTGGGAGCATCGGGCAAAAAGAAGAGGATCTTTATGAGCCGACAGGCCTTTTTTTGAAAAAGGACATAATTTATGTTCTAGATCAAAGAGGTCTGAAAATAAAAATGTTCTCAATAAATGGAAAATTTATTTCAAGCATACCAATTGAAGTTCAAAATGTCAGTTTTTCGGATTCTTTAGCTGTTTCAAAGGATTTTATATTTGCAAGCATTAAATACAATGACAAAAAGTCCTACAATGATAAAGAGCTAATAACAATTCTTGATAAAAAAGGGAGAATGATAAGAAAAATAGGAGAGGTGATAAAGTGCAACACGGTTTCAGGCTACTTTACCTTTAATTTAATTTTTATGAATGTTGTTGATAATACTATCTTTGGAAGTTTTAAATTTTACCCTGTAATTTTTGCATACAATTTTTATGGAGAGAAACTTTTTTATAAAGATTTGAGATATTCAGTAAATGAGATCCGGGAATTCTCAGAATTAAGTGAAAAAAGAGGTTTGGATAAGCCTGAAGCTACAAAGATGGAATGGGGTTTTTATGGTGTATTATACTGCTGGGGATTCGCTGTTGATAAAAACAAACATTTATATTATGCGTTTAACGCACCAGGGAATAAAAAAATAGTTTTCCACATGAATGAAAAAGGAAAGCTTTTAGAAAAAATGATTTTTAAGAAAGATGGTAAGGATGTGATGGTTGTATATCTTATGACAGATGAGAAAGGGAATCGTTGGGGAATTGGGACCTGTGAGAACAAGGATTTTTTTATATTTAAATTTTGAGAGGAGATAAAAAAATGAAGGGTAAGATTACTTACTTCATTCTTCTTCTTTTGTTTACCATATCTTTCCTTATTTTTGGTGTTTCAACTCTTAATTCCTCCTGTGGAATATGGGTTAGTTGTGCAAGTGGTGGTCTTGCATGGTGCGAAGTATTTGGGTATTGTTCTTATGGTGAATTTTGCGGGGAGACATGGCTTGCTCCCGGTGTTATTTGCGGATGCAAAACAGGGCCTGAAGATACTGAGTGGACATGGGGAATTTATTATTGCCAAAATTGAGGGAGAAATTGTAAGTTTCCCATTTCTCTAACTCTTGTTGGAAAAGGGAGAGAAAGCTTATTTTACTAAGTTTAATTATCGGGAGATAAAAATGAAGGTGTGTATAATATTAGTTATTTCTTCAATTGTGGGAACCTCTTCAGGTATTTCAAATCCAATTGAAAATATAAAAGAAATTACTAATACCTTACCAACTTTTGGATTTTTTAAATTGGATATAGAAGAGAAAGTTCTTATAAAAGAATCTGATAAAGGTGAGAACTATATTTTCGGTTCGATCTCAGATATTTCAATCGATACATTTGAAAACATTTATCTTCTCGATTCTCGGCAAAGGAAGATTTTAAAGTATGACAAGGAAGGGAGATTCATAAAAACAATTGGAAAAGTTGGGCAGGGACCTGGTGAATTTGTTTTCCCCCTTAAGCTTTTTTTGGATGAAAAAGATAATCTCTATGTCAATGATCAGGGAAGGTCAATTATTGTTTATGACAGAGATGGAAATTTCAAGAGCTTTTTTAAAGCTAAAAAGCCAATAAGTGATTTTTACATTGATAAAGATGAGAATATATACACATTAACAAGGGAATTTTCGGAGTCTGGAGTATTAAAGATCTTTGTAAAGTTTGATAGAGAAGGAAATGAATTGAAGAAAATTGCCAAGTTTTTAGAGGTAGATGTTAAAGTTATAAGGAGAGGGGGAGGGGGTGTGATGGGTGGAGTGAAACATCCTTATTCCTTTGATACTTTTTTCTGTTCATTGCAAGGAGATTATTTATGCTACGGAGAGAATTCTGAGTACAAACTATTTATTTATGATCTTGAGGGAAATTTGAAAAAGATTTTCAGCAAAGAAGAAAGGAGCCAATCAATTTCTGCGGAAGAAAAAGAAAAGCTTTCTCGAACAGAAGGAGTTTTTATCCCCCCTTACAGACCATTTTTCAAAGGAATCCTTAGCGATGAGAAAGGGAGGATCTGGGTTATAAGAACGAAATCTCTTCTTGAAAGGGATAAGACGGAGAAGATAGAGATTTTTAGCAAAAATGGGGTTTATCTCTATGAGTTAGAATTACACTTTCTTCCAAAGATTATAAGAAATGGAAATATCTGGGTTATAGATAAAGATGAGGAAGAAAGAACACTGATAAAAAAGTTAAGAATAAAGAATTATGATACGATGAAATATTGAATAAAATCTGGGTCCTTCTTGAATATTTTATTCAGAGGTAAGAATTTGCTTCTCTCTTTTCGAGGTGATTTTTACGGATAGATTTATAAAATGGATTTCAAAGGACTCAGGATGGAAGTCAGTTCCAACTATTATAAATACCTTTAAAAAGTTCTTTGGAATTTCTCCTTCAAAGCTAAGGAAGCGACTGAACAAAAATCTAAAATAAAAATAATAAATCTAAATTAAAGATAATTTTAGCCTATATTCCGCAAAATTTCTATGATTTTCCCTGAAATTAGGGGGGATGCGGGTTTTCTCTTTTTCTATCCTTTTTTTCTATGTTGTCATTTATGTTTATTAAAAGAAATGTCAAAAAGAAGAAAAATGGGAAAAATACTATCAGTATGTTCTTGTTGAATCTGTAAGAACAGAGAAAGGTCCGAAACGGTAAAGACTCAGTGGTTTCTCTGGGAGACCTAAGACCAAGATCTGCAGAAGAGTGGTTGAGGTTGGTCTGGAGGGTTGAGCAGGCTCTGATCGGACAGATGCGCCTTTTTGATGAAGAAGACAAAGAGATTGAGGAGATTGTAAAGAGGATAAAGGCAAGGGAGGAGGAGGAAATTCCAGAGAAAGTTGAGGTTAATCCCTTAAAGATAGAGACTGAGGAACACAGAAGTTTTGGGACAGAGTTTGTAGTGAAGTATTTTTGGGATTTGTTAGATTTTGAAGGGATTCTAAAGAGGAGGGTTGATGTAGAAGGGAAGACACTTGTTTTTGACAGGGGTATAGCGACACCGAAGAACATGGAATGGCTGAAAGCAGAAGGTAAATACAAGTGGGTGGTGGCATCTTGCTACTGGGAGGGTAAAGAGTGGCTGAGAGAGATAGAAGGAGGGGGGTGGAAGGAAGTAGAGCTTAGAGGGAAGGTGGCAGGGGTAAGAGAGCCGAAAGTAAAGATAAAAGGATATGAATCAGGGGAGGAGAGGCTTGTTATTGTATTTTCTGAAGGGAGGAAAGAGAAGGAGAGGAGCATAAGGAAGAGGGGATGGAGGAAGGCATAGAGAGTTTGAGGAAGAGGATAGAGGGGGAGAAGATAAAGGATGAGAAGAATATATGGCAGGCTATAGGGAGGCTGAAAGAGAGGTGGAGGAGGGTATCAAGGTATTATGAATTTGAGCTTTCTGGAGGGACTCTTAGATGGAAGAAGGATGAAGGGAGGAAGAGTATGAAGAGAAATTTGATGGATACTGTTTACTGAGGACCAATCGATTGGACATGGGTGAAGAGGAGATATTCAGGACATACACACTACTTAGCAGGATAGAGGATGTATTCAAAGAGCTAAAAGGACCGATAAAGACAAGGCGGAAAACAGGCACAGGAAGGATGAGAGGGTGGAGGCACACATATTTCAATGTGTATTAGCTTTACACATACTTTCCAGCATCAGCACTACATTTAATTTTAAAATGCGGAATATAGGCTAAGTCCTTCATATCTTTCATTTAAATTCAAGGAAATAACAGGAGTATCCCTGAA
>CAZYPR010000076.1:4908-5466 GCA_964649495.1 uncultured Clostridia bacterium | reverse complement strand
ATACTTGCGGAGGCTCAATTTTCAAGCCTTCCCAAGTTATTGAACACTCTCATTTTCTATCAAGGAGGTAAAAGATGATAAAAGAGATTTTAAGTGGAGGACTTTTAAACTTAGGATCTGAGGACGTGGTGGTGTGTAACTGTGGATGTGGATGCGGAACCTGGCCTTCTGACTACAAGGCAGGGCTTAAAAATGGAACTGCTGATAGTACAAGTACAGCTCAAACTTAATTATAAAGAGAGGAGGATTTTCAATGATAAAAGATATTTTAGGTGGAGGTATTTTTGATTATTCAATAAGAGCAGCGTGTGGATGTAATTGCGAAGGTAAATGTACTACCAAACCTGGATATTCGGAAGGATATCGCGACGGTCATACAGAACAAAAAACGGAAGGAGAAATTTTATAGAGGGTATGGAATAAAAAATGTTCAGGAGGTTGGAATCTCAAACTCGATCTTAGCAGGATGTGTCTACTATAGGTAAACCAAGCGACTATGCCGTTGACGACAGTAAAAGCATTAAAAAGCTGTTTAATGGTCAAAGAAAAAGGGGCTGG
>CAZYPR010000076.1:0-4898 GCA_964649495.1 uncultured Clostridia bacterium | reverse complement strand
TATCCCAGCCCCCCATTTTAAAAGGAGCTAAAGATGTTTATTTTAAAGTTCAAAGAAGAAGAGAGAAAATATATTTACGATGTTATTTCTAATCATATCTTGGAAGTCGACGATATTTTTTTTGATTTAATTGAACATATTAAAGATGGAAATTCAAACGAAAGGCATGGATATAAATATTCAGAGCATATAATAAATAAAATGAGAGAAGAGGTAGAAAGGTATAGAAAGGAGAGGGGGATATTTGAAAATAAAAAAATTTCAAAATTTATTTTTCCTTTTTCTTTAGAGGAATACAAACTAATGTTGAAGAATCTCTTAAATCATGTTATCTTAAATATAACTGAAGATTGTAATAATAGATGTGAATATTGTAAATATTCTGGAGAGTATTTCTTCTCAAGAACACACTCTAAGAAATACATGAGTGAATTCGTGGCAATTAAAGCTATTAAATTTATAATAGAAAATTCTGTTTATATTTTAAAAAATACTGATGAAAAGTTATCCATTGGTTTTTATGGAGGAGAACCTTTATTAAATTTTAAAGTGATAAAAGAATGTGTAGATTATGTTAAGATAAACTTTGATTCAATATGTGATAGAATCAATTTTGCTATGACCACAAATCTTACAATCCTTAACAAAGAAATAATAGATTTTTTAGTGAAAAATAATTTTTCTTTATTGGTAAGCTTAGACGGACCAAAAGATATTCATGATAGATACAGAAAGTCTATATCTGGAAAAGGGACATTTAACCTAGTTATAAAAAATTTGATGAAAATTAGAGAAACAAGCTATGAGTATTATAAAAATAAAGTGGGATTCTCTATCGTTTTATCACCACCATATGATTTGAATTCTGTGGTGGATTTCTTTGAAAGAATTGACTTTTTGCCTCAGAGGGTTGTATTATTGAGCTTTGTTGATGATGAAGACACAAAATTCTTTGATAGATTTAAGAATATGGATAAAATAAATGAGGATTTAAAGGAACAATGGAACCAATTGAAATCGGAATATAAAGAACTTTTAATAAGTGAACAGAGAGAAACATCAAGATATAAACTCTTATCATGTTTTTTTGAGGAGAGATTAAGAGATATACATAGAAGAAATCTGATCCAGCCTTTAGAAAAAGTATATCCGAATGGGATTTGTCTTCCAGGGATTCACAAATTTTTAGTAAGTCCAGAAGGAAAATTTTATATTTGTGAAAAGATAGGATATTCTTTTTCAATTGGAGATATATATAATGGTTTTGATATAGATGCAATATTTTCCCTTATTAATGAATATATCAAAATTTCAGAGCCTGTTTGTCTGGATTGCTGGGCGATAAGATTTTGTAAAGCGTGCTTTTTAAGAGCAATGAAAGGGGAAAGATTGGATTCAGACAGAAAGAGGGAGAATTGTATTGAGATAAAAAGTTCCATATTAAGTGCTTTAAAACTTTATTGTTGGGTAATGAAAAGAAATCCTAAGGCTTTGGATTTCATCAAAAAAACTGAAAATTCAAGAGGTATTTTAGATGTGGCGTTTAAATTCATTAGTGATTTTCGCAATTCTTCTAAGTATTTTGAATAATTGCTCTTTTAAAGAAAAGGAATTGTCAGTTTCTCTAAAACCAGATATGTCCATAGGAGTAGAAGAAGGGGACGAGAATTACATGTTTGGAGGAATAGCGGATGTGGAAGAAGATGAGCTTGAAAATATTTATGTTCTCGATTATAAATTTTGGACTATAAAAAAATATGATAAAAATGGTAAATTTATAAGAAATATAGGGAAAAAGGGGGCAGGTCCAGGAGAAATCCCTCAATTCACTGTTGACATGGATTTAAAGAATGGAAAAATATATTTGCTCCTTATAAATATGGTTATTATCTACGATACAGAAGGAAATTATCTAAAATCTTTCAGAGTTGGGATATTTCCTCGTTTTATTTTAGTGAATTCGATGGGTAATATAATCCTGGTCGGAGCAGATGAGGCAACTTCAAAATTGTTCCATGTTTTTGATGAAAATGGAAGGGAGATTTCATCCTTTGGAGAGGCTTTTCCTGCACCAGATATAAAATTTAAAAAGATTTCTAATTCCTGGAACCCTATATCTGTTCTATTGACCGAAAATAAACTATTTTTAGCCAATCCTTTTCAATATGAAATAATAGTTTATAAAGAGGGAAGAATAGAGAAAAAGTTGAAATGGAAATCAAAAAATTATGAGCATCCCCATATTATCACGGATGATGGAGGTTCTTACATCCAAGGAGGGATAGGAGGAATATTTAGTTTTAAAAATTATCTTTTTGTGGTTTTGAATACAACAAAGAAAGAGAGATATGTAGAAGTTTTTGAAAAAGAAAATCTTACTTTCAAAGGTGCTTCAAAAATAGAAGTTAAAGGGATACCTCTAAGTGCATTCAATGGAAGGATTTATTTTTCGAATGATGATGAGTTCAAGATTACAAGATATAAAATTTTTATAAAGGAGTAAGATATGAAAAAGAAGTTAAATTTACTTATCCTCTTTCTTATTTTACTAATTTCTCCTATTATAGCGGATGTGAAATTTTACACAAATACCAAATTATTTGTTTTAGAGCGTGAAAAAGAAAGTTCAATTTCATCTTTTGTTTTACTTCCAAATGAAGTAGGTTTCAAAAATATAGAAGATTTTTTATGTTCAATATTTAATAGTCCGAAAATCACACTTAAATGGGAGTCACAAGAAACAGAATGGGGAATAAAATACAGAAAGAAAGTACCAATTTATCCAAGATTGATGCAAACCTTTTCCCTCAATGGAAAAAGCTACCTCATGAGCATCTCACCGGTTGGAGAGCTTAAAGATTTAATCAAGGGAAGCTACAAAATTCAGATTTTTCCAATCGAATCAGTTCATGAGAGAAAGGATAAGACTATCAATCCTTTGCAAGTTGTATCAGAAGAAAAAATTTTAGATGTAGAGACCAAGGGATCTAACCTTATTTTTATATGCTTTTCAGAAGGGAAAATAGTAAATGTTCTAATGATTTTCACCACTGTTGCCCTCGGAGGAATAGTAGGTTAGAATGCTTGACAATTTAAAAAGATTTATTTTCTATTTGCTTCCCCAATGGAAAAAAGCACTTATAGCAGGAATATTTATGCTAATAGCAGTTCTTCTCCAGTTACCTTTACCTCTTCTAACAAGATATATTATAGACCATGTTTTTCCAGAAAAGAACAAGGTTTTCCTCAATTGGATAATAATTGGTCTTGTGGGATTCATGCTTGTAAAAGGTTTTTCAGAGGTTGTCAACAGATATTTTTTGACATTATTCAGGGAGAGGATTCTCTTTGACATTCAATTAAAGTTATTCCGTCATGTTGAGAATTTAGACCACTCCTTCTTTAACGACTCAAGGACAGGTTATCTTGTCTCAAGAATGAGTTCTGACATTTCAAACCTTCAAGGAATTTTGGCTGGAACTTTGCTCGATCTTCTAAAGGATGGCTTAACATTTTTAGTTGGTCTAATTGTGATATTCTCTTTCCACTGGAAACTTGCTCTTCTTTCCCTATCTATTCTCCCATTTTTTATTTATTCAATCCAATTCTTTTCCGAAAGGGTAAAGAAAAGGTCAAAAGATTTTCAGGAGAGCTTTGCAAGGGTCTTTGATGTTCTCTATGAAACAATTTCCTCCATCTCTATTATCAAATGCTTCCAACTTGAGGTTAATCAAGCACTAAAATTCACAAAGAAGATGAGGGAAAAGATAAGGTCAGCAGTAAATTTCACCCTCATAACATCATTATCCAACTACACTACTGCATTTATAGGAGGGATTGGACCCCTCGTAGTCCTATGGTATGGAGGAAGGGAGGTTATGGCTGGGAATCTATCCCTTGGAACACTTATAGCTTTCAATGTTTTTTTGGGTTATCTTTTTGGTCCTGCTCAGAGATTGACAAATCTTAACACTGAAGTTCAAACATCCCTTGCATCATTGGAAAGGATTTTTGAGCTATTTGATACTATTTCTAAGATAAAGGATCCATTAAAGCCCACCGAACTGAGAGTAAAGAGAGGAGAGATCCGCTTTGAAAAGGTCTCTTTTTCATATGATTCTACACCAGTTTTAAAAGATATTAATTTAGTAGTGGAAGGTGGGGAAACATTGGCATTGGTAGGAAAGAGTGGGGCAGGGAAGACAACCCTTGCAAATCTACTTCTTCGTTTTTACGAGCCTCAAACTGGAAATATATACATAGATGGGATAAATATAAAGGATGTTAAAATATCTGATTTGAGGGCGAAAATTGGGATTGTTCCTCAAGAGTCCTTCCTCTTTTCAGGAAGTATAAAAGAAAATATTAGATATGGAAGGTTGGATGCATCAGAGGAAGAAATTGTTGAAGCAGCTAAATTAGCCAATGCTCATGAATTCATTGAGCGACTTCCTAATAAATATGATACAGAGGTTGGGGAAAGAGGGGTTAAGCTCTCTGGAGGTCAAAGGCAGAGAATTGCAATAGCAAGAGCTTTTTTAAGAGACCCCAAGATACTAATTTTGGATGAAGCAACATCAGAACTTGACTCAGAATCTGAAAAATTGATACAGGAAGCACTAAAAAAACTTATGAGGAATAGAACTACCATTGTTATTGCTCATAGATTTTCCACTGTTCTTATGGCTGATAGAATAGTAGTTTTGAAAGATGGAGAGATAATTGATTCAGGAACCCATGAGGAACTTTATCAGAGATGCACTCATTACAGAGAGTTATGTGATTATCAGTTATTCAATCCAAAAGCAAATAGGAAGATTGAAAATTTATTATAAATTAACCGCCTTTTAGGACGAGGAAGGAGAAGGAGGAGATTTTAAGGGGGATCTGGAATAGAA
>CAZYPR010000075.1:1946-5498 GCA_964649495.1 uncultured Clostridia bacterium | reverse complement strand
TAAAAACCCTTTTCTATCAATAGTTTACATTTTAAATTGCGAAAGTTGGGTTAGAATTACCTTCCATAAGTTTCTGTCATTTTTCTGAACTTAATTATAAACTCTTCCTTTACATCCTCTCTCTCAAATCTCCATATCCAGTTTCCTCCGACTGTGCCCGGCTTATTCATTCTTCCCTCTTCAGAAAGTCCGAGAATGTCCTGTATAGGGATTATTGCAATCTTTGAGACAGACTGCATAGCAAGCCTTATAAGTTCCCAGTTAATGATATCCGAAGAAATTTGTTTACCTATATAATTTATAACTCTCTCTCTTGATTTTTCATCAAGCTCCTTTTCAAACCAAGCTTTTGTTGTATTATTATCATGAGTTCCAGTATAAACAACACAGTTTCTTTCGTAGTTATGAGGTAAATATGGGTTATCAGGATTCCCATCGGAAAAGGCAAAATGCAGAACCTTTGTCCCTGGAATTTTAAAATTTTTCAACAATCTTTGCACTGGCTCTGTATATCCGCCGAGATCCTCAGCAATTAAAGATAAAGAAGGGAGTCTCTCAAAAACCTTTTTCAAGAATTCCTCCCCAGGAGCTTTTACCCATTTACCATTTACTGCATTCTTTTCTCCATAGGGAACCTCCCAGTAACTTTCGAAACCTCTGAAATGGTCAATCCTTATAATGTCAAATAGTCTATGGGAATGATAAAGTCTTAAAATCCACCAATCAAAATCCCTTTTTATAAGAACTTCCCAGTTGTAAACAGGATGCCCCCATAGTTGACCGTAATTGCTAAAATAGTCAGGAGGAACACCACTAATAAATTCAGGCTCCCTTCCGTCCTTCAATTTAAATATTTCTTTGTTTGTCCAAACATCAACGCTGTCAAAATTAACATAGATGGGAATATCTCCAATTATCTGTATTCCTTTACTTTTGCAATAATCTCTCAGCCTATTCCACTGACTGAAAAAATTGAACTGAAAAAATTTCTCCCTTAAAATTTCTTCACCATTAATATTTTTGAAACTTTCGAGAGCTTTAGAATTTCTTTCTATTATTTCTGAATCCCATTTATTCCATGGGAGGTTTTTGAATTTTTTCTTCAGAACTTTGAAAAGGGAGTAATCTTCGAGCCAGTATTTTTCCCTTTCACAAAATTCTTCAAAATCCCCTTCCTTTATCCTTGATTTTAAAAAATTATTAAAAGAGATTTCGAGGAGTTTGTATTTATATCTTGAAGCATTCTCATAGTCCACTTTTCTACGAGAAAATTGAATTTCAGGCTTGAGTTCCTTTTTCGATATAAATCCATCCTCAAAAAGCAAATCAGGACTGATAAAAAGAACATTCCCTGCAAAAGCAGATTCAGAAGAATAAGGAGAGAATTCAAAAAGAGGGTCAACAGGATTTATTGGAAGAATCTGCCAGTAACGCTGTTTCATTGAATGGAGAATCTCTACGAACCAGTAAGATGAATATCCAATATCTCCAATACCAAAATTTGATGGAAGAGATGTTATATGAGATAGAACTCCACTTCCTCTCAATTAAGTTATCTCTTCTTCTCCTTTACAACTCTGAAGCCGATATATTTTTCAGGAGGTTTTTTATAAATGATTCTTTTATCACAGAGATTTCTTGCAGAAAGTCCCATAACCTTCCCTTCATTTTTTCCTTCAGCAATGCACCATTCTGCAACATTTCCATTTATGTCGTAGACATTTTCAAATGAAGGAGCAAATGAACCAACGGTAAGAATCAGTCCTCTTTTACTCTCAAGTTCCTTAATTTTTTCCTCAAGTTCTTCAGCCTCATCGATGTTTAAATTGTAGCCAGCCCAGTAACAAAGGGTGTTCTCCTCTGAACTTGATTTCCCGAGCCATTCCTCCATCTCTTTCTCCTTTGGTAGTCTGAAGTTCAAATCTGTCTTTGAGGAAAGCCATTGGCAATACCTCTGGCAGGTTTCGAAATCCACTCCTGAAACAGGTAGATTCTCTGTTCCTGGCTCAAACTTTCCATCTTTAAATCCAACAAGGTTTTCTTTTTTCACATCTTTATTTTCAAGCAAGAATTCTGCAAATTGAGCCCTTGTTACCTCAAATTTCCCAATCTCAATTTCTCCCATTTCAACAGTCTCAGGACAGAGAATACCCTTTATCAAAACACCAAAATGCCCTTTCTCATTCTTTTTAATATCTTTCCTCAAAGCAATTTCAAGAGGAGAGCCCGCTTTTAAAGCTTTAATTTTTTTCTCCTCTTTTTTAAAGAAATATTTATCAAGCCATGCAAGCTCTTCCTCAATCTTTCTTCTCTGATGGGAAATTCTTCTAAGACCATGGGGTTCTCCGGGGAAGATAACAAGCCTGACAGGTGCTTTCCCTAAAAGCTGGAGAGCCCTGTAATGCTCAAAACCTTGCTCAGTTGGAACATTTGTATCTTTATCTCCAAATAAAATTAAAGTAGGAGTGACCACCCTTTCCATTTTGAAAAGGGGGGATTTCTTTATATAAACTTCGAGTTTTTTAAAAAATGAATCACCAAGGTATAGGTCATCGAACTGAGGACCAAATTTGCAGTTTCCATAATCACTAATCCAGTTGACATCACCTGCGCCACAAAGAGCAACTTTTATTCTTTGAGGGAACTCAACTGTTAAAGCGATTGAAAGAATTGAGCCATTGCTCCATCCCTGGGTTCCCACTCTTTCAGGATCAACAAGCCCCCTTTTTATCAAATAATCAACTCCAGATATAATATCTGGAACCTCAAGCTCGTAATATTTTCCATAAATTGATTCAACAAAATCAAGACCGTAATTGGAACTTCCTGAGTAGTTAACCATAAGAACAAATGAACCTTTCTCTGCGAGGAGATGGGGATAGGAAGCCCATGATAGCTCGAACCAATCGGGGTCATAAGCTGCAGGACCTCCATGGATATTTAGAATTAAAGGATACCTCTCTCCTTCCTTAAAATTTTTAGGATAGAAAAGGATGCCTTCAATTTCCCTTCCACCCTTTGATTTCCATCTAATGATTTCTCTTTTTGCAATAAATTTTTCCTTAAGATGTTTGTTGTATTCCGCTATGACTTTTAAATCTTTGAATGTTCCATCTTCAATCCTCGCATAGTAAATTTTTGGAAGTTTTTCCGCAGTTGAGTATACATAAACTAAATGTTTCCCATCCTTCGAAAGGGCAAAAGAACTAATGTTCGATGAATGTTCGTGATTGATTTTTGTGAGTTTCCACCCACCTTCTTCCTTTTCCAAGATTACCATTGGATTTATAACTCCTTTGGCATGGGAAGTTATAATAATGTTTTTTGCAGAATCAAATGGTCTTCCGTATATACCACCAAGACCATTTGCCCATTCAATAGGTATTTCCTCAACTTTATCTTTTATGAGATTATAGGTATAAAGAAGGTCTATTCCACTCGCTCTTTTTTCCTCAAATCTTGTTTTTTCCTCAACAAGATAAAGTTCTTTTGAATCATCAGACCATTTGTAAAAGGAAGGGGAAAAAAACTTTTCTTTAAAAATTTCTTTTT
>CAZYPR010000075.1:0-1936 GCA_964649495.1 uncultured Clostridia bacterium | reverse complement strand
GATCCTTCAGATCCCACAGGAAATATTTTGGTCTATACTTTGCCTCAACCTCAAAACGGGGTGTATCAATATGAGTTGTTACAACTAATCTTCCGTCGGGTGAAATGGAAAAGAAAGTTATACGGTCTTTATTTTCAGTCAATCTTAAAACTTTTTTGTCCTTTAAACTTATGGAAAATAACCTGATGGGAAAAAATGTTTCAAGATCCTCAAAAACTTCTGCATCGTCTTTTTTCTCTTTCCTTTCCTTTTCGAACAAATACTCATCTTCCCTTGCAGAGAAGACTATTGTTTCATTATCCTTCCATGCGAAAGAGTCAACACCCATCTTAGCATCTGTCAATTTTTCAGATTCACCACCTGAGGGATTTATAATAAAAATTTGTGTATTTTCTGCTCTGTCGGAGAGGAAAGCAAGCTTTTTTCCATCAGGAGAAAATCTTGGTGACCATGAAGAATAATCACCCTTTGTTAGCTGAATGGGTTCTTCCAACTTCTCAAGACTTGCAATCCAAAGATAGGATAAATGTTTATCCTTATCTTTATTGGCTTTACTTTGAACCCAGACAACAAACTTACCATCCGGAGAAATCTGAAGATCTGAAACATTTTCAGTATTGATAATATCTTCAACAGAAAGTTCCTTGCCATCAGAGAAACCGAAGCAGGTGCTCATAAAAATTGATAAAACCAGTATTAATATCCTTTTTCTCATTTTATCGCTCCTTCAAATAATTATACGCTCTCATTTTTAATAATGTTATTTTAATCTTAAAAAGAATTTTAAGCAAATTACTCACTGAGTAGTTGACACATATAAGGAAGAGATATAAAATTTAAATAAAGTTTTTTGGAGGAAAGAATGGAAGTAAATGTGAAGGAGATTATGGAAAAAATTAGAAAAGATATCGAAGAGAAAAGGGGAAAGGTAGATTTTGAAGACATAAAAAAGATAGAATATGAGGAGCTGAGACCATGGGCTGACCATGCGGAAATAAAAAATTTCTATGAGCCGATTCTGTATGGAGGAATCCCTTCCAAAACCCAGGAAACTCCATCTCCACAAGGCTCTACGCCTTCTCGAAAATCTTTTAAGGATATTTTAAAAAAATTGTTTTCAATCCCTAAACCATGGGTCCTCAGGGGGCTTCTCTTCTATTTAAGACCATACATTGACCCAAAGTTTGATGAACTCACAGTAAATCTTCAGAGATCTATGGAGTATATAAAACTTCTCCACAATCTTTCCAATAATATGGTTGTAGAGATGAGCAAACTAAAAGTGGAGATTGATGCACTAAGGAATAGATTGATAACAGTTGAAAACAAACTCGAATTTCTTGAAAAGAGGGAAAGGATTCTGGAGGATAAAATTCTGAACCAATGACCCTCATTCAGTAGCATCCTAAACTGGCATATATCTCTTGACAATAAAGAGAAAATGAATTATATTATATATTTTGGAATGTTTCCAATACTAAAAAGCTGGCGTAGCTCAATGGAAGAGCAGCTGATTTGTAATCAGCGGGTTGTAGGTTCGACTCCTATCGCCAGCTCCATTAAAAGAGGATTAAATTTGGGCAGGTTCCAGAGTGGTCAAATGGGGCGGGCTGTAAACCCGCTGCCGCAAGGCTTCGGAGGTTCGAATCCTTCCCTGCCCATTGGATATGTTTTAAGAGAGATTATTATTGAGCGGGAATAGCTCAGGTGGTAGAGCGTCAGCCTTCCAAGCTGAATGTCGCGGGTTCGAGTCCCGTTTCCCGCTCCAAATAGATTTATGAAGTTTATTATTTTTGCCCACGTAGCTCAGTCGGTAGAGCACGTCCTTGGTAAGGACGGGGTCACCAGTTCAAGTCTGGTCGTGGGCTTTGAACCTTATATAAAGGAGGAATGGTAAAATGGCGAAACCAAAATTTGAGAGGACGAAGCCACACTT
>CAZYPR010000074.1:0-5552 GCA_964649495.1 uncultured Clostridia bacterium | reverse complement strand
CTATTGAGAAACCTTTCTTGAGACAAAAATACTTTGATATATCCTCTATATCCTCTCTCCTTTCCCTTAGAGGCGGAATTCGAATTTTGTGAACTGAGATCCTGAAATATAGGTCTTCCCTGAACATTCCTTTTTAACCAATCACACTTGAAAGTCAAAGAGGGAAGATACTTCTTTGAGCTTTGCATCATTCAGAAAGAAAACACTGTCAAACAAATTCTGTTTAAATGGCTTGATGATTATGCAGGTTTTCTCTTTGAAGTTTCCTTTTATTAGATTTCTAATCCTCTCATTTGAGGCTTGTTCAAGTTTTGATTTATGGCTGGAATTATTTCAAATATTTTAGAAAAAAGAAAAAATTCAGGGTCATGGGATACCACAATAATAATTTTATCTGAAAATAATTTCACAATTTTTTCTGTTATGCTTCTCCTTAAATTAAAATCAAGGTGGGCATCTACCTCATCAAGAATGAGAATATCAGGGTCTTTTAGAACTGCGCGAGCTATCGAGAGACGCTGCCGTTGTCCTGCAGAAAGGCAAAGTCCCCTTTCTCCAACAACAGTTTGGAATCCTCTTGGTAAATTTTTAATAAATTCATCAGCTTCTGCAAATTTTACTGCTTTAATTATTTCTTCTTTTGTGGCATTTTCTTTTGCAAATGCTATGTTATTGAAAACAGTATCATCGAAAAGAAAAATATCCTGTGAAACGAAGCCGATTTTTGACCTCAGCCATTTTAAATCAAGTCTCTCCAATGGGAATCCGTTGTAAAGAATGATGCCTTTATTAGCTCTATAAAGACCCAATAGTAACTTAAGCAGTGTAGATTTTCCTGAGCCAGAAGGTCCTTTTATCAAGAGAATTTCGCCTTTCTTAACTTTAAAATTGATATTTCTAAGCAATGGTTCATTATTATAAGAAAAACTGAGATTTCTTACTTCCATCTCTTCTATCTCCTGAAGTCTAAGATTACCACCTGTTTCAGGAATTACACTTAATAGTTCCTTTATTCTCTCCCACGAAATCTTTGCCTTTTGAAACATTAAAGAAAGTGATGAAATTTTTTGAAAGGGCGAGTAAAGATAATACAAATAACCTTGAAACGCAAACAAACTTCCAATTGTCATTTCATTTAAAAGGATCTTTTTTAATTCCAAAGTAAAGAAGAATCAGCTCTCCTATATATGCGAATAATTTAGCTAAATTTGTCGAAGAGAAAAGCACTTTTTCCTCTTTTAAACTTTCTTTTGAATAAGCTTGAAGGACTTCTAAAGCTCTCTTTTGTGCACTCTCTTCTTTCGCATTTTCTTTCAACATTCTTATCCCCATAAAAATATCTGAAAGAGTTTTCTCAGCATTTGCATTTCCCTCCATGACTTTTCCTGACTGAATTTTGTATCCCCTTGCAAAATATAAAGAATGCAAAATATAAAAAGGAGCAACAGAAAAACAAATTATAGCAAGATGAGAATTGAGTTTTAGTAATATTGCCATTCCTACAACAAGTCTTAAAATATCCGTTAAGGATAGAACCAGCGATAAAGAGAGAATATCTTCAATACCTTGAACATCCCGTCTAACTCTTGAGAGAATATAGCCTGTTTGTTTATTAGAGAAAAAATTTAAGGGATATGAGAGAAGCTGATCTATTATTTTACATTGGAGATTTATTATTAGTTCTTGCTTAGCTTTTGAAAAAAGATAATCCTTGAGATAGGAAATTACAGTTTCTATGAATATAAATGTCACAAATAGACAAACAAAAAAAAAAGAGAAAACTTTCACTTTTTTCACCGACGACCTTGTCTATTGCATGTTTTGAGATAAGGGGAATTGAAGAAGAAATTAAAACGACTAAAATTGTAAAAACAGATGGCAAACCAATTTTTTTTATAAGATATCCAAAATCTAAAAATCTCATTCTCCGCTTAGTTTAAATGCAATCAAGTCATAATCTTTATTTACCCCGTAAAAAATCCCATTTTTAAGATAATAAATGTTTTCTACATTTATTAACTCTTTTTCTTTTCTTAAAATATATTTGGTATCTTTCCAATAATATTCCCTTATCCAAAGTGCTTTATCTTTTTTTACTATTACAAAAATTAGACCATTGTCATAAAATACCCGAACTTCTGGAATTAATAAATTTGTTGCCACTACAGTGCTATTATTTTTATGGTAAACTTCCAAGTCTCCTCTAACTGGCAAAAAATAATCTACTCTTTCTTTTATTAGCTCTTCCTGTAGCAATCTCTTCAGATTCACTCTGTAAATCCTATATTTAAAAATATCACAAAAATAAATAATATCACCATACTTGGTAAAGTTTATCTCCATAAGAAGAATTATATGAAAAGGATATTTCTTGTTTTTCAACCCAGGAAGTGGAAATCCAAAACTGTTCTTTTTTCCGTTCATTATGTCAATAATATGAAATATATTATATTTGTTGTTTTCGATTTCTTTGGGTGGCTTAGATGTATCTATACCTATCAAAAGAAGTTTATCCTTGTTGATTACAAAGAATTTGTTAAAGTAAATCCCAAATTTATCTAAATTAATTGATTCGATTTCTTTTCCTTCTATGTCAAATTTCTTGATTTTAACTCCACTCTCTTTTATAAATAACTTGTTTTCCCATAAATCGAAATCATCTATTCTCATAATCTCTCCAGGACCTTGTCCTTTTCTTCCAATGGTTCTTACAAGGTTTCCTTTCATATCAAATACATAAATTTTAGTTTGGCTCAGGTCGGATAAATAAATTTTATTATTTTCAATGACTACCTTACCAATAGATCCGAGTTTAATTCTACTTTTCCAGAAAATCTCTTGACATTCAGCAATTCTGAAAAATAAAATTAATAAAACCACTGTTTTTTTTAAAATCATGTAAATATCCTAAGTAATAGTAATATTCTTCATATAATCAAAGGCTTTCGGGTTCTCTTCCAAAATTTCCATGTAATCAATTATATCCACATAGATAAAAATATATTATTTAAATTTTCTTGCGAATTTCTCTAAAAAAGAGACCAGAAGAGGGTGAAACACCATGCGACCCAAGCTTTTAGGCTCACAAAGGAGCATGTTCTCTTCTCTCCCGGTCTCATATAAGTTGATTGTGCCTTCAGGGCACACCTCAACCAGGAGGTTGAGAGGGAGAGAGACACCCTCTAATCCATCTATGGAGGTGTCCCCATGATTAACTATTTTTGTGGTATCGATACTTCTAAGGATTCCTTCTCTGTCGCTATCTCCTCCCACTCCTCCCTTATCCTCTCCTCTTCCTTCCCTATGTCCCTCCAGGGCTTCCTCTCCTTTGAGAGATCCATCCTCCCCTTCAAAGATTCCCTCCTCATAGGTATGGAGTCCACTGGTATTTACCATCTTAACCTCCTCTCCTTCCTCAGAGAAAAAGCTTACAATGTCACTGTGATCCACCCTTACAGACTCTGGCACTTCTTCCGCTTCCTCAACCCAAAACCCTCTAAATCCGATTCCAAAGATGCTAAAACCAAAACAGAAATCAAAACCCTTCTTTCCATCATCTTCCCTGAGCTCAGAGAAGAGTAGTTCCCAACCTTCAGAAAAGAAATCCTCTCCAAACTCCCTTCCGCTCAAATAATAAAGTCTATTCCAAGGGAGATATTCTCTGAGACAATCTCCTCTCAAAAAAGAAGGGGTAGAAAAGTTAAAGGGTTGGAGAGAATATTCGACATAGCTCAATCCTCTATCGCTGGAACATTCCCCTTCACAGAGGAAATCCTTAGAATCAAAATCAGAATTCTTACCTTCTTCCCAGGGGTTGGATGTAAGAGTGCCATACACTTTATGACAGAGAGAGGGAGTCCTCATCTCAGAAGGATTGTATGGCTCATGGCAGAGGGAGCAAGGAAGTACTCCCATTATTTCAAGTGTTATTACGAAAGAAAAAGAGCGGAAGGGAAAACCCATAAAGAAGCGGTCATTGCTACCTCCACAAAGCTCCTCCGTTGTATATACGCCCTTCTCAACCAGAACCGTCTCTTTGAGGAAAGAACTTCTAATCATAATTCAATATAGTTGACTCCTTATCGTTTTATTTTAAAAGACTTTAAGCCTCTTTTCAATCTGAGCTGGTAATTTATTTTCAACATTTTTATAAATAATACTTCCATAATTAGTAATTCTTCCTTCTCGCTACTTTGTTTATTCTATTATTTTATCTTTGAAATCTTCCATTTCAAAATTTCAATAGCTTTTTCAACATCTTCATCTTCATTATCTACTTGAATATCTGGTATAATTCCATGGTCTTCGACACTTTCTCCATTCAATCGGAGAAAATCTCCTGTTGAAAATTTAGCTATAATACCTCCTGAAAGTTTTATATATCCAGGAAGTCCCATTATCCCGGCGGTCTTTCTTCCTACTAATAATGCCATTCCCGAATCTCTCATGGAAATTACAAATTGTTCACATGCACTTGCACACCAAGCATTAATTAAAATAACCACGGGCTTTTTATAGGTTTTTCCTCTTGGTTTAATAATATAATCAAATACATTTTTGAATCCTATGCGTGGTATATATCTTGGCATTTTATAAACCAAAGTACCTATCTTAATCTTATATTCTATAAATCTTCCTACAATCAAATCTGAAATTTCTGAGCTTCCCCCTGGATTACCTCGCACATCTATGATAAGGCCTCGACTTTTAAATAATTCTTTTAGAGCCTTGTCGAAATCTTTAACAATATTTTTTCCAAAAAACTTAGGAATTCTTATGTAGCCTATTTCATCGTCTAAATTCCTGAAAATAATTTTGGTTTCAGTATGACTATTTAATTTCTTTAATCTCTTAATCTCTGTTTTTTTAATCCCTTCAACAGGGTCTTTAAAAGTAAGAGAAATAGATGTATTTCTCTTACCATGAAAAAATAAAGACCGAAGTCTCCATCTTGGTTTTTTAAAATAATTCGGGAGTGAATCAATGTAATCGGATACCAAAGTACCATTTACTTCAAGTATTTCAGCTCCTTTCTTTAATCCGTTTACTTCTGCTGGTGAATCTCTTAGCACACCAAGCACAATTATTCTATTGTCTTTTTCTTCAACCAGAGCTCCAATCCCTTCTAAGTATAAAGGAGGCTTTATGATATCCGCATGACCATCTTCTAACTCCGCCAACATATTCCTCAAAATCAATATATATTCTTCATCATCGCTTGATTTTTCCACAATAGGTCTATATTTTTTATAAACTTCATCCCAATCTATATTTTTTCTCTCAAAATAAGGATATTGCTCCTTAACTGAACGCCATAATTTTTCAAAATTTTTGATTCTATCTTTATCTGTTGAACCCCAAAGAGAAAAAATTGCCATAAAAAATAAAATAAATGAAATTAAAATATTCATTTTATTCTGCAATTTATATTTTTCTTCTCTTTTTGATTGAATCAGATACTTCATCCAAAAATAGTGTCCCTCCATAAGCCTCTCCCACAAGTCCTTTCCTCTCATAAATTGCTCCAGTGAATGCACCTTTCCTATGACCAA
>CAZYPR010000073.1:0-5564 GCA_964649495.1 uncultured Clostridia bacterium | reverse complement strand
AAAAACCCTTTTCTATCAATAGTTTACATTTTAAATTGCGAAAGTTGGGTTAAAATTTCAATTTTTCGTTGAATTAAGTTAAATTATAAATTTTTTTGCCTTAATGAAGAAGTTTAATTTTTAACAGGCAAATTTATCGTCCATTTTGTAAAAATTTGCCAGTTGCTATAATATAAAAAATAATGAGAATAGAAGGAATTCCCTCACCCTTTGCATGGTTATACTCAATTTTTGTTGGGAAAAGAGAAATAGTAAGGGAGATTTACAGAAGCATTGCTGAAGAGGTGGTTTCCAAAATATCTTCTGGAAGGGTTCTTGATGTTGGAACAGGTCCTGGGTTTCTGCCAGTTGAAATCGCTAAGAAAGTTCCTGAAATTGAGGTGATTGGCATTGATATCTCAGGAGGAATGGTAAAAATAGCAAATAAGAGTGCAGAGAAGATGGGTTTTTCAGGAAGGGTTAGATTCATTGAAGCCAGCGCCTCATCAATGCCCTTTGAAGATGAATATTTTGATCTCGTTGTCAGCACCTTCAGCCTTCATCATTGGGCAGAGCCTGAAGAATGCCTAAAAGAAATAGTAAGAGTTTTAAAAAAAGGTGGAGAAGCATGGATTTACGATATAAGAAGGGATGTTCCCCTTGAGGCTAATTCTCAATTTAGGAAAAAATATGGTTTCTTCTTCTATATTCTTCTTCAGCTCATAAAAATTCACTCTTCTGTGTCCATGAAGAAAGTAGAAAGCATTCTCAGAAAAGGAGTGGGTTTTTCCGAGGGATTTATAGAGGATTTAGGAATAATGATAAAAATAAAAATTATTAAATAAAATGGAGGAAATATGACGGTCTATTTTGAAAGAGATGGAGAAGTAAACACTGATAATGTTTTGAAACTATCAAAGGAAAGGGCATTGGAATTAGGGATTAAAAGTATTGTTGTTGCATCAACCTCAGGAGCTACAGGAGTAAAGGCAAGTGAGGTTTTCAAGGGTTTCAATCTTGTTGTTGTAAGTCATTCCACTGGTTTTTCAAAAAAGAATTTTCAAGAGATGGGTTTAGAAAATAAAAAAGTTATTGAGGCTAATGGTGGTAAAGTTCTTACCACAACCCATGCATTTGGTGGTATTGGAAGAGCTGTAAGGAGAAAACTTAAAACTTATGAGATTGAGGAGATAATTGCCCATACATTAAGAACATTTGGAGAGGGGACGAAAGTGGCTATTGAAATTTCTCTAATGGCTGCAGACGCTGGCTTGATAAGAACTGATGAAGAGGTAATATCAATCGCTGGAACAGATAGTGGAGCGGATACCGCTCTTGTTCTTCTTCCTGTAAATACTCAGGATTTCTTTGACCTCAAAGTTCTTGAAATAATATGCAAGCCGAGAATTTGGTAGATGGGATGAGAAAGAGGAGAGAGTCTTGCGAGAAAGTTAAAATGTTTTTATGAAAATTGAACCAGCTTGAGGGGAAAATAGAATCCCTTTATCTTTTTTAAGATTGTATATTAGAGAACCAGAGGAAGGAAAGACTTTCCTCTCTTTCCCTGCTTCAGAAAAATAGAGCCATCCGTCAAACCCTTCATATATTAAAAAGTCATTTACTAAATAAAAATCCTTTACTCCCTTTTTTATAGTTCTAAGATTAAAATCCTTTAATTCTTTTAATTCACCATTCTCATTCAAAATGAGATAGCCATAAGAGATTTGTTTGAATTTTTTAATATTTTCCATTATTCTTTCAACCTTCTTCTTCTTCAAATCAAAAAATGATAGGATATTTTTTTTCGAGATGGCAATGGAAGCAAATTTAAGGTCTTTAATATTCATATCAATAATAGTGAAAGTGTAAATAGCATCCATTTTAAACTTTTGTTCCTTCAGTCTTTTTCCATCTGTATCAAAAATAAAAGCGGTCACTTCAGAACCCCTTTCATCGAGAACGATTGCTCCCTTTCCTGGAAAAGGGAATATTTCTATTGTTTCAGCAGAAGAGATATCAAGAGCCTTCCCTTTATCAACAATTTTTTTGAAATCTTTACTATTCGAATAAAGTTTTTCTAAGAGCTCGAAGGATTTAATAAATTGATTGTCTGCAGAAGCTAATCCTTTTGAAGTTACCTTTTTTAATGAGTTTGTTCCTGATTTAAACTGAAAGATATTAAAGGAAATATTGGGATAAAAGGATAACCTTCGAGTAGGAGAAACAGGTATTGAGAAGGGAGATTTTTTGACCGCTTTCTCAGCCTCCCTGTCCCAAATTAGAAAACCATCATTTAATAAATGAACAAAGGGGTCGTAGAAGTCAATGGGTTGAGAGTTTAACTTTATTGGAAGCCAGTTCTTTCCAATTATATAAATATTCTGTTTTGTGTCATCCTTTTCAGAGGTTCTTAAAAAAATTGTGTTTTCAAGGAAAAAGAAATCCTTTATCTCTTCTTTAATGGTAATTTTTCTTAATTTTTTTCCATCATTACCAAATATAAATAGAGCTTTTTCTTCTCCTTTATTCTCCCTTCCTAAGATTCCGATCCCTTCTGGTTTTAAAAATTCAAGCTTTTCAACACTGTAAAATGGAAGGGCTACTATGTTGAGAGAGGAGAGGATTTTTTCTCTTGTTGTAAGGTCTTTGAATAATTGAATTTTTGGAACCTCTCTCCACTCATTAAAACCGTCAATTATTGCTCTAAGAAGCCACTCTTTAGCCTCATTCTCCTTTCCCATTAAAGAAGAGGACTTTGCAAGGAGAAAAGAAATCTCACTGTCATCCTTTCTCTTCCCCCATGCTTTTAACAATTCTTTGTGGGCATTTTCAAATTCACCTTTTTCAAGAAGGACAAGCCCTCTTCCTTTAAGAACTGCAGGGTCATTCTTATTTATAGAGTAAGCTCTCTCAAAATATTTTATAGCCTCATCAAATTTCCCATCTTTTACAAGATTTGTTCCAATTTCAACAAGAATCTCTATAGAGGATGGGTTTAACTCGTAAGCTTTTTCCAGTAATTCTACACCCCTATCCCTTATTCCTTTTTTGATAAAGACTCTTCCCATCTTTAAAGGAATTGTCCAATCTTTTGGAAATGAGGAGGAAATTTCATTGTAAACTTTGAATGCTTTCTCCCAATTTTCAGAATTTATATAAAGATTAAAAAGAAGGTAATTATAAACTGGAAAATTTTCCCTTTTTAAAGCCAGCAATATTTCTCTCTCAGCTTCCTTTATCTTTTCCTGGTTCAGGAGAGTATATCCGAGGGCAATTCTTCCAATGGAGAGATTGGGATTCACTTTCATTGCCTGTCTGAAATAAAATTCCTGATAAGAAGGATACATCTCTTCAAGGGATAAACCATAGCCGAGAAGAGCTTCAACATTTCTCTCATCCTGATTAAGGAAGGACTCGAAATTTGAGCTTGCAAGGATTTTGTCGTCCTGGAGAAGGGCTTTAAAAGCCTCTCTCAAAAGGGGGGATTTTTGCCTTGAAATCCATGGTTCAAGAAACTTTTTCGCTTCTTCCTTATTTTTCAATAAAAGAAATGCAAACCCCTCCTTAAAGTCCCTATCTGGCTCTACTGAAGAGAGAAGATTAAAAGAAAAAGAGAAAAATAGCAATAATAAAACTTTTCTTTTCATAAATTTTATCTATCATAAACATAAAGAAAATTCAAAAAATTTCCCTCTGAATTCAATAATATAATAGAACTAAAAGAATGCTATGTCGCCTAAAGTTTCCAGCATAAAAGAAGCCCAGCCCTTTTTCACTATTTTTCTTCTACATATCAATGGAAATCTCATACTATTTGTTTCATCAAGCACGCTCACAGCCCAACCCCAAAAAGGGCTGGGTTTGGGTGAGTGCCTGAAAGAGCACGAACTTTTTTGCTGTGTTATATGCTGTGCCGTTCTTTTTAATATCTTGATTAAACTTTTAAACTTCATTATGAATTCTTCCTCATCAAATTGTTAAATAATATTTCAGACCAGTTGTGATCCTCTAAAAATAGGACATGATTTTCTATGTATTTGTCTTTTTCTGGTGGACTACTTATACCATCTATTAAAGATTGATAGTTAGTCTTTGAAAGTATGAAAGATTCAAGTTTTATATTATTTTTGGCAAGTTTTTGTTCTATTTCTTTGATTTCTTTCGCAAACTGTATCTTCTCGTCATCTAATCCTTTGGTATGTTCTAATCCTTTGGGATCAATAAAGACAATAGTCTGTTTATCGTCTGCTTTTAGCCACATAATAAAGTCAGGATAAAAACCATGCCACTGAAGTTGAAAACCTACACCTGATTTCGGAAAGTTGCGTAGCAAATAAATTTCATAGCCCTTAAATTCTTCCTGATGCGATCTTAAATATTCCCTTAAGTCTTTAACAAACTTCGCTTCACTTTCAACAAGCCCAGATGGAGTTATTTTTTCTATCTTTTCAGTTTGAATAAGAATTGGTAAATAAAGATGCTTATCAAAATAAACTCGTGGCAGGGTTTTATCTTCATCCTTAAGTAATTTATTTAAATCCCTCACCAGATTTCGTATCTTTTGGATAAGTTCCTTCTCTTTTTTGTCTATTTGCACTGTATAGATATACTCTCCATCTGAGTTTTCAAAAGCAAATAGAGGCAACTGTTTCCCCACACTGTAATAGTGTAGATTATCCGTCTCAAATTTTCTGGCATGTTTCTTATAGAAAGTATCTATGTATTTTTTAAGGACCAAAATTGCTATGTCTTCTATTCTTTTGACATCTTCCTGGGTCTTAACAGTTAAAATTTCTGGAAGTGCGGAAATATTGTATCTGTCTGAAATGAGTAAATTCTTAAGCATATCTTTATCAAAAATTAGATTCCAGTATCTTCTTTCAATCTTAAAATCGTAAATCTCGCGGTAAATCCTTTCCCAGTTAAGCAGTTCTATAATGTCTTCAGGTATTCTTTCTCTTTCAGGCTCCACCTTTAATTCCTCTGTCTTTATTCCTGCCTCTTTTCTTTCCTTTGCTAAATACTCAGAAACCTTTGGCAAAAGGTCTAATGTGAAATGAATCGTGCTGTCAATCTCTAATGGTAAAACTTTCGCCTCTTCAAATTTCTTGCTTTCATCCTTCCAGGGAATCTGGAGGCTTCCCCACTTATCTTCATGTTGTGGCTTAACAGGTATCTCAATAGTCTCAAACTCAACCTCTTCCTTACTTATTGCTTCTAAGAACTTACTCAGATAATCCGCCTTAATTGCGAAAATATTAAGATTTTCCAGAGCTTTAATCTTTTCCTCACCACTTCTTTTGAGCGTCATCCCTTTGCCCTTTAATCTTACCCCTCGACCAAAAAGCTGAATAATCTGCGGCCCCTGTCCTCTGCCTATATTTAAAAGACCCATAGAGGATACCCGCCAGGTATCCCAGCCCTCAATGAACTTTTTTGAGCCAATAAGGATGTTAATTTTTGAACCCTCTTTTTTAATGTCTTCAAAGAGCGAGCCGGAAATTGCATCTTGATTGACTGTTATCCCTTCTTTTTCTAACTCTTTTTTAAATCCAGAAACATCGCCAATGTTTATAACGCCAAAG
>CAZYPR010000072.1:0-5654 GCA_964649495.1 uncultured Clostridia bacterium | reverse complement strand
AAAGAATCCAGAGAAATGTCATCACCTGCTCAAAGCGTTTGTCTACCTGCTCAAACCTCTTGTCAACATAATCTCTAAATTCAACAAATCTCTTGTCAACCTGCTCAAATCTCTTGTCCACCGAATCTTTGAACTCTTTCAAAGCTACCTCAAGCCTTATGAGCCTTTCCCTGTCTTCCTGTGTGAAGGTTGTGTCAGCTTCAAAAGAATGTTGATATAGCAGAAAGGAAAAAAGACAAATTATAAACAATCTTTTCATCATTATTTATTTTAAATTATAACATGGAGATTTGAAAATCAAAAGTGCAATGCAATTAGGGAGCGATAATTATCTTTCTGGTCGTTGGTTGGTAGATAGTATCCATTTTGTCTGATATCAGGGAAGAATAAATTTATTCTTACCCTGATTACTATGCCCTAACCCCAAAAGAGAACTCCCCTTGACAATAATTTTTTAAATTAATAGAATAGCCTTGAGATATTTTTTGGGAGGAAAATATGGTCGCATTCAAAACCGAGCTTAAAGAATCAAAAATATTAAAAATTGTTTTTGACCTTCCTGAGGAAAAAGTTAATAAATTTTCCACTCCAGTTATGGAGGAACTTGAGGCATTACTTAAAGGACTGATGAATAGAGATGATATAAAAGGAGCATATCTTATATCGGGGAAGAAAGATATTTTTATTGCGGGAGCTGATATTGATGAGATAAATGCAATAAAGGAAAAAGAAGATGCTTATCAAAAGGCAAAGAAGGGAATTGAAATATTCTCCCTCATTGAAAAATTGCCTTTCCCTCTTGTTGCTGCAATTGACGGAGCATGTCTTGGAGGAGGAGCAGAAATAGCTCTCTTCTGCCATTTTAGAGTGGCTTCAGATAACAAAGCTACAAGAATCGGTTTTCCAGAGGTAAATCTTGGAATTCTTCCCGCATGGGGTGGAACTCAAAAGCTACCAAGGCTGATCGGTCTTTCTCAGGCACTGGATATGATTCTCACTGGAAGGACTGTTGATGGAAGAAGAGCTTATAGGATGGGACTTGTAGATGCTGTCTACCCACACCAGGTTTTTGAAGAGTTTGTGGAAAGATTTCTCGAAGATATTATAAGAAAAGGGATTAAAAGATCAAAGCCAAAAAAGAAAGGGTTTATCCTTAAAATTCTGGAAGATACCCCATTGAACTTCTTAGTTTTCAGTAAAGCTAAAAAACAGGTTCTTGAGAGGACATACGGAAATTATCCCGCTCCCCTTGCAATAATTGAATCCATGAAATACGGATATAAGAAAAAAATAGAAAAAGGCTACGAATTCGATGCAAGAAAGCTGGGAGAGCTTTTAACTACTGATGTTTCCAAGAATCTTATTAATCTCTTCTATCTCACTGAAGCAATAAAAAAGGAGAAGGGTGTTAAAGGAGAACCGAAAATTAGGGAAATTAGGAGAGCGGGAGTGGTTGGTGCGGGAATAATGGGTTCAGGAATAGCATATGCTTTCTCTTCCATTGACATTCCTGTAAGGATGAGGGACATTAACACAACCTGCCTTGCCAATGGGATGAAATCTATTGCAAGCATTTATAATGAGTCTGTAAATAAGAAAAGAATGAAGGAAAGTGAGGCATACCAGAAGATTTCATGTATTTCTCCCTCAATAGATTTTTCAGGGTTTTCCACTGCAGATATTGTAGTGGAGGCAGTTTTCGAGGACATGGAAGTTAAAAAATCTCTAATTTCAGAGCTCAATGGAATTGTTAGGGATGACTGTATTCTTGCAAGCAATACCTCTTCCCTTTCCATAACTGAAATGCAAAAATCATACAAAGTTCCCGAAAATTTTGTTGGTTTACATTTCTTCAATCCTGTTCACAGAATGCCCCTTGTAGAAATTGTAAGAGGCGAGAAGACCTCTGATGATACAATAGCAACAGTTTTTGCCCTTTCTAAAAAGCTTGGAAAGACGCCAATTGTTGTTAAAGATGAAAGGGGATTTCTTGTAAACAGAATTCTTATGCCTTATTTAAACGAAGCGGTTATTCTTCTGGAGGAAGGTTGCCCAATTGAACTAATAGATTTATCTATGAAAAAGTTTGGAATGCCGATGGGTCCAATAAGACTTCTGGATGAGGTGGGAATAGATGTTGCGGGAAAAGTTGCAGTTATACTTTACAACGCTTTTGGAGATAGAATGAAACCATCTTCCCGAATAGAAAAAATGATAGAAAATAAACTTCTTGGCAAAAAAACTGGAAAAGGGTTTTACTTATTCAATGGAAAAGAAAAGATCAATGAAGAAATTTACAAAATCCTTGAAATAGAGAAGAGACCATTTAAAGCAGAGAAGGCTGTAAAGAGGATGACAATGGTGATGATAAATGAAGCGATAAGATGTCTTGAGGAGGGAATTGTGGATTCACCATCTTCCGTTGATATTGGAATGATTTTTGGAACTGGATTCCCTCCATTCAGGGGAGGTATCCTGAAATATGCTGATTCCATTGGTGCAGAGAATATTCTGAAAGAACTTGAGGATTTAAGAAATAAATACGGTATTAGATTTACTCCATCATCTTTACTTGAAGAAATGGCGAAGAAAGGGAAGAAATTTTATAAAAACAGCTAATAACTCAAGATGGAAACCTTCAGGTGTAGCGTATCTCAGCAAATCCCCCTCCTATAATGTAGTCAAAATTCATTTGGTCAAACTCCTTGCAAACTTTTAAAAATATTTCTGTTAATCCACTGAAAGCCATTTCAATTCATCTTTCTGAGCATCCTCGAATTTTTTATATTTGTATGCCCCCCTTTTTATTTTCTTTCCTATTCTGGTCAAAAGGCTCATGGAATGCATGGATAAAACCATTTTGAAATAATCTTCATCGGGTTCAAAAACCCATTGGTCCTTCTGTGCCTCTTCAAAGGATTTATATTTTTTCACGACTTTCATACCACTCTTCTTATCGGAACTGGAGTAAATGATAGAATAAACATTAGAAGAGCGATTATTGCAAGAAACTTTCTTTTGCCATCAAGGGGTTCTTCCTCGTAAACTGGAGGATGTCTTGTTCCAATTAAAATCACTATTCCTGCCCAGAGGAGCCATCCTTCCCAGAATATGAAGCCCATGGCAATGAGAACAAAAACAAAAATTTTCCCGAGAATTTCTGTTTTCCTTCCCATGATGGAATAGAGAATATGTCCACCATCAAGTTGCCCGATGGGAAAAAGATTGAAAGCGGTTGCTAAAATCCCAAACCATGCTGCGAAGGCAATGGGATGAAGAAGAAGGGTAAATTCTGATGGAGTGTTGGGGTAGAAGATTTTGTAAATTATTTTCATGATCAGGGGTTCTCCAAGATATATACCTTCTTTCTCAGGCAGAGCGGTCACATGTCTTGACAATTTTATTCCATATACAATAGCGGGAATTGCAACTATAAAACCGGAAAGAGGTCCTGCAATTCCTATGTCAAAAAGAGCTCTCTTGCTTGTTATAGGACTTCTCATCCTTATGACAGCACCAAATGTTCCTATGAGGGTGGGTGCGGGGATAAAATAAGGTAAAGTGGCATCAACTCCGTGAATTCTGCTTGATATATAATGCCCCATCTCATGGGCAAAAAGAATCCCCATAATTGTAAGGGCATAAGGGAGCCCCCATAAATATGTTAAAGGATTTGAAACAAGCCTCCTTAGAAGCTCAGGATCCCGCGGGATTCTCTCTCCAAGATAAAAAGATATGTAATAGTTTGTTCCAACAAAAATTGTTGTAAGAAGGGTTGCAAAGAAAAGAACAATGTTTAGAGTATATTTTGGTTTTGGAAATTTATAAATATAGCTCCCCCCATCGACTTTATGAAGTTCAATGATTCTATCTTCCAAATTAATGTATACTCCTTGTCTTTTTTATAACCTGGTCTGCAATGGAAAGAAATATGGCTGATGTTGGGCTTTCTGGATTCTGCTCGATCACTGTTATTCCCGCATCTGAAATCAGAGGAAGAGAAGGGTCAAGGGGGATCTCTGCAAGGAGAGGAACTCCGAGTTCCACGGATGTCCTCTTCCCTCCTCCTGCTCTGAAAAGTTCAATCCTTCTTCCGCAATGAGGGCACTGAAGATAGCTCATATTTTCCACAATTCCCAAAACTTTCGCTCCTGTCTGCTCAAACATTCTCAATCCCTTTCTCGCATCAATTAGGGCAACATCCTGAGGTGTTGTGACAATTATAGCTCCGCTAATGGGAACTGTCTGGACAAGGGTAAGCTGAATATCTCCAGTTCCTGGAGGAAGATCTACCACTAAATAATCAAGTTCACCCCATTCCACATCCCTCAAAAACTGCTGAATTGCTTTATGGGCAAGGGGTCCCCTCCATATGACAGGAGTGTCAGGTTTGAGAAAAAATCCCATGGAGATTACTTTTAATCCTTTCCTTTCAACAGGAATGATTCTCTCATCTTTGAAATCAGGGGTTTCGCTGGAAAGTCCCAGCATGAGGGGAACATTAGGTCCATAAATATCAGCATCAAGAATTCCAGTTTCAAAACCTTTCTTCTGAATAGAAACTGCAATGTTAACAGCGACTGTTGTTTTTCCCACACCTCCCTTTCCACTGGCAACAGCTATTATATTCTCAACCCCTGAAATTGGAAGTTTCTGGGATTCTTTTTGCTCAGTATTTTTATCTGAACCTCTTTCAACGATGACCTCGATTTTATGCTCAGGAAATGAACTGGATAATTTCTCGAGAATCTCTTTTTTTACAATCTCAATCACTCTTTCATCCTTTGTAAATTCTCTGAGAATAATTCTTACTTCTCTTTCCTCAGATAAAATTTCATTTATTAACCCAAAAGAGACAATATCTCTTTCATATCCAGGATAATTTATACCCTTTAAAATTGAAAGAATTTTTTCTTTTTTCACTTAAAAATTAACCTAATTTTCCTTATAAAACTGGCTCTTTGTCAGGATAAAGCCTCTTGAATTTTTCAATAAGTTGTTCTTTTGTTTCCTGATGGGCGGGATCAGGTTTAATGCAGTCTACAGGGCAAACCTGAACGCACTGGGACTCGGGAAAGTGTCCTACACATTCAGTGCATTTGTCGGGATCAATTACATAAATGTTGTCACCCGGAGAGATTGCCTTATTCGGGCACTCGGGCTCACAAGCACCACAATTAATACATTCTTCAAGAATTATCAGAGCCATTTAAAAACCTCCTAAATTTAATTTTATTTTTTATTATAACCCAAAAAAATTTCATTTTAAAGCTAAAATTGGGTCGTTGGTTGGGAGATAGCATCCATTTTGTCTGATATCAGGGAAGAATATCTCATGTTTTACCCCCAATGCCCTTAAGAAATGTATTTGTAAAGCTCTTTTCAAAAGAATAACTTAAAAATCTCATCCTCGTCTTAACATCCGTTTGCAACTTGTTTAGGACTTTCAATTAAAACCTCCTCAAATCTTCCAGCTTCGTCCTGAACAAGAAACTTTCCTGGTTGAAGAAGGGCTGAGATTTCATAATCTGGCTTTAGAAGAAAACTTACAAATCCAACCATTACCATTGAACTTAGAGTTTCTATACCTTAAAGAAGCTTGGATTCTCTGAGAATTTCAGCTAACTTCTCATCATTCTTCGCAAGAGCCTTTA
>CAZYPR010000071.1:0-5725 GCA_964649495.1 uncultured Clostridia bacterium | reverse complement strand
AAAAACCCTTTTCTATCAATAGTTTACATTTTAAATTGCGAAAGTTGGGTTAAGATGTCCTTGAAATATACTCTCACTCGTCTATCTCTTTTATGTCATCCAGTTGGAAATAGCAATGATTGCGGAGATTTTTTCGTTGGCTTCCCTAAGTTTTTTGGAGAGTTCCTTTACGAATGATTTTAAAATTTTTAAAGCCAGTTCAGGATTTTTCTCCATTAATTTTCTAAAATCCTCAAGAGGTATTTCCAAAAGTGCGACATCGGAATGGGCAATTGCCCATGCTGATCTGAAAGAATCTTCCACAAGAGACATCTCTCCAAAATAATTCCCCTCATCAAGAATTGCGAGGGCTTCCTCACCTATTTTTGGAATCATCTTGGAAATTCTCACTTTCCCTTCATAAATTACATATAAAGAATCGGACTTATCACCCTCTTTGAATATAACAGTATCTTTTTTAAGCTCCCTTACTCTTCCAATATGCAGTATTTCAGTTATCTCTTCTTTGTTTAATTCTTTAAATAAAGATATACTCTGAAGAAAATCTTCCTTCATTCTTCTTTTTTAAAAAATATTGATGATATAAAGGTTCTTTTTAAAAGCGCAAGAGCTTTTTCTGCATATTTTCTAACCCAGGAGTGGGGATCCTTTGTAAGATCTACAAGATGTTGAATTACTTCCTCCCCACCTATTTTGGAGAAGAACTCTATAAGTTTCAATTTGACTTCTATATTTGAATCTTTTTTTAAATCAATAACTTCCTGGCTTATAACTGCAAGTTTTTTATTCCCCATGAGCTCGAGAACACAACTTTTTACATACCATTGAGATTTTTTGAGGAAAGAAAGGAGAACATGAATGTCAATGTCCTCCCTTGGCGTAAGAGCTTTGAGAGCGTAAGTCCTTACTTCCCAGCTTGGATCCTCAAGGAAATTTAAGAGAGCATCTGCAACCCATTTCTCTTTTTTCTCCTTTATTCTTTCAATTAAATTTATTTTCTCTGCCTTTTCTCCGCTAAAGAGAACTTTTTCAAGCTCTTCCTTGAAAATATCCTCTTCTCCCTTTTCTTTTTTTATTGATTTTATGACTTTATCAACAGAATCTCTCACCACAGGATTCGGATTAGAAAGAAACTGAGTGAAAAAATCTTCATCTCCCAATCCAATTTCTCCCGCTAATTTTATTGCATATGCTTTTAAAGGAGGGAAAGGCTCCTTTAAAGCTGTAAGGATAAATTTTTCTTTCTCCTCAAGATTCTGAAACTCTTCACTTTTTAGAAACTCGAGTTTCTTTTTTGGTGGGAGAGATTCAAAATTTTCCAATGATAGTTCCATCATACTAAATCCAGAATATGACCCAATTTTTCCTTTTTTGTCTTAAGATAAAACTTGTTTTCAGGAAGTGGTGGAATCTCAATGGGAATTCTTTCAACAATTGTAAGACCGTAACCTTCAAGAGCATAAAACTTTCTTGGATTATTTGTGAGAAGCCTCATTTTTCTAACCCCAAGAGAGAATAGAATTTGAGCGCCAATTCCATATTCTCTTTGGTCGGGTTTGAAACCAAGCTTTTTATTCGCCTCCACTGTATCTAAGCCTCTGTCCTGAAGGCAATACGCTCTAATCTTATTTGTAAGTCCAATTCCTCTACCTTCCTGATTCAACATATAAAGTATAACACCTTTACCCTCTCTTTCAATCATTTCCATTGCTTTGTGAAGTTGTGGACCACAATCGCATCTCAAGGAGCCAAAGGCATCTCCAGTGAGACACTGGGAATGAGCTCTAACAAGGACAGGCTCGTCCGAATTAATTTCACCCTTAACAAGGGCGAGATGGGTTTCATGATGAATTATATCCTCAAAAACCATTATCTTAAAGTCTCCATAAGCAGTTGGAAGATCCGCTTCAGCAATTTTCTTAACCAGAATTTCGCTTTTCAATCGGTATTTAATGAGATCAGCAATAGCAAGGATTTTTATACCGAATTTTTTTGAAAACTCCTCGAGTTGGGGCATTCTTGCCATTGTTCCGTCTTCATTCATTATTTCACATATCACACCCGCTGGGTAAAGTCCTGCAATTTTTGCTATGTCAACAGAAGCTTCAGTCTGTCCCGCTCTCTCAAGAACCCCACCTTTTCTTGCCCTCAGAGGGAAAATATGCCCAGGTCTTGCAAGGTCTTCAGGTTTGGTTTTAGGGTCAATGGCAGTGAGGATTGTTTTTGCCCTGTCAAATGCGGAGATGCCAGTTGTAACCCCTTCCTTTGCATCGATGGATACTGTAAAAGCAGTTCCGTAAGGAGCAGTGTTGCTTTCGTCATTAACCATCAAAGGAAGGTCTAATTCCTTTATTCTTTCCTCTGTCAAGGAAAGGCAAATAAGACCTCTCCCATATTTGGTCATAAAATTTATTGCTTCAGGAGTGACCTTCTCTGCTGCGATCATAAGGTCACCCTCATTCTCTCTGTCTTCATCATCAACAATAATAATCATCTTTCCCTTTCTTATATCTTCAATGACTTCTTCAACTGTTGACAAAGGCATTTTTTCCTCCTTAAGTTAGATTTTACCATTTTAAAAATTTTAATGGAAGAATTCGGGGTAAAATTTCAGTTTCTTTCTCTTCTAAAACGCTTTATTAGTTTTTCCAGTTCAACAGCAAAGAATAGAAAGGATGAAAATATGAGCATAGTTATTAACTCTGGAATTGAGAGAGGGGTTGTTTTTAGTATTTTATTGAATATTGGGATGTAAATTGTCCCAATCTGAAGAAGAAATGTCCCTATAATTGTCCAGAAAAGGAAGGGATTTGAGGTGAAACTAATTTTGAATGTTGAATGGATAAAGGATTTGCAGGCAAAAGCATGCCATAGCTGACTCAAACATAGAACATTGAAGGTTATTGTCTGCCAATGAAGGTTCAATTTCATTGCAATTCCTTGAGCTAAAAGAGTAATTGCACCAAGGAATAAACCTGACCAGAGAATGCTTAAACCAAGTCCTCTTGAAAAGATATTTTCCTTTGGATTTCTCGGTGGTCTCTCCATTATCCCCCTTTCCTCCTTTTCCGATGAAAAGGCAATACCTGGAAGTCCATCTGTTACTAAGTTAATCCAGAGTATCTGTATTGGTTGAAGGGGGAGGGGGAGTCCAAAAAATGGAGCAAGAAAAATTGCGGATACCTCCCCAACATTACTGGCAAGAATAAATCTTATAAATTTAAGGATATTGTCGTAAATTTTTCTCCCTTCCTTTATTGCCTTTACGATTGTGGCAAAGTTATCATCAAGAAGAATCATGTCTGATGCCTCCTTCGCCACATCAGTCCCAGTTATTCCCATAGCAACTCCAATGTCAGCTTTCTTAAGAGAGGGAGCATCGTTTACACCGTCCCCTGTCATTGCAACATATTCTCCCTTATCCTGAAGAGCCTTTACAATTTTTAATTTCTGTTCAGGAGCAACCCTTGCATAAACTTTAATTTTGTCTACCCTCTCTTCAAGCTCAGGAAGAGTAATTGCATCAAGTTTTGCTCCTGTAATTATTGAGGTATCATCCTCAAGGATTCCGAGTCTTTTTGCAATAACCTTGGCAGTTAGAGGATGGTCACCAGTAATCATAACTGGTTTAATACCCGCTGATTTGCAAAGCTTTACAGCCTCAAATGCCTCTTCCCTAGGAGGGTCTATCATCCCTATGAATCCGATAAAAGTAAGAGCATTTTCAACATTTTCAGGTTCAAAATTTTCCGGAAGAGAATCCCACTCCCTTATTGCAAACCCAAGAACCCTCAGACCATTCCCCGCCATTCTCTCATTGGTAATGGTCAACAAATTTCTATCAATCTCTTTTATCTTCCTATCCATAACAAACTTTGAGGACTTAGAGACAATAACTTCTGGAGCTCCCTTTGTAATTGATAAAATTTTCCCATCCTTCCATTCGTGAAATGTTGTCATACACTTTCTCTCTGAATCAAAGGGAATTTCAGCAATTCTTTTCATCTCCTTTTCAATATCCTCCTTTCTCATTCCCGCATCCATTCCTAATTGGAGAAGGGCTATTTCAGTTGGGTCGCCTATGAATTTATCTCCCTGCAAGGATGCATCATTGGACAATGTAGCAATTTTTAAAAGAAAAAAGATTGAATCCAGATTGCTTCTATTTTCTAAAGCAGTAATATCCTCTTTTTTGTAAATCTTTCCACTCCAGAAAATCTCTTCCACTTTCATTTTGTTAACAGTTAGGGTTCCTGTTTTATCTGTGCATATATAAGTAATGGAGCCGAGGGTTTCAACTGCAGGAAGCCTTCTTATTAAAGCATTCTCCTCAACCATCCTTTTTGCACCAAAGGCAAGGGATATGGTTATAACCGCTGGAAGAGCCTCTGGTATTGCAGCAACTGCAAGGCTAACAGCGGTTATAAAAAGGATTATCGGCTCTCCTCCCTTCAGTAATCCCATTAGAAAAACAATTGCACATATAAAAAGAAAAGAAAAGGAAAGTTTTTTGCCGAGATCTGTTAACTTTTTCTGGAGAGGGGTCTTCTCCTCCATAGCCTCCTGAAGCATTTCCGCAATTCTTCCAAGCTCTGTCCTCATTCCTGTTTCAACAACAATCCCTTTCCCCCTTCCCATTGTGACTGCAGTCCCTTTAAAAAGCATATTTTTCCTGTCTCCAAGGGGAAGATGCTTCTCCCTTAAAGTTTTCGTTATTTTTTCAACGGGAACAGACTCACCTGTTAAAGATGCCTCATTCACCTTTAACTGATAAGCCTCGATCAATCTAATATCTGCAGGGACAACATTTCCCGTTTCAACTAAAACAATATCACCAGGGACAATTTCTTCAACAGGAATTTTTTTAATCTCTGAATCCCTTAAAACTATTCCTTCTGGTTCTGCCATCTCCCTCAATTTTTCCATTGCTTTTTCCGCTTTATATTCCTGGATAAAACCAATGACTGCATTGAGAAAAACTATTAGGACAATTGCAATAGAATCCATCCCCTCTCCAAGAAGTGCGGAGATTATTGCAGCAATAATAAGGATTATTATCATAAAATCTGAGAATTGGCTTAAAAAAAGGGAAAAGGGGCTCTTTTTCTTTTTTTCCTCAATTCTGTTTAAACCATATTCTGCTATTCTTTTCTTTGCCTCATGAAAAGAAAGCCCCGTTGGGGAAGAATTAAGAATTTCAAAAATTTCCTCTATTTCTTTTCTATACCAGTCTGTTCTGACCTCTTCCATTTAAAACCTCAAATAGAAAATTTTATAATATTTTTTGATAATTTTGAATTTGAAAAATTCTTGGCTCGAAAAATCCAATAAAAATCATTTAGTTCCCGACTCTATAATAATAAATTGGGCAAAAAATATAGAAAGGTGGTAGGATTGGTAACGATGTTCAAAAAAATTTAACATCAGGAGACCTACAACAATGAAAAATGTATTTCAAAGATTTTAAATTTGCAAGGTTATTAGTAGGCAAAGAGAGGGCAAAGGAAAAGAGGAGATTAGAGGAACTACTCAAGAAATAATTTATGGATTCAGGAATAAGGAGGCTTCTTTGCTTCCTTCCATCATCCTTTGTATACCTCTTGAAACTTTCTGACATAGACTTTTTAGACTTGACAATTATAAAAAATTTAGATAATTTTAATTTTTAATGGAAGGGTTTATGGAAAGGGTTTTGGAGGGTATTGAGAGGGGGGATTATTTTCAA
>CAZYPR010000070.1:0-5989 GCA_964649495.1 uncultured Clostridia bacterium | reverse complement strand
TCTGTGCCTCTGCAAGCTCCTCCACCCTTTGCTCTGTCCTCTTCTGTGCCTCTGCGAGCTCCCTTTGTGCCTTAGCAAGCTCTGAAACAATAACTTTCAGTTCATTAAAGTCCTTTGCTTTTACTGTCTCATCTAAAATGTCCAAAAAATTCAAAAGAACATCCGCCTGTTTTTTGCTAAAAACCTTTCTTATCTCCTCTCTTATCTTTTCTGTTGCTGGCATAATTTTATTTTATCAGTTTTCACAATAAAAAACAAAAATTTATAAGTTAACCACTACCTCTATGAAATCAAAAGTGTATGGGATAGAAATCTTGGAAGAGGAAGGTGACAAAGTCTTATTATTTCTCAATTGACATTTAGGCGTAGATATGAAGAAAATAGAATCTAAATATTTAGGAATGAAAAACACTTTTTCAAGCAAAAGAAAGTTTTTAATCCTTTATTAGGCGCAAGGAATAGAGCTATCAGAGGTGAAAGTATAATATTGCGCACATTCAATTGGGGTTGGATAGGGGATAAAGATGAGGAAACTGATATAGGTAGTTTTATAAGATTCAATGTCTTGGAATGTATATTAGTGGAGTATTAGGGGAAGTCCTTTATGAAAATGGACAGCATACAAGGTGTGGAAAGAATAATAAATTTAGCTTGCCTCTTTTTTCCAAAAGTAATATATTTGATATAGGATGAGGAAATTTTTCCTTATTGATATTGATTACGAAACCATTGAAGGTAAATTATACACAATCCTTTATGGAAGATTGGAGGATGGGAAAAGAGCGGTTATTCTTGACCCAAATTATGAACCTTACTTTTATGTTCTTCCATCAGATACAAAAAGGGCAAAAAATGAAATAGAGGAGATCTTAAAAAAAGAGGGGATAGAGATAAGGGGTATTGAGATTGAAAGGAAGAATCTATCAGGAGAAGAGAGGGAATTTCTTAAAATAAGATGTTTCCTCCCACAGGATACACAAAAGATTAGAGATCTGATTAAGGTTCTTGAGGAGAAAAGGGGAGGTTCAGGTTCTGTAATAGAGGAATTTGAATACCAGATCGGTTTTTACAGAAGTTATCTTGTTGACAATTCCATCTCCTGCCTTGAATGGCTCCTTGTGGATGGAGAGCCTCGAAATTTTGGATTTAATGCAGAGGCAATTCTTGAGGCTAAAAAAATTGAGAAGAGTGATGGAAAAACAATCTCCCTTAAAATTCTCTCTTTTGATACTGAAGTTGTGGAGGAGAAGAGGGGTGAAAGACAGCTTATAATGCTTTCCCTTTATGGCGAGAATCTTCAGAAGGTAATTACCTATAGAGAAGGAAAATTCCCTGATTTTGTAGAAGTAGTAAAGGACGAAAAAGAATTAATAAAGAGATTTATTGAAATTGTAAGGGATTACGACCCTGATGTGATTTCTGGTTTCAACTCAGACCTTTTTGATTTTGTTGTTTTAAGGGAGAGGGCACAAAAATTGAAGGTAAAATTGGATGACCTTTCCATTGACCGCTCAGGTATAACCCTTTCAAAAAGAGGGAGGGTAAGCACTGCAAGACTTAAAGGTTATGTTCACATTGACATTTTCAATTTTGTAAATAACATCCTTGCTCCAATGCTCCAGACAGAGGTTCTGAGCCTTGATGCAGTCTCTTCGGAAATCCTTGGAGATGAAAAAATCGAAATGGAATATTCCGAAATACTTTCTGCATGGAAGGAGGGAAGAAATCTTGAAACTCTTGCAAAATACTCCCTTAAAGATTCAGAGCTAACTTATAGGCTTTCCCTTGTTCTTCTTCCCCAAATATGCGAACTTACAAAAATTGTCGGTCAGAGTCTCTTTGATGTATCGAGGATGATGTATAGCCAGCTTGTGGAATGGTATTACACAAAAAGGGGAAAGGGAATGGGAAGGATAATTCCAAACCAGCCAAGATTTGAGGAGATTCAGGAGAGGCAGAAGGAGAGTTATATAGGTGGATATGTGAAGGAGCCTGAAGCAGGAGTTCACGAAAACATTGCGGTAATAGATTTTGCATCCCTTTATCCATCAATTATTTCAACCTACAACATATCTACTGAAACTCTTAACTGTGATTGCTGTAAAGAGGATGGGAATAAAGTCCCTGATCTTCCTTACTGGTTCTGTAAGAGAAGGGAGGGTTTTGAATCGAATGTTATAAAGGACCTTCTTTCAGAAAGACAGAGAGTAAAGAGGGAGATGAAGAAATTTGAGCCTGGAACTCTTGAATTCAATTTGCTCAACAACAGGCAGATGGCTCTCAAAACAATTGCCAATGCGAGTTATGGATATTATGCTTTTCCTGCCAGTAAATGGTATTCAAAAGAGTGTGCTGAATCAATAACATCATTTGGAAGATACTGGATAAAAAAGGTAATGGATGAGGCAAAATCTGCTGGCTTTAAGCCAATATATGGAGATACAGACTCTGCTTTCCTTGGATTGGATGGGAAAAGCAAAGAGGCTCTCATCTCTTTTCTCGAAGAGATAAACGAAAAACTTCCTGGAATAATGAGAATGGAACTTGAAAATTTCTACAGGAGGGGAATATTTATTCCAAAGGAGATAGGGGGAGGAGTTGCAAAAAAGAGATATGCCCTTATTGACGAAAGGGGGAATCTCAAAATAAGAGGGCTTGAAAAGGTCAGAAGGGACTGGTCAAATCTTTCCAAGAAGACTCAGGAAGGGATTCTTAAGCTGATTCTTGAGAAAAAGGATGTAAAAGGTGCAATAGAGCTTGTAAAAGAAAGTATAAAAAAACTTAAAGAATTAAAAGTTGAATTGAAGGACCTCGTTGTCTATGAGCAAATTTCAAAACCCATTTCAGAATACAAATTGATTTCTCCCCATATAGGTGCTGCAAAAAAACTCCTTGAAAAGGGAATACCTGTTGGAGAGGGGAGTGTGATTGGATTTGTAATTGAAAAGGGGAGAGGAGCAATTTCTGAGAGGGCTCAACCTATTGAATTTGCAAAACTTGAAAATGTTGACACTGAATACTACATTAACAATCAGATTATTCCCTCATCTTTGAGAATACTCAAAGTTTTGGGAGTAAAAGAAGAAGAGATAAGTGGGTAGCCTTGTGTTATAGCTTCAATTTCTAAAAAATATATGCTCTCAGCCATAGGTTTTAAGCTTTTAGCTGATTGGTTTTGGAAAAGATAAACTTTTTGTTAAAATAATCCTTTGAAAATGAAAATTCTCATTACTGGTTCCAGTGGACAGCTTGGTTCGGAATTTGTTGAACTTTTTAAAAATGAAGATTTAAAAGCTTTACCCCATTCTGAGCTTGATATTACTGATTTTGAAAGGGTAAAAAACTTTGTTGAGGATTTTAGACCTGATATTTTGATAAACACATCTGCTTATCATATTGTGGACGAGTGTGAGGATTATCCTGAAAAAGCTTTTCTCGTCAATTCCATTGCGGTAAGGAATCTTGCCATTCTCTCTAAAAAAATTGGTTTCATTCTTGTCCATTTTAGCACCGATTATGTCTTTGATGGAAAGAAGAGATCCCCTTATCATGAAGATGATCAACCTTCTCCCCTTTCAGTTTATGGTCTTTCAAAACTTTGTGGAGAGATATTCATTAAAAATATTTGCGATAAATTCTATATAGTGAGAACATGCGGGCTTTATGGAGCAAAAGGAAAGGGTGGGAAAGGGGGGAATTTTATTGAAAGGATTTTAAAAAAATTGGAGGAAGGAAAGGAGCTGAAGATTGTTTCAGATCAAATTGTTACTCCCACACATACAAAGGAGCTCGCTGAAAAGGTTAAAGCTCTAATTATTAAAAAGTCTCCATTTGGTCTTTACCACATGACAAATGAGGGGGAGTGCTCATGGTTTGAGTTTTCAAAGAAGGTTTTTGAATTAATGGGGATAGAAGCGGAGATAAAGCCCGTATCATCAGAGGAACTTTCATTAAAAGCAAAAAGACCAAAATATTCTGTTCTTGACAATAGGAATATGAGGCTTGCAGGGATTACTGATTTTAAACACTGGAGCGAAGCTTTGAAGGATTACATAAGAGAGAAAGAATATGGAAGATAAAGAAAAGATTGTTTTAAAAAAATGCAAAAGTTACGAGTTAAATGAAATAAAATCCTCAGTTATCTCCATATTTGAATCCCTTGGAGGTGTCAAAAAATTCATTTCAAGAGGTGAAAGAATACTTCTTAAACCTAATCTTCTTTCAGCGAGATTGCCCGAGGAGGGAGTGACAACCCATCCCTCTGTTGTCAGGGCAATAGCGGAAATAATATTGGAAAATGGTGGTATCCCTTATATTGGCGATAGCCCGTCAATTGAATCATTTCATAAAGTCACAGCGAGAACAGGAATGCAAATAATATCAAAAGAAATGGGGATCGAACTTATCCCCTTTGAGGAGCCAGTGAATGTTGATTTCAAAGATGGAGAATTCAAAAAACTTGAAATTTCAAAGGCAGTTCTCGAGTTTGAAAAAATAATAAACATTGCAAAGCTCAAGACCCACACTCAGTTTATTCTAACCCTTTGTGTTAAAAACATGTTCGGAATTGTCCCTGGAAGGAGGAAGGCTGAGTGCCATATAAGGTTTGGAAATGACCTTTTCTCATTTTCAAAATTTTTAATAGACCTTTACAGGTTCAGAAAACCAGTGATAACAATATTAGATGGAATTATTGGAATGGATGGAAATGGTCCTTCCAATGGAAGGAAGAGATGGTTTGGAATTTTAATGGGTTCAGAGAATGCTCTTGCCATAGACACATTCATTTCCCACTCCCTTGGAATAGGGAGAGGATACAGTGTAGTGGAAGCAGGGGAGAGGATGGGAATTAAGGGGTCAAGAATTGATGAAATTGAAATAATGGATGGAGAAACTCTTCTCCTTCCTGATTTTAAACTTCCTGATTCAGTGCCACCTTCAAAAATATTCTCCTTCTTAATTTCAAGGCTTAAAAGCTCCCTTCCAAGACCATTTATAAAAAGAGAATTGTGCAAACTTTGCAGACTTTGCATTGAGGTCTGTCAGACAGATTCGATAAAAGAGGATTCAAAGGGTTTAAAAATTGAATATAAAAATTGTATATCCTGCTTCTGCTGTCAGGAAGTCTGCCCCTACAATGCAATCGAAATAAAGCGTGGATTAATCGGGGAAATTTTAAGGAAGATTTAGAAATACTAAATTCAAAAATCCTGAATATTTAAAACCAAGTCTTGAATCTTCCCTAAAGTATGAGTTAAAATTTGTTCATGATTGGCTATCCGAGCAAGGTTCTTTTAATTGCTGATTACGAGAATTACCATTTCCAAGAAAAGTTCAAGCCTCCTATAGATTTTGTTCTTTCATGTGGAGATGTTCCTATTCATATTCTCGATGAAATATACGAGTTTTACAAGAAACCAATATTTGCAATAAAAGGGAATCATGATCCTAAAAAACCATTTCAAAAATTTGTAGAAGATGTTCATTTCAAAGTTGTCAAGCATAGAAACTGGTTAATCGGAGGGTGGCAGGGGGTTCCTTACTATAAATCTTCAGGACACTATCAGTGGGATGATTATGAGGCAGAATTTTATCTGGATAAATTCCCCTATGTAGACATATTTATTTGCCATGCTCCTGTCTACAAAATAACAGATAAAGAAGACTATGCTCATAAAGGAAGTGAGGCGATTCTCAAATACATAAAGAAGGAACAACCAAAATATGTTTTCCATGGTCATGTTCACACAAAAATGGGAACAATGATTGGGAGAACAGCTGTTGTCAGTGTGTTTGGAGCTCAAATAGTATATCTTACCTGATTCTGCATATACCACATGGCATGAATCTGCGATACCAAACCATGGACAAATGGCTATAGAACAGCAGCAGAAGCACATTATCAAACAACTTGACAGATAAAAAAGATAATGATAGCCCAACTTTCGCAATTTAAAATGTAAACTATTGATAGAAAAGGGTTTTTATT
>CAZYPR010000069.1:0-6220 GCA_964649495.1 uncultured Clostridia bacterium | reverse complement strand
AAAGGAGGCTCCTATTTCAGAAATCCCAACCATTTTTGAACAGCCTCATTCCTCTATAATAAGCAAACTCAGCATTGAGGATACTTCCTCCCGCTGAGCCTCTTATTAAATTGTTTACAAGAAGAAAAAAACACAAAAATTTTCCTTTTTTCCTTATTCTTCCAATGCTTACCGCCATTCCTTTTGCCCTTTCTGGAAATCCAGAATCAGAATCAATCTCTGGTTGAGGTCTTTCTTCTTCTAATCTTACAATTAGAGGTTTCTCTGGCGCTGTAGGTAGTTTTAATTTTTGAGGCTCTCCTTCAAATTTTTCCAATACCTCAATTATTTCCTTTAAAGAGACATCTTTTTTCAGTTCGACCATTACACTTTCAAGATGCCCTACTCTTACAGGAATCCTGCAACAATTGACAACTATTTCCGAATCTAAATTTTCAATTTTATCTTTTCTTAATTTTCCCAGTATCTTTTTGGTTTCTCTTTCCACCTTTTCTTCCTCTTCTTTTATGAAAGGAATTGCATTCCCTAAAATATCCATGGATGGAAGTCCTCTTCTGCCCGCTCCAGAAATTGACTGATATGAGCTCATAAAAATTCTTTTTATCCCGAAATCTGAAAGAGGTTTTAGAGCAAGAGCAAGACCTGATGTTGTGCAGTTGGAATTTGTGATTATGAATCCCCCAAATTCTCTTTTCTGAATTTCAGCAAGTTGAAGATGATCAGGATTTATTTCAGGAATTAAAATAGGGACATTGGAATCCATTCTGTGGGAACTCGAATTGGAAAATACAAAGAATCCTCTCTTTCTTAAGCTCTCCTCAAGAGGACCAGCAATAGAAGAGGGAAGAGCTGAAAAGATGATCTTTGCTCCAGAATTTAAAATACTCTCTTCTGAGGTATACTCGACCTCCATATCATTTATTTTTTCAGGAATATTCTCTCCAACAATCCAATTTACACATTCTCCAAATTTCTTTCCCGCAGATCTATCGGATGCAGTTATTAAAGTTATTTCAAATATTGGATGTTCTTTGAGTAGTTTGACAAAAAACTGTCCCACCAAACCTGTACAACCAAGGATTGCGCATGGAATCTTTTCCATTTTCAAGCTCCTTCAAATTGCTTTTAACCCATTAAAAATATCTTCTATTAAATCTTCCACATCCTCAATTCCTACTGATAATCTGATTAAAGAATAGGAAATTCCTCTTTTTTCTCTTAAATCTGGGTCAATGGATGAATGAGTCATTGTAGCGGGATGACATATAAGAGACTTTACAGCTCCAAGACTTTCAGCTAAGGTTATTATTTTAAGATTTGAGAAGAATCTTTTGAGACCATCAAAATCAGTATCTAATTCAAATGAAAGCATTCCTCCATAATCTTTCATTTGTTTCTTTGCAATATCATGACCCTCATGCTCTTCTAACCCGGGATAAAAAACTTTTTTGACCTTAGATTGTGTTTTTAAGAACTCAGCTATTTTTATTGCATTTTTGCAATGCCTTTCCATCCTTAATTGTAAGGTTTTTAATCCCCTAAGGGTAAGAAAACAATCCATTGGAGATGGAACACCTCCCACAGCATTTTGATAAAACTTCAATTCTTGATAAAGTGGTTCTGAGTTAACAATAAGGGCACCACCAATTACATCTGCATGACCATTAAGATATTTTGTTGTGCTGTGAAGAACAATGTCTGCTCCGAGCTTAAGAGGCTTTTGAAGATATGGAGTGGCAAAGGTGTTATCTACTAAAACCAAAATATTATACTCCTTAGCAACTTTGACACATTCTTCAATATCAATAATTTTTAAAAGGGGATTTGTAGGAGACTCGAGCCATAAAATTTTTGTGTTCTTTTTAACTTCTTTCTTAATTTTCCAGGGCTCTTTCAAATCGAGAAATGAAAAATTTACACCAAATTTTTGATAAAGCTTTGTAAAAAGTCTCCATGTTCCTCCGTATAGATCTTCAACCGCTATTACATGAGTATCCCTTGAGAGAAGATTCATAACAGTATTAGCTGCAGACATGCCACTGGAGAAGCATAATCCAAAATTCCCTTCCTCAAGAGAAGCCAATGCCCTTTCCAGTGCCAATCTGGTAGGGTTTCCGGTTCTTCCATAGCTGTAACCCTTTGTAACTCCTGGTTCTATTTGCTCAAAGGTAGATGTTTGATAGATAGGAAATGAGACAGCACCAGTTAATAAATCGTTCGGTTGTCCCTCATGAATTACTTTTGTTTTAAACCTCATTTTTCACCTCCAATTTTTTTTATCCATTTTGTTGATTTTATCTTCGATCTCTTCAATTCTTTTTTGAAGCCTCAGAAAGTCTTCATAGGTGGGAGAAAAGGGATAAAGTTCTTTCCCTTTTTCACTAATTATTCTTCCTGGAACTGAAAGAACAATGGAATTCTCAGGAACATTTTTGATTACAAGTGCACCCGCAGATATTTTTGAACCATCTCCAATTTTTACAGGTCCTATAATTTTTGCTCCCGCTCCAATAATAACATTGTTCCCTATTTTAGGATGCCTCTCTCCCTTACAAGGTTTTACAGCTCCAAGGGTAACACCATGATATATAATAACTTCATTCCCTATCTCTGAAGTTTCTCCAATAACTACTCCTGAACCATGATCAATAAAAACTTTCCTACCTATTTTTGCTCCGGGGTGAATTTCAATTCCAGTGAAAAATCTTGCTAAATATGACAAAAATCGAGCAATGAACTTGAGTTTTTTCTTCCATAAAAAATGGGAAAATCTGTGGATGAGAAGGGCATGGAATCCAGGATATAAAAGTAATATTTCCAAAGTATTTCTCGCCGCAGGATCATTTATTTTTATAAATTCTATTTCTTCCTTAATCTTTTTAAAGATTTTCATGCTATCCCTCTTTCAAAAGATCTGTAGTTAAATATCTCTCTGCTGTATCAGGAAATATAGTTAATATTATTTTCCCTTTATTTTCTCCTCTCTTTGCTATCTCAAGAGTTGCGAACATCGCTGCTCCAGAAGAAATCCCAACAAACAATCCTTCCTCTTGTGCCAGTCTTTTTGCAGTTTTAATAGCATCCTCATCTTCAACTTTAACAACTTCATCAATTAAATTTCTGTCAAGGACTTCAGGAACAAAACCCGCTCCTATCCCCTGAATTTTATGGGCTGAAGGCTCCCCCCCAGAAAGAACTGGAGAGCGTGCTGGTTCAACTGCAATGACTTTAATATCTTTCCTTTTTTCTTTCAAGAATGAACCAACTCCAGTTATTGTTCCACCTGTTCCAACCCCTGCAACAAAAATGTCTATAAGTCCGTCAGTATCTTTCCAGATTTCTATTGCTGTCGTTTCTCTATGAATTTGAGGATTTGCAGGATTGGAAAACTGGGAAGGGATAAAAGCTTTTAATTTTTGGGCAAGTTCCTCCGCTCTTTCCACTGCTCCTTTCATTCCTTTCTCAGCGGGAGTAAGAATAATTTCAGCTCCAAGATATTTAAGCACCTTCCTTCTTTCTAAACTCATGCTCTCAGGCATAACAGCAATGAATTTATAACCTTTAACAGCACAAACAAACGCCAAAGCTATTCCTGTATTTCCACTGGTAGGTTCAATTATTACTGTCCCCTTTTCAATCAACCCTTTTCTCTCAGCATCCTCAATCATTGAAACTCCTATTCTATCTTTCACGGAACTTAAAGGATTGAAAAATTCAAGCTTTGCAAATATTTCAGCATCAATCCCTTTGCATAGTTTATTTATTTTGACAAGGGGGGTTCTTCCAACCAGTTTAGTTATATCTGTATAGAATCTCATAGTCCCTCCTAAAAAATTGTTATTAACTCTTGTGGAGTAGGGGCTTCCAAAATATCTGGTATTTTTCCACCCAATCCTACCAAGTTTCCTATTACAACAATTATCCCTTCTATTTTTGGTATAAGGAATCTGTTTATAACTTTTTCAATCTCTTTGGCATCTTCCTCTTTGATTGAATTACACACGGCAGTTGCAACTGAATCTGCAAGGGCTGGGTCTTCAGAAATAATTGTTACTGAGTCTGCTTTCCCGAAACTCAAAGAATGCCCCATTGAGCCTGAAGAGGTGCAAACCCCAATTATCGATCCCCTTGGTGTAAGCTTTAAAGCAAGATTTTTCACTTTATCCCCTGAGTAAATCCCTACTATTACTGGTTCACTAATGAACATGGCAATATCGCCTCCATTTTCAAAAATTACATGCCTTGCTCCTCTCTTTACCATTTCTCTAACTACAAAATATGAAATAGCCCCCGCCACGGAAGCCATAGGACCTACTCCAGCTTTAAAGGAAGACTTTGCCATTTTTTTAACAATTTCAGGAGAGTCTTCGGAGACTAAAATGGGTTCAAGCGAATAAAGAAAATCAGGATTTTTTGAAATATAATTTTCAAGAATCTCCCTCTGCCGAATAACCTCCTTTTCAGCAAAAGGAATAAACCGCTCTTCCGTAATTATTGTTGCTATTGTTTCTTTTATTTTTAACCTATATCTTTTTAAATTCATCTCATTGCCTCACATTCAGAGCTTTTGTAGGACATGCATCTACGCATATACCACAAGCAATGCATGCGTCAAAATCTAAATCTATTCTTCCGCTTTCCTCTCTTGAGAAAACATCCAGAGGACAGATAGAAAGGCAATGTCCGCAATGGATACACAGAGATTCATCTCTGATAATATTCTTATTTTCAAGAATTTTAGGTTTTTCTCTCAAAAAAATCTCTGTTTTTCCTGACCTCTCAGTTAATGGCATAGCAGAGCCTTTTAGCGATAGCCTTTCAACAGGTTTTGTAAGAAGAAATTCTCCTTTCTGGATTTTATCCTTTAAAATCAATGCTATCTTTTTAGCCATATAAATACTTGAGAGGGATGAAGCTTTAACTCTTTTTCCGTTTATCTCTACATATCCAGACTTCAATTCTTCATAGCTAACGCACTTTATAACAGGTCTGTTTCTTGAAGGGATACCATAATCAACAATCTTGGTGAAAATTTCACTATCAGAAATTCCTGTCTTCTTTGCTATTCCTTCATTCAAAATCGGGATTGGAATTCCTATACCAACATAAAGGGTGCATCCGTATCCTTCAAAAACTGCAGACCTGAAAAATTCAGGATTCATCTCTTTCAAATCCCCTTTAACCATAAGAGTTGCAAAACCAGTCTCTGGAGAATGTTGGGTTCCACTTCCTATAATGTATCCCGCAGAACCGCACAAAAATATCCTTGTCCCAATACCAATTGTCTCGAAGTCAGGATCATTCATCAGTGGAGAGAGTTCTCCTGAGCCTGAATACGTTACATTCCCCATTTCAGGGAGAAGTTTTCCCATATATGTATAGAGAGTTCTTTTGCTTGAATTTGTTCCCGCATTATATCTCTGATATGAATTCCTTGGATTAACCATTATTGCTTGATTAACCTCATCAAGGGTTATAACTGTTTCTAAACTTTTTCTTGGATAGCAATCAGTTCCGTAAGCCTCCGCTCTTAGATTTATTTCCCTCCTCCTTACAAGATCCTCTATAACATGAGCTCCTCCATATTTGTAGTGAAACTTTTCCGATGGCTCTGTAGCTCCAATATATGCATCGACTGCGGCAATTCCTGTGTAGGCAGGGACATCGTTAAGCCAGACCCTGGTCATTTTTATTGGTGGATCAGTATGTCCGAAATTTAGAAAAACCCCAGAAGAACACATGGCTCCGAAAGTAGCAGTTGTTACAACATCTACTTCCTTAAAAGCTCTTTTCTCTCCTATTTCTTTTACAAGTTGTTTCATCTCATCTGCAGTTAAAACAACCACACTACCCTTTTTTATTCTTTCATTTATTTCTTCTATTGTTCTTCTCTTCATGGAAACCTCCTAAAAGGCGAAATAATAATTTTTTTATTTAGTAGATTAATCCGAGCACAGGGATTTAAAAATTGAGGGAATTACCGAGCTACAGGACTTAATTCCTTGAGCCCTGTGCTCGGCAACACATTATCATAGAGGTGTTTATTTCAATAATTTTAGAAAGGAAGATTTTTATAAACTCAATATTGCAATTTCTTTCTAATAAAAATTTCACATTCATTTTAAATCTTTATTATATTCATAATTAACTTTATGTCAAGCAATCGAATGTAGATTGTCCAAGAGATGTTAACCAGTTTAGAAGAGTTAAAGCATTTGGA
>CAZYPR010000068.1:0-6695 GCA_964649495.1 uncultured Clostridia bacterium | reverse complement strand
TTTTAAAGATGGCAAAGGAGAAAGGAGTGATTGTAATTCAGAGCTTTGAATGGTAAATTTTAAGAAAAATTTGAGGTTTGTATGAGAGGGCATGTTGATCTTGGAGATATAGAAAATGTTACACCCTGCTTTCTTATCTCCTTCTCACACCACATGATTAAAAGAGTAGTCCTTGGAGCTGTTGCTTTTTACTAAGAAATAACATTTAGAGACCACACTCTTTGGACAGAAAAAGTTGAGTATGGTCGAGATGAATATTTTGGGATTATTGGTAAAGGAAGGTTTTATTACTACAATGGTGAAAAAACAAAACTTTATGGAGAGATAGGATTAGGTTATTCAGATGAAGATATAATGAAAGTAAGAGGTTTAAGATTAATACCTCACCTCAATTTTGTTGGTATAGAGAGCTCAGTTGGAAAAAATATAGGTTTATTTTTAAAGCTTGGATTGGGTGTTGAAGGGATTATAAGTTCTGGGATTTCAGGAAGGTTTTAAAAGGAATTCGAAAGCCTGAAAAATAATATATTCTCTCCTCCTTTATCCATTCCCTTCGCAAAACCTAATGAAAAAGTCATGGGAACAAAGTATGAAAAAATGAAATCACTCCTTAACTCAAGCCCTACACTTCTTTTAAGTTCAGATAATTTAAATGATTTGACCCATGCATTTCCAGCATCAAAAAAGGGCGCCAGATGAAACCTTTTTATAAAAACAGGGAAATTCCCATACCCCCTTTCTAAATTCAAAATAGGGAATCTATACTCTATGTTTAGAAGAATTGCTTCTGTTCCATAAATGGAATCCTTCTTGTACCCCCTTAAAAGATTGAAATTATCATAATCGAATCCTGCAAAACCAGTATTGCCATCATAGCCTCCCATGAAAAAGACCCTTCTTCTTTCTCCCCAGCTCTTGCCGTAAATAATCCTTAGACCAATGACATGGTGTCTCAAAGGCAATTTTAAATACTCTTTCCATTCCGCAGTGAATTTCCATATATTGTAATCAGAACCAAGTTCCTTTAAATCCCTTTCAAGTAATAATGAAAATCTTCTCCCCTCTGTGGGAGAAATTGAGAAGGGATATTTCTTCGCATTGTTAAATAAAATTCCAAATCTCAGACCTGAAAGATTAAGCTTCTCCTCCTTTTCAAGCTTAAATTTCCTTTCCTCCCTTCTAAATTCTCCAATAAAAAATGAAGACTTCCTGACCCTGTAAAAGGGGAAAATTGTGCTTAAAACAATTTTTTTTCTATTTAAAACAGATTTTTCATTCCCTGAATATAGAAGGTCAGAAGTGTTACTGTATCCAAGAGAAATTGTTGGATAGAGAGCATCGTAAATATAATAGAGAGAACCACTGGGTTTCTTACTTTCAAAACCGTAATAAATATCAATATTATAAATATTTCTCTCAAGGGGATCCATACCTGTGATAGAAATACCATGCTGGGTTTCTTCTCCTCCGTCTCTCCATGTTGGTATCCAGTATGCAGGTTTTAAAGAGGGAAGCGGATTGTAAGTTTTTACAGGGTATTTCTTTTCAAAGGATTGGAGATTTAAAATTTTACTTTCAACTTTTAAAATTTCAAAAGGACTTAATCTTTCCGGAGAAATTTTTGAAATTCTATATCCATTTATGAAATATTCTAAAAAGAATATTTCCTTTCCATCCTCAGAAAATGATGGATAAAAAGCTCCTGTTATAAGGCTCGTAAGCTGGTAAATTTTATCTTCGTTCAAGTCGTAAAGATAAAGGTTGAAAAAGCCATCTCTATCAGAGCTAAAAACAAGAAATTTACCATCCTTAGAAAAGGAGGGAGTTATATCCCTGAATTTGTCATCTGTTATCCATTTTACTATTTCTCCATTTCTTCCCAATAATAAGATATCCCAATTCCCATTTTTATTGGCGGATAGGGCAATTAATTTTCCGTCAGGAGAAATTGATGGAGATGATAGGATTACACCATCTTCAAAAAACAATCTTTTTAAATCTTTTCCATCAATTCCTATTTCAACAAGCTCTGTTTTTTTAAGTTCATACTTTATGGCAATTATTTTTCCAGTGGATGCGTCATACTCGGGCTCCCTTAATCTCATCCCCTTTGTAATTCTTTTCAAATTCTTATTTTCTAAGTCATAAAAATAGAGGTCACTGTAAAGAAAAAAACTCTGATAATAGTCGAGCTGGTCAAAAAAGAGAAACTTTCCATCCTTTGAAATTGAGATTTTGTTCCCATAGAAGCACTCCACAACATCTTCAATTTTTTTGCTTTTAAGATTTACTGATTTAATCTTTGGAAATTCGTGAGGATTTATGGAGATAAAGAAAATCCTATCCCTCTCTTTAAAAAGAACAGGGCTTGCAAGCTCAAATCCTACCTCTCCTATCACTTCAACAGGGTTTATTTGCTCTCTATCTTTGAGCATGTTTGTTTCATTCTTATAATTTTCAAGCCATTCTTTCCAGAGATTTTTGAATGGTTTTTTATATATTTTCTCAAAAATCCAATCAGAAGTGTAGGGAATAAGATTTTTTGAAAGGGAGCTAAAAAGTTTTTTCAACTTCTCATCTCCATATTTTTCCCTTAGATAAATCATGAACTTTCCACCATAAATGTAAGGGCTCATACCACCAGGCCAGGAATCAGGATATGTGGAAGCTCTGTCTATTCGCGGAAAAGACCCTTCCTTGACCTCTCCCCTTAAAATCATATCAAAGTCTGAAGCTCTCCCTCTCCCCCCTTCTGTCCAGAGGGTTTCTCCCATCACAGCCAATCCTTCAATTGCCCAGATGGGAAGATAAATATTCGGGAAATGAAGGAAAGTTGGGATTCTTCCTGATATCTTCCTCAAAATTTTCCCGATCTTTCCACAGGCATCCAGCTGAATTGTGTGGACATATTCATGGATAAATACAAAATTCAACCACTCATCCCAGCAACCGATTTCTGAGTATCCAGGAGGAGGAATTAGATAAATCCCTATTAAATTATAGGGAATGGGAGTTGAGTAACCATTTGAAAAATCGAAACCATCAAAAAGAATAACCTTTGTCTTACCTTCAGGCTTCCATTGAAAATAGGATGTCAGTTTCTCGTGAACCTTTTCAGCAAGATTTGCCAAATACTGTGCATGTTCCTCCTCCCCCTGATGAAAATAAATTATAAAATGCTCTGTCCGAATCTCCTTCCATCTAAGTTTTGGATGATACTGAGTTGCTGAGTTTAGATGAAAAACAGAAAAAATCAAAATAGAACAAAGAAAAGACCTTTTCATCCAATTTTAAGAAAGAACTTTCTCAATTTTTTTCTCTTTAATCCTATTCCCCTCATCCATTATTACAATATAACATTTGTGGTCTTTTATCTCTTCTTCTTTCAAGAAAACGAAGGAAGCAATTATTAGCTTATCTCCAACAGAGGCTTTTCTTGCAGCAGCACCGTTCAAGCATACAACCTTAGAGCCTCTCTTTCCTTCAAGAATATAAGTTGTGAATCTTTCTCCATTGTTAACATTGTAAACTTCAACATGTTCAAAAGGAAGCATATTTGCCTCATCAAGAATTTCTCTGTCAATTGTTATGCTCCCCTCATATTCAAGATTAACCTCAGTAACAGTTGCATTGTGAATTTTTCCTCTTAAAAATTTTCTCATTTCATGCCTCTAAGATTATGTTGTCAATAAGTCTCGCTTTTCCAATATATACAGCAAGGGCAATGAGAACTTTACCCTTTATCGGATTTACTGGATTGAGCTCTTCTGTGTCAACAATCTCAATGTAATCTATAACTGCCTTGGGATAACTCATTATCACTTCCCTCATTCTATTTACTATTTTCTCCGCATTCCTTTCTCCCATTTTTATCATATTCTCAGCTTCCTTAAGACTTCTGTAAAGAACCGTGGCATTTTTTCTCTCATCATCATTAAGATAAACATTCCTTGAGCTCATGGCAAGACCATCTTCCTCCCTCACTATTGGCATCACAACTATGTCTAAATCAAGATTCAGGTCTTTTACCATTTTTTTAATTATTATTGCCTGCTGAGCATCTTTCTGTCCGAAATATGCCTTGTCAGGTTGAACAATATTGAATAATTTCAAGACAACTGTTGTAACACCACGAAAATGTCCAGGTCTTGACTTACCACAAAGTTTTTTTCCAAGCTCTGCTACCTCAACAAAAGTCTTAAAATCTGATGGATACATTTCCTCATTGGTTGGGAAAAAAAGATAATTAACCCCTTCTTTCTCCAACAATTTCTTATCCCTTTCAATATCCCTCGGATACCTGTTAAAATCCTCTCCCGGTCCGAACTGGATTGGATTTACAAATATAGACACGACCGTAACATCATTATCCCTAACACTCTGCCTCACAAGGGAAAGATGCCCTTCGTGAAGATAACCCATTGTAGGAACAAATCCTATACTTCTCCCCTTTTCCCTTTCCTCCCTCAGTTTCTTTTTTAAATCATCAATCTTTGAGAAAATCTCCATACTCATCCTCCAGTTTCTTTTTTACATCATCAGGAAGGTGATAAGATTCGTTCTCACCAGGAAATTTTCCATCTCTAATATCTTTGATGTACGATTTTATTGAAGAGTCAATTATACTCTGAAGGTCAGCATATTTTCTCACAAACTTGGGAAGATACCCTGGGGTTAAACCTAAAAGGTCGTGGAAAACAAGAATCTGTCCATCACAGTAAGGACCCGCACCAATACCTATTGTAGGGATTTTAAGGGTTTTTGTAATTATCTTAGAAATTTCAGTGGGAACAGATTCAAGAACAATTGAAAAAACTCCTGCCTCCTCAAGAGCTATAGCATCCTCAATCAACGCCTTTGCTGATTCAAACTCCTTTCCCTGAACCCTATATCCTCCAAAAACATGAACAGACTGAGGGGTCAACCCGATATGACCCATTACTGGAATTTCAGCATCAAGTAAAGCTTTCACCATTTCAATCCTTTTCTTTCCTCCCTCAATCTTCACACCTTCCGCACCTTCCCTCATGAAAAGAGAAGCATTCCTTACAGTCTCCTGTGGACTTATGTGAAATGACATATAAGGCATATCTGCAATAAGAAGACTCCTTTTCCTTCCCTTTGCCACTCCTCTAACATGATGCAACATATCCTCCATTGTAACAGGTAATGTGCTTTCATAACCGAGAATTGTATTCCCGAGAGAATCTCCCACAAGAATTATGTCAATCCCTGCATTATCAACAATCAAAGCAGATGAGTAATCATAAGCAGTAAGAGCGGATATTTTCTCTCCCTTTCTCTTTTTTTCAATTATTGTTCTTACTGTAATTTTTTCCATCATTTTTATTATATCTGATACAGTGTAGTTTTTCCAAAAACTTGGAGTTCAAGGTTAACAAATTTTAATTTAGAAAAGAAAATTTTAACTTTTTTCCTTGAGCTTCTGATAAAATTCCTTCCCAGACTGAAATCTGCGGATAGAAAACTAAAAGGAAACACAATCTCCTTTGATTTTGGAACTAATGGAGTTATAAATAAATCCGGATATAAATCACCGATACTTCTTTTTAGCCATACAAAAAAAAATCACCCGACTTGTCGGGATTTGGGTCTGATTTCCCTTTTATCCGCTGTTAGATGAAGTTGTTGCCGATTTTCTTTTTGTAATACCCTACCATTAAACATGTTAAGTTTCTCCTAAAAATGACTTTCTAACCTTATCGTTTTCAAGTAGGTTTTTTGCTTCATCTTCAAAAGCGATTTTACCTATTTCAAACACATAACCTCTATCAGCATATTCCAAAGCCATTCTTGCATTCTGCTCTACAAGGAGAATTGTAGTTCCGTCTCTGTTAATTTCTTTTATCTTTTCAAACACAATATCTATATAATTTGGAGAAAGTCCAAGCGATGGTTCATCTAGTAAGAGTAGCTTCGGTTTTAACATTAAGGCTCTCCCAATAGCAAGCATCTGCTGTTCACCGCTGGAAAGGGTTCCTGCTCTTTGTTTTTGTCGCTCTTTAAGAACTGGAAACAATTCAAACACTTTCTCTATTCTCTCTCTCACAACTGATGACTGATTACTTGAAAGTATAAATGCACCCATCTCTAAATTCTCTAAGACAGTCATTGAAGTAAAAATCCTTCTTCCTTCTGGCACAAGACATAGTCCTTTTTTAACCAGTTGATAGGGTTGATTACCAATTATATTTTCTCCTTGAAATAAGATTTCTCCTGATTTGGGTTTTACAAGACCACAAATTGCTTTCAAGGCTGTGGATTTTCCAGCACCATTTGGACCTATCATTGCCACGATTTCTCCCTCATTAACAGAGAGAGAAATATCATCCAGAGCAAGAACAGTGTCGTAATATACTGTCAAATTTTTTACCTGTAGAATCTCTGTCAACCTCTGATTATTAACCACTTACAACTCCTTAACTCCTAAACTCATCAACTTATTAACTCTTTCTTTTCCCCAGATAGGCTTCTATAACCTTCTCATCTCTGGTTACCTTCTCAGGATGTCCCTCAGCTATCTTTTTGCCATAATTTAACACAATAATATTATCAGAGATTCCTGTTACTACTTTCATATCGTGTTCAATGAACAGAATTGTCTTACCTTTATCTTTTAATTTCTGAAGCACATCCAGTATCTTAACTCTCATATTAGGGAAAACACCTGCTGT
>CAZYPR010000067.1:0-6697 GCA_964649495.1 uncultured Clostridia bacterium | reverse complement strand
ATAGTTACTTTTTCATCAATCTATTCCCTAAATCAGTCAGATTTAAGGTTTAAATTTTCTTTGTAGATCTGCAAACCTTCCCTTCCGTTTCTTGCCAATAAGGTTTTAAAACCTATGGTCTTTAGAAAATCATTTAGAAGTTCTCTTATGTCATTCTCATCTTCAACTACAAGGATGGTTCCCTTCTTCAATTTCACCCCTTCTCTTTCCTTTTTTTCTACTTTTGTTTCTTTCTTTTCGGTTGCAGGGAAGTAAAGTATAAATTCGGCGCCTTCTCCCAATTCTGAGAAAACTTCAATAAAGCCGTCATGTTTTTTCATGATATTGGAAACCATTGTAAGACCAAGTCCTGTTCCTTTTCCCTGTTTTTTTGTTGTAAAGAATGGTTCGAAAATTTTTCCCATTATTTCTTTTGGTATTCCATGTCCACTGTCCTTAACAGAAATAAAAACATACTTTCTCGATTCTCCCTTTTCCTTCCTTTCTACTTCGCCTGTTTTAAGAACGATTTTACCACCATTTTCCATAGCTTCCTGAGCATTTATTATGATGTTAAGAACTGCGTGGTAAATCTGCGAACGCTCTCCTTCGATGGGAGAGATTTCTGGCGATTGCTCCATTTCTATGGTTATATTTTCAAGGCTCTTTTCAAGGAGGAGAACAATCTCATTAAGGATGTTATTCAAGTCAATGACTTCAGGTTTTGGAGGTGATGGACGATATATGTTTAGAAGATTTTCTGTTAAATTTACTCCCTTTAATGCTGATTTTTCAATTGTTTCTATATATTTGTAATAAAGATCTTCCTTTTTGAACAATGATTTCAAAAAAGAAGAATATCCAAGTATAGCTCCGAGAATATTATTAAAATCATGAGCAATTCCAGCTGCAAGAGCTCCAATTCCTTCCATTTTTTTCATGTGTAAAACTTCTTGTTCAAGAAGTTTCCTTTGTGTTAAGTCCTCTATTATTGCCACATATCCGATTTTATTCTTTCCCTGGTCATAAAGAGGGGATAAGAAAAAGTCACAGGGGATTCTTTTTCCTTCTTTGTTTATTTTTATTGAGTCCATGCTATAGAGAGGCTTTGTTTCAACCGAAGCTAAAATTTCATGGATTATACTTTTCTCTCTTTCATCCATTAAAATTGTTAGTTTTTTCCCCTTTATCTCATCCTCTTTGTAACCTAAGATCTTTTCAGCAGATGGATTCCAGCCATTTATATTGAGTTCAGTGTCAGTGGTTATAATAGCAATAGGAGAAATTTTTAGAATTTCGTTCAAGGTTCTCCAAAGCTCATAATAATTCAGCATCATTTTTTTTAGCTCTGCTGTTTTTTCTTCCACAAGTTTTTCAAGACCTGAACTATACTCTTGAAGTTCTCTGTTTTTTCTTTCTATTTCTTCAGTATTTTCTTTTATCTTTAAAGATAATTCATTGAAGGAGTTTATTAGTTCCCCTATTTCATCATCCCTTTCAAAATAAATCCTCTTTCCCCACTCCTTTCCTTCAGTTATCTTTCTGATGGAATTTGCCACCCTTTCAATTGGCTGAATTATAGAAAGGGAGAATTGTCTGTAATAACCTATGAAGACTCCAAAAAGAAAAGCAATAAATGCCAAAAGAAGAACTACGGATATTTTAGTAACACTTTTAAATCTAAGATATGATTTTTCAGCCTCACTCTCGATTTTGTTAACAAGAATTCTCAAGGTGAGTCCTGCTGTTTCAAAGGTGTTAAAACCTTTTGTATTTGCCCTTTCATATGCATCCCTTTTGAGAAAAATATCCGATAATTCAAGCTCTCTCAATCTTTCGCTATTATATTCAGCAAATTCTTTCTTGAACTTCTCATAAAGCTGAATAAGAAACTCATCTTTAAGATAATGATTCAATTTATTTAAATTGGTTTCAAATCTTTCATATATAATTTTTGACTGATTGTCAAAAGTCTTCATTTCTTCTATAGCTTCAGTTCCAATATGCTTGTAGGAAAGGATTCTTAAATTGTAAAAGTCCCTTACTATCCAGTAAAGGATGGTAAGGGAGTTAGTGTTTTCTCTATAAAGACGGATGTGAAGATTATTGAGGTAAAGGAGAACCATAAGAAACACAATTGTAATAAGCGATACCAAGAAGAAGAGAATTCCTGTGCCAAAAAAGTGCTTTTTTGAAAGTTTCATATTTTTATTGAAAAACTCATTTATGGATCTCTTTCAAAACGGATTTCCATATTTTCTGATCAATTAAATCTTGAGGAAGAATTTTTTTTGTTATAATTTTCTTTTTCGATAAGAAATTGATCTCTTCTGACAAATATTTCCAGAACTCTCCTTCAGCGGTATTTATCCTGTAAATATCAGAGGTTTTCGAAAATATTCTAATTTCTTCCATTGTTCTCTTCCAGCTTTCATAATCAAATTCTTTCATTCTAAAATACATGTTTCGCCTTGCAATCTCAAGAAATTTATCAAAATTATCCTTTTTAGATGACCATTCTACAGCCATTAACCAACCTTTCAGAATCTTTTTTAATTTCTCACTATTTCTTTCATAGATTTCATCCCTTGAAAAAAGAGCTTCATAAATAGGGAATTTCTTTGAATTGAATAATTCAAATGCGATACCACTCTTTTCTATCCTGAAACTTGAAGGAGGATAAACATATGCTCCATCTACCTTTCCACCAATAAAGGCTTCTAATGCCATTGATGGAGAGTCTACATTTATAAAAATTAAATCTTCTGGATCCACATTAAAAATCTTCAAACCTCTGTTAATAAAGAAGTCTCCCGCAGGGAATGGAGAAATTGCAATTTTCCTTCCCTTCAATTCATCTGGCTTAAAATCTTTTCTTATGTAAAATTTATCTGCTCCATAACTCATATCAACACAAAGTATAACTCTTATTTTTATGCCTTCCTCAATTAATGGAAGGAAATCCGCAGGTTCTCCGAAAGATATATCAGTAAGCCCGTTTTTGAAAGAACTTATTTTTTCCCTTATATTTGCGTAATTTATTATTTCTATATTTAGCCCCTCTTTTCTCCAGAAACCAAGTTCTTCTGCAACATAGAGAGGTGTCCATGCAATCCAGGGGACAATCCCTATCTTAATGACCTGTTCATCAGCTTGTAAAGGAATTAAGAAAAGAAGTAAAAAATTAATTAGTTTTGTTTTGGAACACATAAAAAAAATATTATACCATATTTTCGATTCTCAAATTATAACTTTATTTGACTTTTAAAAGTTTTCATTTTTAAAATTTAAAAATGAAATTGGAAAAAGGAAGATTTTTAATTATATTTCTTTCTTTAATATTATCTTCGTGTATAAATAATCTTACATACAAATATCAGGTTTTACTGCTCGGAAGTGAAAATTCTGATGTTGAAAAAGAGAACACAGCAATGATGGAGGAGATGCTACTTTCATGGAATATACCTTATCAAAAATTAATAAAAGTATCTTTAAGTAAAGAAATTTTTTTAAAGAAAAGAACTCTACACTATACCACTGCAATCATTACAAGATATTTCAAAAGCTTTTCCGATGAGGAAATCGAAATCTTAAAAAAGATCTCTAAGAATTATGGGCTCAGTATTATTTCTTTCTTTCCCTTTGTTGATGATAAAGGGAAAGAACTATTCGGGATTGAAGAGATTTCAAAAGAAAGACTGAAGTCTGTTTCTTTTGACATGATTAAAAAGGATGAGTTTTTATGCGGAGATTTTAGTTTGGGAGAAGTATTTAGGGGAGGAGAATTTTTAAAGATAAGAGGAAAAAGGGAGGGGGTTATACTCAAGAGTAGAGGTTTGCCTGTATTCTTTTACCATAAATATGGCAAAGGAGTAAATTATTATTTTAATTTTGACCCCAAAAATTTTCTTTATTTTGATGGGAAACATGTATTTTTAAGGAGGGCTATATTTCAGAATAGTGGAAATGGTTTTGTCTATTTTGATCTCGAAGGGGTTTGTGTTCTCAGATGTGATGATCCATTGAGAAACATTTCATGGGAAGATGACCAGAGCTATCAGAGATTCTATTATAAGAGAATGGGAATTAGAGAGTGGAGAGAACTAATAAAAATTTTAAAAAAGCATGAAGCGGGAATGAGTTTTGCTGTTGTGACAGGTTTTAAAGAGGATGGTGAAAAGGAAAGAGGAGAATTGTATATAAGAGGGAAAAAAGTAGAAGAAAGAGTTTGTGGACAGATTTTCGATTCAAGGGATGTAAAATATATTTTTAAACTTAAGGAGAGAAAGGGAATTTCGCTCGATTATGAGGAAGAGTTTGAAGGATTAAAGTCTGCTCTTGATAGCTACAATAATATAGACATTCAGCAACATGGATACATTCATTTAAATCCTGAAAATTCATGGTGTAATGCTCTTGATAAGCACAATGACTCAGGATGGGGTGTCGAATTTTTCAATTATAAAGAGAATAAAGATATTTCCGAGAATTATCAAAAATTTGCGATTGAAGAAGGTTATAAAAGGATAGTTGATTGGTTCGGATTGGAACCTGTAGTTTTTGTTCCACCCGGACTCTTAGTTTCCTCTAACACTCATAAAATTTTGAAAGAGTTCGGTTATAAATACTATTTTGACAAATTTACTCTTAGAAGATTCGTAAATGGAGATTACAGGAATCTAAGGTTTGTCTATGTTGTTCCTGTAAAGAAGCTGGAATGGTGGGTAAATCCGAGTTATTTCAGAATTTTTAGAGCCCTTCCCACAATTTTAGGTCTTCATGATGTAGATTTCACCTATTTTGGGTTTAACTGGTTTGATTCTTTTCTATGGTCCTGGAAAAGGGAAGGGGTTAAAAGATTTATCTCCCTTGGGGAATTTGTAGGAATTCTTTCTACAAAAGTTTACGCTGAGTATGATGGCAAAAAAGTAAATTTGGTTGTGGATGTATCAGAACCAGTTGGACCAAAAAATCTTAAAAATTCAAGATTTTTCAGGGAAAAAGAAATGGTCTTAGACTTAAAAATTCCTGAGAGATGGAAGAAAAAATTTAAAAAAGGTGTTATTCAGATTTCTATTCCTCCTTTTAAAGATAATCTCTCATTTAAAAAAGTAATAGAGCTCAAAAGATAAATTTACAAGATTTATGGTAAAATACTAATTATGAGCAGGAAAAGAATTCTTGTAGTAGATGATGAGCAAAATATAAGGGAAGCCCTCAGATTAATTCTTGAATATGAAGATTACGAAGTCCTGGAAGCAGGTGATCCTCAAAATGCTCTGAATCTTCTTTCTGAAGATCCTCAGGTTGTCCTTCTTGATATTAAACTCCCTCAAATGGACGGCTTACAGGTATTGCAGGAAATAAAGAAGAGAAAGCCATGGATTGAAGTGATAATGATTTCAGGACATGGGACTATAGCAACTGCTATTGAGGCTACAAAGTTAGGAGCTTTCGATTTTTTAGAAAAGCCCATTGAAAGAGACAGGGTTCTTTTGAGCATAAGAAATGCCCTTGAAAAGAATATACTGAGGCAGGAGAACATCCTCTTAAAAAAGAAAGCTGAAAGAAAGTATGAGCTGATAGGTAACTCTCCTCCTATGAAAAAATTGAGGGAAGAAATAGAAAAGGTTGCTCCCACTGATGCCACTGTTTTGATTATGGGAGAAAGTGGAACAGGGAAAGAGCTTATAGCAAGAATGATCCACAGAATGAGTCATCGTTCCCAGGAACCTTTTGTTCAGGTAAATTGTGCAGCGATTCCTGAAGAACTGATAGAATCAGAGCTATTTGGTCATGAAAAGGGTGCCTTCACAGGTGCAACAGAAAGAAAAATTGGAAAGTTTGAACTTGCTAATAAAGGGACTATTTTTCTTGACGAAATCGGTGATATGAGTTTTAAAACTCAGGCAAAAGTTCTGCGTGTCCTTGAGGAAGGAGAAGTTCAGAGGGTTGGTTCAACAAAGATTATAAAAGTTGATGTCCGAATAATTGCTGCAACAAATAAAGACCTTACCAAAGAAATAAAAGAAGGAAGATTTAGAGAGGACCTTTATTTCAGATTAAGTGTCGTTCCAATATATTCTCCTCCTTTAAGGGAAAAAAAAGAAGATATCCCTCTTTTAATAAATTATTTCATGGAAACCTTTGCTGAAGAAAATAATTACAGAAAGAAAAAATTTACAGAAGATGCGATGTCTGCCCTTATAAAATATCCGTGGAAAGGGAATGTAAGAGAGCTTAGAAACCTTATAGAAAGGCTTATGGTTATGGTGGATAAAGATGTGATTGATTATGAAGATTTACCAGAATATATAAGAACAGACACGATTTCAATACTTCCAGATATAAGGAAAATAAAAACTCTCAAGGAATTTAAGGAGGAAGCAGAGAAACTTTTTATTCTTGCAAAACTAAGAGAAAATAAATGGAATATTTCAAAGACCGCAGAGGAGATAGATACTCCTCGCTCTAACCTCTATAAAAAATTGGAAAGTTATGGTATAAAATATAAGAGTGGGGCAGGCGACGGGAGCACTGGTTCGGAGGAACCAGAGGAAAGTCCGAACTCCACAGGGCAGGATGCTGGATAACATCCAGGCACTTAAGACGAAAGTCTTAAGTGACGGAAAGTGCCACAGAAAACATACCGCCTCACACTCAGATTTAGAGTGTGGGGTAAGGGTGAAAAGGCGAGGTAAGAGCTCACCGCTCCGCC
>CAZYPR010000066.1:0-7589 GCA_964649495.1 uncultured Clostridia bacterium | reverse complement strand
TATAGCCTGAATTCCTTCCATTCTCCTCTCTAAAATTAAATTTTACTTTTTTATAAAAACTTTTTCAATTTTTAATATGGTAGAAATTTTCTAACATATTTTTTTTGTAACCTATGATACTAAAAAGAGCATTGTTCAAAAAATTGAATATGTTCAAAAATTTGAATTCAAAAAATTGAACATTTATTGGTCTAAAATTTTACCGTTCTATTTTAACGCTACATATAAATATCTACAAAGAGCATTTCGAGGATTCTGTTTTTAAAAAGTTGGCATGAATTTTGATATAAAATTGTGGAGGTTTTTGTATGGGTTATTTAACCAAAAAGTATTGGCTGATTTTAGGGGTTCTTGGTCTTTTCCTTTTGGGGGTTTCTGTTGTAGGGCTCTCCCAGAGAGAAGGGAGTATCCCCAGAATACCTCCAAAGGAAAGGAATTTCGATGCTGACAGAGACGGGATTTTTGACAATCTCCAGTCCCAGCTCGCTACCGCTCAGGCAGATGAGGAGTTCGACATCATTGTTCTTTTCAAAGATGATTTTCCTGGTCTTGATCACAAGAAGTTGCCCCATGACCTCAAGAAAACTCTTGGAGAGTTTCACATCAAACACATTTACGACAATGTGAAAGCTTTCGCAGGTAAAATGAAGAAAGTTCAGATCGAGGATTTGAAGAATCTTCCCTTTGTCAAACAGGTCGAACCTGATCTTGAAGTGTCTGCCTTCATGAGCACAGCTTCCAACTATTACGGAGCAACAAAGGCAAGAACGGATTTCGGAGTAACAGGAAATATGGATGGCTCTGAAACAACCTATTCAAAGAATGATGTGGTTGTTGCAGTTATTGACACAGGAATTTATACGGGTCATGTTGACCTTGACGGTGGAAAAGTAATTGCATGGAAGGATTATGTAAACGGAAGAACATCTCCCTATGACGATAATGGTCATGGAACCCATGTTTCTGGAATAATTGCTGGAACTGGAGAAGGAAACTCAGCCTACAGGGGGGTTGCTCCAGGCGCTGCTCTTATTGGTCTTAAAGTTCTGGATGCATCAGGTTCTGGAACAACTTCAAACATAATCGCAGCTGTTGATTGGTGCATAACAAATAGAACCACCTACAATATAAGAGTTATAAACATGAGTCTTGGCTCATCAGGAAGCTCTGATGGAACAGACACACTTTCCCAAGCTGTTAACAATGCATATAACAATGGAATTGTCCCAGTCGTTGCAGCTGGAAACTCAGGACCTGCAAGATACACAATTGGCTCTCCCGCTGCTGCTGCAAATGCAATAACTGTTGGATCAATGGCTGACCCTGGAGAGAAGGGATTCTTCATCTCATCTTTCTCCAGCAGAGGACCAACTGCTGATGGAAGGATAAAACCTGATATTGTATCACCAGGACACAACATTACATCTTGCGGAAGAAGCTCCTCCACTTCCTATGTGACAATGAGTGGAACATCAATGGCAACTCCCTTCACAGCGGGAATTGTTGCCCTTATGATTGATGCAAAACCCTCAATAACCCCATCCTCTGTAAAGAGCATTCTCAAGAGCACAACAATTGACTGGGGTCCATCAGGAGAAGACATTGATTTCGGTTCTGGAAGACTTCAGGGTTATGAGGCTGTAAAAAGTGCGGGAGGATTCTCTGGAACAGGACCAACAGTTCCACTCCATTACTATGCCTCAGGTTCCCTTTCAGGAACAGGTGCTTACAAAGACCATTCTTTGAGTGTGACCTCAACCACTTTCCCAATTGCTGTAACCTTGATTATGCCCAACTGGTCTTCCAGCACAAATCCTGACTTTGACCTTTACCTCTACAATCCATCAGGAACTCTTGTGGCAAAATCAGAAGGAACAACAAGACAGGAAACAGTTACATATACTCCAACAGCAACAGGAACTTACAAGATTAGGGTAAAATCCTATACTGGTTCAGGTTCTTACTTCATTGATGTAAGCGCCAACAAATAAGAATAGAAAGGATAAAAAGGGAGAGGAGTTTTCCTCCCTTTTTTATTTTAATTCCATTTTTTCCCATCTCTTTGTAAAATTCTATCTGGAGGTAAGGATGAAGTATTTAAAGATTTTTATATATTTTACTTTAATTTTAATCTTGAAAAATTTGATTTTCTCCTATGATCTCTCCTCGGTCCTGGAGAAAGGGTGGTTTCTTCAGGACAGAAATCAGGATGGTTTTGTTGATTTTATTGAGTGCAAAATAGTTGTTCCTGATAATCCCTCTTTGGAAATTGTTCGCTCTGCTTCTGAAATTGCCTTTAGGCTCTCCTTTGAATCTGAAGGGATCACTCCTCCAATCCTTTTTACTGAAAGGGAGCTGGGAAAGAAATTTTATTTTCGCAATCTAATTCTCCTTGGTGATTCAAAAATTCATAGAAGATTCCTTGAAAAAAATGGAAATTCTTACGATTCTCCTCAAAACACAGGTATTATCGAATTTATAGAAAATAAAGATGGAAATATTCTATCCATAAGAGGTTCTGATGATGAATCCATTTTTTACGCTGTTAAGAATTTCTTCTCTCGTTTTCCCTATTTATGGGAGATATACGGTAGAAAAACAGGAACAACCTTTGAAAAGATAAGAAAGGATATTGAAACATATTTTAAGAAAATGGGGATTGAACCTGAGAAGGTCCTTTTCAGAAAAGCAGTTTACGAAAACAAAGATGCACTTACAAAAAGGGAGAAAAAAGGGAAAGAACTTGAATTCTACGATGTTGATATTGGAGAGGTTAATCTCTTGGAGATTGAAATTTATTTTAAAAATAAAGAAAATTTTGAAAAGGTTATTGATTCTTTAAATAATTTAATAGAAAGTCAGAAAAGAGGGGAAGGAACAAAAACTCTAAACTATTCAGGAATTTCAAGGTTAGAGTTAAATTTATTATTTTTAAATCAGAATAAAAGAATTATCCTTGAAAGAATTGGTTTTCCCGAGAGAATGCTTTCAAGAAGACTCTCTCAAGAACTTGTAAAAGCAAAACTGAAACCCAAAGCAAAGGAGATGAGCTTTTCAAACCTTTTTTCAAAGGATGGTATTTTCAAGGAGGAAGAGAAAGGGATTGAAAAATTAGACTCAAAGATTGTCATTTGTAGAAAAGATTTCTCTCCCTCTATTGCAGAAATTGCCTTCAGACTCGGTCTTGAATCAACAGGGATAACAATGCCAATAACTATTCTCGATGAGGAAATAAAAAATTTTGATGAGATAGATTTTAATCCAATTATAATTGGAAAAGAAAACAGATTAACCCAGTTCCTTATTAAAAGTGGAAGACAGAAAATTCCTGAATTAAAAGAAAATGAAGGTTTTATCTCAATAGTTCCAAAGGCTTTTAATGATTTCACTGCAATAGTTTTTACAGGGAATTTGAAAAATGCAGGTCTTTATTTTTCAAAAAATATTCCCTTTATATGGAAGGAGGGGAAGGGAGGGATGGAAATTTTTAAGATTGAAGATGACATTAACTCCTTTTTCAAGCTGAAAAATATTGAAGGACAAGCATCTTATGCAAGAGAAAAAATTAAAGAGTTTCTTTCAAAAAACCCTTTGAATAATATCGAATCCTTGAAAGTTGAAATTTTCATTGATGAGACGGTTTCCTCTGAATCAAAGAAATTATTTGAAGACCTATTTAAAGGAAATGATGTAAAAATAGATTTGATCCCACGAAAGGAAGGGAAAAAAATATTTGAAATTGAGAAAAGTATTCCCTATGAAGTTAATGAATTCTGGAGAATCTGGAGGGAGGAGGTTCAGAATAAATTAAATCCTGAAAAAAAGATTAAAATAGATCTTAGGTTATCAGAACCACCTGAAATAAGGAGATCGATAATAGAGGATTTAATCTCAGAGCTTGAAAAAATCGGATTTAAAAAGGAAAAAATTTCCCTTCGTGTCCTTTCTGCCTATAAACAAGGATTTTCATGGATTGTGGACGATGTAATTCCAAAATTAAAAGGGAAAGAAATCAATTCAGTCCAAATAAAGTTTCCATATAATAAAGTAAAAATTTCACCCGCAAAATTTCAGGAGGAGCCAACAAGGTGGCTGTCTGAACTTTATCCAGTGGATGAAATTATATCAAAGGAGCTAAATTTACCTTTTGAATCTATATTCTTTGAAAAGGAGGAGATGGATGAGCCTGTTTACAAAATAAAAGTTTACGGGAAGGAAGGAGTTATTTTTGAGGAATCATTCTCTCCATTTATATCAAAAAGACCTTACCTGGATAAATTCCCATCATGGGGTGAGGTAACAGTTACTGACGGAGGAATTTTGATAGAAGAAGATGGAAGAGAAATTTTCAGAAAAATCATAAAAACCGACCTGCACAATTTCTGGGATTTTTATCAGAAAGAAATTCTCGAAAAATTACAAGAGCATATAATGAAAAAAACGGGTAATAAGCCAACCATTGAAAAACAACCTTTCTTCCATACCCTTAGAGTGGAAGTATTTGCATCAGAACCCGACTACAGACTTGGTATAGATGAAGAAATGATTACATCTCTTGAGTCTATCCATGATGAAATATACTTTGACACCCTCGATTTTTTAGAAGCAACTCTTTACAAAGAAAAATTAATTCTTGAGGAAAAGGATATTCAAAAGAGATTTAATGCTCCTGGAAAAATCGTTCCAGTAATTTATCCATCTTTTCCAGGAAAACCTCCGAAGGCAAAAATCCTACTTACTGATTATCCATCGCCAAAGCCAAAAATTAAATTTCAGTGGAAAGATTTAAAAGGAATAGAGAGGGAAGAGGAAATTGTCTTTCGACCTCTTTCAGTTGAATTCTGTAAGGTAAGGGGAATAAAGGTAAAAGAAAACAAGGTTTCTTCATTTGAAATTCAGGTAAAACTTTCAAAGGATGAAAATGCGATTGCTTTCGAAATGCTCGATTCCTTTAAAGAGCTTAGGGATAAAGGATTCTTTAAAGACTTTATTGCCTCAAATTATCTTGAAGAAATAAATTTAAAATTTCAGTTTGAATCTTTTCAATCCTCCAATTCATTTAAAGTATTTGCTCAAGAGGAAAGAAAGCCAGAAAAATATAGGGGGGAAATAGTAAGTTTTGACCATGTGACAAGCCCGGAAGAGGTATGTAGAGTCTCAGAAATATTAGGGACACTACCAGAAATATATACTTATAAACTCTGGAAGTCCTATGAGGGTAGGGATATTCCTGTAATGGAAATTATGCTTCCAAGTCCTTCTGAGACGGTTTCAAAGAACAAACTTATCCTTAGAAAACCAACAATCCTTCTCACAGGAAGACAACACGGAAATGAAGTTTCATCAACAAATTATCTCTTAAAACTTGCGGAACTCCTCGCAACAGATAAGAACTGGAAGGAATATCTGAAAAAAATCAATGTGGTAATTCATCCCATGGAAAACCCTGATGGAGCAGCTCTCGCTTATGAGCTTCAGAAAATCACACCCCATTTCTGCCTCCATGCGGGAAGATACACATCCCTTGGAGCTGATGTAAGCACACAGATAAGAAATCCAGAAACTGTTCTCACAGAAGCTCTTTTCAGAAATTTTCTTTACGAACGATGGAAACCCGACATTTATCTCAATCTTCACGGCTATCCTTCCCATGAATGGGTCCAGCAATTTTCTGGTTATACTCCTTACCTTTTCAGACAATACTGGATTCCAAGAGGATGGTATGCTTTTATTACTCATCTCGAGCATCCAGGATATCCATTCCACAGTGAAGCGTCAAAGGTTCTGCTTGAATACATAAATAGAGAAATTAACTCCATTGAGGGAAACTCCATGAATAAAAACCAGTATCAAAGATATATAAGATGGGCAGAGAAGTGGCAACCCCACATTCATTTTCTCGAAATTCATGGTGAGACCAATCTATACTTTGATAGAAGGAGTTCGAGAGCATCTAAGCCATCTTCAAGAAGGGATACAACAATGTGGGAGGCAGTAACTGAAGCAATGGATGAGACCGCACAGAACAGCTGGCTTAATTTTGTGTGTCTTCAGGGTCTCTCCTTTGTGAAAGCTCATCTTGACTTCCTGAAAGATTCTGAAGTTCTCTTTTACAGAGAGGAAGAAGAGGAGAGCATAGGGAAAATTTCAATTACCCTGACAAGAATAAGACCAGTAAGGACAAAAAACTAACAGCTCACCACTTTAACTGAGGCTTTATCAAACACGGGTCTTCTTAGATCCTATTTACGAAGGGGAATAAAGACTATTCAGAAGCTGAGTTATCTACTAACTATTTCACCTTTCTCTTTTAAAAAGATAGGCACAATCAAGTAGTCTATTTACTTTTCCATCATGGACTGCGTATTTAGAACCGCTCCATATGGACGCAGCACCGTAAACTCCATCCTTTCTCACTGCATAGAAATTCAAGTTGAATTTCGGTCTTCCCTTTTCATCGTGTAAATACCCTTGTTTCTTATTGGTATAAACAACCCTCTCGAGAGTTTTTAAGCATGCCTCCTCGGGAGTCATCCCATTTCTCATAAATTCCACAACAGAGTGGGCTCCAACATTCAAGATGTTTGCTTCTCCTCTTCCTGTTGAACCAGCTGCACCAACATCATTGTCTACATAAAGCCCTGCTCCAATTATAGGAGAATCTCCCACCCTTCCAGGAATTTTAAAGGCAAGGCCACTCGTTGTAGTCACTCCTCCAAGGTCCCCTTTTGAATCAAGAGCAAGGCAGGTAATTGTTCCATATGTTCTGAAGTAATTTCTAATCTCCTCATCTATCTCCTCATCTTTTGGAGGGAACCAGTCATCTTCATCAGAAAGAGTTTCTTTCCAGTAAAGCCATATTTTCCTTGCCTTTTCAGTGAGAAGATCTTCCTCCTTGAATCCGTGCGCCTTTGCAAATTTCAAAGCACCTTCTCCAACAAGAAGAACATGGTCAGATCTTGTCATTACAAGTTTTGCGACTTTTGAGGGATTTCTTATTCCTCTCAAAGATGCCACCGCACCCGCATCATGAGTTGGACCATGCATTACAGAGGCGTCAAGCTCAACAACACCTTCTTCATTGGGGAGCCCTCCAAGTCCAACTGTTATGTCATTGGGATCGTCCTCAACAATATTAACTCCCGCTATTGCTGCATCAAGGGGATCAGCCCCCATTTTTAGAAGTTCCATTGCCTTCTCAGTAGCCCTCAGTCCATTACCACTGGATATAACAACAGGTCCACCTTTTTTCTGGGAAAAGGTGATTTTTGGAAAGGTAGAAAGAATAAAAGCAGTTCCTATAATTTTTTTGAAAAAACTTCGGCGAGACTTATTCATAGCACCTCCTACATAAAAATATGTTATTTAAATTTTCTTGCGAATTTCTCTAAAAAAGAGACCGGAAAAGGGTGAAACACCATGCGACCTGAGCTTTTAGGCTCAAAAAGGAGCATGTTTTCTTCTCTCCCGGTCTCATATAAATCTTAAAAAATTTTTTACCAGGGAATATCTCATCCTCCTTTTCCTCCATCTCTATAAAAGGATGAAGATCCTTCATAAGAAAAACAGCGGGTTTTTCATAAGAAATT
>CAZYPR010000065.1:0-9426 GCA_964649495.1 uncultured Clostridia bacterium | reverse complement strand
GAGAAACCAGTTTTTAACGATTTTTTAGAGAAAAAATGCGAAAGTTGGGTTAAATGTTGGAACACCGATTCATTGACGCCGCAGAGTGGTGTGAGAAAAGTCCAGTGAGTTAAATCATAACCAAAATGCAATATGGAAAAAATCACCAAGTAAAGCAAAGATTTAATATATATGTTCATTTTTTCACCTCCTTTTTTGTCAACTTAAAGATATTTTGCCTAACCGATCCAGCATAAAAGAAGCCCAGCACTTATTTTCACTGCTAAATGAAAATTTCCTCAAATCGAATTCTATTGCGATTTAAGACCTCAACAAACTTTGCACCTATAAAAATAAGTGCTGGGTTTGGGTGAGTGCCATGAGGCACCGAACCTTTTATGCTGTGTTATCGGATGTTGCGGCATAATTTTATGCACCTTTATTTTTCATAAATCTCGCATTAACATACGAACTGTTGCCATTCTTTCAAAGAAGCGTTCATTAGTCTCTGCGATAATGGAAAGGTCAATGTCGCTGTCTTCGGTAGGGTCACCCCAAGCATAAGAACCATAAAGGATAACCTTCTCTGCATTATATTCTTTCTTCAATCGTTCACTTATCTTTTTCAGCCGTTCGTATATTTCCTGTTTCATAACTCACCTCTAAATGCTTTTCTTAAAATTTCCTGCGGTAATGCATTTATTGCTTCAAATTGCCTTTCAATTGCGGATTTGAGTTTCTCAACATAAGCCATTTTTTCTTTGAGATAGGATGCGACGCTGAGTCTTTATCAGCATGATTTTCACTCTCTTACTTTAATTGGGATTCGAGTAGTTTCACCCGTGGATTCGTCAGTAAAAATAAGTTCCCATTCTTTCATAGTTTGAAGTTGCTCATTTGCATTCAATAGCTCAATACCGTAATTTTTTCCATCAGGAGAAATATGGCTTTTCTTTCAAATGGAGTTATTGAAAATACAAAGTCAACTCTAACTTTCGTTTCTCTGTGTTCCACAGGCAGAACCCAGGTTTGTTTGACAAATTTCTCTGGTTCTTCCACCAAAATTCTTAATTTTTCAGACACAACATCTGTAAGTTTTTCTAACTCTTCAGGAGTCAAGGCAACGGTTATATCAATATCTTGCGTAAATCTTCTTACCATAAATAACTACCGCTTGTCCACATAATCATATATGGGATTTTTGCACTTTGAAGTAAGCCCACAACATCTCTTAGAGTTTTTATAATCATGTTATGTCCTTTGACTTTCCTTTAATTGCCATAACAAAAAGATATAAATCCTCAAGTATCTTTTTTTTTTTCAGTGGGAGTAAGTTCTCTATAGCGTTTCACCTCATATTCTTTTTCCCAATTGTAAAACTTTTGCTGTCTCTTCAATTTTTTAACTCAGGCTAAAGTCTGCGACTATTTTCTTTTGGGCTCCGGGTATGTGGAAAGCAATCTTTTAACATAGAGGAAATTACTGTTGTTTGGGACCCTGTATTCTTTTGAAGGAAGTTTTGAGATGTAATATTCAATGTTCATTATTCTCTCTTCAGTTGTAGGGTGGGTGGAAAGGAAAGGGAGTTCAATCCCTCCTTTCTTCATTTCAAGAAGTTTCTGAAAGAAAGTTTTCATGCCAATGGGGTTATAACTACTATCATAAAGCATATGTATTGCAATGTAATCAGCCTCCCTTTCATTGTCTCTACTGAATTTCAGTGATGAAAAGAAAAAATAAGCTCCTCCTCCAATCTGAACAATTGATTTCAGATCTTCATCTTTTATAATTGCTGAGGCAAGCCCAACTATTCCAAGAATCAAAAGTTGTCTTGAGATCTGATGGGATATATGTCTTCCCGCAACATGCCCTATTTCATGGGCTAAAACACCTGCTATTTCCTCTTCTGAATCTGATTTTTCAATTAAACCTCTGTTTATCCAGAACTGACCACCCATTGTGGCAAATGCATTTACATCCATTGAATTTACAATCTTGAATCGATATTCATAATCAGAAACAAGTTCCTGTCTTCTATAATTACGAATAAGGTTTTTACCAATTTCTGCTATGTAATTCTCTGCATAAGGGTCATGGAGCAATTCTAAGTTCGCCTCTATTTCTTTTGCAAATCCCTTCCCTTGCTCTATCTCATCCTTTTTAGTGAAAAGGTTGAAACCCTTCCCTATTTTCGATTCGTCAACCTCATACGGTTTCTCTGGAACTGTTGCACATCCAATAAAACAAAAAATTGAAAGATAAATGAAAATTTTCCTCATTTTTTAACTCCTAAAGCTCTATAAATAAAACATCTTCATTATCCATATCTAAAATTGCTATGGATGGTTCGTTAAAAAGCCATCCGCAGGCTTCACCTGGATTTATGATGAGGGAGTCACCCCTTCTTTCCACTGACTTTTTGTGAGTGTGGCCATAAATAATTATGTGATAATCTCCGATTTTGTCCTCTAATTTCAAGGGTTTGTGCATGAGAAGGAATTTTCTCTCATTTAAAATAAAAGCGTATGGTGGAATTTCAATCTTTCCAAAACCAGATACTGCATTTGCCAACCCCTCTTTCTCTCCATCATTATTTCCGAAAACTCCAATAAATGAAAATTTAAACTTTTTTATATCCTCAATTATGAAGGGAGCAACAAAATCTCCTGCATGAAGAATCCATGTGCATCCTTCTTCTGAAAAAATTTCCATTGCCTTCTTCAGATAGCCTCTGTGGTCATGGGTGTCTGAAATTATTCCTATTTTCATTTTACACCTCTTCCCAATTCTTTCCTTTACTTAAATTAACTTTTAAAGGAACTCTCAGAGAATAAACATTCTCAAAAATTCTTTTTACTTCATTTCCCACAAATTCGATCTCATTATCAGGGCATTCAAGAATTATCTCATCATGAATCTGAAGAATTATTCTTGATCGAAGATTCTCTCTTTTGATAAAATCCCAGACCTCTGTCATCCCTTTTTTCATTAGATCAGCTGTTGAGCCCTGAATTACAGAGTTTATTGCAATCCTTTCTCCTGAATTTCTTATCCCTTTGTTTGAACTTTTCAATTCTGGAACCTGCCTTTTCCTTCCATAGATTGTTCTGACATAACCATTTTTCTGGGCTTCATTTATTGTATTCTCAATAAACTCTCTAACTTTTTTATATCTTTGAAAGTATCTTTCAATGAATTCCTTTGCCCTCTGAGGAGAGACTCCAAGCTCCTTTGAAAGGGAGTGGGCTGAAGTTCCATAAATTATTGAAAAATTTATTATTTTTGCCCTCCTCCTTCTCTCCTCACTGGAAAATAAAAGCTCTTCTGAAAAAACTTCTGAAGCTGTTCTTTCATGAATATCCTCTCCATTACAAAAAGCTGAGACAAGAACAGGGTCTTCAGAGAAATGCGCCAATACTCGGAGATCTATCTGAGAATAATCTGCTGAAAGGAAAGAGAATCCCTCCTCTGAAATAAAAGCTCTTCTCACCTTTCTTCCCAAAGAAGTTTTTACAGGAATGTTCTGAAGATTTGGTTCTGAAGAAGAAATTCTTCCAGTTGCTGTCCCTGCCTGATTGAAAGATGTATGGAGTCTTCCTGTATTGGGATTTATCAAAGAATAAATTGAATCGCAGTATGTTGATTTTAACTTTGAAAGGGTTCTGTATTCAAGTATTTGGGGGATAATGGGATGAGAAGAGTAAAGTTCCATTAAAACTTCTGAATCCACGGAAAAATCTTTATTTTTAAAAGTCCTCTTTATTGTTGGAAGATTTAATTTCTCGAAAAGAATTTCAGCAACCTGCTTTGGAGAATTAATGTTGAACACAATCCCTGCACTTTTATAAATCTTTTGGGAAAGTTCGCTAATTTCTCTTTCAAGGTATTTTGAAAAATCAGAAATATAATTTGTGTCAACTTTAATTCCAGAAAACTCTATTTCTGCAAGAACCTCTATGAAGGGTAATTCAAGCTCTTTATAGACTTCTTCAAGTCTCTCCTCCACTATTTTCCCTCTCATCTTCTCTGAAAGAATCAGTGCAATGTCCGAAGCCTCGCAGAAATATTTTCCCTTTTTTTCTATATCCCTTTCCTGGTTTCCCCCCTCTTTGTAATATTTCATTCTGTAAGAAAGGAACTCCATGGAAAGCTCTTCAAGAGAATGTCCTCTTCTGTTGGGATTGAGAAGATAGGAAAGAATCATGGAATCATCCTGAATATTTTTAATTTTAATTCCATTACTTTTAAGGACAATATAATCAAACTTTATGTTGTGTCCTATTTTTGAAATGGAGTCACTCTCCATAATCTCTTTTAATATCTCAAATGCTCTTGATTTTTCTATTTTTTCTGAATTCAAATTTAAAGGAAGATAGTATGCTTTGTTTTGTTCCATTGAAAATGAAATGCCATCAATCTCAGCTCCTACGGGAAATTTAGAAACTGTCCCAACTTTTATTGAAACTCTTTTTTTGCTTTTTATTTCTTCAAAAATTCTGAAAAATTCCTCATTATCCTGAATAACTCTATAATCTTTTTCAACTGTTTCTATATTAGGAAGCTCTTTAAGTAGCGTGTTAAACTCGAGTTCTTCAAAGATTTTTCTAAGTTCGTTTATATCTTCTTCTCTTATTTTAAAATCTGATGGCTCGAATTCTACTGGAGGGTCTGTCTTAACCTTCACAAGCGCCCTGCTCATGAGAAGGGAATCAAGGTTTACTTTTATCAGCTCCCTGTATCTTTCCTTTACTTTTTCAAGATTGGATAAAAGATTATCAATGGAGCCAAACTCTTTTATAAGTTCCTTTGATCCCTTTTCTCCAATTCCAGGAACCCCTGAAACATTGTCAGTAGAATCCCCCCAAAGGGAAAGAACATCTACCACCTGAGAGGGTTTAACACCAAAAAATTCCTCAACTCCTTTTTCATCAAGAAGAATATCTCTTGAAGGATTATATATTTTTATTCCATCCTTTACAAGCTGAAAAAGGTCTTTGTCAGTGGTAGCAATTATAATCTCAAATCCTTTATTTCTAAATTTTTCTGCAACAGAACCGATAACATCATCTGCTTCATAATTGGGTATTTCAACAATAGGAATTTTGTAGGCAGAGATTATTCTCTTAATCCATGGAATTTGGATCTGGAGATCTTCGGGCATAGGTTTTCTCTCAGCTTTGTATTTTTCGTAAGCTTCATGTCTAACTGTCTTACCTCCAGAATCCATTGCAACACAGATATAATCAGGTTTGATTTCATTTATTATTTTTCTTAGAGTTTTAAGAAAACCGTAAATTGCATTTGTGGGGAAACCATCCTTTGTGGATAATTTCTTAATTGCGTAAAATGACCTATAGATAAGAGAGCTGGCGTCTAATATAACAAATTTTTCCATTATTCATACTTTGTGGATGAGCTTCCTTATTTCGTCGTATCCAAAATGCTCCTTCTCAGCATTTATAACAATAAAAAATCTATTCTCTGATTCTGGTGGAACTTCAATTTCACACTCCGCTCTCCCCTCCTTGTCAGTAAAACCTTCCCATATGTCCCATGAATTGGAGGTATCCTTAATGGAAATCTTAATTTTTGTATAAGGAACAGGAACCTCTGAGATACTTTCTTTTGTCTGAAGATAAATTTTAACCCTTGGAGGTTTTGCGGGAATTACTGTAAATGGGAAAAGGAAAATCTTTAATCCTTTATCCGGTAGCTCCTTTAAAAAATCTATTACAAGTTCGTCAAGGGAAGGTTCTCCTGCAGGCCAGAGAATGGAATCGAAAGCTCCCTTTTTTATTTCGAATATGACCTGCCTATGATAATTCTCCACAAATTTTTTAATAGATTCTTTATCTTCTACACCCAATTCTGATCTTTTAACATAAACTATCTCTCCTTTTTTGTAAATAAGAGTTTCAACATGGGATGGGGGGTTCCCTTTAAGCTCTGTCTGAATGTGAAGATTTATCCCTTTATAATAAATATCATTATTCAAACCAACACTCATACCAAAATTTTAATTACTCCCTCTTTCAAAATCAAATTTTACTCTTGTTGTGAATTTTCATCTGTCTGTAATTTTTCATTCTTAAAACAAATTCGGAGAAAAAATTATAAGAGCTGTTCCCATCAGTCCTGCCAGAAGGCCGTAGAGAATCGATGGAATAAGGTTCTTTTTTATTATCGATCCTTCCTTTCCGATTATTCCAATTGTTGCACAAACTGCTACAACATTGTGAACGCAAATCATATTTCCAACCGCACCACCTACTACCTGAAGGGCTAAAATAATAGTTTTTGGAAGTCCAAGTATCTGGGCGGTTGCAAACTGGAATCCTGAAAACATTATGTTTGATACTGTGTTGCTCCCCGAAATGTATGCTCCAAGAATTCCAACAAAAGGTGAAAATAGTGAGTAAAATTTCCCTGTCAAAACCGCTATTCCTCTTGCAATCATAAAAATCATTGAACTCATATTGAAGGGATTGACCGATGTGTAAATCATTGTCTGGGAAAGGGCAAGGGCAAAAAGGAGAGCAATTGAGGCGGGAGCCAATCTTTTCAATGTTTTAGACCATGCAACTTTTATCTCATTCCTTTTCATTTTAAAAAGAATATTTGATATTAAGGAAACAAGTATGAAGTAGATGCCAGGATTATTGAGTAGCTTTAAGGATTGAGAAATTTCTGTTCCAAATATTCCTTTCCATCCGATTAAGAGATTCCCCTCTACAAATTTTTTAACATCAGGTAAAGCCCTTGTAAAAAAGAGAATTAGAGCGATGAGGATATAGGGAAAGAATGCTTTAACTTTCGAGACATTTTTTTTATCTTCGCTAACCAAAATCTTTTCAGAAGAAAATTCATAAATTTTCCCCACCCTTACAATTTTTGATTTTATCAGGAGATAATAAATTATTATTCCACAAATTGAGCCAAGGAGTGAAGGAAATTCAGGGCCTAAAAGAAAGGCTGAGATTGTATAGGGAATTGTAAAGGAAAGACCTGCGAGAAGGGCTGGGAAAATAGCACCTTTGAAATCCTCTTTCCTTCCGTCCGTCCATTTTATGAGTAAATATAAGCCGAGAAGAGGTAAGAAAGTTCCGATTATTCCATGAATTATCGCTACATAACGAGTCAGAAGAACATTAACCCATTGATTGAATTCAATCCCTGAAAGGGTGAAAACTTTTTGAATCTCTTCTGTTTTTAGAGAACCTCCAACACCCCCCCAAACTGGAATCCCTATGCAACCAAAGGAGACAGGAGTTGAATTGAATATAAGAACAATCCCCGCTGAGACAATTGCGGGAAAACCCATCCCAAAAATTAAAGGTCCAACAATTGCCCCAGGGGTTCCAAATCCTGCAACTCCCTCAAAAAAGGCGCATAGAAGCCAAGCGAGATTAGTCTGAACCCTTCTATCACCACTCATCCCAATAACAGTTTTTGAGATTGTTTTTATTGCTCCTCCTTCAAGCATAGTGAAATAAAGAAGGACAGCTCCAAAAACAATTAGAATTATGTCGAGGGCAATTATGAATCCCTTAAAAGTTGCTCCTACAATCCAAGGAATTGGAGTTTTCCAGATTAAAAAGGCAAGAATTGATGAAAGGAGCCATCCCGCAGGCATTGCTTTAAAGGCGGGGAAAGAGAATCGAATCATAAGAATTAGAACAACAAGTATTGGAAGGAAACCAATGATTGCTCCAGCAAAGTTAGATAGAGGCATTTAAAATAATTTTCCTGGATTCAATATGTAATTGGGGTCAAATTCATCCTTTATTCTTTTCATCAATTCCCAATCTTTCCATTTGGTCATTTTCAGGAGCTCCTTTTTCAAAAAACCTATTCCGTGCTCACCACTAACTGCTCCTCCAAGTTCTGAAGCTTTCAGTGCAATCCTTTTTAGGATTTCCTCCGCAATATTTTTCCAATCTTCAGGGGATATCTTCTCAGGCTTCATTGGTGCTGGGTGAAGATTACCATCACCTGCATGACCTGCAACAGGTATTCTAACATCAAATTCCTTTGATATACCTTTTATAAAGCTTATCATTTCAGGAATTTTAGAAGAGGGAACAACAACATCTCCTGAGAGAACATATGGATCAACACTTTTTAGTGCTTCTATCCAGTTCCTTCTCATCTTCCAGATTCTCTCTGAACTTCCTTTTTCAGTAGATGCAATCACATTTAAAGCTTTTGTCTCAGTAAGAATATCAGACAATCTCTCTCCTATCTCATAAAGTTGATTCTCATCCTTCTCTTCAAATTGAACAATAAGGAATGCCTCTTCATTTTTCTCCAGAGGAAGAGAGATTTTATTAAATTCCTTTCCAATTTCAACAGATATTCTATCTATAAACTCAATTGCTGAAGGGATACTTCCTGTTCCTGTGATTATTTTCTCTATGCTTCCAATAGCTGATTCAGGGCTATCAAAGGATATGAAAAAATCCATTGTTTTTCCCGGAAGGGGAATAAGATTCAAAAATATTTTTGAAAATACTGCAAGGGTTCCTTCTGAGCCAACGAGAAATCCCACAAAATTGTATCCACTTGAGTCTTTCCTTCTTTTTCCGCCAAACTGGACAATTTCTCCATCGGGAAGAACAGCTTCTATTCCAAGAACATGCTTTCCAGTATTTCCATACTTTATAACCTTTCCACCTCCCGCATTTGTTGCAACATTCCCACCTATAAAACTTATCTCCACACTCATTGGGTAACCTGCGTAGAAAAGCCCTTCTTTTTCAACAATTTTGCAAAGATCATTTGTTATCATTCCTGGCTCAACAACTGCAACCATATTTCTTTTGTCAATTTCTATCAATCTATTCATTCTTTCAAGGGAAAGGACAATACCTCCATAAATTGGAATACAACCCCCCGATAGTCCGCTACCCGCACCCCTTGGAGTAACTGGTATTCTTTCTCTATTTGCGATTTTTAATATCTCTGAAATCTGGCTTGCTGACAATGGTTTTAGAACGATTTCAGGAAGGGAGGAGTAGAACTTTCCCGATTCATCCCTTGAATAGCTTTCAAGAGCTTCTCTTTCTCCATAGATTAAATTCTTCTCGCCAACAATTCTTTCGAACTCTTTAACAAGGGATTCATTCAATTTCCCAAATTCCATAGCAATAAAGAGTATTAAAAAGATAGGTTTTTGTCAAGAGGGATTTCTCTTTCAAGTTAGGACATAGTAATCAGTGTAAGAATAAGCCATGGAGTAGAAGATATTGTGGCCCCTTATTCCCTAAGACAAAAACAAAGTAGAAGAGATTCTAAAGAAAATCATTCAACAAAGTGGGCTTCCTCCCTTAGAATATATTTTGTGCCTATTAAACAAAACATTAAAAATTCTTGCCAGTGGATGTGAGGTATCTGGATTTTATATAAAGTCTCAATGGTCAGGAACATTTCTTGGACCTGCAATATATG
>CAZYPR010000064.1:4250-9896 GCA_964649495.1 uncultured Clostridia bacterium | reverse complement strand
TTTCTACTCATGATTTATGGAAGGGTGGTCAATATGTGTTGGACAACTACAAAATTTTTAAGAATTGAAATAAATTTTTACATTTGGAACAACCCAATCCGTATGAACAGGAACATCGTTCTTTCCTCCCATCCCTTTGCTGTTACCATTGGCGAAATGGGCAGAACCAAATATTTTCTCAGCCACGAGGGTATTCCATCCCTTTTTTTTCACATACTCCTTTGTTATATTCGGATTGGTTCCTATCCCAAGCTCAGCAAGTATATCAAAATTTTTTCCACCAAAAACAAGGGGCTTTACCTCTTTCTCAATGTAATCCTGTGCCTCTTTGGTATCTCCTTTAATATCTACAAACCTTCCTCTTTCAATGAAAAACTTAACTCTATATCTAAGGGAAAACGGGCCTCCCCATCCTGAAGGAACAGTAAAATATCCATTGGATTGACCCTCATGAATAGGGACAACATAAGCCTCAGCACCAGGAAGATTTCCATACTTCCCTGGTTTATCCAGTAATCCACTGGAAACATGAATAAGCTCAGGGTCAATTTCAACAGTTATGACAGTCTCATCTGCAACAATTCTTACAAATCTGCTTTTCCTTAAATTTTCAGCAATTTCCTCTGTTTTTCTATGCAGAAGCTGATAATCCACATCCATTGGTCCTCCCTCTTCATACATTTCAAGAGTGAATCCAGGCATGCTCGCAATTCTTGAACCCTTTTCTGTCTGAGCTCTTCTAAAATTGGTATGGGTTAATGAGAAAACAGTTGGCATAAATATAATTTCTTTAAATCCTATTCTCTCATATAACTCTGGTGGTGCATCCACACCACTCCTTGCTTCCTCAGGAATATAGCTGATCAGTTCAACATCAACATTGGCATTTTTAAAAACATCATACATCCTAAGGCATAATTCCTTTGACTTTTCAAACTTTTGATATAGCTTTTCTTCGAATTTTGGATTCCATTCCTGCATTATTATTAAAACCTTCTCTCCTTCCTTGTATCCCATGTTTACCTTCAAAGAATTTAAAATTGCAATTTCAATCTTATCCATATTCCTCTCCTTAAGTCTGGCTTTTTGTCATGTTTAATTTTATAATAATCTTTATGATTATTGAAATATCCAATGTATCAAAAATTTATAAAAGGAACATAAAAAAATTCTATGCATTAAAGAATCTCTCTTTACAAATTAGAAAGGGTGAAATATTTGGAATGCTCGGACCAAATGGCGCTGGAAAAACCACTACCCTCAAAATTATAGCGGGAATAATAAATCCATCATCGGGAAAGGTTCTTATAAAGGGAGAGCCAGTGGGAGAAAAGACAAAATTGGAAATTGGCTTCCTTCCAGAAAACCCTTCTTTCTTTAAAAATTTGAAGGCAAGGGAGCTTTTAAATCTTGTGGGAGACCTTTTCAACTTTCCTCCTGAGAAGAAAAAGGAAAGGATAGATGAACTCCTCAAGCTTGTAAACCTTGAAAGATTTGGTGATGAGAAAATTTCAACCTTTTCAAGGGGGATGATTCAAAGAATTGGAATTGCTCAGGCGATTTTCCATGACCCAGAAATACTCATTCTTGATGAGCCTATGACAGGTCTTGACCCTTTGGGAAGGAGAATGCTTAAAGAACTTATTCTATCTTTAAGAAAAGAAGGAAAGACAATTATTTTAAGCACCCATGACCTTGAAGATGCTGAGAATCTTTGCGACAGGGTCGCCCTTATAAATAAAGGTGAACTTCTTAACACTGTTGAGGTAAAATCACTCTTTCCCGATACTTACGAAATTGTATATATTGAAGATAAGATTTGGGAGGAGAAAAGAATGAGGGTAAAAGAGAATGAACTATGGGAGCAAATTGAAAGAATAAAAAAAGAGAATGGAAAGATAAAATTAATAATTCAGCAAGGTAAAGGTGTTCTTGAAGAATTCTACATGGAGCATATAAAGGACACTGATTTACTGCTATGAAAAAGATTCTGAAACTCTCTCTTGTCATATTCAAAGAGATTTCAAGGGAGAAGATTTTTTACGGTCTCCTTTTTCTTGGCTCCTTCTTTCTTTTGAGTGCAGTAATCCTACAGGAAATGGTTGTTGGTGAGAAATTTAAAGTTTTTAAAGATATCGGTCTTCTATCCCCATCCATTACAGGAGTCCTATTTATAACTGTTGTTGGAGCAAATATAATATCAAAGGAGATTTCTGCCAAGACTCTTTATGTAATTCTTTCAAAGCCAATTTCAAGGGGGGGTTATATAATTTCCAATTTCATTGCCCTTGTTCTCCTCTCCCTTTCAATAATATTTGTAATTTCCTTTGTTGGATGGCTCTTTTTACTTATAAATGGTGAAAACTGGCTACACGGATTTCTGATTGGTGCCTATTTCCTCTTTTTTGAACTCCTTCTCCTCTCTTCCATTTCCATATTCCTCTCAACCTTTCTAAGCCCATATCTTTCAATGATAACACTCTTTATAATTTACATTTCAGGGCATTCCCTTTCCAATGCAATACAACTCTCACAATTTGCAAAAAATCAACCTCTTCAATTTTTCCTTAAGGCGCTTTCTTACATATTCCCAAATCTTGAACTTTTCAACTTTAAAATAAATCTTGTCTACAATCTACCATTTGCTAAAATTGCATACTTATTTTCTTCTGCATACTCAATCCTTTACTCCCTTATTTTTATTGCTCTTTCTGTGGTTGTTTTCTCAAGAAGAGAGCTATGAGAAACTTTATAGCTATCCTGTTAATCATTATTACCTTACCCGTAATTGTTTTTTTCAACATAAAATCTTCAATTCTCACAAAGCCTAATCCTGATGTTTACTTATACCTTCCCAGCGGGAACTATTTAAGAACTCTTTCCATGGGGAATCCATCCTTTGTTGGAGATCTTCTCATGGCGAGAGCTCTCACATATTTTGGCTCCCATTATTATCAGAGGGGATACAGATACCAATGGCTTTACCATCTCTTTGATGTCTTAACTGACATAGACCCTTATAATAGGGAAAGTTACCTAATAGGAGCAAGACTTCTTACTCTTGTTGATGTAACTCTATCCAACAAACTCCTTGAAAAAGGCTTGAAAAATCATCCCAATTACTGGAAAATTCCAGAACTCATTGGATTCAACTATTTTTATCATCTTAAAGAACCTGAAAAGGCAGCAAAATATTATGAAATTGCATCTAATCTTCCAGGACACCCTCCATACATCCCTTCCCTTGCAGGGAAATTCTACTCTGAAATAGGAATGTTTGAGGAAGCCATAAAGGTTCTTAGAAATTTCTACGAGACAACACAGGATAAAAGACTTAAGGAGGATTTCAGGGAGCAGATTGATGAGCTGGAGCAGAAGATAAGGGAGAGAAGAGAGAAGTTACTTGCACGGATTAAAAAGGTATTTGATGGTGATACCTTTCAAATTGATATTCAGGGTAAAAGGGAAATTGTCAGACTTGTTGGTGTCGATGCTCCTGAAATTGATGAGGGAAGGGAAAAGGTCAGGTTGATGGGGCTTCTTTCAAAGGAGTTTGCCCTCTATCATCTTGAAAATAAAGAGATTTATATTCTAATAGACAAACAAGGAAGGGATAAATATGGAAGATTGCTTGTTTATTTATGGCTTCCAAACATGAAATTCTTCAATGAATTAATTCTTGAAGAAGGATTTGCCAATGTTGATACGAGATTCTACAATCCCTATCTGAAAAAATTCATAGAAGCAGAGAGGATTGCAAGGGATGGAGGAAAAGGGCTTTGGGGATTTGGAAAGGAGATTCCATTCCCACCACAGGATGCGATATATCTTCTCGGTAAAATTTCTGCAATAGAATTTAGAGTTCACAAAGTTTTTTTTGGGAAATCTGTTGTATATCTCCAATCCTCAGAAGACTGGAAGAAGAGTTTCAATGCTGTCATATTTTTGTATGATATAGGAAGATTCAAAAAGGATTTAAGAGAATATGAAGGGAAGGAGATTATTGTTAGAGGATTTATGAGAAAATACAAAGAGCATCCTGAAATAGTAGTTTTTTCACCTCTTCAAATTGAGGAAATTGAATAATTGGAGATGGAAATTCAAATTGCAAAAGGCAAAATTAAAAATTTAAAAGAGCTTTTTTACCTTTAAAATTTGAATTTTAAATTTTCATAAGGAGGTTTTTACTATGGAGAATCTAAGAGAAAGAGGGGTTGAGGTTCTGAGAAAAATTCGTATTGAAAAGCCCCTTGTCCACAATATCACAAACTTTGTGGTAATGAATTACACTGCCAATGCTCTCCTTGCCATTGGTGCCTCTCCTGTTATGGCTCATTCCATTGATGAAGTTGAGGATATGGTTCTCCTTGCTCGAGCTCTTGTTTTAAATATTGGAACCCTTGAGAGGGAATGGATTGAATCCATGATAAAGGCTGGGAAAAAAGCAAATCAGATGGGTATCCCTGTGATTCTTGATCCAGTTGGAGCGGGAGCAACTCCTCTAAGGACCAATGCCTCAAAAACCATTATAAAAGAGGTAAAACTATCATCCATAAGAGGTAATGCCTCTGAGATTTTATCTCTCGCGGATGAAAAAGGGAAAACAAAGGGGGTTGACTCCCTCCATGATGTTGAGGATGTATGGAAAGATGGAGTTAAACTTTCCAGAGAGCTCAAAACAGTAATTGCAATAACTGGAAAAATCGATTTCATAACAGATGGCAAAAGGGCATTTCGATGCTTCAATGGTCATCCTCTTCTAAGATGGGTAACAGGGACTGGATGCACAGCAACTGTTATAATTGGAGCATTTCTTGCTGTTGAAAAGGATCCACTTATTGCAACTGCTCTTGGCTTGTCTTATTTTGGAATTGCTGGAGAGAAAGCAAGCGAAAAAACAACCTCCTCAGGTTCATACGGCATTGCCCTTATTGATGCAATTTATGAAATAAAGGAAGAAGAATTTGCAGATAAAATGAGACTTGAAGAGACTGAAATAGCTTAGTAAAATTTAAAATTTCCAATTTTGCATTTTTTTATCCAACGCAACCCTAAGGTTACGTCTACCGTATAAAATTGCTGTCAGCTGTAAGTAGCCACAAGCTTAAGCCAGCAAGAAGGATTTTATGAACCTTAAGTTGTAATCATAGTCATAATTGCATAATTCAGGTTAACCCATGTTTACTTAATAATTCCCTGAAAAATGTAAATTTCAGTTAACTTCCAATTTTAAACCACTTTAATAATTGGCTACCAGAGCCAATTTTTGTAGATTTAATAAACTGGCACAAAAGGTGAATTAAAAATTGCGGAGGTGTTAAATGAAAATTTTAAAAAGTTTATTTGTAATGGGTTTTGTTATGGGGCTTCTGGTTAGTTTCTCACTTCCCGTATATTCCCAGCAGAACAAGTCAACCCAGAGCGCTATTAAAAAGATCAACATCAATACCGCAACTGTTCAGGAGCTTACAACTCTTCCAAGAATTGGGCCAAAGAAAGCTTCTGCTATTGTCGAGTACAGGAACAAAAACGGAAAGTTCCAGAGAATCGAGGACATCATGAAAGTTAAAGGTATTGGAGAGAAGACATTCCTGAGACTCAAAGACTTAATAACTGTGGGATAGGGGGGGTGAGAAAGGGAGCCCG
>CAZYPR010000064.1:0-4240 GCA_964649495.1 uncultured Clostridia bacterium | reverse complement strand
AAGGCGGGCTCCCAATTTCTCCAATTTTTTTATATAATTCAAAATAATGAGAAACTTAAAAATTTTCGTCTTACTAATATTTTTATTCTCCTGCACAAAAAAAATTCAAAATATCTATGAAACTTATCCCATTTTCTGGAAAAGCACATTGAGCTCCCAGATTGAGATAAAGGATGAATGGGCTTATCCATCCAATAGAAAAAAATTATTTGATAATAACACTGACGAGTGGGTTTTCTGTTTCGTCGAACTCAGAAGTTTAGCTTCTGAACATTCCCTATCATGGAAATGGTATGATAGCAAAGGTTATTTATACAAAGAATCTCCTGAAATAAAAATAGAAGCGGGAGAAAATAAAAAAAATGTAATCGCATGGGACAAAATAAAGTTGGATGAGGAAATTGAATCAGGAGAATGGACTGTTGTCATTCTTCTTGATCGCAGACCTGTTGACAAAAAGAATTTTGAAATAAGATAGAATTACCATCAATGAATAAATTTGACTTAATCGTTTTAATGAATTATAAATTTAGTCTAAACCTTGAGGAGGAAATATGAAAAGGGTCTTTCAGCTTTTTTTAATTCTATCTTTTTTCCCAATTCCTCTTTTTTCTCAGATAGAAGATATTGGTTTCTTCGTTAGCACTGGTGCAAAATACATTTCTACTCCCTGTAAATACAAAGATGAGGAAACAACCACTTTCTCCCTTTTAGGTGGTGAGGTAGGAATTGGAATAACTCCTTTCGAAGATCTCACAATAGAAGGTAAATTAGGTTTCTCTCTTAAATCCTTTTCAGGTTTAACATCCTTCAAAAAGTTACCCCTTGAACTTGAGAAAGAGCTAAATTTCAGCGGGTTATATTTTGGTTTGGAAGCCCAGTATTCCAACATTTTCGAATATCAGGATTTTGGTCTCTCCCCATTTGTCTCTTTTTATTACGGCAGCTCATTTACAAAAGAATGGGATATAATCCTCCCCATAGTGAGCGGAAAGGCAAAGGGTAGCACAAACTGGATGAAAGGATACCTTGGCGCTCGAATACTTTACAATGGTCTTGACCTTCACACTCCATATCTCGGTCTCTACTTTTCTACAACTTCAGGGAAACTCACAATGAAGGAAGAAATAGAAGAGATAATTGCAAAGGAAGAAAGGAAGTTTAAAGAGAAATTTCCAATTTCCATATCAATAGGAGATGAATTCGAAATTATAGAAGATCTTTATTTGAATGGAGAAATCAGGTTTGCTGGAGAATATACTGTTCTGATAAATCTTAGATATATTATAAAATAAAATTTAGGAGGAAGAGAATGAAAAAAATTTTATCAATAATTTCAATTATATTTCTTATATCTGCTTTTGATGGAAGAAAGGAGCCTGCAAAAGATTTTGAGATTGCTAAGTTTGAAAAAGAGAGTTTATTGTTATTCCCTGTTATAAATAATGGAGAGCCATTAAAAATTGGAGATAAAAAATATTCTGATGAGCACATTCTCGTAAAATTCAAGGAAAAAGCAGACATTCAACAGGCAATGGGTTCACTCAAATCCATGGGATTGAGACAGATTAAAAAATTGGAAAAGCTTGAAGTTTATGTCATGGCAATCCCGGAAGGTGAAGAACCTGAAGAAATCTGCGAAGCATTGAATTCCCACCCCGACATACTTTATGCTGAACCCGACTATATTGCTTATGCCTGTGTAAAACCAAATGATCGTTACTTCACCTATCAATATTATCTTTTGAACGAAGGGCAGAATTATTGCCCTCCATTAAATAAGATAGGAAGAGCGGGAGCAGATGTAAAAATCACTGATGCATGGGACAGGGAGAAAGGTTCTGAAAACATAATAATTGCAATTGTAGATACTGGAGTTTACCTTCAACATGAAGATTTAAAGGATAAAATTATTGGAGGTTTTGATTTTGTAAACAATGATGCTGACCCATCCGACGACCACTGGCATGGAACTCATGTGGCAGGTATAGCGGGAGCATCTACAAATAATGCTATAGGAATTGCGGGAGTGGGCTGGAATGCAAAAATAATGCCCATAAAAGTTCTCGATAGCACTGGAAGCGGATACTATTCATGGATTGCCGATGGAATTGAATGGGCAGTTGATAGAGGAGCAAAGGTAATAAATCTAAGCCTTGGGGGAGAAACATCATCTTTTGTTCTTGAAGAAGCAGTAAATTATGCATTCTCAAAAGGTGCACTATGTATTGCTGCTGCTGGAAACGATAGAAACAAAAGGGTTCTCTATCCTGCAGCTTATAAGAACTGCCTTGCAGTTGGAGCAACAAATGACATGGATCTCGATAGTGGATGGCACAGCAAAGGTCCAGAGGTGGATGTTTCTGCTCCTGGTGAGCTTATATTCAGCACATTTAATCCTAAATATCAGAATTCCAATGCAAATTATGCATGGGCAACTGGAACATCAATGGCTACTCCCATTGTCTCAGGTCTTGCGGCTTTAATTTACTCAAAAAACCCTTCCATATCGCCAAAAGATTTAATGAATCTTATAAAATACACATGCGACGATGTCAACTCCTCAACATTCAGAGGAGTTGATGAATTTCTCGGATACGGAAGAATTAACGCAAAAACTGCAGTTTTGCCTTACAGATTGAAATAAAAATTTGCAAATTTTCATTTTGCATTTTTTTATCCTTTAGCCTTCTATTAAATTTCAATCACGATTGCTAAAAAAAGAATTAAATTATCCTAAAATACTTCAATGCTGACATTCCTATACCGCTTATAAGACCTACACCAAAATTATCATCAATTCCAACTGATACAAGCTCTGTAAGAGAAGCAATCACTGCACCAGTTATAAGAATTCTGATGTCTATTCCAATTAAAAGGGAAATGATATATCCTGAACCAAGGGAACCAAAAAAATAGGAGAGGGTCCCCTCAAGGGTCCTCTCTCCCACAAGTTTCTTCCTACCAAATCTCATTCCGTATATTTTTGAGAGCAAATCTCCGAAAACAAGGAATGTGAAGGCAAGATAGGATATTTCCTTTGGAAATATAAGAAATATTGCAAAGGATGCAAGAAGGAATAGAGTCATTGATGAAAACTTTCCTTCCTCGCTCTTTTTAAAAATGTATTTCAAGTCTGAAAACATGAATCTTTCGACCCCTCTGTGGGCAAGCCTTGAAACATCAGCAAAAAGGAAGACAATGGTCACTGAACCAATTACTAAAAGGGATACTTTCCCACCATAATAAAAATCAATTAATACAAAAATCATTGCAAGGGGTCTTAAAGCGACCCTCCACCATCTAACATCCTTTTTCTCTTGAAGTTTGTAAAATTTGTATCTTATTATATTGTGGAGCTGAAGCCCTATAAGATAAACTGTGACAAGGGAAATATAAAAGGAGTTAATTGAGTCCCTTCCAAAATAAATATTCAAGAAAAGAAATATTGGTAGAATAAATATTCCCACAAACTCACCCTTTCTTGCAACATAAGCAGAGAGAATAACAAGGATTAAAAGAATCAGAAGAGAATCAAAGGGGAATATACCATTCTTTATCTGAAATGTCAGGAAGTAAAGAAGGATTCCTGTTGAGGTTCCAGCACCCTGTCCTCCTCTAAAGCCAAGATAAAAGGGAAAGACATGACCGAGAATTGAGAAAACAATTGGAATCGAAAGGAGAAAACCATCTAAATTCAATAATTTTGAAGAAATATAGAAAGAGAGAAGCCCCTTGGAAAGGTCAAAAATTCCAGTAAAAACCGCAGGCAAAAGACCTAAGACCCTATATGTATTCACTGTTCCTGCATTTCCATCTCCATGCTCCCTTATATCTATTCCCTTCAAAAGTTTTCCAAGTATATAAGAGGGAGAAATGCTTCCGATTATGTAGGAAAATAAAGAAGAAATGATTATCTGAAACATTTTATTCTTTAAGAATATATTAACATTTTTTGTTTTTTCTTTTCAATAAAAATTGAAAATTCCAATTTCCGAATATCTTATATTCAAATTTTTGAACAAAGATTCAAAATTTTGAACACTTTAAAAGAACGAAAAAATAAATTTTTTTTCTAAAGCCAATCTTCATTTTGAGCAATTTTGGCACGCTTCTTGAATATTATTTTATATGAAAGGTTTTGAAATGAAGCTAAACCTTGAAAATAAGTTTTCGTATTATATGTGAGGCTGTTCAAAAATGGTTGGGATTTCTGAAATAGGAGCCTCCTTTGGAGGCA
>CAZYPR010000063.1:0-10707 GCA_964649495.1 uncultured Clostridia bacterium | reverse complement strand
TTCTTGTTTCCATCTTTTTAGGTTTAGGGCTTGGAACTGCCTATGCCCAGATGAAACCAGGCAATCCTGCTCAGGTAAAACCACCGACTCTCGGTAAAACTTACTGGTGCGCAGAGGTAGAAGACATTCTTTTTCCCAAGGAACCTCAACAGGGACAAAAGCTCTCTGTTAGTGTAAGGATTAAACTTACAAAGAGAACAATAATTCCTGGAGCTCCAGGACAGAAACTCTGCAGTTGTGCCTTTGAAGGACCCTCAGATGCTCCAACTAAATTCTGGGCTAAAACAATGTCCCTCAGACTGATTGGAATCAAGTATTCTGAAACTGAGACAAATCTTTTAGAGTATTACGGACCCACGCCAGCTTTTCCAGCCTATGATTACAGCGGATTTCCAGTTATAGGCTTTGTGGTAACAGAAAATGATTTAAAAAAGGGCTATATTGATGTCTGGGGATGGGCTTCAAAAGAGCCTCTGCAATGTAGGGATGCAAAAATTCAAGCTGACCTGGATGTAAAAGGATATGCCTTAAAAGAAAAAAATGACCCAAACTATCTCAACGGTTGTTTTCCTCCAGGGAACACTGTAAAGAGTTTCAAGCCAAAATGTCTCCAAGTTCCAAAGATCGATGAAGAGAGATTAAAAGAGGAAACAAAAAAAACAGGGGAAGTATTAAAACACCTACCAGACCTGAAAATAAAAGGATTGGAGAGTTCATATAAAATTGGCGGAGAGGATAAATACGGGGTGCCATTTGATGATTTCACGATGAAAATCTCCATTCAAAATTCTGGAAACTCTGATATTTCAAGATTTAAAATTTTAATTGAAAGGAGAGCTGAAGGAGAAAATCAGTATCATCCTGAAAGGTATTCGGGATGGGCTTATGACAAAAGTCAGGGAACAATAGAAAATGGAATTATTGAGGTTGAAAATCTGAAAGCTGGAGGAACTAAGGTTGTCTTTATATACGCTGACAATTCCAGATCCCCGCAATCTGACTATTGGTTTAGAATTATAATCGATCCATATAATGAAATCGCGGAATCAGACGAGAGTAATAATGAAATGAGTGAAATCTTTTTCCCAAGCCACCACAGACATCCAGAACAATACAAAAAACCTGAACCGAGTGGATAGCAAAAATGATGTAAATGAAAGTAATGAAAGTAATAATCTATTTTCGTTAAAGGTGCCAAAAATGCCAGTTACTGTTATTAAAGAGAAAAGGCAAAATAGAACTGGATTGGAAAGATTGAGAGGTGATAAAATTTTAATTCTCTACTATATATCATAAAAAATAGTTAAAAAACAAAAAATGAGGAGGGCAAAGATATGAAAAAGATATTGTTTGCAATTTTTTCTCTCCCTTTTCTTTTCTCTATCGGTTTTTCGGAAGGTAAATGGGAGTTTAATCTCCATTATGGAAGCTGGAATGTGAATTTTGCGAAGAGGGCTGTTGAGTCTGCAATAGAGGATAGTGTTGATAAGGAGATCAAGGATAGTATACTTCAAGACCATCCCGACCTTATTGAGCTTAACTACAAAAGGAATTTTAAATTTGGCTCTTCAGGTTTTAATGGTGGATTTGAGATAAGATATTATCCAGGTGGAGAGAATGGTTCTTTCAGCATGGGATTCTCCATTGAGAAAACAAAGATGGAGCTAACCCTTGATGGAACTGTGGATATGGATTTTACAAACGGCTCCTATGTAGATTATATTGCCAATGGTAAATTCCTCATGGAACCACTTTCTTACAATCTGAGTTTTCGATGGGATATAAAACCATCATGGGTTGTTCATCCATACATTGGATTAGGATTTGGAATAGCTCCATTAAAAGGTGAATTCTCTTTCAATACAGATGGAACATTTTATGATGCAACCACTGGTGAAATAAAAAGAGAAACCAACTCAGAAGGGAAAAATCTTCAGGATTTGGAGGAGCTTCCATTAAAAATAATCCCAATAATTCAATTTAACTTAGGAATTAAAGGAAAAATTACAAAAAATATCCATTTCCATATTGATAGCGGAATGTGGAATGGCTTACTTATAAGGGGCGGAATCTCATTGAGAATTTAAAGGGGGGCGATGATTTTGTAAATTATATCCCTTATAATATCCTCAACCTCTTCTCTCCTTCCATCACTTATTTTCCCTTTGGGAACTATTCTGTGAACAAGGATTGGAATTGCAAGAGTCTTTATATCATCAGGTATTACATAATCTCTTCCATTTACAAAAGCATAAGCCTGGCAAGCTCTTGAGAAAAGAATTGATGCGCGAGGGGATGCACCAATTTTTATCACTTCTGAGTTTCTTGTTTTTTTAATAATCTCTACAATGTAGTCCATGAGATCGGTGGAAATTTTCACATTCTTAATCCTTTTCTGAATTTGAAGAACATCTTCAGGAGTTATTACAGATGAAATCTGGTCAAGGGGTCTTGAAAATTTATGGGAGAGAATAATCTCCTTTTCCTTTTCAGGGGGAGGATAACCCATCTTAATCCTCATCATAAATCTATCCAGCTGGGACTCCGGAAGGGGGTATGTTCCGTATATTTCAAGGGGATTCTGAGTAGCAATCACCATGAAGGGTTTTGGAAGGGGATAAGTTTTGTTATCAACTGTTACCTGATTCTCATTCATCGATTCAAGTAATGCACTCTGGGTTTTTGGTGTTGTTCTATTTATCTCGTCAGCAAGGACAATGTTTGCAAATATTGGTCCTGGTTTGAACTCGAAAGCTTCCATCTTCTGGCTATAAATTGTAACTCCTATTATATCTGAAGGAAGAAGGTCTGATGTAAATTGAATCCTCTTAAAAATCCCTCCAATCGATTTTGCAATACCAAGTGCCAGAGTTGTTTTCCCTGTTCCCGGGACATCCTCAATGAGAAGATGCCCTCCCGCAAATAATGAGGTTAGAGCTAATTTTATAACCTCCCTTTTCCCTATTATTATCTTCTCAAGATTTTCAATTAATCTGGAAATCTTTGAGAAATATTCCTCTATTGCTTGTTCCATTTTTTAATTATACAATACTATATTTGAATAATGAAGCGAACGAAAATAATCCTTTTTCCAATGCTTTTCCTCCCTACCCTCTTTTTTCTCTTTTTAGGACTTGAAGAGAAAGAGAAAATTAAAAAAATCATATCTTTTGATTATATCAAGGAACAAAACACATTTCTTATTCTTGGCATATTGTATCTCCTTTTTTCAATTATATTTTTTTACAGAAATAGAAGAAAGAAAGAATTTGATTTTTACGATGTATTTTTCATTTCCCTATTTTTATATTCTATTTTATCAATTCCTAAACTTTTAAATCTTACATATTTTGCAGAGCATTTCGTTTATCTTGCCAATTCTTTTATCCATTTGAGATTGGATATTTTCCCAACTGGCTATATCGATGATCCTGTCATACACAATGGAAAGATCTATGTCGCCTTTCCTCCATTTCCAGCCCTTTTGATGATCCCCCTTTCTCTGATTTTTAGAACAGATTTCCATGACTTTATTTTTCAAATTTTACTTGGAAGCCTTAACATTGCTCTTTTCTACAAATTGTCTGAAAGATATCTCCAGATTATCAAAATTTCCGCATCAAAATTCTATAAAATTTTAATACCTTTAATTTTTGGCTTTGGAACAGTTCATCTAAGTATTCTACATTTTGAGGGCGTCTGGTATGTTGCTCACACTGTCTCTGTCGCATTTCTTCTTCTTGCAATAATTGAAAGCCTTGAAAGGGGAAGACCTTTTCTTGTTGGTCTTTTCTGGTCTTTTTCAATAATGACAAGATTTCATCTAATTCTTGCATTCCCTTATTTTATCTCAAGAGTTCTTGAAGGAGCTCTTTTAAGCAGAAAGAATATAAAGAGAATTTTCCTTCTTTTCATTCCAGTTTTTTCAGTTCTTTTCTTTATGGGAGTTTACAATTATCTAAGATTCGGAGACTTCAAAGATATGGGATATTTAAAGATGAGACTTAATGAACCTTATTCAGAATACATTAAGGATGGACAATTCAATTTTAAATTTTTATCAAAAAATCTTTACTACATGTTTTTTGCACCTCCAAAGTTTCAAAGGGAATTTCCTTTTTTCAAACCTGATCCATGGGGAATGGGGATAATATTCTGCTCTCCAATTCTTTTGATCCTTTATCGCTCCTTTTTAAAAAAATCTATCCCTCTCTTCTCCTGGATTAGTATTTTTTTAATATCCATACCAATTTTACTTTACTACACAACAGGTGGAGCTCAGTTCGGATATAGATTTATAATGGATTTTTTGCCTTTTTTAGTGATATTAATTATTGAGTCAACAAAGGGGAGATTTAAGAATTATGAGTTTTTTCTAATTTTAATATCGATTTTAGTTAATTTAAGAGGAATTTTCTGGGAATATATTTTTTAAAACTTCTTTAAGTGCGAATCTCTTCTTTTTTTTGCCAGTCTCGCCTCTTAATTGAATGGATACTCTATACTCTCTGCTTGAGGAGTGAATAGCTGTGCTCCTTCATCCGTTATAACCATACAATCTTCAAGTCTGATTCCGAATTCACCGTTTATATAAATTCCTGGCTCATTGCTGAAAGTCATTCCAGGCTCAAGTTTTAGAGGATTATCCTTAACAAGATATGGCCATTCATGACCATCAAGTCCTATTCCATGCCCAAGTCGATGGGGAAAATATTTGTAAATAGGACCAAAGCCAACATTCTCTATAACTGTTCTCGCGGTTTTATCCACATCTCCCGCTTTAACTCCTGGCTTTGCTCTTCTAAGAGCTTCTGTCTGAGCCCTTTTAACAATCTCCCAAACTTTTTTCTGCTTTTCAGTTCCCTTTCCGAAGACAATTGTTCTTGTAATGTCTGAACGATAACCCTCCACTGATGTTCCTCCGTCAACCAAAATTGGAACTCCTTCCTCAAGGAATATTTCCTTTAAAGCTCCTCCATGGGGATAGGCACTATTCTCGCCAAGAAGGACAAGAGCTCCTCCAGAAAATCCATATTTGTTGAATGTTTGAGCTATTTTTCTTCCAATTTCCATTGCTCTCATTCCAGGATATAAATCCTTGAGAGCTTCCTTTAAAACATTTAAAGTTATTTCATTGGAGATTCTTAGTAGCTCAATCTCAGCACTTGATTTTATTGCTCTACACCAGTTTATTACATGGTCTGCAGTAACAATTTTTAATGCAGGAGCTTCGCGAGAAATGCCATCAATCTCAAAAAATCTTACTGTTGCCTCAATTCCGAAATTTGAAGTAGCGACTCTCTTCTCCTTTAGAAATTGATAAACAAGTTTAAATGGATTCTCATCTTCTTCCCATGTTCTTATTTCATAAGTTTTTTTCAGCTGATTTTCCAGTCGACCTCTTTCAAAGGCAGGACATATAAATACTGGGTCTCCTTCAAGGGGTAGGAGGAATCCAAAAAATCTTTCTGAAAGCTCCCAGCTTACATTGGTAAAGTATCTCAAGGAGGTTCCTGGTGGAATGAGAATACAGGAAATTTTATTCTTTTCCATTAGTTCTTTTGCCTTTTGAATCCTTAATTCTCTCTCTTCATCAGAGATAGGAGTGATCTTTCCTCTGTAAAGTTCATTACTCTCCTCCTTTTTCTTTGAAAGAATATCCCTTGGTGCTAAAAAAGAGAGGGAAACTGTCAAACCTCCTATGAGAAATTCTCTCCTTTTCATGAGAAATCCTCCTTAGCTTTATTTTTTACCATAACAATAAGGAATTTTGAATTTTTTATAAAAAAAGTCAAGTTTAGAATTTAAATTTTAAAGATGCTCTTAGAGAGTAATATGAACAGGAAAATTCAATCAGAGGAAGTTTCATTCTCTTTTTAATTAACTCAAGTTCATCTTCTTCTAACTGACTGATCGTTTCATTTCTATTTGTTTGTTCTGTTAGTTCAATGGATGTAAACCTCAAAGGAAAATAGAAATATCTAAAACCAAATGATAAATCGAATTTGTTTCCTAACGGGAAATTGATTATTCCTCCAGATGCCAGCCCAAAATCTTTTATTGAACCTGAAGAAAACCCAATTTTATAAGTTTCCATGAAAAGGACAGAGTGACCTCCTAACCAGAATTTTGTATAACCTATGCTCTTTAAATCCAATTTTGAAATTTCATAGGAAAAACCAATCAAAATGTCAGCACTTATTCTTTTCCCCAAGTTTTTTCTGTAGATAAAATTAAGATTTGTGTTAAATCTTTTAAAATCTCCATCCGCAGGCTCCCAGTCAATGTTTGCTCGATAAATAAATAAACGAGGAAGGTAGGAAGGAGGCTGCATTGAAACATACTCCATGTAAATATTGTATTTTGAACTCTCTCCCTCCAAAGATGTTCTGAAAAAATTAGATTCGAATCTTATGCCAATATTTTTCATCGGGAAATAATTAATTCCCGCTCCAAAACCATTTTTACTTTTAGCTCTGTAACTGATGAAGAGGTCAGAAGTAGAAATAAATGATCCTGGTGAAAAGGGAGGAGAATAATTGTAGAAATATGAGCCTTTAAAATCTGGAAGATTCATGTTCCCGTAAAGCTCAATTTCAAATCTTTTCTCCTCGCACTGCAAGGAAATTTCTAAGAGAAATAAAAAAAGAAACAAATAAAATAATTTTTTTAGACTCATTTTCTCCTCTCAAAACCATTTTTCTTCCACTACAAACTCTATCATTTTAAGATATTTTTCAATCACTTTTTCCCATGTATAAAAGCTTTTCACAAATTTTTTCCCGTTTTCTCCTAATTTTTCTGCAATTTCTTCATTTTTTATTATAAATTCTACTACCTCTGCAAATTCCTCTTTGCTGGCATAGTAAAGTCCTCCGTTACTTCTCTCGCACATACTTTTTACCACATGGGAGTATTCTGTTACAATAACAGGCTTACCCATAGCCCAACCTTCAAGGGCAATCATGGACATACTTTCAAATCGAGATGGGACAACAACAGCACTGCATCCAGAAATTGCTTCGAATTTTTCCTTTTCTTCAACAAATCCTCCATAGATTATCCCCTTTTCCTGGGGAATTTCCATCTCTGTCTTACCGAGCAGGACAAGTTTCACATCTTCTTTATACCTTTCTCTGTAGTATCTAAAATAATCAATGAGCTCATCACATCCTTTCGAACTCACAATTCTTCCCATATAAAGTAGGTATTTTCCATCAATACCAAATTTTTTCCTGAATCTTGAAGGGTCTAAATCATCTGGAATTTCAACACCAACCCCTGCAATTTCACTGGAAATATAATGATTTCCAAAAAGTTTGTTAATAAAAGCTCTTTCCTCCTCTGTATTGTAAAGGATTGCACGGGGTGAGTGGAAAAGGGGTTTAAATATATTGAAATAGATAGGAGGCTCATCATGGGCTGTAGGTATAAAGAGCGATTTATCAGGGACAAGCCTCAATCCAAAGATTGTTGGATAATAAAGATATGTAAAGAATATAAATACATCCCTCTGATTTCTAATATTTGAAATTTCCTCTAAGATCTTAGGAACAACAGGTCCCTGAGCATAGACCCATTCAATTTCATCTTTTAAAGGAACATGTTTTCCAAAAAGCTTATCAGAGAGTTGATTGAAATCTTTTCTTCTCGTTCCAATAACTGAAAACCTTCGAACTTTTACCCCATTTATAATCTCTTCACCTTCTGGATAATAATTTTCCCAGGTGGTATAATCGAGGGCACGGGAGGTTAAAACCTCAATATCTCCATATGGTATTAATCTTTCCGCAACCTCCCTGGCATGGGCTTCAGAACCTCCCACTATTTCCTTTCCATATCTCTGAACAACAAAAGTTATTTTGTATTTTCTCATTTCCTCAAAACTAAATTTTAACCTCTTGAATTTTCAATAGCAAATAGAAATTCTAAATCATGGGCATAGAAATTCTGCATATTGAATGAAATTTATACACTCACTGTAAGCTGTGGCCTTTTAGCTTTTAGCTCAAAGCTTTCTCTTCTTTTAACTTCCTCTCTTTTTCTTAATATATGGAAGTAGACCCCCTGCTTTCAGAACTTCCTTTTCCTTCCTTGTAAATTTAGCAACTGTTTCAAAGGTATAATTTTTTGATTTGTTTATGACCTTGAAGGGTTTATCATTTTCAAGAGAATCATAAACATTTACAATCTCAAGTATATCTCCCTGTTCAATCTTATCGTAATCAGAGGGATTGGAAAATGTAAGAGGAAGGATTCCGAAATTTATAAGATTTGATCTGTGAATCCTCGCAAAGGATTTTGCAAGAACAGTCCTTAATCCAAGATACATCGGTGCAAGGGCTGCATGCTCTCTCGATGAACCCTGTCCGTAATTTTCTCCTCCAATAACAACAGATGTTCCAACTTCTTGAGCTTTTTTGTAAAATTCTTTATCGATCCGCCAGAATACATATTTGGAAATTTCAGGGATATTGGAACGAAGAGGGAGAATTTCAGCACCCGCAGGCATAATGTCATCGGTGGTTATGTTGTCTCCAACCTTTAGAAGAGCTGTTATTTGAATTTTATCTTCAAGAGGACCTTTCACAGGAACATCTTTAATGTTGGGACCTTTTATAACCTGAACTCTTCTTGCCTCCTCTGGAGGAAGAGGTGGAATTATCATGTTATCATTCGTAATAAAAAATTCAGGCTCCTCAAAAACAGGTATCTCAACCCCTACATCCCTTGGGTCAACAATCTCTCCCTTGAGAGCAATTGCGGAACAGGAAACAGGTGAGGCAAGATATATCTCTGCATCAACAGTTCCAGACCTCCCTTTAAAATTTCTATTGAAAGATCTTACAGATACACCTTTTGATGGAGGTGCCTGTCCCATTCCAATACATGGACCACATGCAGATTCTAATACCCTAACTCCCGCAGAGATAAGATCCGCAAGATCACCCTCTCTTGCCATCATTTCATAAACCTGTTTTGAGCCAGGGCTAACGGTCATGGAAACTGAAGGATGGACTGTTCTTCCCCTTAAAAATGCTGCGACAGACTTGAGAGCCTGATAGGAAGAGTTTGTGCATGAGCCCACATTTACCTGATTTACTTTTATACCCGCAATATCTCTGATTTTTACCACATTGTCGGGTTGGTGGGGTCTTGCAATCAATGGTTCAAGCTCAGAAAGATTAATCCTTATCTCTTCAGCATAATTTGCATCTGGATCAGCTTTTAGCTCTCTCCAATGATTTTCCCTTTTTTGAGCTTTCAAATATTTCATTGTTATCTCATCAGATGGGAATATTGAACTTGTTGCTCCAAGTTCAGCACCCATATTGGTAATAGTAGCTCTCTCAGTTACTGTAAGATTTTTAACACCAGGTCCATCGTATTCGAAAATCTTTCCTACACCACCTTTTACAGTCAATCTCCTAAGGAGCTCAAGGATTATATCCATTGCCATAACATAAGGACGATTTAGCTCACCCTCAAGCCAGACTCTTACAACCTTTGGAACTTTCAGTGCAAAAGGTTCTCCACCCATTGCTGAGGCAATCTCAAGCCCTCCAACACCAATTGCAAGGGAACCAATCCCTCCCGCAGTGGGTGTGTGGCTGTCAGAGCCAAGTAGAGTAGCCCCAGGTCTTGCAAATCTTTCAAGATGAACCTGATGGCATATCCCATTTCCAGGTCTCGAGAAGTATGCTCCATATCTTTGAGCTACAGTCTGGAGATAAATATGGTCATCAGGATTTTTGTTGTCGATCTGGAGAGTGTTGTGATCAACATAAGAAACTGCAAGGGGAACCTGAATCCTTTCAAGCCCCATAGCTTCAAACTGTAAATAAGCCATTGTTCCTGTTGCATCCTGAGTAAGAACCTGATCAATGGAAATGTAAATTTCCTCTCCCTCTTTTAAATTTCCCTCCACAAGGTGTTCCTCCAAAATTTTTTCAACAATATTTTTACCCATAATTCCTCCTTAAATTTAAGTTTATTTTATAGAAATTTCATTTTCAACTTACTGAAAAGTTAAGATACATATGCGACATTAACTTAAAATCTGCCCAAAAGTTGCACTATATTCAAAGACAAAGCCATCCTTAGCAAGTTCATTTCTTCATGTAATTTTATTTACCGCAAAAGTCAAATTTCAATTCCCAATGGGTTCAATCTCCTTCAATTTTTCAAGCACAAAACCAAAAAGTGCTGGGTTTTGGGTGAGGGAAGAGAACTGCAAACACGCTGTTAGATTAATTTACTGTTATTACATTCATAGAAACTCCGGGTTTATGAACAAATCTATCCAAGGAGGATTATAGGTAAACCTGATGTATAGAAAAATTGAAACAATGAGTAAAATAAGAATAATGATTTTAAAACTTAGATTAAGCTCACATTCTTCAATATTTTTTTCTATTATTCCACCAATAATTCCAGAAAAATAGGTGACTAATACAGCCCATAGAAGTTCCAAAAATAAAATTTCCAATTTTCCGTAAAGAGCAGGAACTAAATACCAAATTAACACAATAAACCAAGGCACTGTTATTGTAGATAGAAACCTCGGATACCAAAAGAGGTTCCTTTTGCTGAACTTCCTTCTCACTACAAAGTATTCAATCAAACTGGCAAAAAGATAGGCCCAAAATGCCATTTTTAACCCAACTTTCGCAATTTAAAATGTAAACTATTGATAGAAAAGGGTTT
>CAZYPR010000062.1:0-10756 GCA_964649495.1 uncultured Clostridia bacterium | reverse complement strand
CAATACTTGCGGAGGCTCAATTTTCAAGCCTTCCCAAGTTATTGAACACTCTCTAATATTTAGAGAGGTGTAAAATGAAAATTCTATTTCTTATGGGAAGGGTTATTTTTGGAGGATACTTTGCCTATAGCGGGTTGAATCACTTTCTAAGTCTCAGTATGATGGCAGGATACGCAAAAAGTAAAGGTTTACCCTATCCATCTCTTGCAGTGGCATTCACGGGAGTTCTTCTTCTCTTCGGTGGATTAAGCATTCTTCTTGGAGTATTTCCAAGAATCGGGATACTATTTCTTGTAATATTTTTGATTCCCACAACTTTCATTATGCACAATTTCTGGGCAATTTCAGAGCCTCAAGTTAAAATGATTGAAAGGATAAATTTTATGAAGAACATGGCTCTTCTTGGTGCAACCCTCATGTTTGTTGCCATTCCATTACCATGGAAATTAAGTTTGATTTCAAAATAATTTAATGGGAGGTTTGGATGAAAAAGGTTTTTTTCCTTATTCTTTTTTCTTTATTCCATTTTTCTTATATTTATTCCCAAGAATGTGTTGATTGCCACGGAAAAGTAACTCCTAAAATTGTTTCAGACTGGAAACTGAGCAAACATAGCCAGAATGGAGTAACCTGCTCAGACTGCCATGGAGATACCCACAAATCTAAAGAAGATACGGATAAAGCTCTCATACCTACTCCTGAAACCTGTGCCCAATGCCACGATACTCAAGTGAATCAATTTAAATCAGGAAAACACGCATTTGGATGGGCAGCGATGAAAGCAATGCCAACCGCTCATTTCCAGCCTATGGCAATGATGGAAGGAATGAAGGGTTGTGGAGGGTGTCACAAAATTGGTCTTAAGACAGAAAGCGAAATCAAAGAGCTCAAAAAACAGGGAGTGGGATTTGGGATTGCTTCCTGTGATTCTTGTCATACAAGGCATCTTTTCTCGGTAGAGGAAGCTCGCCAACCTCAGGCATGTCAAACATGCCATATGGGATTTGATCATCCCCAATGGGAGATGTTCTCAACCTCAAAACATGGTGTTAGATATCTTTTAAAGCAGGCTAAGGTTCTTCCAGAAAACACACCAGCCCCCACATGTCAGACCTGTCATATGCAGAATGGTAATCATTCTGTAAGAACCGCATGGGGCTTTCTTGCTGTCAGACTTCCTTTACCAGAAGACAAAGAATGGGCTGAAGATAGAGTTACGATTCTAAAGGCTCTTGGTGTTCTTGATCCTGATGGAAAACCAACTGCAAGACTCGATTTAGTAAAGAATGCAGATGTTGCAAGATTGACAGAAGATGATTGGAGAAAGGAGAGGGAAAAAATGCTAAAAACATGTAATCAGTGCCACTCTTCAAATTTCGCAAAGGGAGAGCTCGAGAAAGGAGACAGAATCATAAGGGAAGCTGACAGACTAATGGCTGAAGCCATTAGAATAGTTGCGGGACTTTATAAAGATGGGATTTTACAGAAACCAAAAAATTATTCTTTCCCCTACCCTGACCTTTTAACATTCCATGATGCACCAACTTCAATTGAGCAGAAACTTTTTGTAATGTTCCTTGAATACAGGATGAGGACATTCCAGGGAACATTTCATGCGAATCCCGACTATGCATTATGGTATGGTTGGTCAGAAATGCAAAGAGCTTTAACTGAGATAAAAGAGAAGGCGGAGGAATTGAGGAGAACTAAAAGGATGGCTAAAGTCAAGAAGTAAATCGTCATTAAATCCTAAATCTCATTTTTCGAATGGAGGACTTCTTCAGACGAAGGGATTTGAATTAACTAAATACTATGATTTCTTAAAGTTATCCGTTCATTCTTGAACACCATATCTTGAATGCATCAAATTTTTATGATATTCTCCAGTTTATGGAAAAAGAAAAGGTTGATATTTCTGTTGTCTCTCCTGTTTTCAATGAAGAAGAGAATGTTGAGGAGCTTTACAATGAACTTGTATCAGCCCTTGACAAAATAAGGAAAAAATTTGAGATAATCTTTGTAGATGATGGAAGCACTGATTCGACTTTTGAAAGATTGAAAAAAATAAGGGAAAGGGATAAAAGAGTGAAAATCATTAGATTCAGGAAAAATTTTGGACAAACTCCCGCTCTTTCAGCAGGATTCGATTATGCGAGAGGAGATATAGTTATAACCATTGATGCTGATCTTCAGAATGACCCCGCTGACATAGATTTACTCCTTAAAAAAATTGAAGAAGGGTATGACCTTGTAAGTGGATGGAGATGGAAGAGAAAGGACAAATTTTTAACAAGAATTCTTCCCTCAAAAATAGCCAATTTCTTAATATCTTTAATAACTGGTGTAAGACTTCACGATTACGGTTGCACTCTTAAGGCATACAGGAGCGAGGTTGTAAAAAATATTAGACTTTATGGAGAAATGCACAGATTTGTTCCTGCGGTTGCCTCCCTTTTAGGAATAAATGTAGCAGAGGTTAAAGTAAATCACAGGAAAAGAAAAGCGGGAAAGTCAAAATATGGGATTGGAAGAACAATAAAGGTTATTCTTGACCTTATAACAGTAAAGTTTCTGATAAGCTATTCCTCAAGACCTTTACAGATATTTGGACTTATCGGTCTTCTAACAGGAGGGACTGGATTTCTGCTCGGTATATATCTCTCTTATTTGAAAATTATAGAAAGACAAGCAATAGGAAATAGACCACTTCTACTTCTTTCAGTTCTCCTTATATTCCTTGGAGCACAGTTCATCACCCTTGGCTTACTTGCTGAGATGCTTTCAAGAACTTACCATGAAGCAGTGGAAAAAAAGATATACGCAATAAAAGAACTTCATGGATTTGAGGAAGAAATCTAAACAGATGCGAATTCTAATGATTGCTCCCGAGCCATTCTTTGAACCAAGGGGAACACCATTTTCCGAGTTCTTCAGAATTTATGCTCTATCAAAACTTGGTCATGAAGTTGACCTTGTAACTTATCCCATTGGAAAAAATGTTCAAATAGAAAATCTAAAAATAATAAGAAGCAAATGCCCATTTATAAAAAGCGTAAAAATAGGTCCTTCACTAAAAAAGATACCCCTTGACACATCCCTTTTTTTTAAATCTCTATTTTCCCTTTTAAAGAAAAAATATGACTTAATTTACACCCATGAGGAGGCATCATATTTTGGAGTGATTTTTTCAAAAATTTTTAAAATTCCTCACATTTACGATATGCACTCCTCATTGCCCCAGCAATTGAAGAATTTCAGATTTTCCAATTCTTGGCTTCTTTTTAAAATATTCTCCTTTCTTGAGAGAAAAGTCCTTAGAAGTTCCCATTGTGTAATTGTTATATGCAAGGATCTTGAAAATCATGCAAAAAAATTCAGTGATGAGAAAAAAATTATAAGGATAGAGAATTTCCTTGATTTTCCCCCTCCTCAGATCAAAGAAATTGAGAAAGAAAAATTAAAAAAAGAGCTTGGCATAGAAGGAAAAAGAATCATTCTTTACGCTGGAACTTTTGAAGCATATCAGGGGATCGAAATCCTGATAAAATCTTTAAAATTTTTAAATCTCGAAGATAAAATCCTTATACTGGTGGGAGGAAAAGAAACTCAAATAAGCAGGATGAAATCTCTTGCCGAATCCCTCGAAGTAAGTAGAAGTATAATCTTTACTGGTGAAAAAGCTCCTGAAGAGATTCCGCTTTTCTTTTCAATTGCTGATGTCCTTGTCTCTCCAAGAATTTCAGGAACAAATACTCCTTTAAAAATTTACTCCTGTTTAAAATCTGGAAAACCTTTTGTGGCAACAAATCTATGGACCCATACCCAGGTATTAAATCCCGAAATAGCTATACTTGTTGAACCTTCTCCAGAGGGAATAGCAAAGGGAATTGAAATTGCCCTTTCGGAGGAAGGAAAAATGAAAGCTTTCAAAGCCATTGAATACTCAAAAAGGGAATTCACAGAAGAAAAATATCTCTCTCTAATGGAATCCGCCCTCAAAATAGCCATACAAAATTTTAATGCTTAAGAAAAACCTACGATTCTAAAAAAGGAACTTTTATCCTCTTGCCTCGTATTATAAAATATCATGAAAGAGGATGCTTTTCAAAAAATTTAATGAAAATTTGAGAAAACTTAAATAGGAGGTTTTCATGAAGCGTATTTTAATCCTTCTCTCAATTCTTTTATTTACATCTTTAGTTGTTCCTTTTTTAAGAGCAGAACTCCCACCCCTCATTCCAAGAGAAATTCTTTTCGGAAATCCTGAGAAATCATCACCTCAACTCTCACCCGATGGAAAAATGATGGCTTACCTTGCTCCCCATAATGGAGTTTTAAATGTTTGGGTGAAAACAGTGGGAAAGAACGATGACAGGGTTGTAACCGATGACAGAAAAAGAGGAATTAGAGCCTACTTCTGGGCTGAAGATTCAAAGCACATCCTCTATATCCAGGATAGAGATGGGGATGAAAACTGGCATGTCTACTCAGTTGACCTTTCCGCACCAAAAGATGCTCCTGTTATAAGGGATTTGACACCATTTCAGGGAATCCAGGCTCAGGTAATTGGAACACATAAGAAATATCCTGATGAAATTCTTGTTGGAATGAATTTAAGGGACAGAAGGCTTCACGATGTTTACAGAATCAATTTAAGAACAGGAGCGGTCATTCTCGACACTCCTAATCCAGGTGATGTTATAGGATGGATTTACGATTCCAATTTTGTAATAAGAGGATGTCAGGCAGCCCTTCCTGATGGTGGAGGTGAAATAAGAGTTAGGAAAGATGAAAAATCTCCTTGGACAAAACTGATATCATGGGGACCAGATGATGAGTGTGATGCACTAACATTTACAAAGGATGGAAAAGGAATCTTCATCTTCCACAATATAAGCACAGACCTCACTACTTTATACAAAAAAGACATTGAAACTGGAAAAGAAGAGAAGATCTTCGAACCAAAAGGTGCTGATGTCTTCAGGGTTGTGATTCATCCAGATGAATATTATCCTCAGGCTGTAGCAACAAATAGATTCAGAGTTCAGTGGCATATACTTGACAATTCTATAAAAGAGGATTTTGAAAATATCTCAAAATTAATGGATGGAGATTTCTTTATTACCAATAGAAGTGGGGATGACAAGGTTTGGCTTGTCTCCTTTACAAAGGATACTGGTCCAATTTATTATTATGCATACGAGAGAAACACAAAAAAAGGAACTTTTCTATTCCCTCACCAATCAAAACTTGAAGGCTTAATCCTTGCTCCAATGAAGCCAGTTGTTATAAAAGCAAGGGATGGACTTGAACTTGTTGCTTATCTAACACTTCCAGTTGGTGTTCCACCAAAAAATCTTCCCCTTGTCTTGAATGTCCACGGTGGTCCATGGGCAAGGGATACATGGCGTTATCATCCTGAAGCCCAGTGGCTTGCCAACAGAGGTTATGCATGTCTTCAGGTAAATTTTAGAGGTTCAGCAGGATTCGGGAAAAAATTTCTCAATGCAGGAAATAAAGAATGGGGAGCGAAGATGCACGATGATTTAATAGATGCTGTCAATTGGACTATAAAACAAGGGATTGCGGATCCAAAAAGAATAGCAATTTATGGTGGCTCCTATGGAGGCTACGCTGCTCTTGTTGGTGCAGCATTCACGCCTGATGTCTTCTGTTGTGCTGTTGATATTGTTGGACCTTCCAATCTCGTGACTCTACTGAAATCTATCCCTCCCTATTGGGCTCCAATGCTCAACATGTTCAAGCACAGAGTGGGAGACCCCGACAAGGAGAAGGATTTTCTTGAATCTCGCTCTCCCCTCTTCAAAGCTCATCAGATAAAAATACCCCTCCTAATTGCTCAAGGGGCTAATGACCCAAGGGTAAAAATGACCGAATCTGAGCAGATTGTTGAAGCTGTAAGAAAAGCTGGAAAAGAGGTTCACTACATTGTATTTCCTGATGAAGGGCATGGATTTGCAAGACCTGAAAATAGAATGAAGTTCTATGCAGCTGCGGAAGCATTCTTAGCCAAATATCTCGGAGGTAGAGCAGAACCACCAAAGGAAAACGAAAGGGTGGAGTTTAAATAGAATTCAAGGATTTCATCCAATATTATTTCTCTTCTACCTTCCCTATCCCCCTCATCGTTCTTCCAGTTGAAATATTTCTTATTACAACCCTTAGCTCAGATGTATTTGATGGAAACTCTATGACCCTCTTGTAAAGTAATCTATCAGCTTCAGACTTCAAATGAAACCTCTCCCTTCTAATCTTTATTATCTCTTTAGCAGAGTTAAAAAATATAAGAACAATCTCTCCTTCACCTTGAAAATCATCCTTTGGAATCTCAAAGAAAATCTCATATGTTCTCTTTTCCCTTTCAAGAGGATTCAAATTAATAGGAAACTCCTTAACCTCTCCAAAAAGAGGCTTCTCAGAGAAAGCAGAGTCAACAAGATGGAGAAACTTTTCGAAATCAGAGTATTCTTTGAACGGTTTTGGATTGTAATATCCTAATGGTGCATGAACCTTTACCCCTTTCCTTTTAACCTTAACTTCAATCTTATGAAACTTTCCATCCATCTCCTCTTTTACAGGTATCCCAAGAACATAGTAGAATGATGTCCTTTTTGCAATGTCCTCAACAGCAGGTCTTAGATCTTCACTGTTTGGATAATATTTCCCTCCTGTTATCTGTGAGAGGCGGACAAGGGAGTGCTCACCTTTTTGAGCAATTCCTAAGGAAAGAGCTTTACCTTCGGGAAGTCCTTCAGTGTTCACTGAATAAATAAGGCAGTTGGAAGAGGCAAACTCCTTTGCCATTGATTCATATTCTTGAATTATCGAAAAGTCTCCATAAAATTCTCTCGAATATCGAATAGGAACAAATCCAAGATCTATATTAGAGAACCCCTGTCCATAAATGATATCTTGATATGGACCTACTGAAAACAGAATAACATGCTTATACCCTTGGATATATCGGAGTGATAATGCTAATTTCTTTAATAGACTGCAAAAATGGAGAAGCTGGGCTCTGGCATTTGCTTTTTCAAAAGGGGGAATTTGTCCAGTTCTTCCAGCTTTTTGGATACAAGGACCTAAAGGTATTTCCTCTTCCCATAACTCTTCCAAATATTTGTCCATTATTTCGGCTCTTCCCACAATTTCCTTTTTTCCAAATCCTTCTATGATCTTTCTTATCTTTTCATGGTCATTTGTAAGATATTCATGCATTGTTAAACCTTTACTTTGAGAATAGGATATTATACTTATTCTATCGATAAGCTGAAGTTGCGAAAGAAGATATAGTGAAGTTTTCTTTGAAAGCTCAACACTCTTTGGAGTGTTATGGCCGAAATCAAAAATAAAGAAAAATTTTCTTCCTTCAATATCCATAGCATCTTTTTCTTCAGTTATTTCAGCATTTTCCTCAATGTTGAATGCTATCCCCTTTCTCTCAAAATATGCAATTGGTTCAATTCTCCCATCCTTTAAAATTGTAAAGTCAGAACTGGAAAGGTCTTTAACTGGTTCTCCTTTTTTATCCATTACAAAAACTTCAGTCAATTTAACTATTACATGAACTTCCTCGTGTAATTTTAGCTCATTTTGTTGTAGTATTTGCCATGAATATAATAGATTAAAACAAAGAAGGAATGCCAAAATTGAGCTTTTCCAATAAGGTTTCATTTAATTATTGTAGCATTTCTAAATTTAGCTATAAACAAATCTCCCTTAATTTTTTGCTTTTTCCAGATTAACTTTAATAAGTTATTTATTGTCAGTAACCACCGCAGCTAGAAGGATCCCAGTCAGCACAATTAGCCTCCCCAGCTTTTCTGGCAGGATTCGATTCACAATAAAATTCCCAATGAGACCAGCAGTATCCTGTTGAACACCAAGTGGAAGTATTCCTTGTCTCAGCACAACCTCCTTCATATTTGCATAGTTGTTCACATGTCTCTGCAGACCATCTCCTGCAACCCTCTCCGACATAACATTTTTTGCCAGCAGCTATTGTTATATTTGCTAAAGTAATCACTACCAATACAACCAATACACTTACTTTTGTTGCAAATCGCATTTATCTCCTCCAATTATTATTTAATTTATTTCTCAAAGAATGAGAAAATTTTGATTTTTGTTGATTGCTCCTTCACTCTGAACCATTTGCATCTTTCAATATCACAATAAAAGAAGTCCCATTCTTCTGAGACATTTTCAGAAATTTTCTTTTTTTCCAAAAATAAGCCATCTGTTGTATATTTATATATTTCCGCACTTTTATTACTATTAACATAAAAAAGACAGAGATCCCTCTTACATAAAAAAACTTCGAAAGGAGGTATAATCAACTTCGTCATTTCAATCCCTTTAGATAAACTCTTTTCAATTTTTTTAATTTTTTCTTTTCGAAGCTCTAAGTTTCTTTTATAGTCTTCTATCAAACTCTTCTCTTGAATTTTAAAATCTTTTACTTTTTGATTATCTCTGTTAAAAATAAATATCTTCCAAGAATAGCTCGACACTGCAATTAAATTATCATTCTTTGTCATTAATTTAAGAATATCAGAGTCACCAGGATTTCTATAATCAACAAATATCTTATTGTAAGGTCTTCCAAACGGGAACTGTAAATGCTCCTCCATATCAAGAAGAGAAGCTTTGTATTTGAACTTTGAATCATAGCAATCAATTGCTTTTATCCCGCTCTTTGAGAGAAGATAGATATCACCTCGAGAGTTTACAACTGGTGTGTCATAGGTGGAGGGTTGGGTTTTGTGGGATTTCAGAAATTTTCCATCTTTGCTAAATACTGAAATCCTTGAGTTCCCTGGATCATTCACATAGAGCTTTCCATCATTTCCAAATGAGATTTTAAGATGGGCTCTCCTTGGATGAGCCATAAACTCACCTGGTCCTTGACCTTCCCTTCCAAAGCTCATGAGAAATTTTCCATTCGGGTCAAACTTGAATATCTTATTCCATCCTGAATCCGCTACATAGAGATTACCCTCATCATCACAGCATAGTCCTGTTATCTTCACAAAGAAATTCTCCCTTTCAGATGAAAAACCTTCCTTTATCTCTCCAACTTTCTTGAGATATTGAATCTTCTCTTCAGGAAACAAGGAGAATACAAAGATTGTGAGAAATAAAATTAACCCAAAAAATGAACAATTCTTTTCTTCTACTCTAAAGAGAAGATGGTCTTTCATTTGCTTCTCCTTGGCAAAAATCAAGCTTCAATAAATTCACTTTGGGGGAGGTGGGCACTGAGTTCTATCGACTTCAGAACATATAATGGATTTAGCACGAATAAAAATTTTATTGCCTTCCTCTTTTCTACACTCAATCCAATATATCTGTCTGCAGAATGTATTTTCGCACCAATCACTATCTAATCTTACTAATTCACAATACCACCCTTCACCTAAAGAAGAGCACCAGTCCCCACACCTGTACTCAGCCCAGTTCCAGCAATTGAATGTCCAACAAGGAAAAAGAAGATAACCAATGTTGACAAAAAGAAATATTACTAAAATCCAAATGAGTAAACCAGATTTTTTGATTATCATTTATTGACCCTCCCTCTAAAAATTGCAATTTTTATATCTCCTTTTACTGAATAAAATCTATCTTCAAATGCACATTTTATATCACCAATAGTCCCCCCTTCCAAGGATAGAATACTCATAAATTTACCATCTCTCCTATAACAATATATCCGTCCACATGAAATGCATATATTTCCATATCCGTCTAAGAATATTGTTTTGCATCCAGCATGAAAGGAATAAATTGGATTCCCATCATTGTCATAATCTGGCTTTTCTTTTTCTATCTCTTCTATTTCTTCTTTGTACTCTTTTAGAAATCTCGGGTGCCTTAGATAGAATTCATTTACAATATTCCCCTTCTCGTCCATTTCAACAATCTTTTGGGAATATGGAAATATAACTATTAAATGGTCATCTGGGGTTATAACCTTGGATGTTGCTAAAAGAGCAGGAGAGGTTATTATTCCAGTAAATCTTACTCTTGGCTTAGCAAATGTAAACTCTTTTAAAAATTCAATATCAAAATAGGATTCTTTCAAATTCATTGAAGGGTCGAATCTGTCTATCACCTTTAAACCACTCCTTGAATAAAGAAACATCTCTCCTTTCCCGTTAACTGCTACCCTATCTCTTGCGGAAAGCATGCGGAAGGGGCTTTTGAGCTCTTTTATTAACTTTCCATTTTTATCATATACTATAATTTTCAATCTCACATTATCTACAATGTAGATTTTTTTGTCATTTCCAAAGGATATTTCCATAAATTCATCCATGAATTCTCCCGGACCTTGACCATTCCTTCCAATGGTCTTTATGAATTCTCCATCCTTACTGAATTTAAAAATTCTCTTGTGTTTTCCGTCAGCAACATAAAGATTACCCTCATCATCAACACATATTGAAGAAATTCTCCCAAAGTAATTTGGCATCTCCTTTCTAAAACCATCTTTTATCTCTTTAAGCAAGATTAATTTGGTAAATACATCCTTTGCATTGGAGTCTGGCTTGGGAAAGATTACTCGTAAATCATCCTCTTGATTAGTAAATAGTGCGATTGAGAGAAAAAAAAGAGAAGAAAAAATGAAAAATAAGAATTTGAAACATTTGATTTTAATATCCCTCATCTTAACTTCTCCAAAATAAAATCAGGGCTCATAATCCTTCCATCCCCTTCCCTCTCAAAATAGAGA
>CAZYPR010000061.1:0-10868 GCA_964649495.1 uncultured Clostridia bacterium | reverse complement strand
TAAACTCTGATAAACTTTATTTCAACTATCTCCCACCTATTCCCTAAAATGAGCAAAGTTACAGATTAAAAGTTAAGCAAAAACATAAATAAATTACAACTACTGCAATATTGATATTTACCCGCAACTCTTTTGAATAAATTTTGCATTCTTCATTTCGAATTTTCACAATACTTTTTTAAATATTTCCCTGTGATGGATTTTTTCTCTTTTAGTATTCCTTCAAGAGGTCCCTGATAAACCAAATAACCTCCCCGATCTCCACCCTCAGGACCTAAATCTATTATCCAATCAGCTAATTTTATTAGCTCAAGATTATGCTCTATAACCACAACAGTATTCCCATCTTTTAAAAGAGTTTCTATGGAATTCAAAAGCTTGTTTATATCGTCGAGATGTAATCCTGTGGTAGGCTCATCGAGAAGAAACAAATTTCCACCTCCTCTCGTGGAATTTAAATAAACAGCAAGTTTTAGCCTCTGATTCTCACCTCCAGAAAGCTCAGAGATTGGCTGTCCAAGCTTGAGATACCCAAGTCCAGCTTTTTCAAGAGGCATTAGTTTTGAAACAATCTCATCTCTTTCACTAAAAAACTTTATTGCTTCACTTATTGACATTTCTAAGACTTCAGCAATATTTTTCCCCTTATATGTTATCTCCAGAGTCTCTCTTTTATATCTTTTACCTTTACATTCTTCGCATGTTAAAACCACATCTGAAAGGAATTGCATCTCAACGGTTATTTTCCCAGCACCTTTGCACTCTTCGCATCTACCTCCTGGTGTGTTAAAAGAAAATGTCGATGGTGTAAAACCCTTTATTCTTGCTTCCTTTGTCTGGGCAAAAAGATGTCTTATTTCATCCATTGCTTTTGTAAAAGAAATTGGAATTGATCTCGACGATTTTGTTATTGGTGTTTGGTCAACAAGAATAACATCTTTTATTTTATCTCCGCCCTCTATTCTATCAAAGTTTTCTTTTTCTTCTCCTTTTAGCCCCTTGTATATAATTTCGTAAAGAAGGGTGCTCTTTCCCGAGCCAGATACTCCTGTGATGCAGGTGAATGAATTAAAGGGAATCTCCACATTTATATTTTTTAGATTGAACTTTCTTGCTCCATAAATTTTCAAAAATTTGGTTGGGCTAAATCTCCTTCTGCTTATTAAAATTTTTTTTTCTTCCCTCAGATATTGGGCTGTTAAGGAGTTACATTTTTCCAAAAAATCATTTATACTCCCATTGAACATTACATAACCACCCTCCTCTCCTCCTTTTGGACCGAGGTCTATTATAATATCCCCTGACTTGATTATTTGAGGATCATGCTCAACCACAACTACAGTATTTCCATTATCCCTCAATGTCTTTAAAATATTTATGAGTCTTTCATTATCCCGTGGGTGCAGTCCAATTGAAGGTTCATCAAGGACAAAAAGGACTCCCACCAAGGAAGAGCCAAGAGCTGTTGCAAGGCTTATTCTTTGTGCTTCCCCTCCACTCAGTGTAAATGTCATTCTGTTCAAAGTAATATAATCCAGCCCAACTTTAAGAAGATAATCAAGTCTTTTCTGAATGCTCTTCAAAGGTGTTTCTGCTATTTTTTCCTGAAAAGGTGTCAAAGGTAGGGAGTTAAAGAATTCAAATGCTTCCTTCACAGTCATTGCTGAAACTTCTGTAATGGTTTTACCATTAAGTTTAATAAAATTAGCCTCCTTTCTAAGCCTACTTCCTTTACAGACAGGACACTGTTCATACTTTCTATATCTGTTGAGAAAAACTCTTACTTCCACTTTATATTTCTTTTCCTCGAGCCATTCGAAAAACTTCTTTACTCCATAATATTTATCATCGCCTTCCAATACAAACTTTTTGTGTTCATCTTTTAAATCTTTAAATGGGATGTTTGTTGGAATTTTTCTTTTCTTTGCTTCCCTGATAAGCTCATTCATTAAAGGTTCTGTAGAAGGTTTTGTCCATGGCTCAATAGCTCCTTCTTCAAGAGAAAGATTTTTATTGGGAATGACTTTTTCTTCATCAATAGTAATTATGTCTCCAAAGCCGTGACATCTCTCACAAGCTCCCTGAGGAGAATTGAAAGAGAAAAGATTTGGGTCAGGTTCATCATAAACAATCAGACATTTTTTGCACTCATATTTCCCCGAATAAATAATCTCATCTCCATTTAGATTCCTGACCCCTACAGTATCCATCCCCTCTCTTAATGCAATTTCAAGAGAATCCACAAGCCTTTCCTTCTCTGTTTCATCAACAATCAATCTATCCACAATTACATCTATTTCAAGGAATTCCATATCTTCTATTGGAAATGGCTCTATTCCCCTTAACCCTCTGTAAAAGCCCTTTTTCCTGAGACTTTCAGAATCTCCTTTATAATGGAAGAAAATAATTATTCTTTCACCTTCCCATCTTTTAAAAATATCATCAACAATTGAATCAATTGTATCTTTTTTGACCTCAGACCCACATCTGTGACAGAAAAGAGTTCCTATCCTTGCGAAAAGAATTCTCATATAGTCCCAGATCTCTGTTACAGTTGAAACCGTTGACCTTGGATTCTTTGTAGTGGCTCTGTGTTGAATTGCTATCGCAGGTGTAATTCCTTCAATTAGATTCACATCAGGTTTCTCTATTTTTTCAAAAAATTGCCTTACATAAGATGATAGGGATTCAATGTATCTTCTCTGTCCCTCTGCATAAAGAGTATCAAAAGCCAAGGAAGACTTTCCAGATCCGCTTACTCCTGTAATGATAATAAGCTTATTTAGAGGGATGTCAAGATTAATGTTTTTTAAATTATGAACTCTTACCCCTCTTAAAATTATGCTTTCGTTCATTTTTCTTCAATTATTGCTAGTTGTCCGCAAGAAGCAGAAATATCTTCCCCCCTCCTTTTCCTCACTGTTACTGATATTCCCTCTTTTTCTATCTTCAAGGCAAATTCCTTTGCATCTTTTTCGTCTGTTCTTTCAAAGGGGAGGAAGGGAGAAGAATTGAAAGGTATAACATTTACCTTTATCGGCACTCTTCTCGAAAGTTTCTTCAGCTTTTCAATTTCTTCCATTCCATCATTTATGTTTTTTATAAGAACCCATTCAATAGTTATTCTCTGCCCTCTTCTAAGCTTCAAGCTTTCCATCTCTTTCAAAACATCATCAAGCTTGAATTTTTTTGTAGCGGGCATCAAGAATTCCCTTTTCTCCTCATACAGACTATTGATTGATATTGCAAATTTGGGAGGTCTTGGAATCTCCATGATACTTTTCAATTTTCCAGGAATACCAATGGTGGAGACAGTTACCCTTCTTGGAGATATGGCAATTCCATTGGGGTCAGTTATCAGGTGGATCGCCTTTTTTACATTTTCAAGGTTATCCAGTGGCTCTCCCATCCCCATAAAAACAATATTTACCCTCCTTTCTCTCCGCTTAATCCTCTCAAGAAGAGTAAGAACCTGAGAAACTATTTCGTCAACTTCAAGATTCCTTTTGAAACCCATTTTTCCTGTCAAGCAATATTTACATCCCATTCTGCATCCTACTTGAGTTGATATGCAGAAGGTATTTCTGTTAGTTTCTGGAAGAAGAACTGATTCTATTTTAAGTCCATCATAAAGTTTGAAAAGAAATTTTATACTTCCATCTCTGGAAACCAACTCCCTTTGAATCTCTGGATAAACAATCGAGAACTCATTGCTCAAAATCTTTCTTAGTTCCTTCGAAAGCTCTGTTATTTCAGAAAAGGATTTTGCATTCCTCTGATATATCCAATGATAAATTTGTCTCACCCTGTATGGTTCTTTTACAAATGGGAGAAGAAGCTGTTCTAATTCAATCAGATTTTTCCCGAGTATATTCTGCATAGGAAATTTTCACTTCTCCTTTTCCCTCACCATGGGAACAAATCTAACAGCTTCTATAGATTTTTTCTTTATTTTCCCTTTTTCTTTTGTTATTAGAACAAGGCTTTGATAGAAAGGGTTTTCTTCAAGGGGGATTACCATTCTTCCACCCTCTTTAAGCTGCTCAATAAGGGGTGGAGGTGGGGTCGAAGCTGCACAAGTAACAATAATGCCATCAAATGGAGCAAATTCCTTCCAACCATAATAGCCATCACCAACCTTAACCTTAATATTTTTGTACCCCATCTTTTTGAGTCTCTTCTCCGCTGTAAGAGCAAGGCTCTCCCTTATCTCAATTGTGTAAACTTCCTTAACAATCTCGGCAAGAATAGCTGCTTGATAGCCTGAACCTGTTCCTATTTCGAGAACTTTTTCGTTTCCTTTCAAGCAAAGGGAGGCTGTCATAAGGGCTACAATATAAGGTTGAGAAATGGTTTGCCCTTCTCCAATGGGGAGGGGGTAATCTTCGTATGCCTGACTTACCCATTCAGGAGGAACAAAAAGATGTCTCTGAACTTTTAGCATTGCTGAGATAACCTTTTCATCCTTTATCCCCCTTCTCTTTATCTGATATTCAACCATATCTTTCCTTAATTGGTAAAAGTTCTCTTTAGATAAAATGGTAAAGGAAAGGAGTAAAACAAAAATAGCTAAAAAAATCTTTCTCATCTTAAAATTATCTCAAATTTATTGTAAATCTTCAAAATTTTCATTCTTATAACAAAATATAAAAAATTTACTTGCCTTTAATCATTGAATAGTCGGGAAGGAATGACCTATCCAATCTTAAATGCCCTTTCAATGTCTCCCTTTCCATTCCATCAATTAAAAAGTGAACTCTTTTAATATTGGGAAAATTGAAGGTAATGGAGTTGACAATTGTGTAGATTGCTTCTATTTCAGAAGAGGATCCTCCTGAAATTCCTGATACAAAATCTGATGATAGGTCTACATAAGCGGTTCCGTCTCTATGTATATAAACTTCCCTTATTTTAGTTTGGGAAGGAATGGGACTGAGATTTCCATTCTCAGATCCTTTTAATATTTCTAATATAACCTGCTTTACCTGATTGGATAAAGAGCGGGTTTTAAAAATTTTTCTTTCTTCGGGATGAAGAAATTCATCATCTGAAGATGGAAGAAATATAATTACTTTTATTGTTTCCTCTGTAGAAAGAATTTCTTGCTGAAGAGATGGTTTTGGTGAAACATTCTGTATTTCAGGAATTTTTTCTTTTCTGTTGAATAAGAAAGCAAAAATTAATAAGGCGATTATGAGGAAGAGAATACTTGAAACAATTATTATAAAATACCTTTTCTTCAAAATTTCTCCCTCTGTCTTATAAATCTTAATATTCCTCTGTAAATAGCTTCCGCAATATTATCTTGAAACCATGAAGATTTAAGATTCCTTTCTTCTTCAGGATTTGTAATAAAACCAATCTCAACGAGAACTGCGGGAGAAGTTACTCCCATTAATACTTTAAATGGAGCCTGTTTAACCCCCCTATCTTTAGTTCCAAGGAGAGAGTTCAGTTCACTCTGTATTGATTCTGCTAGCAAAGAACTCTGTTTTAGAAAAGCTGATTGTGCCATGTCCCAAAGAATTAGCTTTAAATCAGAGTTCTCATCCAAATCCTCTCCTAAATTTTCTATCTGGGATACTCTCCTTGAATCTTCATCTGTTGCGTTAAGGCTTAAGAAATAGGTCTCTGCTCCCTTGGCATTCTTTCTTACTGAAGCATTAGCATGAATTGATATAAAAAGATCTGCTTTCAGATTATTGGCTATGCTCACCCTCTCATCAAGGGACTTATTCTCATCTCCTTCCCTTGTAAGGAAAACCTTCAACCCTGCCCTCTGTTCAATAATATTTTTTAACTTTTTTGAGACAGAAAATACAATATTTTTTTCTTTTAATCCTGAAGGACCTACAGCCCCTTCTTCATCTCCGCCATGACCTGGGTCGATAACAATTATCTTTGGCGAATGTCTAATCTTACTCTGGACATTTTTTTCTGGTGTAATAATCTCTTTTTCTAATTTTCTCTCTTCTTCCCAACCTCCAGAAAAATCTATTACAAGTCTGAATGGATTGTCAAGGGTAAAGCTAACAAATTTTACATTCTGTTTATTGTAATAAATTTTCAATTCTCTCGAATCTTTATCCCATAAAATTCCCTTTATGATTTCTTTTCCTAAAAGTCTTTCTTTAAAACCAAAATCTCCCTTTGATATGTTAATTGAGAGATGATCTTTTTCAGGCATCATAACATACACGAAAGGGGTTTCTGACTGAATGACCAATCTTTCAAAACCAGAATTTTCAGATATTTTTAACTGCAAAGTCTGTTCAGAAAAAAGAAGAACAGGAAAATAAAAGATTATTGAAAATAAGGGAGCTTTTCCGATTTTTTTTAGCAACTTTCTGCTAAATAGCATTTTTAAAGCTCCTTTAACTGAGAAACAAAGGAAAGCAGATTCTCAGAAAATATTTTCAAATATGAACTTTCTGGGAAAATAGATGAAAGAACCCTTACAGCAATGGGTATTGCCTTATCAGGTGGAAGACAGTATTGCATATTTAAAAATCTCTTCCTGAACTTTGTGACTTTTTCCTTAACACTGATATTCTTTTTTACACAATCAGCAATTAATTCCGAGAGCTCTTCAAAATCCTCCTCCTTCATGCCGAATCTTGTCATTTCCTGAACTCCCATTCTTATCCCGCTTGAACCAACAAAACTTTCATCATCAGGAAGAGCTTGATAATTTGTAATAATGTTATTTTCCTCAAGTCTTCTTGCAATCTCTTCTCCAGTTCCATATTCTCTTACCCTTATGAGAACCTGATGAGTTTCAGTAAATCCATCGGACTCATCTCCCTCTACTTTTATTCCTCTTTCATTTAACGCTTTTGCAAAAGCCTTCGCATTTTTTACCACCTGCTTCTGGTAATCACTTTTGAAATAATTCATCTCATAGGTTGCCATGAGAAGTCCCAAAAGAGTTCCAAGATGATGATTGGAAGTTGAGCCAGGAAATGCTCTGCTCTTTATCTCAACCCATAGTTTCTCGAGCTCAGAACTTTCATCCATATTTCCTGCTATAACTCCCCTCTGAGGTCCAAAAAATGTCTTGTGGGTGCTACCTGTAACTACATCTGCTCCCTCTTTAAATGGTTCCTGAAAAGCACCGTAAAGCCCGAGGACATGAGCCATGTCAAACATTATAATTGGTCTTGGGTTCATATCATTTATTAAGTTTCTTGTGAATTCTACAGGCTCACGGTAAATAAACATACTCTTCCCAAAAATTATAAGTTCGGGCTGAACCGAAAATATAAGGTCAGAAAGTTTTTCAGTATCTATTTTGTAGGGATTGTCTTTTCGGACAGGAAAATTGTAAACATTTTCTTTCCCTGTCTCTGGATTTTCCTCAACAAAGTTAAAGAGTGCACCCATTGGCTGTGAGCTTAAATGCCCACCTTTTGTAAGCTCATTGTTTATGACTGCCCTCATTTTTCTTGATTTTTCACCTTTTCCTTTATCTCTATTTATAAACTTAACCATTGCCTTGAAGACAATTTCATTTGCCATCTGTCCACTTATAGGTCTGAGTTCTACATTAGAACAACCAAAATACTTCTTCATCTCCTCTCTTAGTTCTTCCTCCACATCCCTTATAAAATCAGTCCCTTGATAAAAATAAATCTCTTTTCCTTTCATTGTTCTATGTTCAGCATATCTTCCCGCAGGGTCAGATATTTCGCAGAGTTTAACAAGGAGACTGGGAGTTGTTTCAGATGGGATTAAATTCACACATTCCCTCTGTCTCCATATGTTATTTCTTTCAATTCTTTCGCAAAGATTTGAAATTTTTAATTTTAAGTCCATGACCCACCCCTATTTAAAATTTTTGTTTTCAATTTCTTTCACTTTCAAAAATCTTCTCTCATGCCTGCCACCTTCAAAGGGTGTCTCAAGCCAGATTTTTACGATTCTTACTGCAAGCTCTACATTTATAGTTCCCGGTAAACAAAGTAGATTGGAATTATTGTGAGCTCTACTTGCAATGGCTGTAGCCTCATCGTGACAGAGAGTTGCAATAACATTCTTAAATTTATTTGCAACAACAGACATGCCAATACCAGATTTACAGATGAGAATTCCTCTTTGGTAAGTTCCATTGGAAACAGCTTCTGCAACTTTTGAGCCAAAATCAGGATAATCAACAGATTCTTTTGAGAATGTTCCAAAGTCTTCAAAGATAATTTGGGCTTTCAATCTCTCCTTTAGAAACTCTTTCAATTCATAGCCAGCGTGATCAGATGCAATTGCAACCCTTATCATTCTTAATTATCCTTGATTTTAATACCGTTTGTCAACAAAAAAGAAATTTTAAAAATTTCCGATTTTAATTTATAATTCATCTATAATGGAAAAGAAACTGCTAATAGCAACTTTTAACAGTGGTAAATTTATTGAAATAAAGGAATTGCTGGAAGACATCTCCTTTGACCTTATAAGCCTTCAAGAATTGAGTTTAGAAGATAATTATGAAGAGATGGGTAGCTCATTTCTTGAAATAGCAAGGAATAAGGCAGTTTATTGGTCAAAAATCACAAAAATTCTCACCTTGGGGGAAGATTCAGGACTTGAAGTCCCCGCTCTTTCTGGCGAACCAGGTATTTACTCTGCAAGATATGCGGGAAAAAACAAGGATGCAGAAGAGAATATTAAAAAACTTTTAAAAGAGATGGAGGGCATTCCTGAGAATGAAAGAAAGGCTTATTTTAAATGTGCTGTCGTAATATCCAGTGGAGAAAGTGTTATTTTTGAAACAGTTGAGGAAGTAGAAGGAGTAATCCTCACTGAAAAAAGAGGAGGAGGTGGCTTCGGTTATGACCCTATTTTTTTCTATCCTCCTTTAGGGAAGACATTTGCGGAACTTTCTGTTGAAGAAAAGAACAAAGTGAGTCATAGAGGAAAAGCTTTAAAAAAGGTAAGAGATTTTCTTTTAAAATTAGAGTTTTGAGCTATTTTTATTTAACAGGAGGAACAATCTTTCAGGCTCTGGATATTCTTTTCCTTTCAAGTTCAGCTTTATTGTTTTTATGACTGGAGGATTAAAAGGCTTGTCTTTGCCGTCCCTCGGTAGTGAAGCAATTTCGTGAGCAATCTCCATCCCTTTTATAACCTTTCCAAAGGCACTGTATTTCCCATCGAGATGTTTTGCTCTGCCAAGGGTTATGAAAAATTGACTTCCAGCGCTGTCGGGATTGGGGCTTCTTGCCATTCCAACAACCTTTTCTTCAAAAAGAATGTCATTAAATTCTCTTTTTATGCTATGAGGTGACCCCCCTTCTCCAGTTCCAGATGGGTCTCCTCCTTGAATCAAGAAATTCGGTATAACTCTGTGAAAAATAAGTCCATTGTAAAATCCATTTTTTGCTAAGTAAATGAAATTATTCACAGTATTGGGAGCCTTCTCGGGAAAAATTTTCAGTTCCTTAAAAATTCTGAATGGACTGCATTTATTACCTTTTCAACATAGTTTTCTTTTACAACGAAGTAATAAGCTACATCTGAAGCGCCTCCTGACATCATTTCAATATTAACACCTTCCCTTGCCACTGCTGAAAAAACTCTTCCCGCAATCCCCTCTTTTTTAGCAATACCCTCGCCCACAACTGCAATAAGAGCCATTCCCTTCATTAACTCAATTTTCTCTATTACTCCTCCTTCGAGGGGCTTAAGGCATTTAATGCTTTCTTCTGAGTCATTTCTGTCAATTATAAGATTTATACATGTCTGAGATGTGATAATTGAGTAGATATTTATTTTTCTTTCTGAAAGTTTTTTACCAATCTCAGAGATGACCCCTGGTTTATAACCAACTCCTGCGCCGTGAATTCTTAAAATTGAAATCTGTGTATTGTATGTTACACTCTTTATTATATTTTCTATTTGGTTTCTTTCCCATGTGATGAGGCTTCCTACATTCTCAGGTTCGTTTATATTTTTTATATATATTGGTATCTTTTTGGCTGATACAGGCTCAACAGTTCTTGGATGAAGAATTTTCGCTCCAAAATAGGAAAGCTCAGCAGCCTCATTGTAGGATAGGCTCTCAATAGTTTTTGCATTTTTGACAATTTTTGGGTCTGCGCTCATAAATCCATTCACATCTTTCCATATTTCAAGGGAGGATGCATTGATGGCATAAGCTATTACAGATGCTGAGTAATCCGACCCATTCCTTCCTAATAAACTGATTTTCCCTGAAGGAGTGCAACCAAAATATCCTGTTATAACAGGCACACCTCCCTTTTCCAGAACAGGGAGAATGTTTAGCTTAAGATTCCTTTCAGTCTTTGAAAGGTTCACTGAGGCATTGTCATAAGACTCCTCAGTTATAATCCCAATTCTGTCAGATTCAAATGGATCTGCTGAAATCCCTTCATTCCGTAAAAAACCCGCAAATAAAAATACTGACAATCTTTCTCCATAACTCAGGATTAGTGCTCTAAGAGAATCGGTTATTTCATAGGTATAGCAGATGCCGTAAAGATTTTTCCTTAATTTTTCAATCCTCGAGCCAATTTCCCTCCTTATCCAGATTTTAATTTCGTCACCATGTATTCCTTTATCGCAAATATCAAAATGAATTTCTTTTATCCTTTCAACTATTCTGTCGATCTCCCTTTCTGAAATCAAAGCCTTTTTCATTGCTTCCATTATTAAATCCGTTATTCCATAAACTGCAGAGACGACAATTACTATTTTGTTTTTTTCAGATTTAATTATTCGGGAAATATTAATAAAATCTTTTTCCTCTTTCAAGCATCCACCACCAAATTTCATTACCTTCATTTTCACCTCCCTATAATTCCTCGAGAGTGTTCAATAACTTGGGAAGGCTTGAAAATTGAGCCTCCGCAAGTATT
>CAZYPR010000060.1:0-13668 GCA_964649495.1 uncultured Clostridia bacterium | reverse complement strand
AATTCAAAGCCCTCTACACCCTTCTTTACAGGAAATACTATGTGGATGAGATTTATGGAGCTACATTTGTAAAGGGAACATTAAACTTGGGAGAATTCCTCTCAAAATATGACCTTGCAGTTATAGATGGAATTGTTAACAGAACTGCAGATGCCACAAGAGGAACTGGAACAGCATCTGTTCTTTTTGATCTGAGGGTGATTGATGGAGCTTTAAATAATATGGCAAGCGGATTTGGGAAAGGGAGTCTTGTTTTCAGAAAAATTCAAACAGGACTCCTTCAAAATTATCTTCTGGCAATAATAGTCGGAATTTTCGTAATAATTACATTGACTTTGTTTATTTAAATTTGGAGAGTGAGAAATGGAAATGGCAAAACTTCCTCTTTTAACCATAGTGACATTCTTTCCTTCTATAGGGATTCTGATTCTACTCTTTACAAATAAAGAAAAAACAAATTTTATTAAATGGACCGCCAATATTGTATCTGCTATCAATTTTCTTCTCTCTCTTCTTCTTGTTGTTTATTTCAATCCTTCCATTGAGGGTTTTCAATTTGTGGAGAAGGCAAGCTGGGTTCCATCTGTTGGGATCAGTTACTTTATGGGGATTGATGGAATAAGCCTGCTCCTTGTTCTTCTCACAACACTCCTTTCTTTCATCTCTGTCCTTTGCTCATGGGGTGGAATAACAGAAAGATTAAAAGAGTTTTATATCCTTCTTCTACTTCTTGAGATTGGAATGATAGGTGTTTTTGTCTCCCTCGATTTTATACTATTCTATGTATTCTGGGAGATAGTTCTTGTTCCAATGTATTTCCTCATTGGAATATGGGGAACTTACAATAAACTTTACGCAGCAATAAAATTCTTCCTTTACACTCTTTTTGGCTCAGTTTTAATGCTTCTCGGAATTCTCGCCCTTTATTTTGTCCATGGTGCTGAAACAGGAGAGTATACATTTGATGCGGTTAAAATGATGTCTTACAATTTTGATCCAAGAGTTCAATTCTGGGTATTTCTTGCCTTCTTCTTTGGATTTGCCATAAAAGTTCCAATGTTTCCTTTCCACACATGGTTGCCCGATGCCCATACTGAAGCTCCAACAGCTGGGTCTGTCCTTCTTGCAGGAATATTACTGAAAATGGGAACATACGGTTTCATTAGATTCTCCCTTCCAATTCTTCCCGATGCTTCAAGGAAATTTGTTCCTTTAATGGTTCTTCTTGCAATTATTGCTATTATATATGGAGCGCTTGTCTCACTGATGCAAAAGGACTGGAAGAGATTGGTTGCATACTCCTCTGTTAGCCATATGGGTTTTGTTATGCTCGGAATGTTTGCAATGACACGTGTTGCCCTTCAAGGTTCTGTCCTTCAAATGATTAATCATGGAATAAGCACTGGGGCTCTCTTTATGATAGTAGGAATTGTATATGACAGGAGACACACAAGACTTATATCAGAGTATGAAGGGCTTGCAAAGGTGATGCCCCTTTATTCAGCAGTTTTTGCGATTATGATGTTCTCATCCATAGGACTTCCAGGACTGAATGGTTTTATGGGAGAGCTTCCGATTCTCGTTGGAACATTTCAGGTGAGATGGGAGTGGGCTGCGCTTGCAGCGACAGGGATAATTCTCGGAGCAGCATATATGCTATGGCTATATCAGAGGGTAATGCTTGGAACAATAAAAAATCCCGAAAATGAGAAGATGCAAGACCTCAATCTAAGAGAGTTTTTACAATTCATCCCCCTCATTATTCTTGCCTTCTGGATTGGTATTTATCCCAAGCCTTTCTTTAAGATTATGGAAAAACCAATTTACAAAGTTGTTGAAAGAGTTAATCCATCCGCTTTAAAAGCTCCTGCTAAATTTCCTTTAAAAATTTTCACATCAGGAGAGGAAGATGCCAAATATTCTAAATGATTTAGCATCAATTTCTTCTGAGCTTTTTCTATCCTTTGTTTTAATAGTTTTTCTCATTTCTGATCCATTCCTTAAAAGGAAAAAAATTTTCTTTTTTCTATCCCTTTTCTCTCTAACATCTTCCTTTGTTCTTCTTTTCCTTCAACCTCAGTCAGATTCCCTCTTTTTTAATACTTTGAAAGTTGATAATTTCTCTCTTTTCTTTAAAGGTATAGTGATAGTTTCATCTTTTCTTGTAATACTCCTTTCCGAAAGATTTCTTGAGGTTGAGGGTGTTTATCTTACAGAGTACTACTTCTTTATAATTCTCGCAACTGTGGGAATGATGTTCATGGCATCCTCCATTGATTTAATAACAATATTTCTCAGTTATGAGATTATGGCAATATCCTCCTATTTTCTATCTGCTTATCTGAAGAAGGAGCAAAGGTCTAATGAAGCGGGAATAAAATATTTTATCCTTGGAACCCTTTCAACAGGGATATTTGTTTTCGGTTTCTCCTTTGTTTTCGGCTTAACCTCATCAACATCCTTTAATTCCATTGCTGAAAACATCAAAAACTTCTCAGACTCTCCCATTGCTATCCTTGCAATTTTATTTATAATGTCAGCCCTATTTTTTAAGATATCCGCTGTTCCATTTCATATGTGGACTCCTGATGTCTATGAAGGAGCACCCGCACCAGTTACAGCATTTCTTTCCGCTGGTCCTAAAGCCGCTTCCTTTGCAATTTTTCTTAGATTGTTTCTCGAGGCATTCCCATCTCTTGAAAATAAATGGAAATTAGTGATTGCATGGGTTTCATTCTTTACAATGACTTATGGGAATATAGCAGCTTTAACTCAAAAATCCCTTAAGAGAATGCTGGCTTACTCCTCAATTGCCCATGCGGGATACATTCTTATTGGTTTTTCAGCGGGAGGAGAATTCGGTTACTGGGGAGTTCTTTTCTACCTTCTTTCTTATATTTTCATGAATATATCAGCATTCGGGCTAATACTTTTCTTGAGAAAGGGTAATTTATGGGGTGAAGATATTGATGACTTTAACGGACTTGCTAAAAGATCCCTTCTTTTATCAGTTGGGATTGTAATTATTTTAATGTCCCTTGTTGGAATTCCTCCGACTGGAGGTTTTATTGCAAAATATTTAATATTCTCTTCTGCGATAAAAGAAGGATATGTAGCGCTGGCAGTAGCGGGAGTTTTAAATTCCGCTCTTTCCCTTTTTTACTATTTCAGATTGGGTCAGGCTCTGTTCATGAAGGAGCCATCAGAAGAGATTAAATACGAACCTGACAAATTGGTTTCAATGGCAATAATATTCTCTGTATTGTTTCTTCTTTTGCTTGGAATCTTACCCGCTCCATTTATGCAACTCGCGAAGATTTCTATTTTTTAATAAAAAATAAATAGCAAGAAAGAGATTGCTATTTTGTCAAAGTCTCTCTAAGCATAAAAACTATTCCCTAATTTTATTGAGAAATTGGATTGGACACAGTTCGTTGGCTTGTAATTTTTTGAAATTATTATATAATTTTAGAAAGAGAGGACAGAGAGAAGAGGTTAAAGATGGACAAAAAGGAAACATTCAAAAAAACAATGGTTTCTTTTATTGAATCAATTCTTTCAGGAAAGGGGAAAATTCTTCAGAAAAAGTTCGAGGCATTTGAAAGTAAAATAGTGGATGCTCTAAATGAATTAATGCTGTCCGTTAAGCTTCAGATAGACCCTTCCGATTTGAAAGGGATAGAAACTTTATGGGAGGAATTTCAGAAGGAAGTGGAATTAACAAAACCTGCTACTGAAAGAATTCGTCTTATTTATTCAACTATTAATAAGATGGAGCAGGGAAAATCTCAGACAGATATTATATCTACATTTATAGATGGAACCAGCAAATTACTGTCAAGGGTATGTGTTTTTGTGATAAAAGATAACAATTTCGTTGGGTGGTATTCAAAAGGATTTACAGGCTCATCGGACATAACAGACACGAGCATTCGCCTTGTTATTGTCCCAATTACAGCAAATACTGTCCTGAAAGATGTTGCTGAGAGTGGGTTGACCTTTATAGGAACCCCCGCAGATCATCCAGAAAATTGGATTTTGTTGAATAGATTTGGAGGGAAAAGACCACAAGAAATAATAGCCATTCCAATGAATATAAAGAACAGGATAATGGCTGTTTTCTATGGGGATCATGTTCCAACTAACAACAGAATAGATTGCAAAGAAGAGCTTGAAATACTAACAAAATTTGCAACCATGACAATAGATCTCCTTCCTATTAGAGAAAAGCTTATAGCTAAGGAAAGAACAAAGGAAATAGTTGAAGTTTCTCCACCTCTGCCGGAAGTTGAGAAAATTGTTCCACAAACCCCTGTTGTTCCTATAATTGGCAAAGAGGAGGAGGAATGGCACAAAAGTGCTAAAAGACTTGCAAAGGTTCTTGTTTCAGACATAATGCTATATCATGCTGAGGAAGTGGAGCTCGGAAGAAGAGAGGGTAATATATATAAGAGGTTGAAAGATGTAATAGAAAGGAGCAAAGAAACTTTCAGGGAAAGAGTAAAACCGCAGGTGCTTGAAAAAATTGATTATCTTTACGAGGAGCTCGTAAAAACCGTTTGCGATGGTGATCACAATCTTTTAAAGGGATATAAAGATTAAATTATTTGTTTTACAATAATTGTTAAATGAAGAAAAGGATAGCTTTAATATTTGGAGGAAGATCTGCGGAACATGAAGTATCAATAATTTCAGCTCGTTCAGTTTTTGAAGCTCTAAATAAAGAGAAGTTTGAGATAATTTCAATTTATATTGACAAAAGTGGTTTATGGAGATTGGTATCATCTCCATATGCAGAAGATGAATTCAGGAAAGAAGGTCATATCTTTCTTCCATGGATTTCAAAAGATGAGATTTTTGAGGCTGACATTTACTTCCCTATACTTCACGGACCTTACGGCGAGGATGGCTCAATACAAGGGCTTTTCGAAATGGCAGATGTTCCGTATATAGGAGCGGGAACATTGGGTTCTGCTCTCGGAATGAATAAAGCAAAGACAAAAGAGATTCTTTCTTTTAAAGGTATCCCTGTGGTGGAGTGGGTTTCATTCAGGGATGTTGATTGGAAAGAGAGGAGAGAGGAAATTTTAAAAGAGTGTGAGAAAATTCCACTCCCTTTATTTGTAAAACCTTGCAATCTTGGCTCAAGTATTGGTATATCAAAGGTTAAGAGTTATTCCGAGCTTCCAATAGCCATAGAAAGGGCATTGGAATGGGATAGGGTTATTCTTGTTGAAAAAGGGGTTAATGCAAGAGAGATAGAATGCAGTGTTCTTGGAAACGATAATCCTGTTGCATCTCTTCCGGGAGAGGTTATACCTTATCGTGAGTTTTATGATTACAGGGATAAGTATCTTGAGGGAAAGACAAAATTTGTAATTCCCGCAGATGTTAGTGAAGAAGAAAAGAAGAGATTTCAGGAGCTTTCTATCAGATCCTTTTTAGCCCTTGAATGTTATGGAATGGCAAGGGTTGATTTTCTTATGGACAAGAATACCCATGAGATTTTTGTCAATGAGATTAATACAATTCCAGGATTTACATCCATTTCCATGTATCCAAAGTTATGGGAAGCGAGTGGGATAAAATATCCCCAACTATTAGAAATGCTAATTGAATTAGCCTTTGAGAGACATAGAAAGAAAAGAAAGAAATTTAATTATTCAGTGGAAGAATTATGAGAATTCTTGGAATAGATTTTGGTCTAAGATACATTGGGCTTGCGATTTCTGACGAGCTTGGCATTGTTGCAAGAGCACTTGGAAAGTATGAAAGGAAAGACGAAGAGGCTGAAAGGGAATTTTTTAGAAATTTAATAAACCAATGGGAGATTAGCGAAATAGTTATAGGGAATCCTTTGCATATGGATGGAAGAATTAGCGAGAGTTCTAAAAAATGCAAAGAGTTTGCTGATTGGATAAAGGAGAATTTCTTTCTTGAACCGATTCTCTGGGATGAAAGGCTTACAACTGTGCAGGCGGAAAAAGTTTTAAAAGAGTCGGGGTTGACTCGCAAAAAGAGAAAAGAAGTGATAGATAAAATTTCTGCAGTAATAATACTTCAGTCTTATCTCGACAGTAGAAGAAAGTGAAAAAAGTTTTCTTTGTTATATTAATAATATTTTTGTTTTTCTCCCTCTATTTTTTTGGAAAAAAATATATTGAGAATCAAGTATCAAGACCATACGGAGAAAAGGGCAAAATTGTCTTTGTAGAAATAAAACAAGGGATGGGATTGAAAGATACAGCATATTTACTTAAGGAGAAGGAGGTTATAAAGAAAAGAATTTTTTTCCTTTTGGGGCATAGAATATTCTTTAAAGGGAAGACCGTAAAAGCGGGTGAATACAAATTTGAGTTTCCAATTTCTCTATATGAAGTTCTTAGAAAGATAACAAGTGGTGAAATTTATCTACATAAGATTACAATTCCAGAAGGGAGCACCATTGATGATATTGCAAAAATACTTGAGAGTGAGGGTATTTTAAATGGCGATGAGTTCATAAAAGTTTGTGAAAGAACTGATAAGATATTTGAAATCGCCAAAGAAGCTAAAAGTTTAGAGGGATTCCTTTTCCCTGACACTTATTTCATTCCTAAGGGAATGAACCCAAAAAAAGTTGCTGAGATAATGGTTGAAAGATTTAAGGAAAGGGTTGGGAGTTATATAAAAAAGGCTGAAAAATATGGGCTAAATTTTTATAAAGTCTTGATTCTTGCTTCCCTCATTGAAAAAGAAACAGGGATCCCCTCTGAAAGACCACTTGTTTCCTCTGTTTTCCACAATAGATTGAAAAGGGGAATGCTCCTTCAGTGCGATCCTACAGTAATATATGCCTTGAAAAGAGAAGGAATCTATCAATATCCTCTTAAAAAAGAGGATCTTTCCTTCCCTTCCCCTTATAATACTTATATTCATAAAGGGCTTCCACCAGGACCTATCTGCAATCCAGGTATTGATTCAATTGATTCCGCTCTTAATCCCGCAAAAACTGGTTATCTTTATTTTGTTTCAAATGGTGATGGAACACATACTTTTACTTCAGATCTTTCATCCCACAATAGAGCTGTGAGAAACTATGTAAGAAAAATTCGAGAGGATAGAAGATAAATTCTTTACTCCTTTTCAATCATTAAAGCGAGAAATAAAATGTGTAATACAAATAATACATTTGTCCTCTTTTATTGACAGTTTTTTAAAAAAAGAAATCGGGCTTCTCTATAATCCTTTTTCTGAAAAGGAACTCATCTCATGCTTTTTCTTTTTGAACTGGCACAAAAAATGATATAAAATTTATGAAGATCATGGAGGATGCCATGAAAAGAAACTTAATTTTAATAAGTATTTCGATCCTTTTTATTTCTTCATTCTTGCTTTCCCAGAGTTTGAAAATTGGAGAAGTAAGTTATTATGAAGGCTCTGCGAAGATTTGTAGGGAGGCTGAGGGAGTTTTCCAATGCGAGTTTGTAAGGTTTGGAATGAGCACTTTCAAGGATGACAAGTTGATTACCTCTGAAGGAAGAGTTGAGATCGATTTTGGAAACAATGATTTTCTAAGGGTTGATAAAGATTCTGAAGTGATTTTTAATTTGGAAGACAACTCACCCAGCATTGAGATCAAAAAAGGAGCGATTTATCTTTCAACGGTCTCAAAAGAAAAATATAAGCTTTCATCAAGAAATAACATTGTTGAAGTTTCCACTCCTGGCAGATACAGGATTGAATCAAAAGATAAAACATCGATCTCTGTAATAAATGGTTTTGCAGAGGTTACATTTTCTGACGGTTCTTTCATTTCTCTGAATAGAGGAGAGATGGTAGAAACTAAAGATGGAAAGTTTATAAGAGGATTTTGTGCTACCTACGATTCTTTTGACAGGTTTGCCCAGAAGAGGGAAAAGATTCTTGGAATTCCTTCAAAAGAAAAAGAGGTGGTTTACTATCCTCCTTACTGGTATTATGAACCTTACTGGATGTGGAACTCCTATTATTACTGGCTTCCATACTCATATTGGTATTACCCATTCTATTACGGTTTCTGGCCATATTACTGGTATTATATTCCTTATCGTGAGGTTCCATATTTTAGAAGTGATAACTGGAGAAATGTTCTTTCCAAAGATAGTCTGGTTTACAAGGGTGGAACTCCTCCACCTTCAAATCCAGTAAGATATAAATACTCATCAACTTATGCAGGACACTCTTCATCTCATCTCTCTGGAGGCTCCTCTTATCAAGGCTCAATAAGTAAGTCAACCATTTCTTCCCCCTCTTCAACCCACTCTTCGAGCTCAAGCTCTGGCTCATCAGGACATGCTAAACCAAAGGATAATTAAGAATTATGATGGGTGGTAAATAAAATGAAAGTAAAATTTATCTATCTGTATCCATTATTGGTTATTTCTTTAGGGTTTTTTGTCAATTGCGGAGCAAAATTAATCCCAACAGGAGACACTTGGTTTGCCAAACATTATATAATTATGCAAGATTGGGAGAGGGAAATTTATAAAAGTCTTTCAAAGGAGGGAAAGGAAAAATTTAAGAATTTGTTCTGGCAATTTCGTTCCCCAAAAAGTCAAGCATTGTTTGAGAATAGATTGAAAGTTATTGATCTTCAGTTCAAGAAGGAGAATCATGCGCAACCATGGAATACAGATAGGGGAAGGGTTTTTCTTCTTAACGGTCCTCCCGCTCACATAGATTATAAAGAATCAACAAGATGGTATTCCTTTGAAGAGCATTCTCCCAGGGAAAATGAAGATATTCAGGCGAGAATGAGAGAAGTGTGGAGATATTCTTTTGAAGGAGGGGTGGTAGAATATTATTTTGATTTTTATCCTCCCAGTGAGTGGAGGTTGGATTCAACGGTTTATAGGAATCCATTTTTAAAGGAGTTTGAGAGAATAAATAAAGAAAAAAATTTTGGTATAATTCAGAAGGATAAATACGAAAAAGAGCTTGAGCAATTAAAAAACAAATAGAAAATTGTTGTTCTCTTAATTTATCTATGTTATATAATAAACATGTGGAGGAAATTATGGAGTATACTTATAAACAAATAAGAGCGCCAAGAGGTTCAGCAATTTCATGTAAGGGATGGCAGCAAGAAGCTGCTATGAGAATGCTTATGAACAATCTTGATCCAGAAGTTGCTGAAAAACCTCAAGAGTTGATAGTTTACGGAGGAACAGGCAAAGCTGTAAGAAACTGGGAATGTTTTTATGCAATAGTTGAAGCTTTAAAGTCTCTTGAAAATGATGAGACTCTTCTTGTTCAATCTGGTAAACCTGTGGGAATTTTCGAGACCCAGGAGGAGGCACCAAGAGTTCTTATATCCAATGCAATGGTTGTTCCCAAATGGGCTACCTGGGATGAGTTTAGAAAATTGGAGGCTCTCGGTCTTACCATGTTCGGTCAGATGACTGCGGGAAGCTGGATTTACATTGGTACCCAGGGAATTTTACAGGGAACCTATGAAACCCTTGCTTCAGTTGCAAAAAAACATTTTGGAGGTTCTCTAAAAGGTAAGCTTGTTCTTACAGCAGGGCTCGGGGGGATGGGTGGTGCACAGCCTCTTGCAATTACAATGAATGAAGGTGTTGGAATAATAGTTGAGGTTGATAAAGAAAGAATTGAAAGAAGATTGAGGACAGGATACCTTGATACAATGACTGATAATCTTGACCATGCAATTTCAATGGCTATGGATGCGAGGAAAAAGGGAGAGGCTCTATCGATAGGGCTTCTCGGGAATGCAGCAGATGTAATTCCTGAATTTGCAAGGAGAGGGATTGTTCCTGATGTTCTTACTGATCAGACCTCTGCTCACGATGAGTTGAATGGATATGTTCCCAACAAAATGAGTTATGAGGATGCTCTAAAATTGAGAAAGGAGAAGCCAGAAGAATACAGGAAAAGAGCACTGGAAGCAATTGCTGAGCATGTAGAGGGATTACTTAAATTGAAGAGAATGGGAGCTGTGACCTTTGATTACGGTAATAACATTAGAGGACAAGCATTCTCAGTGGGTGTAAAGGATGCCTTTGAAATTCCTGGTTTTGTCCTCGAATATATAAGACCCCTTTTCTGTCATGGAAGAGGTCCTTTCAGATGGGTTGCTCTTTCAGGAGATCCAAAAGACATTATTGAAACAGATAAAGCAATCCTTGAGGAATTTCCAGAGGATGAGATTTTGAGAAGGTGGATTACAAAAGCTGAAGAGAAGGTTAAATTTCAAGGACTTCCTGCCAGAATTTGCTGGCTTGGTTATGGAGAAAGGGATAGAGGAGGGTTAAGGTTTAATCATCTTGTGAAAAAAGGGAAGGTGTCTGCTCCAATTGTAATTGGAAGAGATCATCTTGACACAGGCTCTGTAGCCTCACCTTTCAGAGAAACTGAGGGAATGAAGGATGGTTCAGATGCCATTGCTGACTGGCCTATTTTAAATGCCCTTTTGAATGCAGTTTGCGGTGCTTCTTGGGTTTCGGTTCATCATGGAGGAGGAGTTGGTATAGGACTTTCAATCCATGCGGGGATGGTTATTGTAGCAGATGGGACTGAATCTGCAGAAAAGAGGCTCCAGAGGGTTCTAACAGTAGACCCAGGGATTGGAATTGTCCGTCATGCGGATGCAGGATATGAAGAAGCAATAAAGGTAGCGGTAGAAAAGGGTATTAAGATCCCGATGCTTCAGTCGCTCAAGGAAAAAATTAGACAAGTTGCTACCTGAAATTTAAAATGGTCTTTATTATAAAATTATGGTTGATGAGACTAATAAAAGAAGTGTAATAAACTACATTTTAATTCTTTTAACTCTATTATTAATTATTTCTTTTGAACTCTTTTTGTTTTTGAATAAAGGTTCTGGAATTAAGGTCCTTGTAATTGGAATTTTATTGTTATTATCATTGATATCAATAATCTTAATCAACCGAGAAAAAATTAAAAAAATTATAGTAAAATATTTTCTGGAAAAAGTTGCAAATAATAGGAAAACTATTTTTTTCCTTTTTACAGTTATAATTTTTTCCATTGTTATAAGAATCCCAGCTTTGGTTTATAAGCCTATTCTTACAACTGACGAGTCGATTCAGCCTTTAATGGCAAAACATATATACGAAGGAAGAGAATATCCAATTTTTGAATATGAAAACTGGTATTCTGGAAGTTTAAAAGCCCATTTATCTGCTTTAGTTTATCTTATATTAGGCGAGGATAAGATATTTTATAAAATTATTATTTTTCTTTTTTATATAGGTGTAATTTTTGTCTGTTTTTTGTTTTCCTATGAGATTTATGGAGAAAGAACTGCAATAATATCAATTATTATTATTTCCTGTCTTCCTGCATATTTTATGGTTAGTATTGATGGAATGACCAATTTAATGGAGGTTCTTTTCTTCGGCATTTCTATTTTCTATATTATAGTTTTAATTCTTGATAACAAAGACCCCTTTGAACAGAAATTTTTCTATTCTTTGTTAGGATTATTTTCTGGACTTGGTTTATGGTGTCATCTTCTCTTTTTTGTATTTTTAATACCCTCTATTTTGATTATTTTGATTAAAGAAAGATTCAACATAATAAAGAAAAAGTTCTTATATTTTTTAATATTCTTCATTGCAGGCGTTTTTCCAGTTATTCTCTATAACATACTCTCCCCTTATCATGAGAGTTTAAAATACATCCACTGGGAGGCTACTACTTCTTCTCCAATAAGATTTGATTTTATCAAAAGAATTGAAAGCTTTTATTTTTCTCTGAAAAACCTTCTTATCCTTAATTTTTATGAACAGCCTCAACAGAAGTTCCTGGCTTTCTCAGTTCATTACTTTGGAAAGCCATCAGAAAAATTTTCAATCTCCTCAATATTTACAAAGATTCATTTATATTTATTACTAATGTCTTTCATTTACTTTACTGTTTTTCAAATACTGAATTTTCTAAAAAATAAAGAATTTAAATGGAAGAACGGACTTCTTTTAGCTTTTATCATTCTTTCTATCTTAATTTATCTCCTTAGTGCAGGACCTCCTGCATCAAGGCATCTTTCTCCTCTTCTCTTTGTTATACCTATAATCTATGCTTTTCTTATTGATGAAATTTTTCAAAGGTTAAAGACACTCGGTGCTATTTTACTTTTATTACTTTTGATTCCTGGCTTGGCATGCGATTTTAATCTTACCAGGAACTTTGTCAATCATCAAAAATTTTGGAATGGAGTTATAAATTTCCTCTTGTGTAAACAAGTTTACTTTGTTGAAACTGATTACTGGATAGCTTATAAATTGACAGCAATTTCTAATGAAAGAATAATTGCAGAATCTTCATTGGGGCCATTCAAGTTTCCAAGATACATTAAATATTTAAATGTTATTCGCAGCGCCAATCTGAAAAACAGAGGTTATTTAATTTACTCAGATGATCAAGATTTCAAAAGAGAGGTAGAAAAAATGTTAAAAGAGCAAAATGTAAAATTTAGGTATAAAGAACATTGGGGAATTGGTATTTTTTATCATCTTTCAGAGACAAGACCCTTCTCGAACAATTCAGGGTTGAAAATTAATTGACATATTCCCTTTTGTAAGTAAAATATTCATTTATGAATTTAGAAATTAGCAACAAGAGAATTGCTTTTTTGTTCCCTGGACAAGGGTCGCAGGCAGTTGGGATGGGTGCTGACCTATGGGATTCCTTTGAAGAGGCAAAGAATATTTTCAAAAAGGCAGATGAGGTTCTTGGATATTCCCTTTCTGAGATATGTTTCAAAGGACCTGAAGAAAAGTTAAAATTGACAGAGAATACACAGCCCGCTCTTCTTGTTCACAGTTATATCCTTTACAAACTTTTAAATTTTGTTCCAGATGTCTCTGCGGGACACAGCCTTGGAGAATATTCTTCTCTTTTATGCGGTGGAGCCATAAGTTTTGAGGATGCTGTTAGAATAGTTCACAAAAGAGGTAAATATATGCAGGAAGCTGTTCCTGTCGGAAAAGGAGCAATGGCTGCAATTCTTGGTTCTCGAAAAGAGGATATTGAGGAAGCTTGCAAGAAATCCAGTGGGGTTGTAGAAATAGCCAATATAAACAGTCATGAACAGATTGTTATTTCAGGAGAGAAATTTGCGGTTGAAGAGGCTATTTCCATTTTAAAACCTCCTAAACATGTTATCCTTCCTGTCTCTGCACCCTTTCATTGTTCATTAATGAGACCAGCTGAAGAGAAACTCTCAAAGGATTTAGAGTCTATAACTTTTTTTGATCCCTGTTTTCCTGTTATAACTAATGTAGATGCAAAAATTGTTAAGAGGGGTGAGGAAGCGAAAGATTCTTTAAAAAGACAGGTCAGTAGACCTGTTAGATGGCTTGAGACAATGGAATTGATGCTCGGAATGGGTGTTTCAATCTTTATAGAGATAGGTAGTGGGAAGGTTCTCTCAGGACTTTTAAAAAGGATTGTAAGAAATCTTGGAAAGGATGTTGAAATACTGAATGTAGAAGGAGTTGAGAGCCTGAAACAGGTAAAAGAATATCTTTCTAATATCTAAGGTTCCTTGCTTTTAATAAAAATCAAAACTTTTTTCCTTTTTCAAATGTATAATAATAATGAATTTCAGGAGATGCAATAATAAATGTCAAGTAGAAGAAAAGGTGAAAAGAGGGAACTAAT
>CAZYPR010000059.1:0-14407 GCA_964649495.1 uncultured Clostridia bacterium | reverse complement strand
GAGCACCATTTGCCATTACAAATCCTGCCTTTCCATTTGGTGCAAGGTGATAAATGTAATGCTGTATCCATACATAGTTTGCATTATTTTCTGGTGGTAATCCGTATTTAAATCTTGGGTCATTCGATTTTATTCTATCTCGTCCCCATTCACTATCGTTAAAAGGAGGATTTGATACTACATAATCAGCTCTCAAATCAAAGAATTTATCATCGTGATAAGAATCGCCCCATTTTATATCCCCTTCTGTATTCCTTATTGCCAGGTTCATTTTACATACCTTCCAGACAAACTCCTTTGATTCCTGACCGTAGATTAATAATTTTTCTTTCTCTATTCCTTCTTTTTGAAATTTTTCCAGCGCAGAAACAAAAAATCCACCAGAACCACAAGCGGGATCAAAAATTCTTCCCTCTTTCACATCAAGAATTTCAAATATAAGTCTTGTTAAAGAACGAGGAGTATAAAATTCTCCACCCTTTTTACCTTCTGCTTCGGTAAATTTTCCAAGAAAATATTCATAAATTCTTCCAAAAATATCTTTCTCTAAATGCGAATCGTCGAATTCAATTTCAGAAAAGAGATTTATAGGATAAGCAAGCTCATAATGGTCAAGATTGACTTTAGAAAATATTTTCGGAATTACATCCTTTAATTTTTCTGGATGTTCATTTTCAAGCGTTTCTATGGCTTTGTCAATGATTTCTCCAATATTTGGCTGATTCGCATTCTTTTTTATATGATCCCATCTTGCACTCTCTGGAACATAAAGGATACCATTGGCATGATAGATTTCTCTATCTTCAAAAACAAGGGGTTGATACTTTTCTGGAAATTTTTTCGCATCTTTCTCTTTAATTTCTTTCCTTTTTTCCTCAAAAGCAAAAGAAATATATCTCAAGAATACAAGCCCTAAAACAACATATTTATACTCATAAACCTCAATCTTTTTTCTTAACTTATCTGCTGCCTTCCAAAGTTTCTCTTCAAAATTTAGGTCCTTCTCTGCCATTGTTTTACTCCTTTTTTTGTTTTTCAAAATAATGTCTCATCTTTTTCTGTTTCTTCCAAAACCTCTACTGTTATCTCTATTTTTTCCTTTGTTTCTGAAGGAGGGTATTGGAGTTTATGTTTATTTTCGCCTTCAGCAGTTTTTATTATTTCATTTACAGTTGCATGGTTTTTCTTTCCGAGTTTCCAATTATACATTAGTATCTCCTCATCTGAATAAATTATATAAAAAAAGGAAGGATTGCAAAAGAGTTGGCTTTCGGCTTCGGGAATATATAGGATTGATAAATGATTCCTTTTGTAATAAGATAAATCTTTAAAGGATTTGATTATGCGTGAGTATGACCCGAAAGAGATTGAGGTTAAATGGCAGAGAATATGGGAAGAGAGCAAGGTTTTTGAAGTAAAGGAAGACCCTTTAAAAAAGAAATACTATTGCCTTGAGATGTTCCCTTACCCTTCTGGAAGAATACACATGGGACATGTTAGGAATTACACAATTGGAGATGTCGTGGCAAGATTCTGGAGGATGAGGGGCTTCAATGTTCTCCATCCAATGGGATGGGATGCTTTTGGTCTTCCTGCAGAGAATGCTGCAATAAAATATGGTTATCATCCAAAAGAGTGGACTGATGAAAATATTGCGGTAATGAAGGGTCAGCTCAAGAGGATGGGATTCAGCTACTGCTGGGATAGAGAGGTGAACACTTCAATTCCCGAGTATTACAAGTGGAATCAGTGGATTTTCATAAAGATGTTTGAGAAGGGGCTTGCTTACAAAAAGGAATCTCTTGTGAACTTTTGTCCGGGATGTAAGACTGTTCTTGCCAACGAACAGGTTATAAGTGGAAAGTGCTGGAGATGCGACTCTGAAGTAGAATTGAAGGAACTGGAGCAGTGGTTTTTGAAGATAACCCATTACGCTGAGGATCTTTTGAAAGACCATGAACTTTTGAAGGATTGGCCAGAGAAGGTAATAATAATGCAAAAGAACTGGATTGGTAGGTCTGAGGGAGCATACATAGATTTTCCAGTTCTAGAGCTGGGAGAAAAAATAAGGGTCTTTACAACTCGAATTGATACAATTTATGGTGCTACATTCATGGTTCTATCTCCTCAGCATCCAATGGTAAAAGTTCTGATTGAGGATTCTTCTGAAAGGGAAAAAATTGAAAACTGGCTTGAAAAGGCTAAGAAGGAGACATATTTGAGCAGGATTGAGAATTTTGAAAAGGAGGGATATTTTACAGGTAAATATGCTCTTAATCCCTTCACTAAATCAAAAATTCCCATCTGGGTTGCAAATTATGTGATTATGGAGTATGGAACAGGAGCTATTATGGCAGTCCCTTCTCACGATGCAAGGGATTATGAATTTGCGAAAAAATATAATCTGGAGATAAAAGAGGTGATTAAACCCCTGGAGGAGATTCCTTTTGAGGGTGTTTTTGAGGGTGATGGAGTTCTTGTTAATTCTGGAGATTTCACAGGTCTTTCATCAGAGGAAGCAAGGAGAAGGATGACTGAATTTGTTGAGAAAAATAGAATTGGTAAAGGAGTCACTCTTTATAGGTTGAAGGATTGGGGTATTTCAAGGCAGAGATACTGGGGGACACCGATCCCAATAATCCATTGTGAGAAGTGTGGACTTGTGCCTGTTCCCTATGATGAACTTCCAGTTATGCTTCCTGAGAATGTTGAGATGAAAGGTTCTGGAGGTAATCCCCTTGAAAGATGCGAAGAGTTTGTAAATACAACCTGTCCAAAATGCAAAGGGAGAGCGAGAAGAGAGACAGATACTATGGATACATTTTTTGACTCATCATGGTATTTCCTCAGATACACATCTCCCAGTGAGAATAATCTGCCTTTCTCTCCTGAGAAGGCATCATACTGGATGCCCGCAGACATTTATATTGGTGGAGTTGAGCATGCAATACTCCATCTTATTTATTCAAGATTCTTTACAAAATTCTTGAAAGATATTGGATTGGTTGAAGTTAAAGAACCTTTTCCAAAGCTTTTAACTCAGGGAATGGTCACCCTTGGCGGTTCAGCCATGTCAAAATCAAAGGGTAACATTGTTGACCCCGATGATATGATAGAAAAATACGGAGCAGACACTTTAAGATTGTTCATCCTTTTCGCAGCACCACCTGACAAGGATCTTGAATGGTCAGACAAAGGGATTGAAGGATGTTATAGATTTTTAAACAGAGTATGGAAATTAATAGTTGAAAATTGGGAGAGCGTTAAAGATTTTAAAGTTGAAAAATTGGAAGGGGATCTTCTTGAGACTGTTAGAAAGACTCATCAGCTCATTAAAAAAATCACAGACAATATTGAGAGAAGAATTCATTTAAATACCGCAATTTCAAGCATGATGGAATTTACAAATTTCCTTTATCATAAAAAAGATGAGCTCATGAAAAGTTCCAGTGGAAAGGGAGCATTGAAAGAAGCCTTTATAAGCCTTGTAAAACTTCTCTCTCCCTTCACCCCTCATATGTGCGAAGAACTGTGGGAGATTATGGGAGAAAGGGCGATTCTCTCTGTTTCAAAATGGCCAGAGTGGAAGGAGGAACTCTCAAAGGAAGAAATGACAGTGGTTGTTGTTCAGATAAATGGAAGAGTGAGGGGAAGAATATCTGTTCCTGTTGGCACCAGTGAGGAAGAGGTGACTGAAGAAATTATGAAAGACCCGAAAATTTCCTCCTATCTTAGTCAGAAAAAGATAGTTAAAAAGGTGTGGGTTCAGGATAAAATCATGAGCTTTCAGGTGGAGTGAGATGGTTGAAGGGAAGAGGGGTGTAAAGATTTTAGTATGTGGCAGAAAGATTTTTGCTCGAAGCCATTTTTTATGCATTTTTACAGTAATAATTATAATTGTTCTCCTCATGGGTTGTGGATATGCTCTTGTAGGAACAGGAAAATCTCTTCCTTTGAATATAAAGACAATTGCGGTTCCTGTTTTTCAGAATAATACCCAGAGGGTTGAGGTTGAAAAGATCGTTACTTCAGCCATTATCAATGAGTTTATAAAAAGAGGAGTGAAGGTTGTAGAGAGTGAGGAAGCAGCGGATGCGATTTTAAGAGGCGAGATAGTATATTTCAATACATATCCAACAGCAGTTTCAGATTCAAGGGCAACAAGGTATGGGATGACAGTGGTGGTGAGGGTAGGGCTTTTCTCAAAAGAGGTAGCGGAGATTTATCCAAAATCAGAATTGAGATTTACAGATGAGTATGATTTAAGGGAAGGGAGTGATTTCTTCTCCATTGAAACTGAGAAGCTCAGGAAACTTTCAGAGCAAATTGCAAGAAGTGTTGCTTCTCTAATTCTTGAGGGTTTTTAATTGAATTTTCATACCCTTAGGAGTCTTATTAAAAGAGGCGAGATAGCACCTGTTTATTATTTAATTGGGAAAGAAAAAGTTCTTGCAGATATTCTTTCTGAAGAGATAATAAAAAAGATAGTCCCTCCTGAGGAGAGAGACTACTCTGTTTTCAGGTTTGAGTTATCTGAGAGTAACTGGGAGGAAATTGTAAGTGCCCTTTCCACTTCTTCCTTCTTCTCAACAAAAAAAGTTGTAATTGTTAACTCTGGAACGCTGACTCGAAAAAAGAAAAATGAGTCCCACAAAGAAATTTATTCCCTTAAAAAATACCTTTCCTCACCATCAAATTCTTCCCATTTAATAGTTATTGGTGAAGAAAAGGACATGGAGCTTTTTGAAATATTTAAGAGTTGTCCTTCCTGCACAATTTTCTTCTTGAATCCGTTGAAGCTTGAAGAGATTGAAATTTTCATTGGGGAAAAAGTAAGGGAGAATGGGAAAGTAATCACTCCATCTGCAAAGGCAATCCTTTTGGAAGAAGCTCAGGAAGATTTGAGCCTTGCTCTCAAAGACCTTGAAAAAATAATCATTTACATGGGCAATAAGGAAACAATAGAAAGAGAGGATATAGAATCCCTTGTCAGTTTTTCGGGAAGATTTAAGATTGATGAGTTAATAAGAGCAATAGATTCGAGGGATAAATTTTTAGCTTTTAAAATAATTGAGGATATTCTTGATAATTTAGAACCTGTTTTTCTAATTGGAACCCTTGCATGGGTATTCTCACGAAGATACAATAATCTGCTCGGTGAGGAATCTCAGATAAAGATTAGAAGCTTTAATGAGGAAGAGAAAAATAAAGCACTTAATATTATTCAGAAAAGGATTAAAAAGATTGAAAATATTCTCAAGATAATTTTTGAGACAGATATTAAAATTAAATCAAATCCATTTAACAAAGGAATGATTGAGGAGATGATTATGAGGATTATTGAAGGTGAGGAATTACTGGGACATGAGGGAGTTTAATTGCTTCTGGAGGCGTGATTTATATCTTGAGCCAGTATTTTCATGGATTGTTCCCTTTTTAACTGCCTTATCTATAAGAGAAAAAACTTCTTTACTAAATTTTTTAGCAAATTCAACATTTTTCTCTTCTATTGCTTCCCTCAATTTTTTTATTGCTGTTCTCAATCTTGATTTGTTTGCTTTGTTAATAATTCTCCTTCTCTCGTTCTTCCTCTGCTGTTTGAGAACAGACCTACTCTTCTTTGCCATAAATTCCTCCTCCAAATATTTATTTATAAATCATTTGCTGAAAAAAGTCAAACAGGGTTTATTTTTCAAAGATGAAGAGTGAAAAGACAGGGATATTAAAATCAACATTTTCAATTTCTTTTTTTACAATTATAAGCAGAATTTTTGGATATTTCAGGGATATGCTTCAAGCTTATTACCTTGGCGCGGGATTCTATTCAGACGCCTTCACAATTGCCTACAGGATTCCAAATCTTCTGAGGAGGGTTCTCGGTGAGGGAGGCATGTCAGCGGGATTCATACCAGTTTTCGCAGAAGTTAGAAAGAAAAGAGAAGAGAAGACATGGCAACTTGCCAACACATTTTTCTGGGATATGGTAATAATAGCGGGAGTTATAACTTCCTTAGGCATAATATTTTCTCCTTTTATTGTGAAGATAATTGCGGCAGGTTTTGAAAATATACCAGGAAAAATTGAACTTACGATTAGGCTTAATAGAGTCATATTTCCATTTATTTTCTTTATATCTTTGACCTCAATAGCGATGGCAATTCTTAATTCTTTTGGAAAATTCGGCCTCCCCTCAGCAACCCCAATATTCTTCAACATAACAATAATTTCCCTTGTTCTGATTTTTGGAAGTTTTAGCAAAAACCCCTCCTTCATATTTGCTCTTGGAGTGACCATTGGTGGGCTTGTGCAGTTTATATCGCAGATTCCATCCCTTGTTAAACTTGGAATGAAATTCAGACCTCAAGTCTCCTTTAGTGACCCTGATATAAAAAGAATTGGTGGGCTTATGGTTCCTGTTATAATAGGAACATCTGCGATCCAGATTCAGATTCTTATAGGTTCATACATTGCTTCCTCTTTACTTCCTCAAGGCTCTGTTTCCTATTTATACTATTCTGACAGGGTTATGGAACTTACCCTTGGAGTATTTTCCGTTGCCCTTGCCACAGTCCTGCTACCCCTCCTTTCAAAACAGGTTGCATCAGGAGAGCTTGAGGCAATGAAGAGAACCCTCAGCTTCTCCCTTAAACTCACCTTTTTTGTGACTTTTCCTGCTACAACGGGTCTGATTGCCCTTTCCGTTCCAATAGTAAATGTTCTTTTTGAAAGAGGGGCATTTAATTACTCTTCTACTGAAAAAACTGCTTTCGCATTGTGCTTTTATGCCCTTGGACTCCCTTTCTTCTCGGCTGTAAAGATATTACTACAGGCATTCTTTTCCCTAAAAAATACTGCGATTCCTGTAAAATTCGGAATACTTTCAATTGTTGTTGATATTATAGGTTCTTTAACCCTTATTAAATTCCTTTCCCATGCTGGAATTGCCCTTGCGCTCAGTTTATCAGGATTTGTAAATGTTTTACTTCTCTGGATTTATCTTGAAAGGAAGAATGGAAAAATTCTGACAAAAGAACTTTTAGTAGACATAGCAAAAATTCTTATAATTTCACTTATTATGGGTTTTTTAATATATTTTCTGAAAAACATTTTATTTTCACCCATCCAAAGCTTTAGAAGGAGAGCCTTTGTTCTTTTTTTCCTCATTGGGATTGGAATTATAATTTACTCTATTTTTTCTTTAATTTTTTATAGAGAGCAAATTTTAGAAAGTTATAAAATGATTAGGGGGAGAAAATGAGAATAGTTATTCAGAGAGTGAAGGAGTCATATGTTAAAGTTGATGATAGAATAGTTGGAAAAATCGGGAAGGGGATGCTTCTCCTTGTCGGAATAGAAAAGGGTGATAGTGAGAGTATCCTTTATTTTATGGCTGACAAAATAGTGAATTTAAGGATTTTTCCCGATGAAAATAGAAAGATGAATCTTAGCATCATGGATATCGAAGGGGAGATACTTGCGGTTTCTCAGTTTACCCTTGCGGGTTCCCTTGAGAAGGGAAGAAGACCGAGTTTCGACAATGCAGAGATTCCAGAAAGAGCAGAAGTCATGTTCAATAAATTTGTTGAAATTCTGAGAAGTAAGGGGATTAAAGTGGAGACAGGTGAGTTTGGAGCAATGATGGATGTTTACCTTATAAATGATGGTCCAGTTACATTTGTTCTTGAAAGGAAAAATGAGCCAAAGTAGCTTTATTAAGGAATCAATAGAAAAAAGGAACAAATCTAAAATCCATAGGATATTTAATTAAATATCAGAGTAAAATTATGAAGAAGATTTCAATAGATATGAGGCAGACAACAAGGCTTCTTCTTGGCTCTGCTTTTCTAATGGCAACTTCAGCCATTGGTCCTGGTTTTCTAACTCAGACTGCTGTTTTTACTGAAAAGTTTAAAAAGGACTTTGCCTTTATAATCCTTGCCTCAATAATTATAGATATTGGAATTCAGTTAAATATCTGGAGAATAATATGCGTATCTGGAAGGAGGGCTCAGGAGCTCGCTGATACTCTTTTAAAGGGGCTTGGTGCATTCATAACAATTTTAGTTTTTCTTGGGGGGCTCATTTTCAACATTGGTAATTTTGCAGGTTGTGGTCTCGGAATAAATGCTCTATTCGGTATTGATGTGAAAATTGGAGTTGCAATTTCATTGATAATTGCGATATTTTTGTTCATTTCAAGACAATATGGAAAGAGAATGGACTTTTTTGCCACAATTCTTGGAATAACAATGATTCTTTTGACCCTTTATGTCATTTTTAAATCACCACCCCCAATTGATGAGGCAGTGAAAGGAGCGATTCTCCCATCACAAATTTCCTTCCTTGCCCTTGTAACTCTTATTGGTGGAACTGTTGGAGGATATATATCCTTTTCAGGAGCTCACAGACTCCTTGATGCGGGAGTTAAGGGTATTGAGAATATAAGGAAAATTTCAAGAGCTTCAGTAACTGGAATTTTGATAACAGGTATTATGAGAATAATTCTTTTCCTTGCTGTCTTAGGAGTTGTTTCAAGAGGGAATATCCTTGATCCTCAAAACCCTCCCGCATCTGCATTCTTCCACGGAGCGGGAATTGTTGGTTTAAGAATATTTGGATTTGTCCTCTGGTCTGCTGCAATAACATCGGTTGTGGGTTGCTCATATACATCAGTTTCATTTTTGAGGGGAACAATTGTAAAAAAGGACAATTCAATTCTGATTCTAATTTTCATTTTAATATCTTCCATCTCCTTCCTTTTAGTTGGGAAACCAGTTTCTCTTCTTATACTTGCGGGAGCATTAAATGGTCTAATACCCCCCCTCTCCCTTGGTGTCATTCTTATTTTGAGTAAAAGGAATGAACTTTTTCCTGAATACAAACATCCAAAATGGATTTTTATTTATGGAATTTTTGCCTGGATATTCCTAATCATTGCGGGCTGGAAAGCCATAGAATCAATAGGTTCTTTGTTTTGAATTTGTATTTCTTTGAAAATTAGAAAATGTTATGATAAAAAAGAAGTGATATGGATAGATTTTTAAGAGAGGCAAAAGAGAAGATCCCCTCCGTTGATTTCATCCTTCAAGAAGCTTTAAAAAGACTGAAATTTAAAAAAGAATTAGCGAAGAAAAAATTTGGAAAAATCTTGGTTTCGGTGGATGATGAAGCTACCAAAATATTCAAAGAATATGAAAGAAAAGCTTTGTTGGAGCTTGCAAAGTTATGGTTGAAAGAACAGAAAGAAGAAGTTCGAAAAAGATTTGAAAAAATTATTTCCAAAAAGGGATGGGATGATTTCATTAAATGAAGCCAGCAAATTGTTCGCAGAGTTTGGCTATCTTGTTCAAGTATTGGAAAAAGATCTGGGCAACATGAGAAAAGCGAGGGGTGGTAAAACTTTTGAGAAGGCCATATCTATTCTGTTAAACTTTATTGATATCCCTGCCGAAATTCCCCATGGTGAAGCAAAAGAGAATTTAAAAAGAATTGATATGGTTATTCCCAATATAAGTGTTGCATTAAATACTCCTGATAAAGCATTTTTTTTAACTTGCAAACGCACTCTGCGAGAAAGATGGAAGCAAGAAGTTCCTCAAGCAAGATTGAATCAAAGAATCTATCTTCTTACAATAGACAATGAATTATCTAAAAGAAAAGCTAATGAGATAAACGAAAAGGGATTAATTGCATTTATAAGAGATGAACTTGCTGAAAGTGCTGATTTGAAAGAACTACCGTGGATAAGAAGATTAAGCGATTTACCTAAGGAGTTAATTACAACATGAGCCAAAGAATGCTATTTGACTTTGAAGAAGATATAACCAGAAGAAAACTAAAAGAAGGAATATTTAAAAGAATAAGAGACGAGGAATGGGATTTTAAAGAGACTCCTGCTTCCACTGGAGTATATGGTGTCCATCCTTATCCTGCAATGTTTCATTTTTTAGTCGTAAGACACCTGCTCATGAATTATTCTAAAGAAAATGAAGTAGTATTAGATCCCTTCGCTGGTTCAGGGGTTGCAGGAGTTGAATGTTTAATTAACAAAAGAAATTTTATTGGATACGATATTAATCCTTTGGCAATACTAATAGCTAAAGTAAGATGCACTTCTATTCCCTTGAAAGATTTGATTGAAGTATTAGATATGATAAAAAGCAAGTATAATAGCGTGGAATCTGAAACAGTCGAGTTCCATAATATCGAATATTGGTTTGAAGAACAAGCAATTAAAGAATTGTCAAGATTGAGAAAGATAATATTTTCAATTGAATCTGAGAATATAAAGAACTTTTTTCAAGTTGTTTTTTCAGAGACGGTTAGAAGGGTATCTAACACAGATTATAATGAGTTTAAATTATTAAGAAGAAGAAAAAAGAATTTAGACACTTTAAAAACTTTCACAGAAATAAGCCTAAAAAATATAGGTCTTCTTTCTGATTTTTATAGAAAATACCCTCCAACGGTAGTGAATATAATTTTAGAAAATAAAAGTATTTTCGATGCTTCAAACTTAGAAAAGAATTCTATTGATCTTGTAATTACATCTCCTCCTTATGGAGATTCTAAAACAACTGTTGCTTACGGGGAATTTTCAAGATTATCTTTGAGATGGTTAGGTATCGAAGAAAGAGTTGATAGCTCATCCTTGGGCTGTAGAGTGAAAGAGATCAACTTTGATCTTCCTTCAACCATCCTTTACGAATATTTAGAAAAAATAAGTTCAAAGAATAAAAAGCGTGCGAAAGAAGTCTTTTCTTTTTATAATGATTTATTTGAAGCTATAAAAATAATATCTGAAAAAGTTAAGCCAAATGGATTTGTTTGTTTTGTCGTTGGAAATAGAAGGGTGAAGGGGGAGGAGCTCCCAACAGATAAAATTTCTGCAGACTTTTTCGAAAGTTTTGGATTTGAACATCAAAAAACTATAGTGAGAGCAATTTCCAATAAAAGAATGCCCGTTGAAAATTCACCTTCCAATATAAGAGGGGAGAGAGATTTGACAATGCGTTATGAGTATATTGTCATTTTAAAGAAAGTTTGTAATACTTAAAACTTTATGCAATGTGAAAAGAATGGAGGACAATATGATTCTTAGAGCTTTAGTTATTTTTTTATTAACAATTTCGATAGCATTCTCTGCAATTCCTGAAAAATTTGCAAAGTTAATTGAAAAGGGTGAATTTACTCAAGCGCAGAAACTAATGAGGATTGAGCTTGCTGAGAATCAGAATCTTACAGATTCTGAAAGGCTTGAGATAATCTGGGAGATAGAAAGGCTTGAAAGAATAAAATCTGAATTCAACAAGAACAGAGAGGATATAGTCAAATACATAAAGAATTATGTTCCTGATGTTAAGGACACTGATATAGAGAGATGGGAAAAGGAGAAAAAGCTTGAGTTTATGATAATTGATGGTCAGAAAAAATATTTTGAAAATGCGGGAAGGAATCTTTTTTTGATTGATAAAGAATTGAGAAAGATAAAGGAGGAAAAGGATATGAAAGTGGGAGTATTGAAACCACCCACCTTCAGCAGGGTTAAGGATGTTGAGGAGACAATAAAAATTGCAAAAGGGACGGGAAAAGAATTTGTAAAACCTGTAAGAGTTAGAATTAGATATTCAGTTTCATTAAAGGAAAATGTTGTCCCTGAGAAAAAGGTTATCAGGTGCTGGCTTCCATTCCCAAGGGAGAAGAGGGGGAGGCAGGAGGATATAAAACTCATTTCCACAGATCCTGAAAAATACATTCTTTGCAAGAACGAGGACTCTCATCACAGATCCATTTATCTGGAAAAGGTTTCGAAAAAGAACGAAAAAACAGAATTTTCAGTTGTTTTTGAATTCACCTCCTATGCTTTTTGGAAAAAGATAAAACCTGAAGAGGTTAGACTTCCAAAGATTACTGATGAGCTAAAACCCTTTGTTGAGGAAAGACCACCCCACATAATTTTTACTGATGAACTGAAAGCTCTTTCAAAGAAGATTGTGGGTGATGAGAAAAATCCTTATTTAATAGCAAGAAAAATTTTTGAATGGATTGACAATAATGTTCCGTGGGCTTCAGCTCGAGATTACTCAACAATTGAAAATATAAGCTCATACGCCTATGAAAACAGACATGGAGATTGCGGAATTCAAACTCTTCTTTTTATAACCCTTTGCAGAATTAATGGTATACCCGCAAGGTGGGAATCAGGGTGGACAACAACACCCGGTGGACTTGAAAACATGCATGATTGGGGGGAGTTCTATATTGAGCCTTATGGATGGCTTCCTGTTGACCAGAGTTATGGATTGATGGACTCTAAGGATGAGGATGTAAAATGGTTTTATCTTGGAGGTATTGACTCATTCCGTCTTATTGTAAATGATGATTATTCAAGAGAGCTTTATCCTGCAAAGATTTATCCCCGTTCCGACACTGTTGATTTCCAGAGGGGAGAGCTTGAGTGGGAAGGAGGGAACCTATACTACGACAAATGGAGCTATAAATACAAAGTTGAGATAATAAAACAATAGGTGTCCAAAGAAATAGAAATTAACGAGCAATTTAAAAGAGCTCTCGAATTAATGGAGAATACTGACAAGAATGTATTTATAACAGGGAGGGCAGGAACAGGGAAATCGACTCTCCTCGATTATTTTAGGAATATAACTAAAAAGAGGGTTGTTGTCCTTGCTCCAACAGGGGTGTCAGCTCTAAATGTTAAAGGGCAAACCATTCATTCCTTTTTCAAATTCAAACCCGACATAACCCCCACTCTTGTTAGAAAAATAAGGAGAAAGAAAGAGGAAAGTATTTATCAGAGCATTGACATGATAATTATTGATGAAATATCAATGGTGAGGGCTGACCTTCTCGATTGTGTGGATAGATTCTTGCGTTTAAATGGACCATCGTCTAAAAAACCTTTTGGCGGTATTCAAATGGTATTTATTGGAGACCTCTATCAGCTCCCTCCAGTTGTAACAGGAGGCGAAAAGGAGGCATTCTCGTCCCTTTACAAAACTCCGTATTTTTACAGTGCTAAGGTTTTCGAATCCTTTGACATGGAATTTATTGAGCTGGAAAAGGTTTATCGCCAACATGACCCCTTTTTCATTGAAATTTTAAATGTAATAAGGAATAAATCAATAACTGAAGAGCAAATAGAATTGCTCAACCGAAGATGTATCCCGGATTTTGAACCATCACCTGATGACTTTTATGTTTACCTTGTAACAACAAATGAACATGCAGAAAAAGTTAACAGAAGACAGCTGGAAAAATTGAGGGGTAGAACCTATACCTTTCAAGGTTATATTGAAGGAGATTTTGGTAAGGAGTATCTTCCAACTTCCATCGAATTAAAGCTAAAGATTGGAGCTCAGATTATGATGGTGAATAATGACCCAAAAGGGAGATGGGTAAATGGAAGCATAGGAAGAATCGTTGAAATAGTTCCTAATGATGAGGGAACTTTAATAATAGCTGAACTTTCTGATGGTTCTGAAGTAGAGATTATTCCCTATACATGGGAAATATTCCATTTTTATGTAGAAAATGGAGAGCTAAAATCCGAGGTTATTGGAACTTTTACCCAGTATCCTCTAATCCTTGCATGGGCAGTAACAATCCATAAAAGCCAAGGGAAAACCTTTGAAAGGGTAGTAATAGATATTGGAAGAGGCACCTTTGCCCATGGTCAGGTTTATGTTGCTCTGAGTAGATGCACAACCCTTGATGGAATTGTTCTAAAAAAACCCATAAGCAAAAAACACATCTGGATGGATTGGAAGGTGATAGATTTTCTAACAAAATATCAGTACAGGAAAGCTGAGGAGGCACTATCAATTGAAAGGAAAGTAGAAATTATAAAAAATGCAATAGAATTGAAAAAAGCCCTTGAAATAGTTTATCTTAAACCCAATGATGAGAAATCTAAAAGAATTGTAATTCCTGAATTTATTGGAGAAATGGAATATCAGGGAAAAAAATATTTGGGACTAAAAGCATTCTGTAAAAAGAGGAATGAAGAGAGGACATTTAAAATTGAAAGGATTTTAGAGATCAGGGAGGTGTTAATTCAATCAGAAAGTATTTAATAATGCTAATTAATTCATAATGGAATTAGGGTTTCCAAGTAAAAGACGGTAATTACGAGTTTTGAAATTTCATAATAAATCTCTGGCAATAATCTTTAGAGCTCTGATGAAAAACTTTTTTCAATACACAGTGTTTTTCTTCCGTTCCTTGTAATTGATGTAAAATAATCTGAAGGCATATGCTCTTTCTTCTCATCCTCTTGATCCACTCTGCGAGCGTGGTTACCATCTGTTAACCCAACAAAAGGATTTTGCTTGTTTTTTAAACTGTAACTCTGCTCATTTTAGGGAATAGGTGGGAGATAGTTGAAATA
>CAZYPR010000058.1:0-14812 GCA_964649495.1 uncultured Clostridia bacterium | reverse complement strand
AATACTTGCGGAGGCTCAATTTTCAAGCCTTCCCAAGTTATTGAACACTCTCGAGAATAAAAAGCTAAATTAATGAAAGGGTTTATCATCATTTTTTGTGGAAACAGATTTTTCAATTACAAGTATTGCATCGGAAATAGGTCTTTCACCTGTTGGATCAGAGGGAGAGTTCACAACTCTGCCATTTACCCACATCGTGGTTGAACCTCCTCCATCAAGATTAAGAGAATTGTAACATCCAAGTTTTATAAATAGCTCAGCGAGCTCATAAAGGGTCATACCTATTGAAATCTGAGGTTGCCTTCCATCAACTGCTATTAAAAATATTTCATTATTATTTTTTTTAATTCCAATACCAGTCCTTGGATGGCGAGCATCGACAAATCTTGAGGTGAGACCCTCTGTTATACCTTTGTAAACATTCAAACTTTTTCTCACAATCTGAGGTGCTCCAGTGACTGCAAATTCAATGTCTTCCTTAAAGTATAAATTTTTAATTTCAAAATTGACAGAACTATTTATTTTAATATTTTCAAGAATTCTCTCCTTCTCCTTTGCCACAACCAAAACCTCCCCTTCCATGAGTTGAATCTCACCATCCTTTATTATTCTTGAAACAGTTCCCTTTACTTTTTCTGTTGGCGAGAATCTTTTATTTCCAATCTTTACAAGAAATCCCACAAGACCATCCCTCAGTTGAATTTTTCTGTTATAAACCTGATTAAATAGCATTATTCCATCATTTTTTGAACTTTCACTGTTTAATTCCTTTATCTTTACTCTTTCCTTTCCAGCTTTAAGATATATTTCAACTCTACTCTTTGAAAATAGAAACCTTCCTTTTGTGGTTTTTATGAAGGAAGATCTTCTATTATTAAGGTTATATATAATTCCCTCGTCAACGAAAAGTCCAACAGGTCTTCCGTCTTCTTCAAAAAAGGAAGCATTTACTCCAGCGACTACATTTCTTCCCTTTTTTATTGTATCCTCAACAATCTCACGCAAAGTTTTCTTTCCGAAAATTCCATTTTCCGCCTTCTGGAGTTCCAGTTCAACCATTCTATTTTTCAAATTAACTTTTAAAATATGAATAGAGAGGGGGATTTCAGGGATAAAAATTTTTTTGTAGAAGACATGCGGTTTCACCTTCTCGTATTCCCAGCCGGAGGGATTCTGTTTTTTTAACCAGCTGGTAAAGTCTGAGGATTCAGCAGAAGTGGAAAATAAAATAAGGAAAAGAAATATATTGTAAGAAAGTTTTCTAAAAAATTTTTTATGCATAAAAATATAATATCATAAAGCTTGGGTAGAAGATTAAAAGATGTTATAATTTCCTTTAATAAATTTAGAAATCGCATCAGTTAAAAATTATGAGTTTCTTTACAATTTTTTTAATTTCCCTCAGTCTCTCCATGGACTGTTTTGCAGTTTCTGTTGCTGGAGGGATTGCTTCAAAATCAAATAAAAATCTTCCTTTAAAAATGAGTTTATCCTTTGGATTTTTCCAGTCTTCGATGGCAATAATTGGCTGGCTGGTGGGCTCATCTGCAATCTCAATTTTAAAAAGTTACGACCACATTATTGCTTTTCTAATTCTTTTATTTGTAGGACTCAGAATGATTTACGAATCATTTGAAAAGGAAAGTAAAAATAAGATGATTCAGGATAGGATATTAAATATTATTATTCTTTCAATATCCACAAGTATAGATTCCATGGGGGTTGGAATGGGTATAGGGGTTTTGAAAGTTGGCATAATTATACCCTCCTTAATGTTTGGAATTGTTAGTTTCTCGGTTAGCATAATAGGTTTTTCAATTGGAGGAGTTATTGGAAAAATTGTCAAAAGATGGTCAGAGTTAACTGGTGGAATAATTCTTATTTTAATAGGATTTAAAATACTCCTTTCAGGTCTATAGAACTTCATACCCATCTTAGTAAACTTCCCTAACCTCCAGTAGGTAGAATCCATCAAGCAATTCAGTTTTTCTTCCAAATTTTAATTTTTTTAAGAAATTAATATACTCTTTTTCTGATAATTTGTGAGTTTTGATCAATTCTTTCACAGCATCACTCATATAAAGAAGCTCCGATAGGAAAAAACTTTTCTTCCCTTGGAAAGGGAATACCCTATTGAATCTTTAAAATTATTTAAAGACGCTCCCTTTCCCAATATCCAGTCGAGAATCCATGTGTTTCTTTCTGCAAAATATGGGATATAGATTTTTCCATATAAATATCCCTTAATGTTGCCAGCGATAACAATAATTGAGTCATTATCAGTTTTTTCTCTTATAGCTTCCGCCAGAAGAAAATTCCTGTTATTTTGAATCTCAGTTTTAGGTCTTATTCCCGAATAGAAATTATTGATAAATGTGAAGATTATCATTAAAGCTATTATAATATAGCCAATCTTATGGAAATTAGAAATTGAAATTACAAAAATTATTAGAAGGGGAATAACTATGTTCAATTTAAATTCTATATTTTTTGTATCCCAAATAGAAAAGAAAAGGAAATATGGTAGCATCCAGAATAAAAAGGAATATATTTTAGATTTTAGATTACTTTTGTAAATTCCTACAACTGTGAATATGAGTAAAAATAAAAAAAGAATTAAGGAAAGTAAAAAGTTACTTCCTTCAAATATAGCATTCTTTATAGAGTTTAATGAAAAAAATAAAGTTTCAATAGAAATTGGTGACCAGAAACTGATTCTTTATCCCGCAAAAGGATCCTTGCCAAAAAGGGCATTCTTGTAGAAAGAAATTAAATCAGTTTTGCTAAAAATTGAAAATAAAAAATATTGGAAGATGGTAAAGGGAATATAAACTCCGTAAAAAATCAAGATTTCTTTCATTTTCGTTTTTCTTGTAATAAATAAGAGAAAGACAGAAAATAGGATTAGAATGTTTGTCAGGTGAAACGCCGCAGAAAGTGAGAATAGAATCGCAGATATAAAATATTTGCTCCTTTTTTCCTGAAAAAATAAGAAATAAATTCCTGAAACTATAAAAAATATTCCAGGCATATGGACTTCAGCCTCGACAGAGAAGAGCCAGAAAGCATAAGAGAATGCAATCATTAGGACACCCGCTATAGATAGGAAGGGCTTATAAGTAAGAGAAAGCAAGATTTTATAAATAAAAATAAGAGTAAGAATTCCAAAAAATAAAGAAATAAGCTGGAGATGAAAAATATTCAAAGAGAGGCACTCCAGTAAAAAAGGAAAGGGCTTTATAGGTAATTATACCAAGAGGAAGATAAAGGAGGTGATGAGGTTGAATCCTGGAGATGTAATCTCTTTTTATTATGGAATATCTTAAAAAGTGGCTAAAAACAGTTCCGTCAAAGTTATAACTTACGGGAATGTATGAGAAATAAAAAAGAGCAATAAAGAGGATTATGAAAATAAAAAGATATTTTTTAAGGTATTTCATTTAAAAATTGAAAGAAATATTTCCAATAATGTAAAACCCATTTTTAAAGCCTGATTCTAATTTCAAATCTACTCTTTCCCCAAGCAATAATCTGAGTCCAAAGGGAAAATGGAAAACAGGAACTATTACATTATCCTTTCCGATTTTTCTAATTTCTTCTCCCTTTTCATTTTTTATGAGTTCAACATTGTAAGAAAGATAGGAAACTCCTATTCCCAAACCGAAAAAGGGATGGAAAGGAAGGGAAGGAAATATGTCAAAAAGAGAGGAAAATGTAAGAGTATGGGAGCTTGAGCTCAGATTGCCACCAAATATTCCATAACCTATCTCCCTCTCCCAAACTCCCTCACCCCTTAAAAAACTTCTTTCATAGGAAAGAACACTGGAGTATCCACCATTTATCCCTTTTTTCCCGTAATATCTCAATTCCAAGCCATAGGTCCCCCCCTCTATATAGGGTTTTTTGACAACTCCATAAGGAATATTATCAATAGTTATAACATCCAGCTTCATAGCATCTACAAGTTTTTTAGGAATACCAAACCATCCCCCTTTAACTGAAATACCAAATTTTGGCTCTGCAAAGCCGAGGGTTTTAAAAAGTAAAATCAAAATTAATATTTTTTTCATAGATATTAGCTTAATCTCATTGTTTAAAAAAAGCAACCAAAAATAGCTAATCGTTTACAATTGACATTTTTTGTCACTTTCAATGACAATTCCTGTCATTCTCTTTACCCCCTTTTGAAAAAATCCGCTTGGATAAAGGATTTTTATTCTGGCACGAATCATGATATATTTTTTATGAGGAGGTAAAAATGTTAAGGAAAAAGCAAAAAGGTTTTACTTTGATTGAGCTTTTAATTGTTGTGGCGATTATTGCAATCATTGCAGCCATACCAAACCTGTTGACAGCACTCCAGAAGGGTAGACAGAAGAGAACAATGGGTGATATGAAGACAATTGCCAATGGTCTCGAATCTTACGATGTTGATAATGGTTTCTATCCCCAGACTGGAACTATCGTAAGTGATTTGAAACAATATTTAGAGCCATTTCACATCCAAAAATTACCCTTAAGAGATGGTTGGAATAACGATTTCAGATACGCAGTTAGTTCGACTTATGATGTTTACTCTGTTCGTTCTTATGGAAGAAATAGAACAGAGGATGCGCCTTCTGCAACGGAAACCTATTATGTAGTCAACACATTGTCAGATTTTGACAAGGACATTATCATTTGCAACGGACAGTTCACCTGGGCACCAAAGCAGTAATTTTCCCAAGTTGTTCTAAAGGGCGACCCGCCTTTTTATTTTAAAATTTAAATTCAATGGAAATTTTCTTTCTTTCTATTTTTATTCTCCTCTTTACCTTTCCTCTTGAAGTCCATCGCTGGAGTATTATTTTCTTTTTTATCATTCCCATTTTTTTTCTCTTTAAAAAAGAGATTAAAGTCCCAAAGCCCTCTTCCCTCACTTCTTTTTTCCTTTTAACTTTATTTTTATCAGCCTTACTCAACAGATTCACTTATCTTTCCCTTCTTCCCCTCTCTTATATAATTATTTTAATCTCGTTCTATATTTTTGCTATTCAGATGGAAAAAGAAAATCTTCTAAAATTTACTCTGTTTTCATCTTTACCAGCCATCTTTTATGGTTTTTATCAGAAATTTTTTCTTTTTTCAGGATATTTAAATACTGTAGAAAATTTAAACAATATTCCCTTTTTGCTGAAAGCAAGAATGGTGGAAAGATTGAAAGAAGGAAGGGTATTTTCCCTTTCCCCCCTTCCAACATCTTTCTGTTTCTATCTCTCTATTATCTCTATTCTATCCCTCGGAATTGGTTTTATTGAAAGGAAAAAATTTAAAAAAATTTTATACTTTTCCTTATCCTCTCTCTCTTTAATCTTAATGATATTTACAAAATCCTTTGGAGGAATTGTTGGACTATTTGGAGGATTATTTATCTTTCTTTTTATTATAGGGGAAAAAGATTTAAAAATTTTCATTGTTCTACTTATTATTTCAATTTCAATAATTTCTATGATTTTTTCCTTGAGGCTCGATACCCTTTCTACAAAGAATCCATTAACTCTTAGGATCTCCAACTGGAAGATTGCTATTAAGGTGATTTCAGAACATCCTATTTTTGGTGTTGGCTTGAACAACTACACCTCCTTTTCTCTTCCTCTGGCAAAAGAAAGGAGTGAAGCTACAAAATATGTCCACAACTTTTTTCTTCAATTTTTTGCAGAGGGAGGGATCTTCTCCTTTACTCTCTTGATTTTAGTCCTTTTTGATTGGTTCTCTAAATTCTCAAAGAGAATATCCAGCACTCCATTAGAGGCATCTGTATTGGGGGCTCTATTTTCTATCCTCTTCTTTAATCTCATTGATATTGGAATATTTTTTGAAAGCTTTGGATTTTTGACAATTATAATATTTTCCTTTTTTGAAGGAAGGGAGGGTTGCTTAAAAATTGAAGGAAGAAAATTATTTTTATTTACTTTTTTATTCATTTTATTTCTAATCTTTCCTTTATGGACATACTTCACAGAGGAATTGATTCAGAGTGCCAATTTAAATATGGGTAGAGATATTTCATTGGCGGAAAAAAAATTGATTTTAGCCAAAAAAATTAATCCATTCCATCCCAAGATTTACTCGTATCTTTCATTCATAGAGTCAAAAAAAGGGAATCTTCCCCTTTCCCTTCAATACATAGAAAAGTCAATCTCCCTTTACCCCTTCTCCCATTCTTTTTATTTTGAAAAAGGTAGAATTCTTCTGAGAATGGGAAGATATATAGAAGCTTACATTTCCATAAGGGAAGCAGAGAAGCTGAATCCCACCTTTGTTCCATACAGGGATGAAAGAAAAAAGATTGAAGATTTAATTTTTAGAAAATGATAGAGAAGATTATTTTATCTTTGATCTTTCTGAGTGTGTATTTTTTCCCCGACAAGGACATTGACCCCATATTTTTAATCATTTTCACCCTTACAGGGATAATTCTAATTAAAAAACTTTTCTTTCAAAAATTGAAAATTACTTTTAAAATCAACTTGCTAAATGTTACTCTCTTATCCCTTCCAATTTCTATGTTTATCTCAACCCTTTTCTCTTCTTACAAATACCCATCTCTTTTAAGTCTCGGAGAATTAACTCTACTTTATCTATCTTTTTTTACATTTTCTATTCTTGAAGAGGAGGAAAGAATTTTTACTCTAAAAATTATTATGATTTTCTCTATCTTTCATTCCATTTTTTCTATTTCAAAATATTTTCTCCTTCATCAGCAAAGAGCATCAGGGAATTTTTTGAATCCAAACCATTCTGCATTTGCACTTCTTACAGGTTTAATTTTAATCCTTATTTATTTGATGGAAAAGAAGAAAATCTTTATATTTCTTACTCTTCCAATCATCATAGCTATAATTCTCACTAAGTCCCGCTCAACTCTATTCGCCATTCTTATTCTCCTTCCCTTAATTTTTCATGATAGAAAAAGAAAAATTCCTCCTTATTCAATTTCTTTAATCATTCTGGTTTTCATTATTCTCCTTCTCATACCCAATCCTTTATCCCGATACATAATGAGAGCACATGACCCATTCTCCTTTAGAAGAATCCAGATATGGAGCGTTGGAATTAAAATGTTCCTTGATAACTGGATTACAGGAGTGGGACCATCCAATTTCTACTATAGAGTTGACCCTTACAGATTCCCTGAAGAAAAAAGGATTGCCCGTTACGCAATAACCCTCGGAGATGCTCACAACGACTACCTTCAGCTACTGGCTGAAATTGGTGTTCTATCAATTCCTTTTTTAATTGGAATCTTCCTCCTTTCTTTGAATCTTTTGAAAAATTCAATAAAATCTCAAGACTGGAGAATTAAAGGAACCTCCATTGCCCTTTTATCAATATTTTTTAACTCCTTTTTCACCAACTCAATCTTCCATGTTCCAATTTCCTTTCTTTTCATTTTCTTACTTTCAAATATTCAATTTTCATCGGAAAAAGAATTAATCCCATTAAAATTTGAAATCGGAAAAACATTTAAAATTATTATTGTTTTTACATTTTTCTTTCTTCTTATAGCAGATGGAGTCCTTCCTTTTCTTTCCAACAGGTTATTGAGAAATGGAGCAATGGTTGCAAGGACTGAAAATTTAGAAAGAGGACTAAAAATGCTTAAAAAAGCTGAAAAATTAACCCCCCTTAATTCTACGGTTAAAAAGGAAATAGGAATAATTGAGAGACTAATTTATCTGAGGACAGGAGATCCTTTTTATCTCTGGAGTTCTTTATCTAATTTTAATGAGAGTATTAGACTAAATCCTTACAACTCTGATTCCCATAAGGAGCTGGCAGAACTTTTCACAATTCTTTTGATAAGGAAAGGTTTTGAAGAAGCTTTTAAGTTAGCTGAATTCCACTGGAAAAAAGCTATTTCAATTTCACCATTCAATCCATTTTATTACTATAATCTATCTCATCTTTATATTATTACCTACAAAGACATGGAAGCGGAAAAGACATTGAGAAAATGTATCGAACTTGAACCCAATTTTATAATGGCTCATTATTCTCTTTACAAGGTTTATGAAGAGAGGGGAGAAATGGAAAAAAAAGAGAAGGAAAGGGAGAAGGTAATTGAACTTATAAAGATGTTTGGAAACAGAAATTATCCAAGTTTTTATTTTAATGCGATTTTCTATGTTCCAAAAAGAGTTTTAGAGGAAATGATAGGGAGCGAAAGGTAAAGAACTTCATTTTCTATCGTTTGGAGTGCTCACTAAGTTCATAAATAAAGGATATAATTGCTATTCCCTCACTTCCAGAAACAGGATCTCCAGGCTTAAAAAATCCCTCCTTTACATTCATTATCCCGTATCCAACCATTCTCTCTATTGTTGTCCTCAATGTGTGTTCCATAGGAATATCTTTAACTTCAGGTTTTTTATATTCCAATTTTGCATAGATGCTCTTTCCCATTCTCTCCAGAACATCTATAAGACGGTAAACTGCAACAGCAAAATTCTGTCGGGATACATAGTCCTCAGGATAGAAAGCATGATTGGGATAAACATCCATTATTTCAAGGGATGTTACCTGAAGGATAAAGTTCTGCGCCCAATGGTTCGAAATATCAACAATGATGGGCGGCTTAATATATATATCTTTGAAGAATTTTTGAAATTTTACTGCTATAAGACTTGCAAGATCTCCTCTGGTTATTGCTTTCTTGTTGGGAATATCCTTCCATGCTGAAGGGAGTCTTACAGAAAGAAGCCCATTTTCTGCCTTTATTAGCAACTCTTTCAACTCTTTATCTTTTGGGTCAATCTCTGAAAGTTCCTTGAAAAGATCGTACGCCCTTTCATAACTTTCATTTTTCAGATATAGTAAACCAAGTTTTCTCTTTATAGAAAGATTTTCAGGCTGAGCTTTTGAAATTATCTCAAGATGGGATATACACTCAAAATCCCTTCCTCTCTTCTCCAGTAGCTCTATAAGCTTAAGCCTTGAGGGGACAAGTTCAGGAGAATAAAAGAGAGCCTCTTCAAGAGCCCTTATACCATTTTCAATATCATTGGAAGAAATGTAATCATTTGCCTCTTTCAACGCCTTCTCTGTATTTACATTCTTCAATCTATCAAGTCTAAGCTTCACATTTACATTTTGAGGATTTAGATTGTATGCTTCTTTCCACTCTAAAAATGCTCCCCTTAAATCTCCTTTTTTTTCGAGAATTTGAGCAAGACCAACATGAGGGGATGAACTCCCTCCCTCAATGCTCAATGCCTTTTTAAAAAAAAGCTCAGCCTGATCAATCTTTCCCATCAAAAGGAGGGCATATCCAGTAGATAGTGATGTAAAGAAAGAATTGGGATCCATCTTTTTTAATTTTAAATATGCCTTTCTTCCTTTTCCTTCCTCTATCAATTTCCATATTTCATCAGAAGCTCTCCTTTCCTGAGGCGATAATGTAAGAATTGTCTTATCAGGAACTTTTTCTATAATGTAAATTTCCTTTACCTTAGTTATACAAGAAATTAAAGAAAAGAAAATTGCAATGTAAAAAATTCTTCTCATTTTAAACTCCAATATGGGAAATAAAATCTGAAATCATTTCAGGATTTGCTCCTATTTTAATTCTTATATTTTTCCCATTTTCAATCTTTTCAATTAAAAAACCTATTTTGTAAATTTCCTTAATTAATTCTCTCTTTTCCATTGGAATTTCAAAGGTAAAAAGCTTCATGCCCTTGAAAAGCTTCTCATTTATTAGCCAGAGGAGGTCTTCTACTCCATCCCCTTTTTTGGCAGATATAAAAACTGCATTTTCTTTACTCCTGTTTCTCAAAAGAAGCTCCTCCTTATTCTCAAGAAGGTCTATTTTATTGAACACATTTATTACTTTTTCTTTCTTAATTTCCATCTCCTTTAAAATCTCATCAACAGCGCTAACTTCTCTTTCATAATTGGGTGATGACATATCTATCACATGAAGAATTAGATCAGCTTCCTGAATCTCCTGGAGGGTTGCTTTAAAAGCAGCCACAAGCTCCACCGGAAGCTTCCTTATAAAACCAACTGTATCAGAAAGAAGGAAGTAAAAACCTGACGGAAGAGGGACCCTTCTCAGAAGAGGGTCAAGGGTTGTAAAAAGGAGGGGGGATGTAAGAGATTTTTCTCTGGTTAAGAGGTTAAAAAGCGTTGTTTTTCCCGCACTTGTATAACCAACAAGGGAAACTGTAGGAATTGAGTTTTCTTTTCTTCTCTCCCTCTGCCTTTCTCTCCTTTCAGAAACTTCCTGAATCTCCTTTTTTATTGTTGAGATTCTCTTTTTTATTCTCCTTCTATCATACTCAAGCTTTTTCTCACCAGGACCCCTTGTCCCAATGCCTCCTCCTAATCTTGAAAGATAAATCCCTTTCCCTGTTAATCTCGGAAGTAGATATATATACTGAGCAAGTTCTACCTGGAGTTTCCCCTCTTTACTCCTTGCCCTCTGGGCAAAAATATCAAGGATTAACTGAGTTCTATCTATTACTTTACATTCAAGATATTCCTCAAGATGTCTTATCTGGGAAGGCTTTAAATTTTCATCAAATATTACAAGTCCAATCCCATCCCTCTTTATTCTTTCTTTTATCTCCATCACCTTACCTTCTCCAATCATAAATCTGGGATCAGGCTCATCCCTCTTCTGCAAATAAATTTCTTCAACAGTTGCTCCCGCAGAAACAGCAAGCCACTCCAGTTCTTTCAGAGATAGCTCAGCCTCTTCCTTTTTTTGATGTCTAAAATAAACACCAATTAAAACCGCTTTCTCCATAAAATCTCCTTTTTTACAAAGTCAATTATATCCTTTTTCCTTTCTCCAGAAAACCATCTTATTCCTTTCTCTTTCTTGAACCATGTCAACTGTCTTTTTGCATACCTCCTTGTATCTCTCTGGGTAAGTCTTACCCCTTCTTCTAAACTAATCTCTCCTTTAATAACTTTTAACCCCCATTTATAGCCAATTGCCCTGAAAGGTGGACAATTCTCATCATAACCTTTTGATAAAATAGATTTTATCTCATCTAAAAGTCCGTTCTCAAACATTTTTAAAGTCCTCTCATTTATTCTTTTGTAAAGTTTTTTTCTTGGAAGATTTATTCCCAATTTTATTCCATACCAGTCTTTTAGAAAAGGCTCTGTATACTTAAACTGCTCAGAAATTGGTCTTGATGTGAGATAGTAAACCTCAAGCGCCCTAATTATTCTCACTCTGTCATTTTCCGATATTTTTTTTGCGTATTCAGGGTCAATCTCGTAAAGTCTTTTCCATAAATATCCAGTTCCGTAAAGATTCATCTCTTCTGTCAATTTTTTTCTCAATGTTTCATCTTTACAAGGCCCTCTGAAAATTCCTCTGGTCAAAACTCTGTAGTAAAGACCAGTCCCACCAACAAGAATGGGAACCTTCCCCTTTGAGTTTATCTCATCCATAACCTCAAGGGCTTTTTCGCCAAATTGCGCTGCTGAAAACCATTCATTGGGATCGAGGATATCTATTAAATAATGGGGTATCTCCTTTCTAATTTCCTTGGAAACCTTATCTGTTCCTATATCAAAGCCCTTATAAAATTGAGTGGAATCGAAATTTACAATTTCCCCATCAACCACCCTGGCAATCTCTATGGATATAGAACTCTTTCCAACCCCTGTGGGTCCTAAAATAGCTATGTAAATCTTACTCTCTTTCAAAGTAGAAGTAAAATCAAAATTGTAAGTAGGATTAAAAGACCGAGAATCTGAGATCTTCTCATTTTCTTATCTCGTTTATTGTCTTTACTATGTATGACTCGTATCTCTGTCCCAATGTTCTCTTAACAGCATAAATCATTGCTATGAGAAACTCATCTAATTTTTGGACAAGATCTTCAATCCCAAGATTTAAACTGGAAACAATTTGTTCAATGTTTAGAGATCCATCCTTTCTCAAAGTAACGCTTCTGAAGCTATCAGGAAGGTTCTCCTTTACATCAGAAATGTATTTTTCAAGAATGTTTTCTGCAATGGGTCCTATCTCTTTGTAAAGGCTTCTGTAAATTAAAGAAAAACACTGATTGTATTTATCAATAATTTTTTTAAGTTCCTCAGAAGGGGGGAGCTCCTTCTTTTCTATTCTTTTTTTCAAAATTCCAAGAGAATACAAAAGATATAAAACTCTCATGGTTTCCATTTCAGAGAGCTCACTCTCTTTACAAATCTCTTCAATACTCCTTTTCCCATCTATAATACCCAAGACATATATTTCATAAGGTTCAAAAGGATAGTTAAGTTCTCCCTCAAGGGACACCACATCTGAATATGATAAGGATTTACTTATAAGAGTTTTGTTTTTCATATTCCTTATACCTTCAATAACAGCTTCCATAATGGATATTTTGAGAGGGAATGGAACGGGCTTGTAATTTCCTTTTAAAAAGATAAATTCTCCATCATCCCAATCAAAGATCTGATAAACACAATTCAGAGTCTGGGAACGGAAAAACTCTTTAAGCTCCCTCGGCGGAAGAGTCTCCCTTTCCAGAAGAATTTTTACCAATGATTTATCCTTTTCCTTTTCAATTTCTAAAAGGGCTTCTTCAGAAATTCTTCCCCTCTCCATTAGAATTCCTTCAATTCTGTCTTTAAAATCAGTAGATGTTGCATGAACTATAAATCTATTTTCAATAAAAATAGATATCTCTTTATTCATACCCTTCACTCTTAACTCCCCTATTTCAGGGGATTTTGAGTATGAAATTAGGAGGGAGGGGAAAGAAATCTCTTTCAAATTACCTTTTTCAATCATCTAATTAAATTATCCACATATTCATTGGAAATTTCAAGTTTTATTATTTTCTTATTCTTATCTATTCATCTTTCCAGCCACTTCTTAACAATAGAAAGAGGAAGAGAACAAAAAGAGAAAGAACCTTAAACATTTGGGGATATCCGATGCTCTTTAAAACAATTCCTGAAAGAGCGGGTCCAATGGAAAATCCGAGATCCGTGGATGCAGTGAATATTCCAAGAGCTTTTCCCTTAGAGCCGTTTTTCACTAACTCCACTGCCATGTAAAGCAAGTTTGGATAAATAAAACCCATTCCTATTCCATAGATGGCACCCGCAATTGAAAAAATAAAGTTTGAATAGAGGAGAGAGATTAAGAAAATTCCCACTGAAAAGATAGCAAAGGAGATAGAGATAAGCTTCATCTTCCCCCATATTTTAAGCTTCCCTGGTAGAAAAACTCTTATGGATACCGCAAAAATTGCTGCAGTGGTAAAGAAAACCCCAACTGTTGCCCTCATCTCCTTAGCCCAAAGAGGAGTGTAGGTATTAACTGTTGAAACACCAAATCCAAGGAGGGCGGTAAGGAGTAAAATTGTTGGGAACCCTTTTTTCTTTAAAGGCTTGAAAAAACCTCCACTTTCTTCTATCTCACGAACTTTTAATCCTGGGATATAAAAAAGGAATAGAATTGTCACTGCGGAAAGGGAGAAAGCTGAAACGAAAAAGTATTCAAAACCCAATTTTTCTATTATCTTTTCACCTAAAAATGGCATGAAAATATTTGGTAAAAGGAAGGAGACAGAAATAAGCCCAAGAACAGAAGCCCTGTTCTCTTCCCTTGAAAATATGACAGACATCAAAAGCACTGAAAGGAGGATAGCAGAAAGGGAAATACCATGAAAAATTCTTATTAAATAAAGAGAGATCGTCTCTCCTCTTATGAAGTAATAAAGTGCGACAGAAATGGAAAAAGAAAGGATACCAAAAAAAAGAACCTTCTTTGGGTCGCATCTATCCACGATACTTCCAATGAAAGACCTCGAAAGAAGGGAAAAAACATAAAAAGTGCTGGCAAGAAAGCCAATGGATATTTCTGAAATTCCTATTTTTTTAAAATAGATGGGGAGGAGAAGAAGCATGGATGATGAACAATAAACAAGAAGGAGAACAGTTTCAATGAAATATATCTCTCTTCTAAAGCTATAACGCATTTTCTATTATAAAAAAGAAATTTTAAGGGGTAAAGATTTTAAGAATAAGTTAAAACTTTAAGTTTTTGAGTTGTTCTATCCTAATTTGTTCTTTTTAAATTCCTAAAATTAAAACTCCACAAATGAAAACCTATATTCAACACCCAAATGAATTCCAATATATGTTGTGGCATTTTCCTCAGTGAATATATCAGTGAATACAAGATATCCAATCAAACCAATATCCTCTGTAAGGTTATATCTGAGACCTCCTCCCAAATTTATTCCAAATTTTGTCACAGATTCAGCCTCATATTCCTCAAAGGCATAACCACCCAAATTCCCGATTCCCAAGCCTGCAAATAAAAAGGGAGTTAATTTCAGTTTTCCTTTAGGAGATAAATCGTAAACACCGTTTAGGAAGAACTTATTTATATGCCAGCCTTCAGAGCCTGATGTTTTATACCCCAGATAATTCCATTTCCAATCCGCAGAAACATTCTGAAAATCTACTACACCTTGAATAGAAAGATTTTCTTTTAAATAATATCTTGCTCCAAATCCGAAATGAAAACCCAGTTTGTTCTGAAAGGAAAAAGTGTAATAAGGGGGCCAGCTTTCAGAATATTCCTTGAAGACATCACCAAAACCAAAAGCAGGTCCAAATGTGAATTCCACTGCAAAAGCCTGTGCATCACTTTTGCGGTCTTTAGCAAAGGATAAAGTAAAAATAAAAGTTAGAGCGAAAATAATTAGAAGAATCTTTTTCATTTCATCCTCCTATCCAAAACATTTTATTTTTTTTTCCCAATATTGTCAAGACCTCAATAGGTCTT
>CAZYPR010000057.1:0-15140 GCA_964649495.1 uncultured Clostridia bacterium | reverse complement strand
TAAAAACCCTTTTCTATCAATAGTTTACATTTTAAATTGCGAAAGTTGGGCTAAAAAAGATTCTGTCTGAGGTGAAGGTGAATTTTGGAACATTACTGATCTTTGATAAAGAAAAGAATCTTATCTCCATGGTAAGAACAGGAGATTTCGAAAATAGCCAATTTTCTTTACCCTCCTTTATCCTCGAAAAAGATGAGCCTTACATAATAAAGAATCCTGAAAATGCACCCTACAATCTCTCCTTCAAGAAAGGGTTCATTAACTCAGAAATGGTTTACCCTTTCAGATTAAAGAATGGAAATATAGTGTTTGTTTTCCTCCCCTCTGAAGATTCAGAACATTTTAAAGAGGAACACTCTCATGGAATTCAAAAGATCTTTGAGGAGCTCTCCTCATCCTTGGAGAGACTGGAAGATAAGAAAATAATAATTTTTTATAAATGCAATGATTGGGAAAAGATCTTAAATTCAGTTTTAGGTGAAGATTTTTTGCTTATAACTTCCAATGAATCAGATGAGCTTAAGAGAATAAAATTTCATCCCGAGTTTATTTTAACATCCTGCAAATTTCAATGTTCTATTGAATGCTCTTCAGCTTTTAGATTATCAAAGTTATTCAGAACACCCATTGGAATTATAAGAGCATTTAAAAGAGGAGAGAATGACTCCTATCTATGCTCCTTCTATTCCCTTTCACCCCTTACACCATCTCAGAATATGATTGTGGAAAAGATAAGGGGTTCGAGATTTCATGTTCTCTCAAAAGAATGGAAGGATTATCAAAAGGAGTATAAAATAAGCTCAATTTTAAGGATTTTATTTGAAAGTAAGAAGTTGAAAGAAAATCTTTATCTCTCCTACTCATATGCATCATCGATTTTCAGGGAAACTGTTGGAATTAGCATAAGGGAATTCTCAAACTGTCTAAGGATGTGTTATTCCCTTTTTTTACTAAGCTGGGGGAGAACAGTTTCTTTTTCTTCATGGAAGAGTGGTTATAAATTCTCCTCCTCCTTTTCAAAAGCTTTCTTTGGGACCTTTGGAATAACTCCAAAATCATTTAAAAAATCTTGTAGAAATGAATAGGTTTACATCTTCGGAAACTCGATTTTTTGAGTCAGATCTTTAAATCTTAAAAAATACTAAAAAAATCTAAAAAAATAACAACTATTCCCCTTGAAAAAATATAATTTATATCTTTTAATTAAATTTATGAGAACCAGTGGATATATAATTTCGGTTAAAATACCAAATTCTAAAAAATATATCCTTGTGCACGGATATTCAGGGGCTATAGATTTGGTTCACGAAAATGTGATAAATTTTTTGAGAAAAAATGAAGGGAGGAATAAAAATAAACTTGTGAATGTGGAGTTAATATCTAAAAAAACAATAGATATCTTAGAAAAAAGGGGATATTTAACAAATAAATCTTTAAAGGAAGAGAAAAATTATATTAAAAGATTGGGTAAGATTTTATATAAACTTCAAACTCCCAAGACCCCTGGGTTGTTAATTATTCCAACTTATGAATGCAATCTTAGATGTTCTTACTGCATATCAAAGCATTTATTTTCTAAAAATATTTCTTCCTTAAAAATAATGAGCAAGAGTTTAGTTAATGAAATTTATAAATACATTGAGAATTTAATTCCAGAGAAAAGTAATAACGAAAAGATCAGAATAACCCTTTACGGGGGTGAACCTTTATTGGCTAAAAATAGAGAAATTATTGAATACATTGTAAAAGAGGGAATTAATAGAAACTATCGATTTAGGGCTATAACAAATGGAGTCGAATTAGACTATTTTACTGATTTATTAGGTGAGAATAAAATTGAAAGTGTTCAAATTACATTGGATGGTCCTCCTCAAATTCACGATAAAAGGAGAATAGGTCCGAATTATCCTGCAACTTTTAAAATAATAGAAAAAAATATCGATCTTGCTTTAGAAGCCGGAGCAAGGGTTGATATCCGTGTAAATATAGACAAAGGAAACATCGGCTCTCTACCTGAATTGGAAAAATTCATCCAAGAAAAAGGATGGTATTCAAAAAAAGATTTTTATGTTGAAGGACATCCTGTTCATAGAGGTGGCAAAGAACTCCTGGCAAATGATCTGACCCTACAAGATGTGCATAGATTTTGCGAAAGATGTCAAGAAAATGGCATTCCGTTTATTAATATAGCAGATTATGATATTTCTAAAGTTTTTAAAAAAGGCTTGGAAAAGGGTGTTTTTATTCCTTATAAAGCTCACAACTGCTCAGCAAATACAAAAACTGGAATGTATATTTTTGACCCCTTAGGAGACATATACAATTGCTGGGCTTCGATTGGAATAAAATCCTTTAGAATTGGATATTATATAAAAAATAAAGGTTTTTTTATCAATAAAAAGGAGCAGAAAAAATGGACAAATAGAACAGTTTTTAATATACCCGAGTGTCTGAAGTGCAAATTTTTATTTTTTTGTAAGGGAGGATGTGCTTTCTTTGCCTTAAATAAAACTGGAAAAATCAATTCTCCAAGTTGTTATGATTTTGACAATATATTTTCTTCTATTATTATAGAGACATTAAAAAGAGAAGGCATATTAAATCAGTGTGATATATCATGAGAAAGGAAGTGAAAGATGAAGACATTTTTTCTAATTATTTTTATTATTTTTTCTTTCTTAATCAATATTCTTAGTATGGAAATAAGAGAGGAAGAATGGAAGAGTAAAGTGGTTGAAAAAGCATTTGATTTAGGAGAGACAGTTTTCAAGCTGAATCTGTGGAATCATGCAGGACAAGTAAAAATATCAGGGTGGAATAAAAGGATACTTTTGCTCAGAGCTACAATTTATTATAAAAAAGGGCATGAAGAGTTAAATATAGAATTCAATAAAGATAATAATAATATTGATGTAATACCTGCTCTTCCTTTTCCAAAATATAAAAAGTATTACTATCCTTTTCTTTCAGAAAAAGCTCGATGTAAAAGCTCCTTAGGCAAATATGGAAAAATCATTGTATGTGGTGATAAAGATGATGATGCATTCGCTGGGTATATTGATTACGAAATTTACTTACCTAATGATTTAAATACAAAAATTATAAATATTGCAGGAAATGTTGAAATAAAAAGAACAACAGGTAGATTTGAATTTGATACAGGCCCTTGTAATTTAAAATGTTCTGAGCACTCAGGAGAGCTAATGATCGAAACAGGAAGTGGAGATGTCAACATTGAAAATAGTAATGGAAAAATTAGAGTGGACACTGGTAGTGGGAGTGTATCACTGTATGAGGTAAAAGCTTCACAGTTAAAGATCAATACAGGAAGCGGTAATGTTAAAGTAGAAAAAATTCATGGCTCAGAAATAGATATTGACACTGGAAGTGGAAATGTTACTGTTAACTTTAATGAAATAAAATCAGATACATTTAAAGTTGATACAGGAAGTGGAAATATATATTTCAAAATCCCTGCCCAGAAAAGTGTGAGAATTTATTTGTCAACCATTAAGGGGAAAATTGACACAAGTAAAATAAAATCACAGCTTCTGTCCATAACCTCAAAGTATGTGGAAATAAAAATAGGAGAAGGAGAAGAAGAGATTTGTAAGATACTTTTAGATACAGGGAGTGGAGATATAGTATTTTATAATGACTAAACTGCTATGCTGAGAAGCAAAAAATTAAGAGAAAATAAAATTTTAGGGAGGTTAAGTCTCAAACAAATCAAAATAAAAGAACAGGAGGTGAAGCATGGCTAAAAAGTCAAATGAAATTGAACCTTTGAATGAGCAATTGTATTTAGGGCTTTCGATTGAAGAACTTGAAAAGAGATTGGAGATGCAGATTATTAGCGCAGGTGAAGCAGGATGGTGCGGAAGTCATTGCTCAGACAAAGCTGAGCTGTGCACTTCAAAGCAGGAAGTTAGTAAATAAGAAATAAAAATAAATAAAAGAACAGGAGGTGAAGCATGGCTAAAAAGTCAAATGAAATTGAACCTTTGAATGAGCAATTGTATTTAGGGCTTTCGATTGAAGAACTTGAAAAGAGATTGGAGATGCAGATTATTAGCGCAGGTGAAGCAGGATGGTGCGGAAGTCATTGCTCAGGAGAGGGGACAAAACTTTGCACTGTAAAACAAGAAGTTTCAAAATAAAAAACTGAAAGTTTATAAAGGAACGGGACTTAACCTCCCTGTTGATAAAGAAGGATGAAATTTATAGATATAAGTCAAGAATATCAAATTGTGTTAGATATGCATAATAAAATTCGTTCAAATTTATATAAACAAGTAAAAATTGACTCTCTTCCTCTCCAATCAAAAAAATATTCCTTGACAGGTTGGCACAGTTTCCCATTTCTTTTTATACAAATATTTCCAGAAGTTCCAATGTATTATTACAGATTGATTTCTCTTAGTGGGGTCCTCTATTTAGATTATCTTTACACCAACGAACTTATAATTGATGAAAAAATTTCTGACCCTATAGTCGTTGTCCTTTCTCATTTATTTTTAGAAAAATCTTTAGAAATCTTATATGAAATTTTTAATATAAAGTCTAAATTTTGGAAATATTTTAAAAAAAATTTTAACGAGTTCTCAAGGGCTATATTATTGGAAAAGATTAAACATAAAGGAATATTAACAAATTATTCATTTAATGAGTTTAAATTAATTGCAAAAGGAAAGGCAGCAATGGCTAAATGTGCAATTGCGGCTTTGGGAGAACTGAGCAATAAAAAAAAGGTCCTCCCCTTTTTATTTTCGTTTCAGGATTGTTATAATATTTCCCTTCAATTAGTTGATGATTTAGAAGATTGGAGAGAGGATTATTTAAGTGGAGATTATTCCTATCTATTAACAAATTTAATTCACAAGCATGGGTGGGTGAAGGACATTATGGAAGGCAAAAAGCCAGATATAGAATTGGTGGGGAAAGCTTTATATTTTTCTGGAGCGGCTAATAAAAACTTAGAATTGGCAATAAAATATATTGAAAGGTCTCTTGAATACTTGAAGAATCTTGAATGCCCTCTTCTACTTTCACATGTATCGGGTTTAAAAGATGGATTCATTGCACTATGGTCAGACATTCTTTGTATAAAAAATAAGGAAATAATTAAAAGAGAGTCAAAAGATTATAATTATTTTTTAATCACCCATAGAAATTATGGAAAATTTAAAAAAACTTTTGATTCTGTAAAAATTAAAACCAACATTTCCTCTGCCATTAGAAAAGCAAAAGTTTTCTTGGAAAGAAAACAATCTTCTGAAGGTTTTTGGTCTGATTTTGAAATTGTAAAAAGCAAAGGGAAATCTCCTCTTCAGAGCAATGAATGGATAACTGGATATGTTGGTTATGTATTAAGCAATTTAAATCGCTCCAGTTCTTTCTTAAAAAAAGCTATGTTTTGGCTAATCAAAAATCAACATTTTTGTGGAGGATGGGGATATAACAGAGATGTTCCCGTAGATGCTGATTCTACTTTTAATTGCTTGCTTTTTTTGAAAGAGATGAATATTAAAAAAGATCTCATCAAATCTTCAATAGATATGAGCATAAGATTTTGGAACCCTGATGATGGAGGCTTTAAAACATACATTGATGTCAATTCTATTCGTCAATATACCGGTCTTTCAAAAAATACTGATTTTAGTGGTTGGTGTTCTTCCCATATTTGTGTTACAGCTTTAGCTGTAGAGTCATTAACAAAATTGGGATATAAAGCCGATTCACCTATTATTAAGAAATCTCTTGATTTTTTGCTCTCTCACCAGTCAAAAGAAGGGGTATGGGAGGCTTATTGGTGGGAAGGGGTGTTTTATAGCACCTTTCATGCTACTAAAGCTTTGCTTTTAAACTCTTATAAATATCTACACCCCTTTACAAAAAAAACAGCTCAATATTTGATAGAGATGCAATCTCCAAACGGAAGTTGGAAGAGTTCCTCCTCGCAAGCCGAGGATCCTTTCTCTACTGCCTTAGCAATAGGAACTCTATTAGAAATTTTTGGCAAAAGTTCAGATGAAATAGATAAAGGAATTGTATGGCTTTTAAATAACCAGTTAAAAGATGGTAGTTGGATCTCCTTACCTAAGCTAAGAATTCCATCGCCAAATGAAAAAGAACCTTGGAAAGGTGAGGGAAAGAAAGAAAACATACCTCTTTACGGTTCTATTTACAGAGATATTAATAGAATTTTTACTACAGCCACTGTATTGTTAACTCTAATTTTATACCAAAAAATAGTGGGAAATAAGGTTTTGTGTTTAGTAAGTTCAAATAAAAATAATTGTGAAAGTTTTAAACTTTTATAAACATGTATGAAGTTAAAAATCTATGTAAAGATTTTGTAAATTTAATCAAAACTTTCAAAGAATATAATGGTGATGTACTTAAGTCCGCTTTGGAACAAGCTTATCTAATACCTAATCAAGAAATGCTTAAATTAATTTACAAAAAATACAATGTAAAGGAGTTTTCAATTAATGATTCCCTAAATCAACTCGATTTAAAGGTTAATTTCCTTTTTTTAGAAAAGAATTTTGAAAAATTTAATGAGGCAATAAAAGAAACAATTGAAAAATGTTTTAGCGTTTATTCTTTGATTAAGCCATTAGAGATTTTAATTTTCTTTTCATTTGGATTAAAAAATAATATAAAATTCGATAATAATTCCTGTTTCAGAATTTATGTTCCACTCAAATTATATTTAATTTTAGTCCCTTCTGAAAGGATTGAGGATATTGAAATAACTACAAAAGAAGAGATAAGGAAAATGTATTTAGATTTAATAGAATCTTATGTTTATTTATGCAGAATCCAAAGTGGCTTTACAATAGAAAACTTATTGGATAAAATATGTTTGAAAGGAATATTTATGTTTTTTTTAGAGGAAATAGAGAAAAAAGGTTCTTTATTTTCACATTTAAATCTGTCGTCAGTAGAGTTAGAATGGTGCAAAAGTAATATATGGTTTCTATGGGAACTCTTATCCAATGATTTATACAATCAATTTTCTCCTTTGAATATAAAGAATTATGGAAAACTAAAAAGAATTAGTTCTTGGATACCCAAAGAGGCGGAAAATTTTTTAGGTTGTGAGATTATAAATTCTTTTATAAAAAGGAGAAATATAAAATCAATTGATATCCTTTTAAATTTAAAATTCGACGAAGTTCTGAAAACAACATATTTAGGAAAGTATAGGATGATTTAAATTCTTCCTGAGTGGAAGGAATGGAAAAATTAGTTTTAAGCGATGGATTGAAGATAGAGCCTTTTGACACTAGCTCTAAAGAAAGAAGATACCTTATCATTACTAAAGAAAAGAAATATTTTCAAATTTCAGAAAATCTTTATAAATTTATTATTTTAATAGATGGGAACAAAACAATCTCAGAGCTATCTAAAGAATTTGCTAAAATCACTGGATTTGATCTCACAGAGGAAGATATAGAGAGAATTATAGAAAACTTTTTATTGCCAAACAATCTAATTAAAGTCTCAGCAACTGCTGTGGAAGGCGAAAAGTTATCCGTTCAGAAAGAATTAGCTGAAGAGAAGAAAGGAAAACCCCCCTTTTTATTTCACAAACCATTATTTTCATATAATTCTCTTAAACCTTTAACTGATTTGCTAAAAAATCTATTTTCTCCGTGGGTTGTAATTTTGGTTATTTTAACAACCATACTATCTCATTACCAAATTTATAAAAATATAGAGCTGATAAAAAAATTTGAATATTCAGGCTACAATTATTTTCTTTTATACATGATTATATTTTTCAGTGTATTTTTTCACGAATTGGGACATTCAAGTGCTTCAAGAAAGTTTAACACTGAGCATGGGGACATCGGAATAGGGTTATATTTGGTATTCCCTGCCTTTTATTCGGATGTAACTAATACATGGAAGCTACCGCGTCTTCAAAGAGTGGTTGTTGACATTGGAGGGATTTATTTTCATTTGATATTTGCTAATTTTTGTTACCTAATTTATTATTTTACTAATTGGAAGTTATTTATGGCAAGTTTTTACGCAATTGATTTTATGATATTTTTTTCAATTAACCCTTTATTTAAATTTGATGGTTACTGGATCGTATCGGATATTTTAGGGATTCCGAATCTTGGAAAAGCAAGCTTTCAATTTATCAAAAACATTTTTTATAGATTGTTGAAAGTTAAAAATGAAATTCCTGAGATGTTAGATCTCAAACCAATTGCAAAATTTTTCTTTGTGATTTACTCTTTATTGAGCTTCTCTTTTACTTTATTTCTTTATTTATTTTTAGTTAAGATGGTGCCAATAATTTTTGAGAATTACCCGAAATTTCTCGTTGCAGGATTTTCAGATATAAAGAAATCTTTGAAAAATTGGGACATTTTTTTGTTCTTAAATACAATTTTAAGACTATTTTTCGAGTCAATGATTTGCATAGGGTTATTTTTTATATTAAAGAAAATTGTTACCTTTTTAATCAAAACAATAAATGAAATTTATTTTTCTTTGATCAATAGAAAGCAATGAATAATTTTAAGAGGAGTGGAAAAGATGAGAATTGAGAAATTAGGGATCCCCTTAATTATATTTGTTGCAATAGCAATTATAATATTTATTTTCATTAAGAATTTAAATCCAAAAAATGAAATCACAACTATTAGAGTTCAGAGGATGGATATTATAGAAAAGGTCATGGCTATCGGAAAAATTGTGCCAAAAAATGAAATTGTTATAAAGTCGAAGTTCTCCGGGATTGTCCAAAGAATTTTTGTTGAGAAAGGAGATAAAATCTTCACTGGCATGCCTTTGATTGAAGTTAAACCTGATCCTACACCCTTAGAAATTGCAGAAGCAAAAAATGCTGTTGAATTAGCTTTGAGTGCGATGGAGAATTTAAAGAACGAATATTTAAGAAAAAGGGAGCTCTTCAATAACAAGTTAATATCTCAAAAGGAATTTGAAGAGGCAGAGAGAAACTATAAAGAAGCCAACTTAAAATTAAATTTGGCTCAGCAAAGATTGGCATTAATAGAAAAAGGAAAGACAATTATTTCGGACAAAAGCACAGAGAGTATTATCAGATCACCTATTGATGGAACTGTTCTTGAAGTAAAGGTAAATAAAGGAGATCCCATAGTCCCTTTGACCTTCTATCAGGCTGGAACAGAACTTATGATATTAGCTAATATGGAAGAACTTATTTTTAAAGGAACAGTGGATGAGATAGATGTAGGGAAGTTAGAAGAAGGAATGGATGCCGATGTAAAGATAGGAGCAATCCCAGATGAAATTATAAAAGGTAAAGTTTATAAGATTTCTCTAAAAGCAAAAGAGCAGGAAACCGCAAAAGTATTTGAAATAGAGATAAAAATAACAAAAAGAGGAGGAAAAATAATAAGGGCAGGTTATTCTGCTACAGCGGAAATAATAGTAAAAAAGAGAGAGAATGTTCTGGCTATTCCTGAAAGATTAGTTGAATTTAAAGGAAACAATGCATTTGTAAAAATTAAGGATTCTGAGGGGAGAATTTTAGAAAGAGAGGTAGAAATAGGCTTGAGCGATGGCTTAAACATCGAAGTAATTAGAGGGTTAAATGAAGGTGAACAGGTAGTGGAAAGTTCAGCTATAATAAAGTAATATTTATGAAGCTCTTAATGTATTGGACTCAGTTTTTAAGGGATATTAAATATCACAAGTTAAGAGGATTTCTTACTGTTTTTGGTATTGTTTGGGGAACTGTTGCAGTCGTCCTCCTTTTATCCTTTGGCGAAAGTTTCCAGAATAGGTCTAAAGAAGAGATACATCGCCTTGGGGAGAGAGTAATTTATTTATCTAATGGCAAGACTACAAAGCCTTACAAAGGATTGTCCAAAGGAAGGTCTATAAACCTTAAAGAAGAGGATACCCTTTTTCTGAAAAGAGAAATAAAGGAAATAATATCAATAACTCCAATATATAGAAAGAATAATGTAATTTTTAAAAATAGAAACATTAAATTTTCATCTCGGTTAATAGGTGTTTATCCTTTATATGGTTATATCTTAAATATTACTTTTCAAAAGGGAGGAAGATTCATAAACTACAATGATATCATAAATAAGAGAAGGGTTGTCCTTTTAGGAGATGAACTGAAGAGAATACTTTTTAGAGATGAAAACGCTATAGGGAATTACATCTATATAGAGAATTCCCCATTTTTAGTAATTGGAATACTGACAAGAAGATCGGATGAGTGGTTTAATAACCAGGCATTTATTCCCTTTTCCACCTTTTCTTCTACATTTGGCGACAACTACTTGAGCAGTATCATCTTTCAAACAGTAAATCCAGAATTAAACCAACTAGTTAAAAAAAGAGTTTATATTGTTTTAGGCAAGAAGTATAAATTCGATCCAGAAGACACAGAAGCGATCCATTTCTGGGATTCAACAGAGTTCGAAAAAAAAATGAAAGCCTTTTTCATAGGGTTTCGTTTTTTTTTCGGGGTTGTTGGGACTTTTACCCTTATTGTCGGAGGTATCGGAGTTGCAAATATCATGAATTTGATTATAGAGGATAGAAAAAAAGAGATAGGTATAAAAATGGCTATTGGAGCAAAGAAGAGATTTATCATGTTGCAATTTATATTTGAGACACTTTTATTTGTGTTTATTGGTGGAATAATAGGATTTATCATTTCTTTTTTACTTATTAAACTATCTATCATTTTTAGATTGGAAGAATATACAGGCACTCCAAACATATCTCTTTCAGTTTCTATTGTAGCTACATTAGTCCTTGGAACAGTTGGCTTTTTTGCTGGGTATTTTCCTGCTAAAAGAGCTTCAAATATGAATCCAATCGATGCTCTGAGAGAGTAGATAAATGAAAAATTTAATAATTATTTGTTTATTTTTGAAAGAATTAAAAAAGCAGAGAAGGAGGAATTTTCTTACTATTTTTGCAGTTGTGTGGGGAACCTTATCCATAGTTCTTCTTTTGGCATTTGGAGAGGGACTTAAAAGGGAGTTTATTACTGGAACTTATGGATTAGGAAGAAGTATTGTAATTTTTTGGGGAGGAAAAACAAGCATCCCCTACAAAGGGTTGAAAGATGGAAGAACAATTAGATTTACTGAGGAAGATGTGAAGCTTCTCCAATCAAGAATCCCAGATATTGAACTCATAAGCCCTGAAAATTTTAGATGGAACGTTCCATTCTCTTTTGAAGGGAAAACCACTTTTGCAACATTGGTTGGAGCCTATCCAATATTTGAAGAAATGAGAACACATTTTCCAGAGAGAGGAGGAAGATTTATCAATCCTCTCGATTTAAAATTCAAAAGAAAAGTAGTTTTTTTAGGCAACGAATTAAAAAAGAAAATTTTTGGAAATGAAAATGCGGTCGGAAAAACAGTTTTTATAAATAATGTTCCTTTTAAAGTGATAGGGATTTTAAAGGAAAAAGTTCAAATAAGAATTGTTAATGGTCCTGATAGTGAAAAGGGAACAATCCCTTTCTCCACTTACCAGGATATGTTTGGAGAAAAATATGTGGATCAAATCATTTATAGACCGAAGGATGTATCAAAAGCAAAAAAGATAGAAAAAGAAATATATAAAATTTTTGGCTTCAAATATGGATTCGCTTCAGAGGATAGTAATGCTGTAAAGTTTTGGAACTCAATAGAGGATGAAAAAATAATCAGAAGAATTGTTGTGGGAATTCAGATTTTTTTGGGTTTTGTAGGAGGAATATCTATGGTTGTAGCGGGGGTGGGAGTGTCAAATATAATGTATGTTTTGGTAAGAAGAAGGACAAAGGAGATCGGTATAAAATTAGCTTTAGGAGCAAAAAGGAGATATATTATGAGCCAGTTTATTTTAGAAGCCTTAACTATTATATTTACTGGTGGAATAATTGGAATATTTATTTCGACAATCTTTGTTGAGTTGTTAAAGATGATTCCAATAAAGAGCGGAGGCTTACATTTTTTAGGCAAGCCAGTTGTATCTTTTAATGTAGCTCTTATCACAATTTTTGTTTTGCTTATTGTAGGTGTTGTATCTGGAATATTTCCAGCTCGAAAAGCTTCTTCTCTAAATCCAGTTGATGCTTTGAGGTATGAATAAATTTTTGTTATGGAGTAAAATATGATTGTTCTCAAAAATGTAAAGAGAATATATCGGATGAGTAATAAAGAGGTTCATGCTTTAAGGGGGGTAACTCTAAAAGTTGAAAAGAATGAATTTGTAAGTATTGTTGGTCCTTCGGGCTCAGGAAAATCCACACTTCTGAATATTATAGGGTGTTTAGATACTCCAACTGATGGAGAATATTACTTAGAAAAAATAAATGTTCTTGAATTAAACCACAATCAATTGGCAGAAATAAGAAATGACAAGATCGGGTTTGTTTTTCAAAACTTTAACCTTCTCCCCTATGCAACAGTATTTGAAAACATAGAAATGCCAATGATATTTAAAGGAATTCCTTCAAAAATGAGAAAAAAAAGGGTAGAAGAGCTCCTAGATAAGCTCGAACTAAGAGAAAGAATGAGCCATCGAGCTTCTGAGCTTTCAGGAGGAGAGATGCAAAGGGTAGCCATAGCAAGAGCTCTTGTAAACAATCCTGATATAATCTTAGCGGATGAACCTACAGGAAACCTTGATACAAAAACAGGAGAAGAGGTTATTAATATCTTAGAATCTCTTTGGAAAGAAGGAGCTACCCTTATTATTGTCACTCACAACCCGGAAATATCAAAAAGAGCTAAAAGAATTGTCAAATTAAAAGATGGTTTAATCTATGAAAATGTTTGATAAGAGGAAAGAACTCTATATATATTTTTGGATTTATGATTAGCAAAAGAATATATGGATGAACTTTCACCAATGAAACTCTTTTGATCTAAAAACGCCAAAACAGAAAGGTTTTTTAAGCCTCTATTTTTGAGCCAAGAAGTTCCAAAAACTTTCTAATCCATTCAGGATGGGCAGGCCAGGCAGGAGCAGTTACAATATTTCCATCAACACAGGCATTTGAAAATGTAGCATTTACCTCACACCACTTCCCACCTGCAAGCAAAATCTCTGCTTTTACTGCTGGATAGGCAGTAAGAGTCCTTCCTTTTATAACATTTGCGGCAGTTAAAAGTTGAATTCCATGGCATATGGCAGCTACGGGTTTCCCTGATTCAACAAAATGCCTAACTATCTCAAGAACCTTATCATTGAGTCTGAGGTATTCTGGAGCTCTTCCACCGGGTATGATAAGTGCATCATAACTTTCAGGATCAATCTTCTCAAAATCAGCATTTAAAATAAAATTATGACCTCTTTTTTCTGTGTATGTCTGATCACCCTCAAAATCATGAACAGCAGTTTTTACAGTGTCCCCTTCCTTTTTACCTGGACATACAGCATCAACAGTATGTCCTACCATCTTAAGCATTTGAAAAGGAACCATAGCCTCATAATCCTCAACAAAATCTCCAACAAGCATCAAAATCTTTTTTGACATATGGCACCTCCTCGTATAATATGTTTTTTTGTCATGATAAATATAACATGACTCTATATTGCAAAAAAGGAAGAATCCTGGTAAAAACTCCTTTAGAGGGAGAAACAGTAATGGGCTTGACCTCCTTGCAATTTAATTTGCTTCTGAAAGTCAGCCCACCTGGTTCTGGATATAATCTGCTAACCGAACTCTGCACTGTTAATGTGCTTATACGCGAGGCCGCTCTGTATCCAGAAAACCAGGATTCTTCCTCTTCTCTCCCTTTTATCCAGGAGGTGTGATTATGCATTCCCTTTTTGTTGGATTGGATGTGGATTCTAACAACTTTGTCTCCTTTATCACTGATGAGGTAGGAAACACTATCTCTAAGCCTCGAACATTCCCTAACAACCCTTCCGGTGCTAACTCCTTCCTCAACTCCCTCCTCGAGCTCATCCTTCATATGCAAGAGCCTTCCTCTCCTCTATCGTTATCGGAACTGAGTCTACAAGCATCTACGATTGGCATATCGCTAATTTCCTTTCCGAAAAGCTCCCGCCTTCTTCCAAAGTCTACAGACTCAATGCCCTCCGCCTTAATCGATTCCGAAAATCTCTCCCTGAATTTAATAAAACTGATAAAACCTCCGCTATAGCTATCGCTCACTATCTCCGTCTCTCCTCCGCACTCCCTTTCCCCCATGTCAGCCACGACCCCTTCTCCTCCCTTAAAACCCTTACCAGATACAGGTTCCATCTTGTCAGAACTATTATCCGAGAGATCAATACCTTCCTTTCCTACCTCTTCCTCCATTCTTCCGCAATAGTTCAAAGAAAACCTATGAAACCTCTTACGGGTCATACAATCTCTACTTTGCTCTCCTCCTTCTCCTCTGAAGAACTCTCCAACCTTTCCATCGATGAACTCGCTGAGTTTATTTGCAGAGAAAGCAAAAATAGGTGCTCTGACCCTGCTAAGATATCCAGACTTATTCAGTCTGCAATAAGGGACTCTTATCGTCTTCGTCCTGAACTCTCCAGAACAGTCACTTTTGTTCTTGCTAACCTTGTCCGCACTATTCGAGCCCTTAAAAGCAATTTGAAAGAGGTTAATAAAGCTATATCTGAGGAGTTCAAATCTTTCCCCAATACCCTCACTACCATCCCAGGTGTAGGTGAGATACTGGCTGCTGGGATTATTGCTGAAATTGGAGAGATCAAAAAATTCCAGTCTCACAACCAGCTTGCAAAACTCGCAGGCTTTGTCTGGCCAGAAAATCAATCGGGAAATTTCAGAGCTGAAGAGAAAAGAATGCCTAAGGCATCGAATAAATATTTGAGATATTACCTCAGTGAAGCAGCTGATGGAGCGAGGAAAAATGACCCTGTGTTTAGCGAGTATTATTGGAGAAAATACCAGGAAGTAAGGACTCATCAACATAAAAGAGCGCTTGCCCTTACAACACGAAAATTTATAAGGCTTGTATTCCATCTTCTCTCCACAAATATACCCTACCAACCTAAAAGGACTAACTCCGATGTCTAACATCTTCTATTCCCTTAATATGTCTATTGACATATTACCGAACGACTTGATAAAAATATGTTATTTAAATTTTCTTGTGAATTTCTCTAAAAAAGAGACCGGA
>CAZYPR010000056.1:0-15200 GCA_964649495.1 uncultured Clostridia bacterium | reverse complement strand
AAACAGAATTCGCCTGACAACTCATATCCTCACGCCAACCATATCCTTTAATCGGCTTTCCATCTGGGGTTGGTAAAACTCCGAATTCATATCCATGCTGTTGAGAAAATACAATCAAAAACCCACCCTTTTCAACATAATCTCTCAAAACCGCTTTGAACTGCTCTGATTTCTCAAGTCCATATAGACCTCCAGTTGGGATTATAAGAATTGGAGGAATTTCCACCATTTCTGAAGGGCTCTGGTCTGGTTCAATAAGTGTAAAATCCCTCTTTAATTTATTCAAAAGATATGATAGCTCTTCAAAATTGCCATTCTTTAAAACAAGAATCTCAGATAAATTTGTAGTAATTTTATAAGCTAAATTAACAACAGGAGTGGCAAATGAGAAATTGTCGTCAGGTTCATCAGGTTTTCTTTTCTTTTTGCAGATACAATCTGAAGGTTTCGAGTCGTAGGCACCAGAAGGGCATTCTGGAGTGCACAGATTGGCACATGCCTCTGCCATTTTCTCATCATGTATTCCTCCTCTATGGAGATATTCGTGGATTGCAATATTGGTAGTCTCACATTCAGAACAATCTGCAGGCCATAGTTCAATATAGCCAATATCTCCTGCAGAACCTGAACATGCTCCTTCGGAACAATGAATGTGAACTTCTGGCAAACTGTTAAAACCATCAATTAATGCTGGAGGAACGCATTTCCTATCTTCTGTCTTCCAGGGGTTACATCCTCCAATGTTTACAAGTTGCCTCACTGAACCAAGGGCACTATAGACTTTTTCTTTAATCCTTCTTCTTTTTAGTCCTATTGTAATAAAATCACAACCTTCAGCCCATTTTACTAATTTCCCTTCAATCCATTCCCAATCATTCCATTGCTCCATCTGTGTTGAAAAGCTTTGTAAACATTGGTTATAAATTAAATTTTTTTTTAAATTTGATATTTTTGTATCGAAAATAAAGTCCACCCTTGTAGTTTTACCCTTTTCAACTGTAATGTTCTCCTTCAACATGTCCTTATCCTTAAACCCTGTATAAACTGTGTAAACTCCAGGCTCAAGATTTATAATTTTATATTTCCCATCCTTTGCTGTTGAGCAGTTAGTATTTACAAATTGCCCATTCTTCATTATTTCTATTATTAGACCTTCTAAAGGTGTTCCATCGGCCAATTTTACAACCCCCTCTATCCCAGTAGGATCATTTACATCTATAATTATGTCTTCTACCCTTGTTACTTGCCTTTCTTTTACTACTACTCTTTTAATCTCTTTCTCTGGAATCCATGCATCTTGGTATTTGAACGATGGGGTTGATATCCAATAGTCATCTGATGGCTTAAGCCCTCCTGCCACATAACTTCCATCTGCTCCACTTCTAATACTTCGAGTGGTACCTCTTTCAGAAGTAACCCAGATAGGAACATTTGCAAAGGGTGAACCATCACCTTTTAAAACTCTTCCAGATACGCTTCCTCCTACTTTGACAATCTTTTTAAAATTGATTATTCTTTCTCCTGACCTCAAAATTAAACAATCTGCTCCTTCAGCATCCCCTTTTGTTAATCTCATCAACAAGTAGTCATTATCATCGCCGTAATAAGGGGGAGGAGTGCTAACAATTATGCAATATCTACCAGGTTCAAGGTTTTTAAACTCAAATCTTCCGTTTTCGTCAGTTTCAACATCAGCAGTAACTAAACCAAATCTTTTAGCTTTTTCGTAATAAAAATAGATACGAACTGTAGCTCCCTTCACCCCTTTTCCTGTATCCTCTCCAATAACCTGTCCTGATATTGAGCCATAGATTGTTGAAAAGAGGGGGGTGAGGAAAGAGAGAAGAAAGAGAAAACCAATTGTCCATAAAAGAAAACTTCTTTTCATTTTCTCCTCCTTTCAATGGATTTTGACAAAATCTATATTAAAATCAATCATTATTTTCAAGTTCATTAAAAACTCCAATAATAGAGCTCTGGGTGTAAGGTTTTTGATTGAAAAGAGATTCTCCGCTCCCATTCTTCTGAATAGAAGAATGTAATAAATTTAAAAATCTCATGTCAATTCTATTATATGGTATTATCTTCTTTAAAATGGAAGATTCGAAATATGGAGTTTTAATAGGATTTTTATCTTTCTTCCTGGGAGATTCCGAGGGATTTCATTTTTTTGTAAAGAGTTGTTCTTTCCAGTCCAAGGGATTGGGCGGTTTTGACTATATTCCAATTGTTGTCTCGCAAATGCTTTAAAATCAGAGTCTTTTCAAATATTTCCTTTGCTTCTGCATAGGGAAGGTCTAAAATATTATCAACTCCTCTTTTCCCTTCTGAGAGAGAAGGTATATCATTGGAGGTGATTTTATCTTCCTTTGTAATTATTACAAGCCTTTCAATGAGGTTTCTGAGTTCGCGGACATTTCCTGGCCAAGAATATTTCATTAATTTCTCAATGGCATCATCTGTAAACTCTTTTGGTTTTTTGCCATATTCTTCGGCAAATTCTTGTAGGAAATGTTTTGCGAGCAATGGGATGTCTTCCTTTCTTTCCCTTAAAGGTGGAACATAAATTGGTATTACATTTATTCTAAAATAAAGGTCTTCCCTGAATGTTCCCCTTTGAATTTCAATTTCGAGGTCTTTATTGGTCGCAGATATTATCCTTGTGTCAATAGAGATCGACTCAGTGCTTCCAAGAGGTTCGAATCTTTGCTCTTCAATAACCCTCAGAACTTTTGCTTGGGTTTTTAAACTCATGTCTCCAATTTCATCGAGAAAAAGAGTCCCGCCATCTGCAAGAAGGAATTTTCCTTTTTTGTCTTTCAGAGCATTGGTAAAGGCTCCCTTCACATATCCAAATAGCTCAGATTCAATTAGCTCATCGGGTATCGCAGCACAATTTATTTCAGCAAACCTTTTGTTTCTCCTCAGGCTTTTTTCGTGAATGAGTCTTGCTACAAGCTCTTTACCTGTTCCATTCTCTCCTGTTATTAGAACTCTTCCATTTGTGGGTGCTATGTCTTCTATCAGTTTTTTAATTTCTTTTATTGCTTTGCTTTCACCAATTAGCCTGTATTTTTCCTTTACCTTTTCCTTTAAAATAACATTTTCTTCTTCAAGTTTCTTTTGCTTTAAGGCATTTCTTATTGTTAGTATAACTCTGTCAGAGGATAGAGGCTTTTCAAGGAAATCATATGCGCCAATTTTTGTAGCTTTTACCGCTGTTTCAATGTTGGCATGTCCTGAGATCATTATAACGGGAGATGAATCCTCTCTTTCCTTTATTTTCATGAGAACATCTATGCCATCGATTCCAGGAAGCCATACATCGAGAAGGATGGCATCAAATCTTTCTTTTTTGATTAACTGGAGAGCGGATTCTCCGCTATCTGCTTCTTTTATTTCAAATCCCTCATCTTCAAGAACTCCCCTTAGAGAGTCGCGAATGCTCTTTTCGTCATCAATAACAAGAATTTTTCCTTCACTCATACTGGTATCTCAATGAGGAATTTTGTTCCAGTAGGTTTATTATCCTCTATATGGAGGAAACCTTTGTGTTCTGTGATTATTTCATTTACAATGGTTAGCCCGAGCCCCCTTCCTTTTTTCTTTGTTGAAAAGTAGGGAAGGAAGAGTTTATCCCTGTCAGAAGAAGGTATTCCAGGTCCATTGTCAGCAATTTCTATTGTTAATCTTGAATTTTCTTTTTTGAAATGGGTTGCTATCCATATCTTTCCATTTCCATTCATGGCTTCTATCGCATTTTCTACAATGTTTATGAGGGCTCTCTTCATCTGGTCAGGGTCTGCTGATATTTCTTCAGGAGTTTCAGGATCAAATTCGAAGATAAACTCGACTCCTTTGAAACTTTCAATGTAAAGGGAAGTGACATCTTTTATAAGTTCAACTATATTTATCGATGTGAACTGAGCAGAGGGCATCCTTGCAAATTTTGAAAATTCGGAGACAAGGGTCTTTATTGTTGCTGTTTCTCTGAGGATTGTTTTTACTCCCTCTTCAATTATTTCTTTGTCAGGTTTTTCTTTTTTCCCTATATTTTTCAATATTCTTTCAGCAGAAAGCTGGATAGGCGTGAGGGGATTCTTTATTTCGTGAGCTACTCTTTGAGCTATTTCTCTCCATGCTGCGAGTTTTTGCATCATTACAAACTGGGTTAGGTCTTCAAGAACCATTATTATTCCGAGAAAGTTTCCTGATGTATCTGTGAAGGGGGTAATATTTAATGCAAAGGTGTATGTCTTTCCATCCATTTGTATTATTAGTTCTTTTTCTGATATTTTATACCTTCCTTTAAAAGTTTTATAAATATAATTTTTGATCTCTTCATAGGGAGGATTACCGAAAACTTCCCTGAAGTCTTTTCCAATGACATCGTGGGAGAGATTGAGCATCTTTAAGGATGCTGAGTTTGTGGAGGATAGCTTACCACTTTCATCTATAGTTATAACTCCCGCAGGAACATTAGAAAGAACTGTCTCGATGAATTGCGCTCTGTTTTCGAGTTCCTTTGTTTTCTGGAAGAGAATTTCCTGGTTTTCCTTTAGTTCTTTTACCATTTTATTAAATGATTCAGTTAAAAGTCTTATCTCTCCAGATGGAGGAGGTTCAACTTCTATTTCAAGATTTCCTTTTGATATTTCCTCTGTTGCCCTTGCGAGGTTTTCAACGGGTGTTGTTATTGTTTTTGCAAGATGGATACCAAGCCAGCTTGCGGAGAAAATTAGCAGGGATGCAACAAATAATAGAATCAAAAGGTAGGATGTTCTTGTGGGATCCTTGTAAAGTTTCATCTGTTGATATCTTAGAACTGAAGAGGATATCTTTTTTAGAGGATTGCTATACCCTTCTTCAAGGTAAATTCCTGTAAATATTGTCAATTTTCCAACCCCCTCAAGGTCTGTAGAGACTCCACATCTTATCAATTCTCCTTTCCCAAGCTCGTTTATCCATCTTTTTCTCCCTTCCTTCATAACACTTTTTATAAGATCCTGTGGAATATCAATCCACTCTATCAAAGGAAGATTTGCATTTGCAAGACTTACAATCTCATTTTCATTTATAAAACAATTGATAAAATCGAGCTTGTAAAGAGCCATTCTCTCCTTCAGAAATTCTTGGAATTCAAGCCTGTTCATTGGCGAATACAAAGCTCTCTTTTTTATTTCAGCAAGCAAAATTTCTGAAAATTTAAAGGAGTCCTCCTCAATTCTCTTGTAAATTGCTTCTCCTATTATTTTTGAATTGTTCATAACTTCATCAATTGGAGAGGTAAACCATGTTTCAATGTTTCTTGAAATAAGGTCAGATGCAAAAATGAACATGAGAATGGTTGGAAAAATTGAAAATCCAATGAAAAATAGCATTAACTGAGTTTTAAAATGGGAACCAAGAATTCCCTTCCTTCTTTCGAGGTATAGCTTTATAAGATTTCTTGAGAGAACAAATATTATTATTACAATAAGAATGAATACAACATTAAAGAGAAGATGGCTAATTGTGGAATCCAGAATAAAAGGGATAGAAAGTCTTTTTGAACCCTGAAGAAGAACTTCAACAAGTATTAGAATGAAAAAAAGAAGAAGGATGCCAAGAATGGAAAGCCTTCTTCCTTTTTTCTTTGAGGAGAGAGTTGGTTCCATACACTAACCTTCGAAAACAAAATTCATCTTTTTCCAGTCTGCCTTAACACCTGTTGGAATGAGAAAGAAGAAAGAAGAGGAGAGAAAATCCCCTTTTATGGCTATGTAGTATTTAGAACCCTTCTTTAAAACAGAGAGAAGAAGAAATCTCAAATTGGAAAAGGAGGTCATCCAGAGCCTCATTTCCCTTTCAGAATCTGTCATTTTTGTTTCCACAACTTTGTCGTCAATTTTTTTCAATAGTTTATATTGATTTTTGAATGGGTCATACTGGACATGAGTGGTTAAAATTTTCCTTAAAAGAACCGTGTCGTTTAATAGTCTCCTCGGCTTTTTTATACATATTTCATACCGAAAAACCACTTCAAGTCCACTTTTTATTCTGCTTTCAACATCTTTAACAAAAACTTCCTCAGCTCTGAAAGAAAGGATTAGCTCATCCTCTTTAAAACCGACAGAAATGATAGATATTTCTGCAGAAAAAAGATTAATGGATATAAAAGCTAAAAATAATAAAGTTATTTTAAAAAATTTCATCATTTCTTATTATAATTTAATTTTTAAGTTTTTTCATCGAGGAGTCTTTTTGCGGTATTTTTTATTACCTCTGGGAGTTCCTTACTTTTTGATGCATCTCTAAGATCCTTTGGCAATAGTCTGTTAAGAAGGGGTAATGAAACATGGACAGGTGTTTTTGGATTCTTGACAAGGGAGCAGACAATCTGGTAATTTTTAATCCATTCCCTTGTTGTTCCTATCTTTTTTAAAACCTCATCAGAGACATTCCTCATTTTTGCTATTGATTCTATTTCACTCTCTGTCAATTTTGGATTTTCCAGAACTGATAAAGCAACAACTCTGTTCGGGTCTCTAATAAGAATGCTTCTTTCATTCCTATCTCCCAGTATTGCCAATTTTATTTTTTCTGAGACATTCATTTTTGAAATTCTGAACCAGATAGCATACTTTTCTTTTTTAACTGCTGTCCTCTCTTCAGGTTCAAGAATTTCAAAAAATTCAGAGGGTAATATTTCAGGATCAATTTCTTCCTCTGGTAAAGACTCAGGTTCAGGAGCGGATGCAAGTTTTTCTTCTGATTTCTCCTCCCTTTCAGTTTTTATAAAAAACTCCTCTTCAATCTCTTTGAGTTTTGCTGAGAGAAATGGGGTGAGATTTTTGTTTTTCTTAGCTCCTTCTATAAGCTCAGGAAAAGCAATAAGTTTCACCTGAGTGGAAATAAGAATTTCAAGATCCTGTGGGGATCCTTTTTCTGCTATAAAGAGAAGAGAAGATGGAGATGTATTTGGATTCTTAATAATTCTTTCTATCAAGTCACTTTTTCCCTCAAAAATAGCGTTGTAAGTTAAGAACTCAAGAACTTTTGTATCAGCCTCCCTTCTTTCAGCGTAGGAAAGCAAAGAGGTATGAGGGATTGAAGGGATTAAAGATAGAGCTTTCTTTGAATATTCCTCCTTTTCCGAGAGAAAAATTGCAATTTCCAACAGTTCAAAGAAGGATAGGGGTGCAATCCTTTCGAGAACAATGTTTATGGTTGCTTCATCTGCATTCCCTTCTAAGATCTGTTTTGTTATTGGATTCGCACTTGCAAATATCATTTTTTTAAAAATCCTTTAAAATTTTTTGCATCTATTTTTATATTTTTTGTCACTTTTCCAGGTGAGCCCATTGGGATGCTTTCAACCCCATTAATGAAAACAATTATTCCCTCAGGTTTACCTATTGTATTGAAAACAAATTCTTTCCCTTCATATTTAACTTCCTCTCCCTTTTTCAATATTCTGTAAAGAACATTCTTTCCATCAAGGTCTGCATCAAGCCATGTGTCATCGATTCCTTTTATAGTAATTTCTATCTTTTCCTGCTCTAAATTTATTTTTTCTGGTTTTATATCTTTTGTTGGAAAATTAATCGCTGGATTGGGTGAGCTTTCCCTTATTGGTTTGGAGTCTTTTTTTAAAAATAAAATCATGGTAAAAAATGAGATGACCAAAAGACTGGATATGAGAATAGTGAGAAGCGCCCTTTTCCCACTTTTTTTGACTTCTATCTTTTCCACTTCAACAGGTTCTCTTACAAGGTTAAAAGCTCTCAAAATATTATCTTCGTTAAGCTCTAAAAAACGGGCGTAAGCTCTCACAAAGTTTCTTTTGAAGAAACCTCCTGGAAGATATTCAAGATGGTTTTTCTCGATCGCTTCTAAAAAGGAAGGAGATATTTTTATCTTATCTGAGACTTCCCTTAAGCTCAATCCCCTTCTTACTCTTTCTTCTTTTAGTATTTCCCCAGGATTAGACATTTGTGAGCCCTCTAAAAAATTTCCCATTATTTTTTATCCACCCTTTCTCTTAAACTTCATTATTAATCATTATTATTATTAAATTAAATTTTCGAATTGTCAATTAATATTTCCGAGATGGGGAGAAGTAGAAGAAATTTTGACTATTGAAAAATATTTGCATAAAATTTTTAAATGAGGGAGAACATATATGGGAAATGATATTGAAAAAGAGAAAGAGAGATGGGAGAAGGAAACTCTTTTCCCTTATCTTTCCACCTCTCCTGAAAGGTTGGAGGAGTTTACCACTGTTTCAGGAAGAAGAATATCACGGCTTTACACCCCTCTTGATCTTGGAAATTTTGATTATATAAAGGAGCTTGGTTTTCCAGGGGAATATCCTTTTACAAGAGGTATACACCCAACTCTTTACAGAGGAAAACTCTGGACAATGAGACAATTTTCAGGTTTCGGAACTCCTGAGGATACAAACAAGCGTTACAAATATCTTTTATCTCAGGGTCAGACAGGTCTTTCGGTTGCTTTTGATCTTCCTACCTTGATGGGTATAGATGGTGACCACCCCCTTGCAAAGGGTGAAATTGGAAAGTGTGGTGTTGCAGTTTATACATTGAGGGATATGGAAATCCTTTTCGATGGTATACCGTTAGACAAGATTTCAACTTCTATGACTATAAATGCTCCAGCAGCTGTTCTATGGGCAATGTATATTGCTGTTGGTGAAAAGCAGGGTGTTCCCAAAAAAATGCTAAGGGGGACAATTCAGAATGATATTCTAAAAGAGTATATTGCCCAGAAGGAGTATGTTTTTCCTCCAAATCCCTCGATGAAACTTGTTATAGATACATTCGAGTATGGTTCAAAAGAGGTCCCTCTCTGGAACACAATTTCAATTTCTGGTTATCATATTAGGGAGGCGGGTGCTACTGCGGTTCAGGAGCTTGCTTTCACTTTGAGGGATGGAATAGAATATGTAGAATGGGCAATAAAAAGAGGGCTTGATGTGGATGAGTTTGCTCCTCGTCTTTCTTTCTTCTTCAATTCCCACAATGACTTTTTTGAGGAGATTGCAAAATTCAGAGCAGCAAGAAGAATGTGGGCGAAAATTATGAGGGAGAGGTTTAAAGCGAAAAACCCGAGGTCATGGTGGTTAAGATTTCATACTCAGACATCAGGTGTTTCGCTAATGGCTCAACAACCTTACAACAATATTGTTCGAGTAGCCATACAGGCTCTTGCTGCTGTTCTTGGCGGGACTCAATCCCTTCATACAAATTCCATGGATGAGACTTATGCGCTCCCTTCAGAGCAGGCGGTAACAATAGCTTTAAGAACTCAGCAGATCCTTGCCTACGAAAGTGGTGTTGCCAACACAATAGATCCTCTGGGTGGTTCTTACTTTGTCGAATCTTTAACCAATGAGATAGAGCGGGAAGCATGGGATTACATAAAAAAGATTGATGAGATGGGAGGAATGGTTAAAGCTATTGAGCTTGGATATCCCCAGAGGGAGATTCAGGAGAGTTCTTACTGGTATCAGAAGGCTGTTGAGAGAAAAGAGAAGATTGTTGTGGGTGTTAATGAATTTGTTATGGAAGAGAATGAGAAGATTCCTATTCTTTACATTGATGAGTCAGTTGCTGAAAGACAGCTTCAAAAGCTAAGAGAGGTTAAAAAAGAGAGAAATTATACAAGGGTTAAAGAAACTCTTTCCAATCTGAAAAAAGCGGTTGCTGACGATGAAAACCTAATGCCTTACATCCTTGATTGTGTAAAAGCCTATTGTTCCCTTGGCGAGATTATGGATACATTGAGGGAAATGTGGGGAACATATCAGGAGCCTGTTCAATTTTGAAAGAAAAAAGATTGATCTTTTTAAATTTTAAGAGGTTTATATGAGCAAGAGAAAAATAAGAGTTTTGATAGCAAAACCAGGCCTGGATGGACACGATAGAGGAGCGAAAGTTGTAGCAAGGGCCCTTAGGGATGCTGGATTTGAAGTTATCTATACAGGACTAAGACAGACTCCTGAACAGATAGTTAATACCGCTCTCCAGGAGGATGTGGATGTGGTTGGTTTAAGCATACTATCTGGAGCTCACAATGCTCTTGTCCCAGCAATTATGGAATTGCTGAAGGAGAAGGGAATGGAAGATGTTGTTGTTATTGTTGGAGGGATTATTCCTGATGTGGATATTCAATTTCTTAAATCTGTGGGTGTAAATGAGATTTTCCTTCCAGGAACCTCTACCGAGGAAATAATAAAATTTATAAACGAAAGAGTAAAGAAATAAATCTTTCCTTTAAGGAGAAAAGTATTTGAAAAAATTTTTTCTCAGGAATTTGCTCATTTTATTAATTTTTTCTTCCCTCTGTATTATTTTTTTTCTTAAGATTAAAAATAATATGATAGATTTTGAAGTTTACTGGAGAGCGGGTAAAAGGTTTCTTTTCGCCCAGCAGCTTTATCTTTCTGAGGATGGGCATTATATATTGAAATACATTCCCTTTTTTGCATTTGTTGTTTCTCCTCTTTCCCTTTTCCCCCTTGAGGTTTCAAAAACTTTATGGTTTTTTCTTTCCATATTCTCTGTTATTCTATTTTTTTACTTTTCATTGGAAATAATTCCTGAAAAGAAATTGAAAAACTGGATAATTCTTGTTATTTCAGGGCTCACTATTTTTAAATTTATTGCTCGTGAACTTGATCTTGGTCAATCGAATATTTTAATGGGTGTTTTATTTTTAACTGGGTTTTATTTTTTGAAATTAAAGAAGGACTTTCAATCAGGATTATTTCTCTCATTTTCTTTCATTGCAAAACCTTATTCAGCTATTTCATTACCCTATCTATTACTCAAGAAAAAGTTTCTTCCCTCTTTCTATTTTTTATTATTCATAATTTTTTATTTTTTTGTTCCATCCCTTTTCTACGGAATAAAAGGAAATTTTCAGTTAATAAAAAGTTGGTTTAAAACGATTTTTTCCTCAACTCCCCATCTCCTTATTTCCAATGATAATGTTTCAGTAGTGGGAATGTTTTCTAAGTGGTTGGGAGTTGGAAGAGTTTCTTTTATCCTATCAATTGTGATAATTCTTACTGTTCTTTTCTTTTTTACTCTTGTAATTTTAAATGGAAAAGAGATCAAATCTTCAGATTCTCTTGAGATTTCAGCAATATTAATTTTTATCCCTCTTCTGTCTCCGCAAGGCTGGGATTATGTTTTTCTTCTCTCTCTTCCAGCAATAATGATTATAATAAACTATTATGAAGAACTTCCCCTCTCTTTAAAAATTTTCATACCAATTTCTCTCATTTTGATTGGGTTTTCCATCTTTGATTTAATGGGAAGAAAAGCATACGAGAAGTTCATGGAGCTTTCCGTGATAACTCTTGCTTATTTTGTTATAATATTTTCTTTATTTTATATGAGGTTTAAAAAGATTGCCTGAAAAAGTTCTAATAATTATTCCCACTTACAATGAGAGAGAAAACATAAAACCTATTGTAAATGGAATTTTTTCCTCTTTGAAAGATTACGATGTAAATATTCTTTTTGTTGATGATGGTTCTCCTGATGGGACAGGAGAGGAAATAAAAAAGTTTCAAAGGGAAGATGAGAGAATAAAGTTGATAGAAAGAGAGAAGAAGATGGGGCTTGGAAAAGCCTATGTTGAAGGTTTTCTTTTTGCTATAAAGAATGGTTATTCCCATGTATTTGAGATGGATGCTGATCTCTCCCATAGACCTGAGTATTTACCTTCATTTCTTGAACTCTCCAGGGAGTATGATCTTGTAATAGGTTCAAGATATGTAAAGGGTGGAGGTGTTAGAAACTGGAGCAAGTTGAGGGAGTTGATAAGCAGGATAGGAAATCTTTATGCAAGGTTAATTCTTGGATTTCCTTTCCGAGATTCAACAGCAGGGTTTAAATGTTTTAAAATAGAGGTTCTAAAAGCAATAAAACCTGAGACTCTGTCATCTCAGGGTTACTCCTTCCAGATAGAAAATGTATGGAGAGCATGGAAAAAAGGTTTCAAGATCAAAGAGCTTCCAATAATCTTTTATGAAAGGGAGAGGGGAAAGTCAAAAATGTCTAAAAAAATAGTCTTTGAGGCGGTTTTAAAAGTCCTTGAATTAAGATTAAAATCATTCCGTAAGAGACCTTTTTAGGATAAAATTAATTGATGGGAGGAGAAGATGAAGGTTATGATAGTTGGCTCTGGTGCAAGAGAACATGCCCTTGCATGGAAAATTTCAAGAAGCCCTCTTGTAGACGAAATAATTGTTGCTCCTGGCAACGCAGGGATTGCAGAGATTGCAAAGACATTTCAGGTAAATGTAGCAGATATAGTCTCCATGGCTGATCTTGCTGAAGAGGAGAGAGTTGATTTTACAGTGGTTGGTCCCGAGCTTCCTTTAACCCTTGGAATAGTGGATGAATTTGAGAGGAGAGGTTTGAGAATATTTGGTCCAAAAAAATCATCAGCTGAAATAGAAGGAAGCAAAGTTTTTGCAAAGGAGTTTATGAAAAGGCATAAAATCCCTACTGCAAGGTATTTGATAGCAAATTCCGCTGTTGAGGCCGAGGGTTTTGTGAATTCAGGCTTGTTTGATTTTCCCCTTGTTGTAAAAGCGGATGGCCTTGCGGGTGGGAAAGGAAGTATAATTTGTAAAGATCCTGGAGAAGCTGAACAGGCTATAGATTTGATAATGAAACAGAAAGTTTTTGGAGTAGCGGGAGAGAGGATTGTAATAGAGGAGTTTCTTAAAGGTGAGGAGATAACATTTATGGTTGTAACTGATGGTCATTATGTAATACCCCTTGCATCCTCCATGGACTACAAGAAGGCTTTTGATGGAAATCAGGGGCCAAACACAGGTGGAATGGGAGCAATATCTCCTTCTCCTTCAATTAACAGAGCCCTTACAAAAGAGATAATGGATAAGGTAATATTACCAACCCTTGAAGGGCTTAAAAATGAAGAGAGAAAATATAAGGGTGTGCTTTATGCAGGACTTATGCTGACAAAAAAGGGTATAAGAGTTCTTGAGTTCAATTGTAGATTTGGAGATCCAGAGACCCAGGTAGTTCTATTAAGGATGGAATCAGACTTACTTGAACTTTTACTTTCTGCAGAAAAAGGAGAGCTTAAAAGTTATAAACCTAAGTGGAGCAAAAAATCTTCAGCATGTGTCGTTCTTGCATCAAGGGGATACCCAGATAGTTATGAAACTGGTAAAATCATAAAAGGACTTGAGAATATTCATAAATTTCCCGGAGTAGTTGTCTTTCATGCGGGCACAAAAAGGATTAACAATGAGATAGTCACCTCTGGAGGAAGAGTTTTAAATGTTTGTTCCGCAGGAACGACCCTTTCAGCCTGTATGAATTCAATTTACAATGCAATTGAAAGCATTAGCTTTGAAGGAATGTTCTATAGAAGAGATATAGGGAGGAAAATTTCTGAATGAAATTTGCTATAAAAAATTTTGGATGCAGGACAAATCTGGCTGAAGCAATGGAATGGGTTGAAACCCTTTCCAATTTTGGATACATCTACACATCTAACCCCGACGAAGCTGAAATTTTAGTCCTTAACTCATGTGTTGTTACCAAAAAGGCTGAGAGCGAAGTTAGGAGAGTGATAAATAAGATAAAGAGAGAAAATCCATCCAAATATGTGATAGTAACAGGTTGTTTGACAGATTCTATTAGATCAAACAACGACTTTGTTGTTATAGAAAATAACATGAAGGGAGAACTCCCCCTTAAAATAATAGAAAAATTTGGAATATGCGGGGACTCGAGAACAGTGAAAATAAGAGCAAGGGCAAATCTGAAAATTCAAGAAGGTTGCAACTTTAAATGTTCATTTTGTATCATTCCTTATGTGAGGGGAGGTTCAAAATCTAAAAGTGAGGAAGAAATATTAAGAAGGGTTCAGAGTCTTGTGGATAAAGGATTCAAAGAAGTAGTTATTACAGGGACACATCTTAATTCATGGGGTCTTGACCTTGAACCGAAGAAAAATCTTTTATATTTGCTTAAAAAATTGGATAGAATAGAAGGCTTGAAAAGGATAAGACTTAGCTCTCTTGATCCAAGATTTTTAAATAATTCTTTTCTAAATGAGCTTACGGAGATTTCAAAAATTGCTCATCATTTTCATCTCTCTCTTCAGAGTTGTTCTGATGAAGTTTTAAAAAGAATGGATAGAAAAGGAAGCTCATTGATTTATAGTGAGATTTTGAACTTTTTAAGGGAAAAATTTCCTGATTCATGTATTGGTGCTGACATAATTGTCGGATTCCCTTACGAAGATGAGAAGGAATTTGAGAAAACATACGAATTTTTGAAAGATTCTCCTGTAAATTATCTCCATGTTTTTCCTTTTTCACCCAGAGAAGGGACAAAGGCATTTTCGATGCCTCAAGTTTCTGAGGATGTAAAAAAGAAAAGAGTTAAAGTTTTAAGACAACTTTCTTTTGAAAAGAAAAAAGAATTTTACTCGAGATTTGATGGACTTAAACTTCCAGGAATTTTGATAAGAAAGTTTTGTGGAAAAGCGGAAGTTTTGACTGATAATTATATAAAGGTGATTATTGATCTGGATAGGTTTGAAGAGGGAGATGAAGTTTATGTTCCAGTGAACAAGGAAAATGTTTGCATTTCAGAAGATTTCGAACTTTTTAAATAGCGAAAGATCAAAAAATTTAATCTCAAATATGGAGGATACACCTTTCATGAATTTTACACAATTAATTTTACGCTACCATTTTTTCGGTATAATCCTTCTGTGGAAATTTCTAAGACTCCTTTATAAGGAGGAACCTTCTTTTTTTTCTACAATTTTTATGATGCTCGCAACGCCTCTTACCTATTATATTGCCTTTGGACCTTTCATGTCCCATGTCCACTCATTTTTTTTAATTTCACTGATGTTGTATTTATGGCTCAAAAACCTTAGAGAGGAGTCTTTTAAGAAATGGTTTATATTAAAGAAGGAATGAAATTAGGATAAGAAATGAGCTTTTTGCTTGACATATATAAAATCAATAATTATACTCAAAGTATGAAAAAAATAGTTATTTGTATTCCCTTTATATTCCTCCTCTTTATGTTAATTAGTGTTGGGAATTCCCAAGGTATATCGGAAAAGGAGATTATTGAGAGGCTCACAAGACTTGAGGAAGGGCAGAAGGCGATTTTAAGGGAGATGGA
>CAZYPR010000055.1:0-15580 GCA_964649495.1 uncultured Clostridia bacterium | reverse complement strand
AATATGATAACTCAAAAATAAAATGAATATAAATATTATGGGAGGAAAAAATGGGTGCAGAGAAGGGGAAAGGTAGTTTTCCTCCCACTGATACAGAAGAACTGTTTAGAAAATTAATGGAGATTCAGAGGAAAGACTCCATATATTCTATCACTCTTGGTATAATTCACGACTTGAACAATGTCATCTCAATAATTATTGGATATTTAGAACTTGCAAAAATGCAGAGTATAGAGGATATTTCAAAGCTTCCTTCATCTCTTGAAGTAATTGAAAAGGCAGCAATTAGGGCTTCACAGCTTCTAAGCCAGGTTCTCGGATATGCAAAGGGAGGAAAAGGTCAAAAGAAAACTGTTGATATTAATGAAGTTATTAGGGATTTGAGAAATCTAATAGAGAAGGTTTTTGAAAAAAATATTGTAGTTGAGACAAAGCTTTCGTCCTACCCATTATTTGTAGAAGCAGAACCGCATGAGCTTTTTCAGATTCTTCTGAATCTCTGCTTGAATGCAAGGGATGCGATGCCTGATGGCGGAAAATTAACAATAGAGACATCCTCTGTTTTTCTTTATTCAAAATCATTTTTAAAATTGCAGGCGGGTAACTATGTTCTTATTAATATCTCTGACACAGGAATTGGAATGGATGAAGAGACCAAGAAAAAGATATTTACACCCTTTTTTACAACAAAACCTCAGGGAACCGGGCTTGGTCTCACTGTTGTATGGAGTGTCATAAAATCCCTTGGTGGGTATATTGAAGTGGAGAGTTCGCCAGGAAAGGGAACAATATTCCGAATTTTCCTTCCATCTTCACTCCCCAAGGAGATGAGAGAGGAGAAAGAGATGGATAAGGAGATAAAAAGTGAGGAAAAAATAATGGTAGTAGATGATGAAGAGGATATATTGAATATGACAAAAGAGATTCTTGAATATTATGGGTATCGAGTTTTTCTTGCAAAAGATGGAAAAGAAGCTGTCGACAGTTATAAAGAGAAATCAAAGGAGATCGACCTTGTAGTTCTTGATCTCACTCTTCCCAAAATGAAAGGAGAGGATGTGATGAAAAAGATTATGGAGATTAGACCTGATGCAAGAGTGATTGTATCTTCAGGTTCTCCTGATGAGGAAAGAATGAAAATGCTTTTGAAACTTGGAGCGAAAGCATTTATTAGAAAGCCTTACCCCCTTGAAAAATTATTGAGATTAATAAGGAAAGTCTTAGATAAATACAAATTGGAGGAGGGAAATGAGTAGGCTAAAGGAAAATTTTATAATATTTAGCTTTCTTTTTGATGATGAGTATGGGAAGGTCTTCAGGGCTTATAATAAGGAGAAGAACAGAAAGGTATGGATAAAGGAGATTCACGACTATATTTTAAAGGATGAGGAGCTAAAAGACAAAATTCTTGAAAAGAGTGCAAGAGTAAAGAGTCTGAATCACAGGAATATTCAGAAGCTCTTTGATTACTGGGAAGAGGATGGTAAACTTTTTTTTGAACTTGAGAATTTGACTGGAACATTTCTGGATGAGATAGTTAACAATCCAAAAAGACTCGAAGTCTTCGATATTATTTCCATTTCGTATCAATTATTTACAACCCTTTCCTATGCTCACAGCAGAGGTATTATCCACGAAAATGTAAGACCAGAACATATAACTGTAGAGAAGAGCGGAGATATAAAGATAACAAACTTTATGATGACAGATCCAATGAGAGTTCATTTTCTCAGGGTGAAAGCTAAGGCTGTAGGTAATGAAGAGATAGAATTTTACAAATTTGTTAGATTCACCTCTCCCTGGCACTTGAGAAAAGAGAATCTGGATTGGAGGGCGGATTTTTTCAGCGCTGCGGTCATCGCCTTTGAACTTACAACAAAGGATACACCATGGGATAGGTCTTGCCCAGTATCATTTATGATCTCTGTTCGCGAACCAAGGGCAGTTCGTCACATATGGCAGATTAGAAAGGATATTTCACCCCGTTTTTCATTGATAATTTCCAAATGCCTCACCGACCACAATTATTGGAGAAAGAGTTTCAGGGATGAGATTTTTGAAACTCTTGAATTCGAATATGAAAATAATGTAAAGCCGGTTTTGGAGTTGAAAAGAAAGAAAAGAAAAGCAAATGAGAGGAGAAGGAAATTGATTACACTTATCTTTAGTGCTTTATTAACAGTTGGACTTTTTATTTATCCTTTTCAGAAACAAAAACTCGAAGATATTAACTCTATACCCGTTTCTGTTCCTCCTCTCGAAAATAAGACCAAGGATAAATCTCTTGAACCAATTGTCCAGGGGATTACACAGGAGATTATTGAAGGACTCTCAAATTTGAGCCCCCTTTGTGTAAAACCTTCATCAAACTTAGAGGAATCTAAATCAGATTTTATCTTAAAAAATGAGATAGTTAATGGCAAGGGGATAGAATTTGAATCTAAACTTTTCAAGGCAAAGAATGGAGGAATGAAAACTATCTTTTCAAAGAGATTTAATCTCGAGGATATCTCATCTCTTAGGTTTAACTTGAGCAAGGAAATTATGAATGCTTTGAAGCTTGATTTTAAAGGGAATGGGGAATCTTTGATCGTAAAAAAGATAAGTCCTGAGGTTTACAATTTATATTTAAATTCAATTTATTGGCATAACATTTTTATGAAAGAGCCAAAAAAGGAGTATCTTGATATTTCAAGGGATTTTCTTTTAAAAGCAATAGATTTTGAAAGGAACTTCTCTCCCATATACAGTGCCCTTGCCACTAATGCTGTTTTCCGGCTGGAGTATGGCATTTCCACTGACCCTGGACTTCTTGTATTTGCAAAGAGTATGTGTTTTAAAGCCCTTGAGATTGATAGAAATGATACAAGGGCACGCTCTCTTCTTTCAGTTCTTTATATGAAAGAAAACAGAAAAATTGAAGCTTACAAGGAATTGGAGAAAATCTACAAAATGAATCCCCACAATTTGATGATAAATGGAGCTATCGGATCTCTTTATCAGTATTCGGGTCTTCTTGACAAAGCTCTGGAGAAATATAAAAAAGTTAAAAAAGAAAATCCCATTGATTCAGTAACATCAATTAACATAGCAAGGATATACATTTATCAGGGAAAATTTTCAAAGGCTGAAAAGGAGTTGAGGAAGACCCTTAAAAAATCAGAAAACTCTTTTTCCCTTTCATACCTGGGAATTCTTCTCTCCTATTCAGGAAGATTTGAAGAGGCTGAGAGATTGCTCCAGAAAGGTATCCAGAAATATCCGGATGAAAAGGGTCTACTCCTTTCCCTTGCAACAGTTTACTTGAGGGAAGGTAAAATTGATGAGGCTGATAAGATTTTAAGAAAGGAGGAGAAATATTTCTTAAATGATGCTGATAAGGCTTACAGAGTTGCTACATGTTATGCATTGAAAGATGATAAAGAATCTGCCTTGAAATGGTTGAGGACTTCCATAAATCTTGGAAATGAAAATTATATCCTCTTCAAAAATGACCCTTATCTTGAAAATATAAAAGAAGATAAAGACTTTAAAGAGTTGATGAAGGAAATTGAGAGGAGATGGAAGAGGTACAAGAAGGAGTTTACTCTTTAAGTAAACCTGGCATCCTTGATGAAATCTCTAAAAACTCAACCACTTTCCAGATAGATGGATTTTCTCTCCTAATTCTGCAATATTCATCCTTTAATGGATATTTTAAAAAAGGACACTTTGAGCAAAATTCTTTGACAGAACATGAAAAGCATCCTCTATTCTCTTCTTCCCTTCTGAGGATTTCTATAAATTTCTTCTGAATATCTGAAGGATTATCTCCCACATATCCAATACTCTCACCGTAAAGACATACTTTAATGGTGAGATTTTCTTCAATCACAATTTTTTGAATATTCAGAGCGGGGCACTCCCTCTGAAAGATGCATCCATTTAAAAAGCAACCTTTAAAATTCAAAATTTCTTTTTTAATCCTTCCCTTCTCATCAAGAACTTCTGAAACAAATTCTTCAAAATATTCAATATCCTTTTTATTTTCTATTAAGTAAAGGACTTTAAAATAATCGTAAAGTTTTCTATTTTCATGATATTTAAAGATGTGGAAGGGAGTTAGAGAGAAATAAATATTCCATTTGTATACTTCTGGAGTAAGGAGCTGGAATTTTTTTGAAGAAGGGGATATTCTACTGAACTTTTCTGTAGATTTTAAGAAATAGAATCTTTTAGATGGAAAACCTGAGCTTATCATTTTCTTAATGATTTCCTCCCTTTTTACCTCCCCTTTACTAAACAAAAAAAGAACATTTGAAAGTATAAGAGAATTTTTTGATAACCATTCTATGACAGGTTCTTCAGGAATAAGATCTTTAATAAGGAGATCAGAAAAAAGATAGGAGCTTCTCTTAATTTTTTCCTTTGCATTAACTATATTCCCTATAATTGTCGAAATCGTCCTCTCTATTTCATCCTGAACTGTTGAGTTTTTTCCGTAAGGAACCTTTGATACATCATATGAGTAGAAAGTTTCAAAGGGAAGAAGAGAGGATCCCTTTTCAATCCTTATCCCGAATTTTCTGTGGGTCTCGAAAAGTTCAGTTCCCGGAAATATCTGGAGTAAATTGTGGGCATAAAAATCAACTCCAAGGCTTTCGACAAATTTAACAGTCCTTATTCCATCCTTCAATTTTTCTCCTGGTAGTCCAAGAATTATACTCACTGTTGGTATCATTTTTAATTCTTTAGTTTTTCTTACATATTTCTCAATCTTTTTGATAAATTCTTTCTCTTCTCTATAATCCTTAGATCTTGCCTCCCCCAATTTTTTTACATTTCTGAGAATTTCAGGAACTGCACTCTCAAGGCCAAAGGAGAGTCTTTTAAATCCAGCTTCAGCCATAAGTTCAAGGAGTTCATCATCAATTCGATCAACCCTTGTCTCACATGTAAGTTTAAAGCAGAATTTTTCCTCTGTTATTCTTTTGCATATCTCCTTTGCCCTGTTAATATTAAGAGTGAAAGCATCATCATAAATAGTAACAACCTTCTCCTTTGAATCTTTCTTTAAAAGAGCATTATTTATTAATTTTAGTTCATTTATTACCCTTTCCACCGAGTGATATCTTATTCTGTTTCTTGACATGGCGGTAAAATTGCAATATGTGCATTTGAAGGTGCACCCCCTTGATGTGAGAATTCCTGTTTCTTCATCGCCCTTTAATATTCCTTCTAAGAAAGGAGATGGAAGAACATCAAGTTCAGCATCTTTTTTTTCTAAATCTCTAATTAAAGGTCTTTCTTGATTTCTTACAATATTTCCATTACCTCTGAATGTTATCCCTCTTATTTTTTCTAAATTTTTAAAGTTTCCATTTTCTAAGTAATCAGAAAGGAGCTCATACACAGTCTCTTCTCCTTCTCCCCTAACACATATATCTATAAATGGATTGTCTTCGAGAATTAATATATCCGAGAATGTAGCTGATGGACCACCAGCAAGGATGGGCAAATCTTTCCTCTTCTTTTTTAGGATTTTTGAAATTAACTTAACAAGATAATAGTTATAATCATAAATTGTAAAACCAACCAATGAAGGGTCTAATTGAATTATTCTTTCTGCAAAATCCTCAATTCCAACCCTTCCCTCAGGAACAAACTGATAAGATTCGATCCCCTTTTTCTTCAAAAATGCCTGAATATAAGCAACTCCAAGATGGGGAACAAACTCCTTTTTTAAGGATTCAGGTAAAAATATAAATATAATCCCTTTCAATTTCTTTCTAATAAATTTTTTCTTTTCTTCTTTCTCTACTCTCTTACTTTGTGCCAGAGTAGATTACTACTATTTCCCAAACAGTTGGTTCAGAGAAGTTTTCCTTCAACTTCTCAATCACCTCCTCATAAGGAAGGTTTTCTTCAATTAACCTTTTTGCTTCGAGAAGAACTCTTTCTGACATGTCTTTACCTCCTAAAAATTTATTTTTTCTCTAAAAGCCCTTAAAATAAGAGCTTTCGGAGTTTTCTGGCTTTGGGAATAATCTTGGGGAAAAGAATGGGGAAGAAGGGAAAAGATTTTTTTGGAGTTCATTATTCCATCCTAATTTCCCCTATATATACTTGCTTACATCTTTCTCTCCCTTTCCATTTAAAATTTTAAAACCATTTTCCTCCAATTTCAAATTTTTGTATGATTGAGTTCAAGATATTGATTTTTTTTTCGTGAAGTGATTTAATTTAGTAGAGATATTTAAAAACTTTCGCAATAAATAAAATGGCGAAAAATAGACATTAGTTTCAAAAATAGGACAGGTGAGAGATAAGGTTTCCTTATCAGAAAAGGATTTTAAAGTGGCATGTTTTTTGATACAAAAAATTGGAGGTTAAAATGATAAGATTAACTTTATTAATCCCGATTTTTCTCTTTCTAACATTTTCTCCTTTAAAGGGAGATTATTACAGCTACAAAAAGGGTAGTAGATGGCAAGATTTCTATAGTTATCACGGATGGAAATCAGTTTACAGGTATGAAGGATGGAAAAGCGTTTATAAGTATGAGAGCTGGCGGGATTTCTATGGTTATTATGGCTGGAAGGAGGTTTATCTTAATAGAGGAAAAACTTATCCTCACAGAACCAGAACCGTTCTAAGGATTAGGACCTTCCCACAGTTTTTATTTATTAGAGGCTTTATTTTTTGCATTAGATAGAAAAAAGAAGTATATTAAAAAAGGAGGTTCGAGATATGAAACTCTTTAAAATATTTTTAATTTTTGTAGCTTTTCTGACAATTTTCCCTGTTTTTTCCTTGGCAAAGGGACCAAGGGTTGCAGTTTTTGATTTTGACTATGCTGCGGTTCAAAAGTGGTGGGATTGGAACTGGGATATCGGTAAAGGAATTTCTGATATGCTTGTAACAGAGCTCGTTAATGACGGAACTTACAGGATTATTGAAAGAAAAGCCCTGGATAAAATTCTTGCAGAACAGGATTTTTCAACTTCTGATAGAGCAAATCCTGAAACAGCTGCCAAAATAGGTAAGATTCTTGGTGTCAAATACATAATAATTGGCTCCATTACCACATTTGGAACAGACACAAAACAGGTCGGAGTTGGAGGAGGTGCGTGGTCTCAGAGATTTGGTATTGGAGCAATTGGAACAAAAAAGACAAAGGCTAAGGTTGTTATAAATGCGAGAATGATAGATGTTGATACAGGAGAGATTGTTGCTGTTGCGAAGGGAACAGGTGAGTCCAAAAGATCAGGGCTTCTTCTGGGTGGAGTTCTTGGAGGAAGGGGTGGTGGAGGAGGTATGGTAATTGATATGCAGTCTTCTGACTTCAGGGAAACAATTCTCGGAGAGGCAACTGAACAGGCTGTAATTCAACTCAAAGACCAATTGGTTGCAAAAGCAGGGAAATTAGAGTAAAAAATTTTATTGAGAGGAGAGGGAAGAAAATTCCCTCTCCTTTTTATAAAATTAAAAATGAGACTTACATTAGCCACAAAGATAACAATTTTAAGATTAGTTCTTGTTCCCTTTCTTATATTCTTCATTCTTAATGGAGATTTCAAGCTTGGTTTTCTCCTTTTCTCCATAGCTGCTCTAACAGATGGTCTTGACGGTTTTGTAGCAAGGAAATTCAATCAGAGAAGCTCCCTCGGTGCAATTCTTGATCCTGCTTCAGATAAGATCTTAATGCTTGCTACCTTTATAACCCTGTCATTTCCAGTGATTGCCAGCTTCAATAGAATTCCTAGATGGCTTGTTTTTGCTGTTTTAGCTCGGGATTTTATAATAGTATCAGGAGCATTGTTCCTTAGAATTTTTTACAATGTAAAAACATTTTCTCCCTCTGTTTGGGGAAAATTAACCACAGGTGCGGAGGCTGTAACAGCGGGGTTTGTTCTCCTTGGAAATGCTCTTTCAAGGCAGTTATCTTTCCTTGCACCCTTTTACTTTCTCACATTATTTTTCGTTTTAATTTCAGGACTTGATTACAGCTGGAAGGGGATACTTTTGATGAGAAGTAAAAATTTATGATAAAGGAAGAAAAATTATTAATAATTGGAAGATTTTCTTTTATTTTGTTAGTCCTTGCAGTTTCCCTTTTCTTTTTTAAATATTTTAGCAAGATATTCTTCCCTCTTATAATTTCCTTCTATCTCTATTATGCTCTTGAACCTTTAAGTTTTAGGCTTTCAAAGACTTTTCTGGGGAAAAATGGGGGTCCCCTTTTAACAGTTTTTTTAATGGTTCTTATCTTTGCCATAATATTTTCATCTTTTATTCCCACAATTATCTTCCAGATTAAGGATTTCTTCTCATCTTTCCCTGAATTTCTTGAACGAGCGGTCCACTTTCTTGAGCCAGTCCTAAAGGGTAAGCCAAAGGGAGAAGGTAAGTTGGCAGATGAAATCAGGAATCAAATAATTACAAATATTAAAGAAAGCATTCCTTCTCTCATAAATGCTTTTCCATCGATTGGTTCTTTTGTTTTTAAAAACATAAATAATCTAATACTTTTTATTCTCTATCTCTTCATAATTCCATTTTTCACATTTTACCTTCTAAAAGATTTTTCAGATTTCAAGAGGAGGAAGTTCTCTGAGACAAAGGGATCGCTTATAAGAGGGAGATTAGAAGAATTTGATGCCATTATTTCAAACTTTATAAGAGGGCAATTGACAATTTGTTTTATCATTGCCATTTTATATTCTATTGGTCTTCTAATAATAGGTGTTCCTTTTGCTCTACTTCTTGGTTTTATAGGTGGAATAGGTGATATAATACCATATCTTGGAACATATACCGCCTTAGCTCTTTCCATTCTTGTTTCTTTGAGCTATTCCCCATCTTTAAAAACTGTAATTTTTATTCTTCTACTTTTTGCAGTGGTAAAGGGGATTGATAATTTTATCCTATCTCCAAAAATTCTCGGGAAAAGCTCAGGACTTCATCCTGTTATTGTAATAATTTCCATATTTGTTGGAGGGAAACTTCTTGGAGTAATGGGGATGCTTATTGCCATTCCTTTTACAGCTTTGATCAAAATTCTGCTAAAAGAGTTAACCGAAAATCTAAGTTCGATTTCTTGATTAAACCACTTCTTTTTAAGATAATATTTTTTTGAAACATGAAAAAACTTGTTATTGTTCCCGCTTATAACGAGGAGAAGAATATAGGAGGAGTGATTGATGAAATTCAAAGAGAAGCTCCTGACCATGATATTCTTGTTATAAATGATGGCTCCACAGATAGAACCTCAGAAATTGTAAGAGGGTTTAAGTCTGTAAAAATTGTTGACCTTCCAATGAATCTTGGTATTGGAGGGGCTGTTCAAACTGGCTTTATTTATAGCTGGGAGAATGGTTATGACATTTGTGTTCAGGTAGATGGAGATGGTCAGCATAAACCATCGGAAATAAAAAAAATTGAAGAACCCATTATAAAGGATGAAGCTGATATGGTTATAGGCTCAAGATTTTTAGGAGAGTCCACTTATAAAACAACATTTTTCAGAAGGACGGGGATAAAAATTTTCTATTTTGCAAACAGGTTATTTTTGGGGGAGAGAATAAAGGATAGCACATCAGGTTTCAGAGCTTACAACAGGAGAGCAGTTGAGGTTTTAAAAAAATATTATCCCGATGATTATCCTGAACCAGAGGCAATCTTTATTCTCAAGAAAAAAGGAATGAGGATAAAGGAGGTTGGTGTAGAGATGGAGGAGAGGAAAGGAGGTAGGTCTTCAATAACATTTTTAAGGGCAATTTATTATATGATAAAGGTTTCAATAGGCATTGCAATACATATGTTAAGAAAGGAGGAATTTTATGGAGGTTGAGGTTGTAAGAATACAAATACTCGGGATTATTGGATCAGCATTCCTTATAATTTTTGTAATCGAACTTATAAGAAGAGGAAAGCTAAAAATTGAATTCTCCCTTTTATGGCTTTTCATGAGCGTTCTATTCCTTTTTGTGTCAATATTCAGAGGTCTCCTTGACAAATTCTCATACCTTTTAGGAATTGGTTACCCTCCATCCGCTCTTTTTCTCATACTACTTTTAGGTTTAATAATGATTCTTATCCATTTTTCAACAGTTATATCAAATCTAAAAGAGGCAAAAAAGACACTCACTCAGAGAGTGGGACTCCTTGAAATTGAGATTAAAAAATTAAAAGAGGAGCTGGAAAAATGCAAGGATTGATTTATTTTTCAATATCTTCCCTGATATTTGTTTCCTCCCAGATACTTATAAAATCTGGAATAAATCGAATTGGAGAAAAATATGGGCTTCAATTTTTAATCTCTGCTTTAACATCCCCCTTTGTCCTTTCAGGGCTTTTCCTTTCAGGGATTGGAGCAATTTTCTGGCTCTTTATACTTTCCAAGTATGAACTCAGCTATTCGGTTCTTGTCCTTTCCATCACATATGTTCTTTTCCTTATAGGCTCCCAGATATTTCTTGGAGAAAACATTTCCCTTTTGAGATGGATTGGAGCTTTACTAATAATTGCAGGAGTTTACATTGTAACAAAATCATGAAGAAATTTTTCTACTTCTCAGTTTCCCTCGCTATGATATTTTATTTTTCAGGGATAGGATTTGACCTTCCATTTTTAAAGGTTGTTTCCGATGAGGATTCCTATGTGGGTAGAATAGTTGATATGGCTGAGAAAGGGATATGGAACCCCAAATGGTTTTACTATCCTCCCCTCTACTATTATTTTGTTGCTATAACAGCAATTATTTTCAAGTTCATTTCTTTAATTTTCCTATATTTTTTTGGAGTAAAAGATTTAATAAAAAGTTTGCTTGCTAACTATCCTCCTTTTGTTTTTTATGCCTTCTGGGGCAGATTTATTTCTGCTTTATTTGGATTTTTATCCTCTCTTTTAATTTACAGAATTATGAGAGAAGAATTTAAGGATAAGCTTTTGTCCAACATTTCCCTTTTTCTGATGGCAATCTCTCCACCACTTATTCTAAACAGTCATCCCGCAAAGCCTGATTCAATGCAAATTTTTCTTGTAATATTTAATTTTTATTTTTCTATGAAGATTTACAGAGATGGTGGTATTTTAAACTCAATTATTGCAGGAATTTTAACCTGTGCTTCATTTATGACAAAATATTCCGGAGTGGTTGTTGGTGGGACAGTTGCTCTTTCAATTTTTCTAAGATTTTTTGAAAGGAAGGATTCTTTCAAAATTCTTCTCAGAAATTCATTTCTCTCCTTCCTTTCCTTTATAATTTCTATCCCCCTATTTTCTCCATTCACAATTTTAGATTATCAAACTTTTAAAAGAGATTTCATTCTTCAAGCTAAATCATATCAGATAGACCCTTTTATTCTTTCGGAGAATGCCTGGATTAAGCAAATTTTAAATATAAAGAATCTTCTCGGAATTGTCCCTACAATCTTTTTAATCTATGGATTATTTATTTGTTTAAAAAAAATTCTAAGAAGAGAATTCTCCCATCTTCTTTTATTATCATTTCCCTTCCTTTTTTATATCCAGCTGGGAATAACAAACCAGTGGGTTGAAAGACATTTCCTTCCCGCTCTTCCTTTTTTGATAATTATTTCTTCCATAGGTTTATTTTCCCTTATTTCCTCTCCCAGGCTAAACAAGTCGAATTTTCTTAAAGGAGCCTTTATATTCATTTTCTCAATCCAGCCATTCATTAATTCTTTAAATTATTTAACCCTTTTCCACCAGAAGGATCCGAGACATCAGAACCGTGAGTGGGTTGAAAAAAGTATTCCCGCTGGAATCTATTTTGCCTTTGAGGAAAGAACAGGTCTTTCACCAACAAAGTTCGGTCGTCTCTTTTATTCTTTCGGAGAAAGTAATTTTGAAAGTTTCCTTGACTCCCCCATTGAACTTCTAATCGTGAGCGAAGGGATAAGGGAACAATACATTGGAGGAAGTAAAAGGGAGAAATTTCCTCGCCATCTTCAGGCTTACCGATGGATTGATGAAAATTCTTATCTTATAAGGGTAACAGGGAAAAGGGGGTATGATGAAAAACCGAAAATCTTCCTCTATAAATTAAAGGGAAGAGGGGTGTCCGAAGGCTTAAAATTTGAGATGGAAGTTGAGGGAGAAAATTTAAGTGGAAACACTTTCTTTATAATGGTTTCAAAGAAAGTTCTTCTTAAAATTGAACCCTATTCAAAGATTCATCAAAGGAAAAAGTTTTATTTTAAAGATGAAAATATTCCCATTTTTGTATTTGCTCCTGTTGATGAAAGTGGAAAAGGAAAAGATGGAAATGGATTCTCTTTTAGGATTAATATGTTCAATGAGAATGGAGAGCTTGTATCATCCTTTAAAGGGGAAACCTTTCCCAATCAACCTTTCATTTGCTTATCTAAGAGATGAAAAACATTCTCACCTTTGACATTGAAGATTGGCATCATGCCAATTATCCTGATATGAAAATCCCTGAATTTACAAAAGAGCATTCCCTTGAAGATAATGTCCTTACCATACTTGATTTGTGCAAAAAGAACAATGCGAAGGGGACATTTTTTATTCTCTCTTCAGAGGCAGAAAAGAATCCTAAAATTGTAGAGAGAATATTGAAGGATGGTCATGAGATTGGCTCCCATGGTTATTCCCATAAGCTCATTTATAAAATGGACAAAGATTCCTTCAGAGAAGATTTGAGAAAATCCATTGAGATTTTAAAGAATCTAACAGGATTAAAGCCGATAAGTTACAGAGCACCTTCCTGGTCTGTCAGAACTGATATGCTCTGGTTCTTTAAATGTTTGAAAGAAGAGGGGATAAGGTTTGATTCCAGTATATTCCCTTTAAAGACATTCCTTTTTGGAGATCCGAGCTCCCCCATTAAGCCTTACGAGATTGAAGGAATCGTTGAAATCCCTGCATCAGCAATAAATTTTATTAAAATTAGAATCCCCTTTGGAGGAGGATTCTCCTTCAGATTATTTCCTCTATTTTTGACGGAGTATTTCATTAAGAACCTGAACAGGAAAGGTATCCCTGCTGTTGCTTATCTTCACCCAAGGGAGATAGACCCTGAACATCCTAAGCTTTCCCTTCCACTAAAAGAAAGATTCATTCACTACTACAACATAAAGAATACCCTTAAGAAACTAGAGAAATTGTTGAAAAAATTCGACTTTGTATCAATAGGAGAATTCTTTGATAATTAAAGGTGTTATTTTTGATCTTGACGGAACATTGATAGATTCTTATCCTCTAACAACCATGGCTTTTAAAAAGGTTCTGAAAAAATGGGGGAATGTTGAACTAACAGATGATGAAATATATCTATCCTTTGGACCACCGGAGAAAGTTATTTTCAGAAGATATGTGGGAGATGAGAACCTTGAAAAATGTTATCTCGACTATGTTAAAATTTTTGAGGAAAACTCAGGAGAAATAAAGGTCTTTGAAGGGATAATGGAGGTTCTCTCGGAATTAAAAAAGTTAGAATTTCCGATGGGAATATTCACTGGAAGGGGGAGGGAGCTCTCCTTAAAACTACTTGAACTGAAAGAGCTATCTCGATTTGTAAAAGAGCTTGTCTCTTCAGAAGATGTTCCAAATCCAAAACCCTATCCTGATGGTGTTCAGGAAGTTTGCAGGAGATTAGACTTAAAACCTTCCGAGTGTCTCCATGTGGGAGACTCTTTCATGGACATTATTTCTGGGAAAAGAGCGGGAGCAATTACTGCGGGAGCGTTATGGGGAACAAGGAATTTAGAAAAATTGCTAAAAGAGAAGCCATTTTTTATCCTTAAATCTCCTGAAGAGATTCTGATGATTATAAAAGGATGCGAAGAGTAAAGATACTTCCTCCAGAGATTGCAGGGAAAATTGCCTCAGGAGAGGTTGTGGAAAGACCTTACTCTGTTGTAAAGGAGCTTGTAGAAAATTCAATAGATGCGGGAGCTAAAAGGATTGTGGTCTATCTTGAAAGAGCGGGAAAGAATCTGATAAGGGTTATCGACGATGGATGGGGAATAAAGAGGGAGGATGTTCCCATCTGTTTTGAAAGGCATTCCACATCAAAGATTGAAAGGGAAGAGGATCTGTTTAGAATTTCAACATTAGGTTTTAGGGGTGAGGCTCTCCCATCAATATCAGCAGTTTCAAGAATTACTCTAAAAACAAGAGCTGATGATGAGGAAACAGGCACAATGATTGAAAGGGAGGGAGAAAGAACCATTAATATTTCAGAGATTCCATATCCCAAAGGAACAATGGTTGAGGTAAGGGATTTATTTTTTAATCTCCCTGTAAGATTGAAATTTCTTAGGTCTGATGAAAGGGAATTGAAAATTATTGTCCAGTTTATCTCCCATCTTTCCCTTGCCCATCTTGGAATATCATTTCTCATTTATCATAATGGGAGAGAAGTTCTAAATCTTCCTGAATGTAAAAGCATTGAAGAGAGAATTGCTGAAATTTATGGAGGAAGTTTCCTTGAATCCCTTACCCCATTCTCTACTCAATTGAAAAATGTAAAAGTTGAAGGGTTTATTTCAAAGGCAGGAAAAGGAATGAGGAGCAGGGATTATCAGGCTATTCTTATAAATGGAAGACTCACAAGAGAAAGGTCAATAATCCATGCAATCCATGAGGCTTATAAAGGTAGTATTGAAAAGGATACCTTCCCCTCATTTTTCCTTCTTTTCGATATTCCATTGGAAGAGCTCGATGTGAATGTTCATCCATCAAAGGAGGAGGTAAAGCTCCGCTCACCATCTGAACTTTATAAGGAATTTGTAGAGAAAATAAGGGAAATCATTTCTGAGAAAGAAGTTAGATATCAGATTGAAGAAAGACGATCAGCTGTTATGGAGAAGGAAGAGAGAGAATTTTTCATGGAAGTTAGCCAGATTCCTCTATTTAAAATTGAAGAAAGAGAAAAAATCAAAATCCTTGGACAATTTGAAGAAAGTTTTATAATTGCTGAAAGGAATGAAGAGATTCTTATAATAGACCAGCACAATGCCCATGAAAGGATTCTTTTTGAAGAGTTCAAAAAAGAGAAAGAGTTTCCAAAAACAAGTCCTATATTTCCTCTGGTTGTTGAACTCTCTCAAAAATTGATGGAGAATCTTGAAAAAAGGAAGGAGATTCTTGAAAAGATGGGTTTTGAATTTGAAAGTTTCGGAATGAAGGAGATAAAAATTTCAGCCTTTCCATCTATTATACCTGAGAATCTTTTGAAAGAAACTTTTATCTGGTTAATTGAAGGAGAAGATATTGAGCTTGAAAAGGAAAGGGAGAGGATACTTTCAAAGATTGCTTGTAAAACAGCAATAAAAATAAATCAGAAACTATTACTATCGGAAATGGCATTCATTGTTGAAGAGCTTTTCAAAACAGAATCTCCTGAATTCTGCCCCCACGGAAGACCAATATTTATTAAAATAACAAAGGGAGAGATTGAAAAGGGGTTAAAGAGAAGGTAAATTTAAAAGACAAAAAGTAAAATAGTTATTAGCCTATATTCTGCATCATCTAAATTTCAATTTTAAACTTTAAAGCTTCTAAGAAAATTTCTTCAAGGGTAGGTAAACTCATCCTTGAAAACCCTGAT
>CAZYPR010000054.1:0-16677 GCA_964649495.1 uncultured Clostridia bacterium | reverse complement strand
GAGAAACCAGTTTTTAACGATTTTTTAGAGAAAAAATGCGAAAGTTGGGCTAAGGAATACAAACCCTATCTGGAGTTTTGCATAAAGAGGGGGATTGATATTTTTCCGATTTCTCCCAGGAATGAGAAGCTTGGTTTTGTTTACTGGAAGATGCCTGAGGAGGACCTTGATATAAGGCTTTTTTCAAATTTTTCGCGAAAGTTCAGGGAGGTTGAGGGAAAATATGAAGTTTACATTATTGACATTGGTTCATCCCATGTTAATGCTTTTGAGGAGCAGTTCAAGGAGAGATTTGGTAAAAGGGGATATGAAATTGAGAGTTTTTTGATTAAATGATATCTTGAAATATTTTTAGATTTTTAATACAATTTCTCAATGATAGAAAAAGCCCTTGAGATTAAATCTGTAACAAAGAGATTTGGAGAGGTGATAGCTGTTTCCAATCTTTCCCTTTCTGTTCCCTCGGGCTCAATATATGGAATTCTTGGTCCCAATGGAGCTGGTAAAACAACTACAATCCGAATGGTAATGAACATTTTTGCACCCGATGAAGGTGATATTGAGATTTTTGGCAAAAAGATGACGGAAGGAACAAAGAACATCATAGGTTATCTTCCGGAAGAGAGGGGGCTCTACCCTAAGATGCAGACCCTTGAGCTTCTTATTTATTTCGGACAGCTAAAGGGAATGTCTGCAAAGGAAGCAGAAAGGAGAGGAATTGAACTTCTGGAAAGAATCGGTCTTTCCAACTGGAAAAATAATAAAATTGAGGAGCTATCAAAGGGAATGCAACAGAAAGTTCAGTTTATATCAACAATTATTCACGATCCTAAAATTGTAATTCTTGACGAGCCGTTCTCAGGTCTTGACCCTTTGAATACCGAAGTTCTAAAAGAACTAATGATGGAGCTGAAAAAGGAAGGAAAAACAATCCTTTTTTCAACCCATTTGATGGAGCATGCTGAGAAGTTGTGTGATTTTGTTACTCTTATAAATAAAGGGAAGAAGGTTCTTGATGGAGCTCTCTCTGATATTAAAAGAAATTTTGGAAGGAACATTATCTCTATTGAGATTGAGGGAGACGGAAGCCTCCTTTCAAATATTCCATCAGTAATAGATAAATATGAATTCGGAAACAGGATAGAACTTGAAATGAAAGAGGGAGAAAATCCATACGAGATTATAAAACTTGTAATGGAGAAGGTTAAGATTAAAAAATTTGAAATATCAGAGGCTTCTTTAAATCATATTTTCATTAAAGTTGTAAAGGAAAGTTAAAATGAAGAAGATATTTATAATTTTGAAGAAGGAGTATCTTAGGGTTGTGAGGAGGAAAGCATTTATTATCAGCACAGTCCTTTCTCCCCTTATAATGGCAGGATTTATATATTTACCGAATCAACTTATGAAGATTGCGGAGGAGAAACAAAAAGTTATTGCGGTAGTAGATGAGTCAGGTTTTATTTTTGAAAGGCTCGAACAATCTCTTGATAGAAGGCTTCCAACAGGAGAGAGGATTTACACTCTTAAGAAGGCAAATAGAGAAGAAAAGGAAAAATTGATTGAAAAAGTGGAAAAAAATGAAATCTACGCAATTCTCATAATCGGAAAGGATATTCTCAATTCGAGATTTTTTGAGATTTACCTTAAAAATGTTTCTGATTATAAAACAATTGGTGAGATTGAGGATAAGCTTTCAAATGCCATATCCAGTTTTGCTCTTCTTTCAAAGGGAATAAATCCTGAAATTGTCTCAGAGGCGATAAAGAAGGTGAATGCTATAACAATAAAGGTGGTAAAGGGTAAAGAGAAAAAGACAGGGATAATGGGTGAATTTCTTTTTTCTATTTTTTTGGTTTCCCTCCTTTTTGGAATTATTCTTGGATATGGTCAGGTCATTATGAATGGAGTCTTAGAGGAGAAAACCAACAGGATAATTGAGATAATGCTCTCATCTGTGAATTCTTTTAAATTAATGGCGGGGAAGATTATAGGGATTGGCTCAGCAGGTCTAACACAAGTCCTGATATGGGCGGTTTTTGCGGTATTTTTATTAACTTCCGATATAGGTTTTATTGGAGGAGTTAAGCCGAGTATAGATAAAAATCTATTTTTATTCTTTATTCTTTTCTTTGTTTTTGGTTACCTGATGTATGCTTCATTCTTTGCAGCAGTTGGAGCTATTGCGGGAAACATTCAGGAAGCCCAGCAAATGATGACTCCGATAACATATATGATTATAATTCCATACATAATAGGAATTGGTTTTTCATCATCTCCCAACTCTACACCGATGGTTTTGCTATCCCTTTTCCCATTATTCACACCTATACTTATGCTTATGAGAATGACCTATGTTTTCCCTCCCCTCTGGCAGGTTTATCTATCAATATCCCTCCTTGTAGCCACTACTATCTTGATAATACTTGCCACCTCAAAAATTTTCAGAACAGGAATTCTTCTCTATGGGAAAAGACCATCTTTTAAAGAAATTATAAGGTGGATAAGTTATTAGGAAAGGAAAAGGCTCAATTTGAATTAATAAGGGAAAAGAGTTTCAATGCCATCCACTCTGCCTGATTGAAGGATTATTTTTTTTAATTCCTCAGAAAGAAAAAATTTTTCAAGAATTGAAGCTTTTTCAGGGTCAGTTCCTTTTACAATTATTAGGGAATAAATATTTTTAAGATTTCTGTCCTCCAAGATTATTTTAAGATTGAGGCGTTTTTTCATCCTAAGAAATGTTGTTATGTCTGATAATGTGTAAGCAGATTTTTCAGAGGCAGTTATTAGAGCTTGCCCCATGCCAATGCCCAGTTCTAAATACCATTTTTCTCCTTTAGGGTTTAAGCCCACTGATTTCCATATTTCCATTTCCCTAAAATGAGTTCCAGAATTGTCTCCACGAGAAACAAAAATTGAGCCATTCTCATAAATTTTTTTGAAAGCTTCTCTCATGGAGATTCTACTTTCTATTCCTGCAGGATTTTCAGGAGGACCAACAAGAATAAAATGGTTGAAAGCAAAGGGAATTCGTGAAATTCCAAATCCTTCTTTTATAAAATTTTCCTCCTCCTCAGGTATATGGGAGATGATTGCATCCACTTTCCCGAGACGCGCCATGGCAAGAGCCTGTCCCGAACCTGTTGGAATCACATTGAGTTTAAAATCGTTTTCTTTCTCAAATAATTTTATTGCTTTGTCAATGAATCCAAAATCGTAAAGGGATGTGGTGGAAGCTATAATAATCTCCTTTGAAGAGGAACAAGAAATAAAAAGGCATAGAATGGAAGCAAAAAGAATCGAAAAGATTATTTTTTCGTTCATCTTTTTCCTTTGAGCTCTAAGAAAAAAGGAGTTAGATGCTTGAACTAAATTATCTTCACAATTTCTTCCTGCATGGGTCCTGTAACAATAACCTCCCTTTTTTTGCTTATGAATACATTTATCTCAGAGCGGATACCAAAATCTTCAAAGTAAATGCCAGGTTCTATCGAAAAGAGAATACCAGGAAGAAGCCTTCTCTCATCCTTTGTCTCAAGATTATCCATGTTCACTCCATTTCCGTGAACCTCTCTTCCTATTGAATGCCCTGTTCTATGGATAAAGAACTTTTCATAACCCATTTCTTTTATATAACCCCTTGCAGAATCATCGACTTCCCAACCAAATACATCCTTGCCTTCTGAGAATCTTTTTCTTATAAACTCCACTGCTTTGTTCCTTGCAGTTTTTACTATCTCAAAAATATTTACATACTTTTCAGGAACCTCATTTCCTGCATATCCCATCCATGTTATATCAAAGTAAATAGAATTTTCTCTGTCCTCTCTTCCCCAAATATCAAGAAGAACAAGGTCTCCTTTCTTTATTTTTGCTGATAACTCATTAGTAGGCTCATAATGAGGATTTCCCGCATTGGCGTTCACAGCTACAATCGGATTCATTCCGTCGGAGGTTATCCCCTCTTTCTCAAAAAGTTTTAAAATATACTGCTGAATGTCAAATTCATTAAAATCTTCATTTCGCTTGAGCCTTTCTCCAATCTCTTTGAAACTCATATCCATAATCCTGTGAATCTTCTCTCCTGCCCTTTTATGGGAGGCAAACTCTTCATCGTCAAGAACAGCTTCAAATATCTGAATTAAATCAGCTGAAGAGACAACCTCTATCCCAAAACTCTTAACAAGCTCCACAGTTCCAGCATCCACAGTTGATATGTAAGGAATTGAATTCATTGGCGAGTACTGCATTGCAATTTTTTTTGTCCCTTCAAGAATTTTCCTTAATAGCTCGATCCTCTCCTGCCATTTTAGATAAATGAATTTTTCTCCTGGTAAGGAATCGAGTTTTTCTTTTTCGATATTGTGAACAAGCTTTTTCGGCTCTCCTTCAGCAGGAATAAGATAGTACCATCTTCTTGTGGAAAGTTTTCTGGAATCCAGCCTCAGAACTCTATAAGCGATGGGGTCTCTGCAATGAAAGTCATAGAAAAGCCATCCATCAAGCCCAAACTCTTTTATTTTTCTCTGAATTTCATTAATAAACATAAAACCTCCTGATCAATTGGATTCTTTAGCTTAAAGTTAAAAGTTTTTATTTTTTTAACATTTTGCTTTGTTTCTCAGTGTCAATAATAAATGACAACCGTGAAGAATCCTGAATTGTCGCCAAGAAAGTCGTCATTGATTCCAAGATATAGTCTTCCTGATTCAGGCATTCTGAATTCCCTCCTCTGATTTCCAATGTAAAATGCTCCTGTATTCCCAATCCTTCCGATTAAAGCACCTGTGCTCTCCCCAGGGATTGGCTTGTTATCGTTCCAGATTTTTTTCGGCTCTCCCTCAGGACCAATCCGTGCTCTTGCTGCTCCAGGACCAATTCTTATGGTCCCTTTTACCTCAAAAAACAATATCTGCCCTTCTCTTACATCAATTAAAGTATCGAGCCATTGTTGATTTGCAAAAACTGTCACTGCTTTTTGTCTCTTCCCTCTTTTCAGCTCTTCAATGTATCTATCCTCTTCAGAAATTGGTTGTTGAACTGTCTCCTCAACAAATTCTATCCTAACAATCTCACTTTTTGGTATCCTCAATGTTTGAGATCTGTACCTATCCTGAACATCAAAATACACAATACCATTGGAATACCCTACGAGTTCACCGTAGTAAGTCTCTCCATTTCTAAGGATGATTTTATCCGCTCTCAAAAGAAAAGGGAAAAAAATCAATAGGAGAGTAAAGATAAGTGTTTTTTTTAACATTTTAAAACCCCTTTTAAAAAGTAAAAAGGCAAAAGAAGAAAGTTATTTGCTAAATTCTTTTTCCCTTTATATAACTTTTGCCTTTTGGATTCTGCCTTTTCAACACTCATCCCGCTTTACTTCATCTAAATTTTCCTTTAATTTTAAAAACCCATTCACAATATCGTCCATATCTTCCTTCTCTCCCAACAAAACCCTTTGATTCAACCAGAGAGCCTCTTCATAGCAAGCCCTTTCGGTAATAGGAAGGTGGATATTATCATAGTCTACATTAACTCCGAGAAATTTGAATAATTTCTTTTTATCATCCCCTTTGAACAAAGGTTGTTTGTAAAGGGGCAAAGAGTAACCCGCATAAACAGGTATTCCTTCTGCATTCAGGATCTTTATTATTTTCTCTTTCGGAATTTCGTTAAAATATCTTTTATCATACCTAACTATAAAAAGATGATAGGAATGGGATGTAGCTCTTATGTCCCTTGAAAGGGGCTTAATTCCCTCAATCTCTGACAATTTTTTTGATAAATAAATTGCATTCTCTTCTCTTTTCTTTCTTAACCCTTCATACCTTTCGAGTTGTGCAATCAAAATAGCTGATTGAAACTCAGTAATTCTAAAATTTGAGCCTAAAAGATAATGCTCATACCAGATCTTCCCTTCCATCCTTCCACAATTAACATAGGAGGAAATCCTTTCCGCAAGATTTTCATTGTTGGTTAGAATTATTCCACCCTCTCCCGAAGTAATATTTTTTGAAGATTGGAAGCTGAAAACTCCGCAATCTCCAATTGTTCCAACCTTTATACCATCCCATTCAGCTCCCCATGCTTGTGCAGAATCTTCAAGAAGAAAAAGGTTGCTCTCCTGGGCTATCTTTTTCAGTGAGGTCATGTCAGCAGGGTGTCCACCGAGATGAACAGGAATTATCCCTTTTGTTCTATTTGTAATAACCTTTTCTACTGATTCAGGGGAAATATTGTAAGTATCAGGGTCTATGTCAGCAAAAACTGGAATTCCTCCCGCTTCCATTACAACAGAAGCAGTAGCAACAAAAGTGTAAGCGGGCAAAACCACCTCATCTCCAGGTTCTAAGTCCAGAGCCTTCAAAGATGCATAAAGACCAGTTGTTCCAGAGGAGACTGCCTTTGCAAACTTTGCGTTGTGATAAGCCTTAAATAAAGTTTCAAATTCTTTTGTCTTTTCACCGTTTAAACTTCCCCATTTCCCTGACCTAAGAACTTCAAGAAGGAGCTCTTCCTCTCTTCTATCCCAGATGGGCCAGGGGGGGAATTCTTTTTCTCTTAAAGGTTTTCCACCGTTTATGGCAAGTTTCATTTATCCGAGCCATTCTCCTTCACAAATTATCTCACACGGTCCTGTAAGATAAACCCCGTCATCCAGCCATTCTACCAGTTGTTCGCCAGCTCGAGTCTTTACTTTAACCCTTCTCTCCACAAGACCCTTAATCATTGCAGAGAGGGCGGAGGCGCATGAGCCTGAACCTGAAGAGAAACTTTCTCCAACCCCTCTTTCCCAGAAAAGGACTTCAATTTCGTTCTTATTTAAAACTCTGATAAGCTCAACATTTGCCTTCTTTGTGAAAAATGGATGGGATTCAATCTCTTTTCCAATCTGTTGCCATTCAATTGTTGAGGGGAATTTATTAAAAAATACGGCACAATGGGGATTTCCAAGGGAAATACATGTGACCTGGTATGTTCTTTGTCCAATTGTCAATGGATAGTCCACTATCATTTCATATCTGTTTCCATCGTTGAAGAAAACATCATCAGATGAAAAGGAAGGAATTCCCATGTAAACTTTGAGATGAAATATATTGTTTTTCCTTTCTATCAGCTCGCACCTTCTCTCACCTGCAAGGGTAAGGAAACTTATATTTTTTTCCCTTGTTAGATTCTTGAAAAGAAGGAATGCAGAAGCACATTTGAGACCATTACCTGAAACCTCAGCCTCCGAACCATCGGAGTTGAAAATTCTAAATTTAACCTTATTTTTTTCAATTTCTGAGAGAATCACAAGACCATTAGCACCGATTCCGAAATGCCTGTCGCAGATTTTCTGGGAGATAACAGAAAAATCGTAATCCTGAGGATTCTCGAGATGAGTTACTATAAAATCATTTCCAGAAGCGTGAGCTTTAAGAAATCTCATGGCAATCTCAAAGAGACAAGAAATTCTTGCTCGTCTCTCCAGATAAGGAATAGGACACTATCGCCTGATCTTAGTCTTGAAAGGATTCTTCCAAATTCATCGGTATTTATCACTGGTTTCCTATTAACTTCAAGAATCATGTCCCCTCTTCTGAGCCCTGCATCTTCTGCAACACTTCCACTTCTCACCCTTGTTATCACTACCCCTGCTCTTGGATAACCGTATTCCCTCGCTTCCCTCGAGGTAATGGTATCAACCTCAATCCCAAGATCTCCCGCACCTTCCTCTCCCCTTCTTCCATACCTTGCAGTGGTCTCTCTTTCTTCAAGTTCTCCAACTGTTACCTGAAGAGTAATTTCCTTTCCATCTCTTATTATTTTTACAGGAACCCTCTTTCCGGGTTCTGTCTGTCCAATTATTGCTCTCAGCTGAGACCAATTGTCTATTTTCTTTCCATCAAATTCAATTACTACATCATATCTTTTAAGACCCGCTCTATCAGCTGGGCTACCTCTTTCAACAGAGGCTATTAGAGCTCCTTTCATGTTGGGAAGGTTTAGAACCTTTGCAGTTTCATCGGTCACTTGAGTTATAGTTACTCCAAGATAACCTCTTATCACCCTTCCATTCTTTTTTAGTTGCTCCATTACAAATTTCGCCATATTTGATGGAACAGCAAATCCTATCCCAATGTTTCCACCTGAGGGAGTAAGAATGGCTGATGTCATACCAATCACCTCACCCCTCATATTCACAAGAGGTCCTCCACTATTTCCACGGTTTATAGCAGCATCGGTCTGAATGAAATCTTCGTAATCAGCAATACCAAGCTGTCTGCCTTTTGCAGAAACTATCCCCGCAGATACTGTAACATCCCCTCGTAAAATGTCTCCAAGAGGGTTTCCAATAGCAATAACCCACTCTCCAACCTCAACTTTTGAAGAATCTCCAAGATTAACATATGGTAAATTATTTCCATCAACCTTTAGAAGTGCAACATCAGACTTTTTGTCTGTTCCTATTATCTTTGCCCTATACCTTTTCCCTTCTAATGTAGTGATTTCAACTGAAATTGCATTTTCTATGACATGATTATTGGTAAGGATGTATCCATCAGGGCTTATGATAAAACCAGAGCCGATTCCAGTGGATTTTCTCCTTTCTTCAGGAATACCGAAAAATCTTCTGAAGAAGTCATCATCTCCCCAGAAATCAAACATTGTGGTTCTTACCTCTATTGTGCTTTCAACTCTAACAACCGCAGGCTTAACTTTTTTTACAATATCTACAAAGGAGAAATACGGCTGAGGTGAGATAGCAGATGTTCTCTGAGGTTCGAGATTTGAATTATTTTGAGGCTCTATACTGGAATTATTTGGTTTACCCGAAAGAAAAAGGAAAATTGAAAGGATAGCAAGAATTAAAGCCACTCCTGAAGATATTGAAAGAATCAATTTTGTCTTCATTTCCTACCTCCAATCATTTTTAAAATTATCACAAGATGCTATCAAAATCAAATTTCTCATATAGATTTAGACATGAAAATTTCTTGGAAAGTTCCAAATAAATTCTTTTCTAAAAATGAAAATTGCAATTTTTTTTAACGGATGATGCTGTAAGGATTTTAAAAAATTACGATGATTTATGGCATTTTTGCACAAATATAGATTGAAAGGAGAATGGGAAATGAAAAGAGGAAACTAACCGGATATAGCAATAACTTCAATCTCAATCTTTACATCCCTTGGCAATCTTGCGACCTGAACAGCAGAGCGAGCGGGAAAAGGAGATTTGAAAAATCGAGAATAAACCTCGTTCATTTTGGGAAAATCATTCATGTCTGCAAGGAAAACAGTTGCTTTAACCACACTGTCCATGGAAAGACCATTTTCTTCAAGTATTCCCTTTATGTTCATGAGAACTCTTTCTGCCTGCTCTTCGATGGAACCGCTGACAAGCTCTCCAGTCGCAGGGTCTATTGGAATCTGTCCTGAGAGAAAAATTAAATTTCCTGCTTTAATTCCAATTGAATAAGGACCTATTGCCTTTGGAGCCTTTGTTGATGAAATAGGTATTTTTTCCATTTTACCTCCATAAACTTTTTTTAAAGAAATTCCCAGAAAACTCAGAATCAAAAATAAAATATTCCTTCTTTTCATAACCTCCTCACAGAAAGAATTCCTTTAATATCTTTTATAGATTTTATGATTTTTTCAAGATGAGCAATATCTTTAACATCAATAGCAAGGTCAATTCTTGCATTACCATCAGGAAAAGCCTCCGCCACAGCCTTCCTTATGTTTGTATTCGTATCAGATACTGTATTTGCAACCTTGGCAAAAATACCTGGTATATCCTTGCAAAACACCCTTAATTTTGCAAGATATGTTCCCTCTCCACCATTCTCCCATTCAGCTTTAATAAACCTCTCCCTTTCAAGGACCTCATTCACCACATTAGGGCAATTGACAGAGTGGATTGAAATTCCCTTACCCCTTGTTATGTAGCCAATAATCTTTTCTCCTTTTATTGGAGTACAGCATTTGGCTATTTTAACGAGTATATCAGTATAGCCGTCTATTTTAACTCCTATTTCCTCCTTTTTAGAAACAAGATCAAAAAATTTTTTAAATACGCTCTTCTCTTCAATTTTTGCATCAGGAAATAGCTTCTCAAGAAGGGATGCGTTAAGTAAAGTCTTTCCATAACCTATGGATGAGTAGAAATCCTCTATATTTGGAAAATTCAAAATCTTTATTCTATCCTCTATTGGTTCTTTTTCCAGAGCATTTTTCAATTCTGAGGAGTATCTCTTTATAAACTTATTCCATAACTTTTTCCCCTCTTCAATGCTTCTCTGTTTTTCAATTCTGGAGAACCATTCCTTTATCTTTCTCCTTGCTCTTTCAGTTTTGACAAAATTGAGCCAGTCCCTGCTGGGAGTATGGTCTGGAGAGGTTTCAATTTCTACAACATCCCATGTTTTCAGCTGATAACGAAGGGGAACTGATCTTCCATTAACTTTTGCCCCTTTGCACTGATACCCTATGTCAGTATGAATCTGGAAGGCAAAATCCACTGGTGTTGAGCCTTCTGGAAGGGGTATAACCTTCCCCTTAGGAGTTATGGGATAAATCATAGGAGTCTTGAGATCTTTCCTCAAATTCTCCACAAATTTTAAAGGACTCTTGCTCTCCATCTGAAACTCGAGAAAATCTGTAAATCTTTCTCTGAGCTCCTTCTGAAGATGTTTCAAATCTTGTTTGTAAATCCAGTGGGCAGCGAATCCATGCTCAGCAATCCAGTGCATTTCTCTTGTCCTTATCTGAATTTCAAAATTAATGCCTTCCTCTGAGATTATTGTTATGTGGATTGATTGATATTTGTTTTGCTTGGGCATTGCTATAAAATCTTTATATCGGGTGGGGATGGTTCTCCATTTCTGGGTTATCCACCCTTGAACTGCATAACATTCATCTATGGTATTAGTAATTATTCTTATTCCAAGAATGTCAAATACATGGTCAAAATCAACCCCCTGCTTTTTCATTTTCTTCCAGATACTGTAAAGACTTTTAACTCTGTATTGAACTTCAGCCTCTACACCGTGCTCTGCGAGTAATTTCTCAATTTTGTTTTTCATTTTCTTCAGTTGATTTTCAGCTTCTGGTCTTTTTTCCTCCATAAGTGATGCCAGCCTAAAATAGGATTCAGGCTCGATATATCTGAAAGAAAGCTCTTCAAGCTCCTCTTTAATTTCTCCCATTCCAAGTCTTTCCGCAAGAGGTGCATAAATATCAAGAGTCTCCCTTGCTATTCTTTTTTGATCTTCTTCCGGAAATATGTAAAGAGTTCTCATGTTGTGGAGTCTGTCAGCCAATTTTATGAGTATAACCCTGACATCTTCCAGCATTGCCTGGAATATCCTTCTAATGTTTTCACCCTGTCTTTCCTCATCAGCGAGATGGAGGGCAGAAATTTTGGTAAGAGACTCCACCACATCAGCAATTTCTTTACCAAACAATGACTTTAGCTCAGCGTATTGGGTCTCTGTATCCTCAAGAACATCATGAAGTAGAGCTCCTGCAAGACTTATCTCATCAAGTCTCATGCTGGCAAGAATGTTAGTTACCTCGAGAAGATGCTGAAGATAGGGCTCTCCTGTCCTTCTTGTTTGACCTTTATGGGCTTTTGCAGCGAAAACATAAGCTCTCATAAGGAGGTCTTTATCAGTATCGGGTTTGTATTCAAGAACTTTCTGGAGAATCTCCTCAAATCTTATCATAATATTATAATAACATTCATTACATAGAAAATCGATGGAAAGAAAAAGACTAAAAAGCTCCAATTTACAATTTTCCATTTGTTATAATGCAAACTAAAACTTTCCGCTACCAATATTTTTTCCTTTTGACTTTAAAAATTTGACTTCCCTATTTTTAGCAATTTTTAAAAAATTTTGAAGAATTTAACTAAGACATAAAGGAAAAATAAATTCGATTTTTCCAAACAGTGTTAAGCTGTTAGCTGAAAGCTATTAGCAAAAAAATGCCGAGGGGCGGAATCGAACCGCCGACGCAGGGCTTTTCAGGCCCTCGCTCTACCGACTGAGCTACCTCGGCAGACTAAAATAAGATTATCAATTTGATTCTAATTTGTCAAGATTTTGGATTCCTTCTCATCAAGATAAATCTTTTATAGAAAATTACAGAAAAGGTAAAAAAACAATAATGAAAATTCCGATTCTTTATTGACAATTTGACACTTCTCTTATTTTCTGGCAAATTTTAATTTATGCAAAGTTTAGATTTTTGGTATACGAATGGCTGAGAGAGAAGAGATGAGATACTTAAATCCTTCATCTGCGGGTTATAGGTTCCTAATACTTGTATTTGTAGCTTTTCTTGCTTACGGAAGCTATTTTGCCTATGACAGTCTTGGAGCTATTGCTCCCCTTCTGATAAAGGCTTTTGGGATTGGAAGGGAGCAAATAGGGATTGCCTATTCTGCTTATAGCATCGCAGCTATATTTTCAGTATTTCTTGGTGGGATCCTCGTAGACAAAATAGGAACAAGAAAAGCAAGCCTCCTCTTTTCATTTTTAATAGTCTCTGGAGCATTGATTGTAGCAATTGCAAAAAGTATATACACAATTTATATAGGCAGAGTTATTTTTGGAGTTGGCTCAGAATCTCTGGTAGTTTGTCAGAGTGCAATCCTTGCGAGATGGTTTAAAGGAAAGGAGCTTGCTTTAGCCTTTGGAATTTCACTGACTTTGAGCAGACTTGGAACCATTTTGAGCTTTAACATTGAAGCATCAATTGCAGAGAAATTTGGAAGTTTTCGCTCCGCTCTCTGGGCGGCGTTTCTTTTCTGCGTTTTATCTTTAATTAGCAATCTTATTTATTACTTTTTAGATAAATACGGTTCAAAAGTCCTCAATTTAAGGGAAGCCAGTTCCGAGGAGAAAATTAGATTAAAAGAAATTAAAGAGATGCCTTCATCTTACTGGATAATTGTATTGCTCTGCCTTAACTTCTACTCTGCGATCTTCCCCTTCACCTCCCTTTCCACAGATTTTTTTAATACCAAGTGGAAGCTCCCCCTTTCTCTCCAGGAAAGTAGTTCAGGTTTCTTCTCTGTCATTGTTGGCTTTTTTAAGGGAATATTCACAACAGCGGGAGGAATAACAAGCATAATAATGATTTCATCTGCAATTCTCGCTCCAATTTTCGGTAGAATGGTTGATAAGTTGGGAAGAAGGGTCAGCATTCTTCTTTTTGGCTCTGCTATGATGATTCCCACCTATCTTATTATGGGCTTTACAAAAATATATCCCGCATTTCCAATGATAATTCTCGGAATATCTTTCTCTCTTGTTCCATCTGCCCTATGGCCATCTGTTCCCCTTATAGTAAGAGAAGAAAAGGTTGGAACAGCTTTTGGTCTAATGACCATGATCCAAAATATTGGACTTTTCCTTTTTCCCTATTTAAATGGGAAACTGAGGGACTTAACAAATGGCTACACTGCAAGCATGATAATGTTTACAATCCTTGGAATATTGGGATTTACATTTTCAGTTTTACTAAAAATTTCTGATAGAAGATCTGGAAATTTACTGGAAAGAGTAAGATAAAGTCATATTTATGAACAGATTTTTCTTTCTACGGGACAGGTCAAAAAAGTGGATTCTTATCAGAGAAGGAATAGAGAAAGGAAAAGATTTTATTTTGAATCTAATGAAAAAGATTGGGAAAAAAATAAAATTTATTGGAGGAAAAAGATTCTACCAGGAACTCTCATTCATTGAAGCCTCAATCAAAAAGGAGGATTTGACAATACTTTATCCTTCATGCTATTCCCATAAAACCATGAGTATTAGATTTAGATTGTTCATAGAAAAGGAAATGGGAAGGCACACTATTTTAATTATTATCTTTCTTGTTACCCTACCCTTCTCTGCAATTCTTGGTTTGCTTCCTGGTCCAAATATTATTTTCTGGACTGAGATATTTATGCTTTATATTTATTTTAAAGCTATAAAGGGACTTAAAACTCTTGCAAAAAATGCAAAGCTTCTACCAGACGAAACTCTCGGAAGATGGGAAAGAAGTGATAAAAATGAAGAAGATTTAAAAGAACTAACAGAAAAAATATTCATTGAAAACATTGAATTGTTGAAAGGTTAGTTTCTCTGATAAAAGAAAATGTTGAGCAATTTTACTTTCTCAAAGTTTAAATTCCTTTTAAAGGTAGAAAATGAAATGGTTCTTCCATCTTTTACTGGAACAACAATAAGGGGTGGATTCGGATTCCAATTTAAAAAAATTGTTTGTCTAAAAAAAGAATTGCCTGACTGCCACCAATGTGCCCTAAAAAAAGTTTGTGCCTACTCTTACATTTTTGAAACTTCTCCCCCTGCAGATTCAGAAAAATTAAAGAAAATAAAAGATATACCAAGACCATTCGTTATTGAACCTCCAGAAGGAAATAGGATTTATAAAAGAGGGGAAAGATTGTCTTTTAACTTAATTCTGATAGGAAAAGGAATCGATTATCTTCCTTATTTTATCTTTACATTTAAGGAACTGGGGAAAAAGGGGCTTGGAAGAAAAAAGGGAAATTATACCCTTGAAAGGATTAGTGTCCCTATAGACATAGAAGAAAAAATTTTTAAAACCATATATGAAAATGGAGAAGATGCTATTTCAGGCTCTTTTCAGATATGGGATTTAAGTTTTCTCTTGAAAAACAAAAAAATTGAAATCCAAAACAGAGTTTCATTAAATTTTCTTACACCTACAAGAATAAAACATAATGGAAAACTTGTTAAGGAACCAGATTTTCACCACATTGTCCGAGCTCTTCTCCATAGAATATCTTCCCTTTCCTACTTCCATTGTGGTGGAGAACTCAATATCGATTTTTCTAAAATTATTGAAAAAGCAAGTGAGGTTCAAAAGTTGAAATCTGAACTTAAATGGAAAGATATTGAAAGATTCTCGAAAAGACAGAAAACAAAGATGAAACTTGGTGGATTTTTGGGTAAGATTTCATTCGGGGGAGATTTCAGAGAATTTGTTCCCTTTCTTCTTTTAGGAGAACAAGTTCACATTGGAAAAACCTGCACATTTGGGTTTGGAAAGTTTAGAATTGAGGAATGATAAATTCTTTGCTTTTTTTATCTTCAATTGTATAATCACTCTATTATGAAGAAATTAATTTCAACCATTTCTAAAAAGGAATATCCCTTTGAAAGTCTAAACGAATTCACAGAGGATGGAGAATCCCTCGAAGTTTATATCCCTGGAATTGAAAATGCAAGGATAAGGGATGGGAAATTTTTATGGGAAAGGTTCAGAGATTTCCTTCCTTTCAAATTTCTTGATCCAGAATTTTCCCTTGGAGAAGGAAGCACTCCCCTTTTAAAAGGGGGAAAGAAACTACAAGATTTTACAGGTTTAAGGAATCTTTGGATAAAAAATGAAGCCCAGAATCCCACTGGAAGCTTTAAAGACAGAGGTTCCCTTACAACAATTTTTATGGCAATAGAAATGGGAGAAAAATTTACTGCTACAATCTCCACAGGAAATATGGGACATTCAATTTCTGCTTATGGAGCAAGAGCGGGAATAAAAGTTATCGTTTTTTTACCTGAGTATGTTTCCTATGAAAAGCTTTTATCAATGGCTATTCATGGAGCTACTATTGTAAAAGTCGTGGCAGAGCATTATTCTCAAATGAAAAAAAGAGTTCTCGAACTTTCTATCAAGCACAATTTAAGAGTTGTATCAGGAAATAACCCCATAAGGGTTGAGGGTTACAAACTTGAGGCTTTTGAAATGTTTGAGCAAATGGAGGGAGATGTTCCTGATTACATTGCGGTTCCTACATCAGCATGTGGACACATAAGAGGAATCTTCAAGGGTTATAGAGAGCTTTTTCAGGCAGGTCTAACAAAGAAATTGCCAAAAATGATTGTTGTCCAAGCAAAGAATAACAGTCCTATTGTAAAAGCAATAAAGATGGGGGTTGACCATGTTATTCCTTTTAAGAATTTTCACACAATTGCAACTGCTATAACTTCAGGAGATCCATTGGGAGGTGATGAAATAATACACAAGGCGAAAAAATATGGATGGTTGGCAGAAGATGTTGAAGAAGAAGAGATTTTAGAGGCACAGAAATTGCTTGCAAGTTCAGGTTTTTTTGTTGAGCCATCTTCAGCCACAACCCTCTATGCAGTAAAAAAATTAAAAGAAAACGGGAAAATAAACCAAGAGGAAATGGTAGTTATTATTCTAACAGGTTCAGGCTTAAAGCAATTAGAGTCTCTGAAAGAATATAAATTAGAGATTTTCCAAAGTGACATTGAAAAAATTGAAAAGGATTTAGATACAATTCTTAAGGGTTAAAGTAAAGAGTAAGCTAAGAATACAAAAAAACGATATAGTAATCGTAGGCATCCCCTTCGATGAAAACTCTTCGTTCATGAAAGGTTCATCCCTCGCATGGGAAGCTGTCTTTTCTTTTGCCAATGCTGGTTCCTCAAACTGGTGCACAGAAGATGGAATCGATATCATCAAGGAAAGAAAAGTTAAATTCGCTGGAAAAATAAAATTTAAAGATTATTTTGGAATAGAAAATGAGATTGCAAAAATTCTTGATAAGGGTGCAAGAATAATAACCCAACTTTCGCAATTTAAAATGTAAACTATTGATAGAAAAGGGTTTTTATT
>CAZYPR010000053.1:0-17227 GCA_964649495.1 uncultured Clostridia bacterium | reverse complement strand
GTTAGGACATAGTAATCAGGGTAAGAATAAGCCATGGAGTAGGAGATATTGGGGTCCATCATTGCCGAAGAGAAGAATAAAGCAGAAGAGATTCTAAAGAAGATCATTCAACAAAGTGGGCTTCCTCCCTTAGAATATATTTTGTGCCTATTAAACAAAACATCAAAAAACAGGTTATGGAAGGGATAGAATTGTAAGAATTCTCAAAGAAAGAGGCATTGAGATTAAGCCATCAATTGTTAGATATGTCCATAAAAAGATATAATATACAGGGAAAATACAAAAGGCCAAAGTGGAGGAAAAGGTGAAGATTTTATGATTTTGAGGAGCTTTCCATCCTCTTTCCCATTTTGAAGTTGATTTAAAAGAGATATATGAGAAGGAGACTTTATCTTAAGAATGTATAGCTTATGCATATAGACTACTGATATCAGACAAAATGGATACTATTCCCAACCAACGACCATTAATTTTGAGTTAAAGACATTCGCAACATAAATTAAATATCCTGCGGAACTCTTGTTCCCTTTTCTTTTGTGTGCTCTTTCTGTGTTAAAATGTAAACATGAATGGCAAAGAGAGGATTTTTATTGCCATGAGACTTAGAGAACCCGACAGAGTTCCAGTGATGTGCCAACTTTCTCTCGGACATTATTTTCTAAACTGCAAAATTCCAGAAATAGAGATATGGCATTCAACGGAAGGCTTTGGAGAAGCATTGATAGAGCTTCAGAAAAGGTATAAATTTGATGGAATATTGATAAATCTTCCAGGAAGAGACCCGAAATGGCGTTCCTACATAAAGAAAATAGAGGAAAAGAATGGAAAGAAAATAATTCACTGGAAAAATGGCTGGCTCTCTGTTTGCCCTCCTGATGATAATCCCCATGTTTACAGGGAGGATGGGAAAATTTTTCAAGCAAGATTCGAGGAAATTGAACCTGAAAAATTATTTTATATTGAGCCTCACGACATTGGCGGAATAAAATATCCTTATTTTTGGGGATTCGATAAAGAGATTTTGGACACTAAAAACTTTTTCCCACCCTGGCATTTTGATACTATTAAATATGTAAAGGAAAGGGTTGGGGATACTGTTTCCATTCACTCAGAAATTTTCTCGCCCTTCAGTCAGTTTATAGAGCTTCTTGGATGGAGAGAAGGTTTTATTGCATTAAAAACTGACCCTGAAAAGGTAAAAGCATGTCTTGATTCCCTTTCTGAGGGAACTTCCTTCCTTGCTCTTCAACAGGCTTCCTTTGGAGTTGATGCGATACTGATCTCATCTGCCTATGCGGGAGGAGGTTTCATCTCGCCCGCACACTACAAAGAGTTTGTTCTTCCATATGAAAAAAGAATTATTGAAAGAGTAAAATCCAATTATGAGATTCCAGTTTACACACATATTTGTGGGAAAATTGGAGATCGTCTTGAATTAATTGTTGAAACAGGAACAAATGGAATAGATACCCTTGACCCTCCACCCCTTGGAAATGTTGAACTTTCCGATGCAAAGGAAAGAATTGGAAAGTGTGTTTTTCTTAAAGGGAATATAGATCCTGTGAATGTAATTCTCAATGGAACTCCAGAAAAGGTTTTAATAGAAGCCAGAAAATGCATTGAATCTGCATCAAAAGGAGGAGGTTATATTCTCAGCACAGCATGTTCAGTCCCACCTCAATCTCCTCCTGAAAATATAATGGTTCTTTATTCTGCTGTTGAGGAATTTGGAAGATATTGATGAGTATATGCAAAATGAAAATTGCAGGCTAAAGTTTGTGGCTACTAAAATTGGTTTAGACATCGGAAAATCTTCAAATTTTGATTCAAGGAGATTGAGAATCCTGGATCGATTAAAGAAAATGCTTTTTGATTTAATTTTTAGTCAATTTTGACATAGATTTATCGGTGTTATAAAATTTATATTCGTAGCAAATATATAAGAGTCAAAATGTCAAAGGAATTGTTTTTACTCTCTGGAACAGCACTCTCTTTGGGTTTTATCCACACAATCCTTGGTCCTGACCATTATCTTCCCTTTATTGTTCTATCCCGTGCAAGAGGATGGAGTGTAAAAAAGACAACTTTGATAACTTTTCTCTGTGGATTGGGTCATGTCCTTAGTTCAGTAATCTTAGGATTTATTGGCATAGCTCTTGGGATTGCTCTTTTTAAATTGGAATCCATTGAATCTTTCAGGGGTGAAATATCCGCATGGCTTCTCATAATTTTTGGCTTCACATACTTTATATGGGGAATGAGAAGAGCAATAAAAAGGAAACCCCACTCTCACCCTCACTATCATGAAAGGGAGGTTCATTCCCATACCCACAAACATTTTGATGAGCATACTCATCTCCATGAGCAAAGATCAGATAATTTAACTCCCTGGATTCTCTTTATAATTTTTATTTTTGGACCTTGCGAGCCATTAATTCCTCTTGTCATGTATCCTTCTGCAAAAGGTAATTTTACAGAGGTTGCAATAGTTTCATCACTTTTTGGATTGGCAACAATTGGAACCATGCTTACAATAGTCACTGCTTCCCATTTCGGTCTTTCAAAAATTCCTTTTCGTGGATTGGAAAGGTATTCCCATGCCATTGCGGGTCTTACAATCTTCCTTTGTGGAGGAGCAATAAAGTTTTTAGGACTTTAAAGAGCAAGTTTTTTATCTTTAGAAGCTTTTATAAAGTATTCTTATTGTATCAAAATCTTTATTTTCTATCAGCTCATATTTCTTGAACCTTAAAAGCTCTATTCTCCAGATTAAAAATTTCTAAAAAAGCATCTCATTGTATCCCAGAAAATTAATAGCTATTTCAGATTTGCATGATTAATAAAATTCATATCCTATTCTTATGCTTAGATATTTTCCATAATATAATACAATAAAATGATAATAAGAAATACCTGTGATAAGCCAGGAATCTTCAAATATTCTAATTTTCAAACCACTTTCCACTCTCCTAGCAGTGAGTGGAATATATAAGACCATATAGGATACACCAATTCCGACTCCTACATAAGGAGATATTTTTCTACGCTCTTTGAAGAAATAGATAAGATCAAGATATGGAATTACAAGGGACATATCCTCTTTTTTATCAAAATTCTCTCCCCACTCATGCTTAACACAATTTTGATAGTCTATCTCACATCTAAGGGTGAATTTTTTAGAGATGCGATATTTTAGACCCCATCTTAATGGAAATCTCAATTCTTCTTTTCTTAAAAAAGAATTATCTTCTTCGGTTTTATAATTGCTGGAGAGACCGAAAGAGTAGCCAGAAGAGAACTCGTAGGTGAATTTTGGTTCCTCTCTTTCTTCTCCTGAGCTTAAAGATGAAAGGAAGATTAAAATTAAAGGAATAATTTTTCTTTTCATTTCTTTATTTACCTTTTTTAGTCTTTATTAGTTCTATCCTCCAGATAAGGAATTTTCCAATAGATTCCTTTGAATCAACTACTGGAGTGAAGTTTATCTCATAGACTCTTAAGCCCTCCTTCCAGTTTTTATGCTTCTTTAAATTTATTGTAATCCATTTGAATTTTTTTGTTTGAGGAATATGGAAATCCCTCACTAGCATTACAAGGGAAAGCCTTAGGTTCTACATAATTGTCTCCTGCAAACTTGCAACCAAACCAAGCAGTTGGAGGATCTCCTCCGCCTGTGGTAAATTCAACGCAATCTCTAAAGGGTTCCCCAAATCTTCTTTCCCATATAGTTGGAGTAAGCTCTATTAGCTCATAACTTACATCTCTGTCATTTTTACTCTCAGGAATCTCTGCTCCCCTTCCTGCATACCAGTATCCAATTCCAGTTCCATCCTCTCCGCTTGGAAACACAGTGCAATCGACCAAATCGTCCCAGCAATCCTGCGGCATAGGAAGTGCAGAATTTTCCCCAAACACAGAGTGTTTTCTCTGTTTTACATAAACTGCTGGGTGGCTACCATTTACAAAATCCGCCTTTCTATAAGTTAATCTAGAAGTATGAGCAATCGTTTCGAGCTGGATAAGTTGTCCCCATGAACCATCCTTCTGGATGAGCAGTCTACATCCTTCAAAATCATTTTCATGCTTACTGCAGTTACAAATAGGATTCCCTTCATCCCGAGGATGAAAGAAACAATAAGTTATAAAATAGTAATTGGTAGACTCAACAACTGAATAATAAACATAAGCTGGAAGAGGATAGCATTCATAATTTTCCCAGTTGTCATGTCCGAGCCAGTTTCCATCAAAATCAAATCTTGTAATGTAATCGTATCTTCCTGTTGTTGCCTGATAAATAAATGGTGACCAGTGCTCTGCTAACTGTCTATAAGTAGGGCTTGAGGATCCCTTAAATATGCCCCCCGTTGAAAGGAGAATAAAAATACTGAAGATTAAAATTAATTTCAAACTTCCTCTCATTTTTTCGTTTTATAATATATGCCTTCAATTATATTTTGTCAAGGTTTTCAAAAATAATCGGTTTTTTCAATATGTTAAATGTTGAGGAAATTTAAAAAGCAAGTAAAATCAAGGACTGACTTCCGTAGAAGTTTATCCATTCCTCAGCAGAAGTGAACTAAAAATTCCTGAAAAACAGAATGAGGTTCAGAGTAGGAATCAGAATTGCACGATAGTGAAATGGAAGAAAGATGGTTAAATTAATGCAGTCTTACCAATCCAGCAATGTGGATCTTCGCTTAGATAGTCACCCGTCAAACAATAGCTCATTGCCCTGCATCCAATACAACCCTTAACATCGCAATTCTTGCAAATACCTTTCAGATTACTTTTGTCTTTTAACAATTCTAAAACCTTAGAATTTTTCCATATTTCATAGAGGGGCTCAGTAAGGAGATTTCCAATTGGAAGGGTGAACCTTCTGCATGGGAGAACTGTTCCATCGGGAAGAAGGGCTATCCCATCCCTTCCAACTATACACTCTGAGCCAAGAATTTTAGCTTTTTCTTTATAAAAAAGAACCTTTATTGCTCTGAACTTTATAAGGTCTTCTTTCTTAACTGTGTATTCGAATTTTTCCAGTATTTTAAACCACACATTTAAAAATTCATTGCCTGAAAGAACCTGGGTTTCTAATTTTTTACCTGTTCCAAGGGGAAAGAATCTCTCTATTATAAAACCTTTAAAGCCTTCTCTCTTTGCAAAATCAGGCAAAAGTTCTATATCATTTATATTCCTTTTCATAACTGTAAACATTAAAATAAAAGGAATTTTTCCTCTAATCCCATCTCTTACATTCTCCATCACATTTGAAAATGTCCCTTTACCTCTTATGCTGTCATTTGTTTCTTCTGAAATACCATCAAGAGATATTTTTATCTCCTTGATTTTTTTAAATTTTTCAAGACCATTTATATGCTCAGAAAGAATGGTTCCATTGGTTATCAAACTTATATTACCTATTGAATTTGAATTTTCGAGATATGAGAGCAAATCAAACAGTTCTTTTTTCAGAAGAGGCTCTCCACCAGTTATTGCAATGTCGAGTTTTGCTTCCCATTTTTTCATTGTAGATATTAGATTGTCAGCAATTTCCTTTAACCCATGAAAGTCGAGTTCCCTTTCCTTTGAAAAAATATCCTGATAGCAATGCTTACATCTTAGATTACATCTATCAATTATGTGCCACTGAATGTAAAATCTTTTCATTTTTTAAGTTTAAAATATAAAAAGGGTTGAAAATTTTGTCAAATTTGATTGTTTTTTTGGAAATATTGTGATATAAGAATTATTTCATACTTTATTGTGGAGGAGTTTATGAAAAAAGGAAAATTTCTCTTCACATCAGAATCAGTGACAGAAGGTCATCCTGACAAAATTGCAGATCAGATTTCCGATGCAGTTCTCGATTCAATAATGGAGCAGGATCCCAATGGAAGAGTTGCGTGCGAGACTCTTGTTACAACAGGACTTGTATTTATTGCGGGAGAGATAACAACTTCTGGTTATGTTGATCTTCCAAAAGTTGTAAGGGATACAGTTAGAGAGGTTGGATATACAAGGGCAAAATATGGTTTTGACTTTGAAACCTGTGCGGTGATCTCAGCAATTCAAGAACAATCTCCTGACATTGCTCAGGGAGTGGATATTGGAGGAGCGGGGGATCAGGGAATGATGTTTGGGTATGCTTGTAAAGAGACGGAGGAGCTAATGCCTCTTCCTATCATGTTAGCTCACAAATTGGTGAGAAGACTTGCAGCAGTTAGAAAAGATGGTATTCTTGAGTATTTAAGACCTGATGGAAAAAGTCAGGTAACGGTTGAGTATGAGAATGGAAAACCTGTTAGAGTTGACACAATTGTTCTCTCTGCTCAGCATTCACCATCAGTAACCCAGAACACTATAAAGGAAGATCTGGTAGAACTTGTTATAGAGCATGTTATTCCAAAGGAACTTTTGGATAAAAATACAAAAATTTTTGTTAATCCCACCGGTAGATTTGTAGTTGGTGGACCACTTGCAGACACTGGTTTAACTGGAAGAAAAATTATGGTTGATACATACGGTGGAAGGACTCCCCATGGAGGAGGATGCTTTTCAGGAAAAGATCCGACAAAGGTTGACCGTTCAGCAGCTTACATGGCAAGATATCTGGCTAAAAATATTGTTGCCGCTGGTATAGCTGATGAAATCGGAATTCAGATTGCTTACGCCATTGGAATTGCTGAACCTGTTTCAATTATGATCGATACTTACGGAACAGGCAAAATTCCTGATGAAAAAATTGTAGAGATGATAAGGGATATGTTTGACCTTACACCCGCTGGTATGATCAAATTCTTGGATCTAAGAAGACCAATTTACAAAAAAACTGCAGTTTACGGACACTTTGGTAGAAATGAAAAGGAATTTACATGGGAAAGAACAGATTCTGCTGAAAAATTAAGAAAGGAGGCAGGGTTAAAGTAAAATGGATTTCCATATAAAAGATATATCCCTTGCAGAGAAAGGACGGCTAAAAATAGAATGGGCTGAAAGGCAAATGCCTGTTCTCCTTATGATAAGAGATAGATTTTCAAGGGAGAAACCTCTCAATGGAGTAAAAATATCCTGTTGCTTGCATGTAACATCTGAGACAGCTGCTCTTGTAAAAACTTTGAAAGAGGGTGGTGCGGATGTCGTTCTCACTGCTTCAAATCCTTTGAGCACCCAGGATGATGTTGCTTCTTCTCTTGTGAGGGATTTTGAAATTCCTGTTTTTGCAATAAAAGGCGAGGACAATCAGACTTATTATTCCCACATAAATAGAGCCCTTGACCACAGCCCTGTTATTACAATGGACGATGGTGCAGACCTTGTATCTGAAATTCATCTAAGGAGAAAAGAACTTCTTGGAAAGGTTATAGGAGGCACTGAGGAGACAACTACAGGAGTTATAAGGCTTACATCTATGGCAAAGAATGGAGTTCTTGGATACCCAATAATTGCAGTAAACAATGCTCAGACAAAGCACCTTTTTGACAATAGATATGGAACAGGACAGAGCACAATTGATGGGATATTGAGAGCCACCAATGTTCTTCTTGCTGGAAAGAAAGTTGTTGTTGCAGGATATGGTATGTGCGGAAAAGGTGTATCCATGAGAGCAAAGGGAATGGGTGCAAATGTGATAGTTACAGAAGTTGATCCAATAAAAGCCCTTGAAGCAGTTATGGATGGTTTCCTTGTAATGAGGATGGAGGAAGCAGCAAAAATTGGCGATATTTTCATAACTGTCACTGGTAGCAAAAATGTAATTTCAAAGGAGCATTTTCTCATGATGAAGGATGGTGCAATTGTTTGTAATTCAGGACATTTCAATGTTGAAATAGATATTCCCTCCCTCGAGTCCCTTTCAGTTTCCAAAAGAAAAATAAGAGAATTTGTTGAGGAGTATAAATTAAAAGATGGGAGAGTAATTTTCCTTCTTGGTGAAGGAAGATTGATAAATCTTGCTTCAGCAGAGGGTCATCCCGCAACAGTAATGGATATGAGTTTTGCAAATCAGGCTTTATCAGTGGAGTATCTACTTAAAAATCACTCATCCCTTTCAAAAATTGTCTACGATGTTCCTCATTCAATTGATTCTGAAGTTGCAAGGTTAAAGCTTCAGTCAATGGGAATTTCTATTGATATTTTGACAGAGGAACAAATCTCTTACTTAAAAGGGTGGGAAGAAGGAACATAAGAAACCAAAATTAATCTTTTACCTTTAAGCTGTTGGCTGTGAGCTGTTTTTCCTTTTTATTGTGAAATAGAAGGTATTTTGAATATTCATGGATTGCTTTAGCAAAATCTGCCATCTCCTTTGCTTTTTCAGGGAATTGATTTTTTAAATCCACTGGCTTTTCATCTTCCCAATCGAACAAACTGTAGGAACCATCAGGTTCAACATTTACATAGAAATTTTCCTCAATCAACCCAATTCTTGGAGGGATTCTAAAAGGGGTGAATGTAAAAGCAAATCTTTTTTTAATATTTGGGTCAAAGAGGTCTCTTCCAAGGGTTTTATTGAGATATGGTTTTCCAACAAAGCTTGCAATTGTGGGAAGAATATCAATTGAGCTTGCAACAAATTCTATCCTTTCCTTCTCCTTTATAAAAGAAGGGGCATAGATCAAGAAAGGTATATGGAAAGGACCAAAAGAGAGATCTCCAAATCTTCTGTCCAGTGAGCCACCAGAGGTTCCATGATCTCCAAATATTACAAATATTGTTTTCTTAAAATACTCTTCCTTTTCTGCAAGGGAAAAATAGTAACCGAGACAATGGTCGAGAAATCTGAATCCATTGTATTCTTTTAATGAGTAAAAACCATTTGATTTAAGTGTTTTTTCATCAATATTTAAACTCACAAATTCCCTTGAATTTTCTGGAATTTTGAAGGGTCTGTGATTTCCTGAAGTTAGAATTATGGCAAAAAATGGTTCCTCTGTCACCCTTAGAACCTCATTTGCCTCCATGAAAAGATCTGCATCTGATATTCCCCAAACATCGAGCCTTGGAGAACGAAAGAAACCCTCCTCAAAAATTTTAAGACCATAAATATTGGAGGATAAAACCCCTCTTATGTTTCCCCAGCTTGCACTTCCTCCAATGAAAAATAATTTTTTGTATCCTTCAAAATAGTTTAGAATTGTATGCTGGTCTACAATTTCAGGATGCCATGAGGCATATCTTTTTTCAGTCACATCAGGAATACCAGTGAGCCATGAAAATATTGAGCGGGATGTATTTTCCATGGGAGTGTAAAATCGGGTGAATAAGATACCATCCTTTGCCAGTCTATCAAAATTTGGAGATGGATTCAGTCTATTTCCAAGGGCTCCAACTTTAAATCCCGCAAATGTTTCGAGGATTATAAAAACTATGTTTGGATTTCCCCTCACCTTTGGATAAGGATTACAATATCTTTCAATTGTTAAATTTTCAAAATCAGGTTTTACTCCATAATTTTTAGCGATTATAGGATAATATTTTTTGACTTCATCTAAATCATAATCTACAGGATTGTTATGTAGAGTTGCATAGAGATAAAGGATTGGATTTAGTGATAGAGAGCTTAAAAAATTGTCAGGGGTGAAAAAGGCATCGCTCCATCGAAGGGGGAACTGGGAGAGCCTTCCGTAGATTACAATGATTAAAAAAATTATTAAAAAGGTATGAGAGAGAACAGATACAATTTTATTGGGAACAAAACTTCTTTCGAAAATTGAGATAAGTTTTCTCAGAAGTTTTGAGTAGAAGAATGAACCTATTATTATCAAGGGGATTACTATTATTACGGGGTATGTTTGTATGACCATCTTAAGAGATATATCAAGATTCTCAAGCTCATTTATTAGAGTAGCATTGAGTCGAGATTGGACATAACTGTAAACTCCAAAATCAACAGAATAAAGAAAGACTATTATTCCAATTAGAATGGAAAGATATGAAATCCATATTTTTTTTCCAAATTCTGATTTTCTTGAGTTTAAATATGGAAGAAATGAAAAGAAAAGGAGTGGAAGTGTTATGAGGGCTGAAAGCCTCGCATCAAATTTGATTCCTATGTAGAGGGCTTTTAAATTCATCTTAGAGAATATAGGTTGACTCAAAGGCTTAAAATACAAAAGGAAAGCAATTCTAAAGATGGCAAAAATTATAAAGTTTATCAAAAATACAGCAAAGGAAAATTTAATACGGAATGGAATTCTTTTTATAAAAAACTTTATATATTTCATTTTAATTATTAAAAATATCTTTTGTTTAAAATTTTGTCAAATAGATATTTTTTAGGAAAATTTTAAGTTGGGAGAGGGGCGGGATATCTCCCGCCCCTTAAAATCAACTTAGTGCTTGTGCTCTTTCTTTCCGCAGCAAGAACTTCCCTTACACATGTTTTTTATCTTTTTCAGCACATCGGGATTCTCTGATGTGAGTTCTATCCTGACACCATCTTTAATATTTGATACTGTGCTTTTTACATCCTTCATATGCATCATACAGCATTCTTTATGTTTCATTCCCGAAGGAGACATCTCCTCGTGTTTCATTTCTCCATGTTCCATTTTGCATTTTCCAATGCTCTCTTGAAGTTTTTTCACAACATCAGGATTGGAGGATGTCAAAGTAATTGTTAACCCTTTCTCTGTCTCCTTCTTTTCAACTTTCACATTCTTCATTATTTCTTCACTGAGACTGCAACAAATTGGCATGGTTTTATGCTCTTTCTCTTCTGCTTTTACAACATACTTTTCCGGCTCTTTGTCAAACTTAGCCTTGCAATCAGAGGAGCAGAAATAGTAAGTTATTCCCTTGTATTCTGTTTTGAACTTTGCTTCTGAGGTTTTGATCTTCATTCCGCAAACAGGATCTTTAACTTCTTCCTGCGGAATTGATAGAGCAATTCCTAAGCCCAACACCAATACCAGGGCAATGCCCAAGATAAAAGATTCTTTCATGGTTCCTCCTCCTTATTTAGATTTTTTACTTCTTTATGCCATTTCCATAAAAAGTAAATTGCAGGATATACAAGGAGTTCCATAATAAATGATGTAAAAATTCCACCCACCATTGGAGCAGCGATTCTCTTCATAACATCTGCTCCTGTTTCATGAGCTTGGGAGAGTAAAATTGGAAGGAGTCCAATAAATGTAGTCCCAACTGTCATCATCTTTGGTCTAACCCTTTTAACAGCTCCATGAATTATAGAAGTCTTTAAATCATTTAATCCTCTTATCAAACCTTTCCTTTTCATTTCGTTGTAGGAAAGATCAAGATAAAGAAGCATTATAACTCCTGTCTCAGCATCAACACCGAGAAGGGCAATTATCCCAGCCCAAACACCAATGCTGATGTTGTATCCAAGGATGTAGAGGAGCCATACAGCACCTACAAGAGAGAAAGGAACAGCAAGAAGAACTATGAATGTTTTAGTGAAAGAACCAGTGTTTAAATAAAGGAGAATAATTATTATGAAAATTGTAAGGGGGACTACAAGAAGGAGCCTCCTCTTTACCCTTTCCATATACTCATATTGACCAGAAAATACAAGAGTGTAACCAGCAGGAAGAGAGAGTTTTTCATCAAGGACTTTTTTAATTTCATTTACATAACTTCCAATATCTCTTCCAGCCACATCGATGTAGACATAGCTTGATAATCTTCCATTTTCGTCCCTTATCATAGAAGGACCAAGCTTTAGCTCAATTTCTGTTAATTGAGCAAGGGGAATTTGATAGCCTGATGGGGTTGATATGTAAACATTCTTAATTTTTTCTATATCATCCCTCATCTCTCGAGGATATCTAACATTGACAGGATATCTTTCCCTTCCTTCAATTGTTTGAGTTATGTTCTCTCCCCCAATTGCGGACATAAGTTCCATCTCAACATCCTCAATACTCAAACCATATCGAGCTATTTCCTCCCTTTTCAATTTAAAATCAAGGAAATAACCTTGAGATGCCCTCTCAGAGTAAATACTCTGTGTTCCTGGAACAGATGATAGAAGGTTTTCTATTTCCATCCCTATTTCTTCAAGCTTTTTCAGATCATCACCGTAAATCTTTATTCCAACAGGAGTTCTAACACCTGTTGTTAGCATATCTATTCTTGCCTTAATCGGCATTGTCCATGCATTTACAACCCCTGGAAGTCGGAGAGCTTTGTCAAGTCCATTTTCACCATAAATGAGCTCATCCCAGGAAATTCTGTCAGGCCAGAAGATTCTTAAAGGTCCTTGAAGAAATTCAGGTATAACTCTTGAATACCATCTTTCCTTCTCTCTCCACTGATTTTGGGGTTTTAAAATTACTGTTGTCTCCATCATTGAAAAGGGAGCGGGGTCAGTAGATGTAAGAGCTCTTCCCGCTTTTCCAAAAACTCTTTCTACCTCAGGAAAAGTTTTGAAAATTTTATCTTGAATCTGAAGAATGCGTCCCGCTTCTGTCACTGAAATTCCAGGTAAAGTGGTGGGCATGTATAAAATTGAGCCTTCATTTAAAGGAGGCATAAATTCAGAACCAAGTTTTCTCCAGACAGGTATTATTGAAAGAATTAGAAGAAAAGCAATGAGAACAACTAAAGCAGGCCTCTTTAAAACAAGATTTATTGCGGGTTCATAAATCCTGAAGAGAAATCTACTTACAGGATGTCTTTCTTCGGAAAGAACCCTCCCTTTTACAAGCAAAATTATCAGAGCGGGTGCCACTGTTATCGCTACTATGGCAGCAAAAGCCATGGCAAAATTCTTTGTAAAAGCCAAGGGTTTAAAAAGTCTCCCCTCGAAGGCTTCAAGAGTGAATATAGGCATAAAGGAAATAGCAATAACGAGAAGGCTGAAGAATATAGGTCGTCCAACTTCTTTTGTAGCCTGAATTATTAATTCCTCCCTTTTTATTCCTAAAGAAGAGTCCCATCCCTCAAGTCTTTTATGGGTATTCTCCACAAGAACAATTGTCGCATCGACCATTGCTCCTATTGCAATTGCAATTCCACCAAGAGACATTATGTTGGAAGTAATTCTCATGTAATACATCGGTATAAAAGAAAGGATGACTGCCAATGGGAGTGTCACAATTGGAACAAGCGCAGATCTAAAATGCCAAAGGAAAAAAATAATCACCAGAGCAACAACTACCATCTCCTCTATTAGTTTGGTTTTTAAAGTGTTTATAGATCTCAGAATGAGGTCTGATCTATCATAGGTTGTAACTATCTCAACTCCATCAGGAAGTTTGACTGTTTTAAGTTTATCCTTTACCCTTCTAATAACATCAAGAGCATTTTCGCCATATCTCATTACAACAATTCCACCGACAACCTCTCCTTCTCCGTCAAGCTCTGCGATACCTCTTCTTATATCTGGTCCAAGAGCCACCTTTGCAACATTTTTCACCTTAACAGGGACACCATTAAAATCGTTTTTTAAAACAATCTCTTCTATATCTCTTCTGGATTTTATATATCCTCTTCCAGTAACCATGAACTCTCTACCTGAAATCTCAAGCAATCTTGCTCCAACATCATTGTTTGCCATCCTTATTGCCATTACAAGGTCTTTAACCGGGATTTTATAGGCAAGGAGAGCCTGTGGATCCACAATCACCTGATATTGACGAACAAAACCTCCCACAGTTGCGACCTCTGCAACCCCCTTAACCGATTGCAATGCATATCTTAAATGCCAATCCTGAAATGCTCTCAATTCCTCAATGGAATTTTTCCCTGATTTATCTACAAGAGCATACTGGAAGACCCAACCTATCCCTGTTGCATCAGGACCTATTTCTGTACTCACACCCTGTGGAAGAGATGGAACTACCTTACTAAGATATTCAAGAACCCTTGACCTTGCCCAGTAAACATCTGTTCCGTCCTCGAATATCACATAAACATAAGAAAAACCATAATCTGAAAAACCTCTAATATCCTTTACCTTTGGCGCACCAAGAAGTGCTGAAACAATTGGGTAAGTGACTTGATCCTCAATTATATCAGGCGGTCTATCCCATTTTGAAAATATGATTACCTGAGTGTCTGAAAGATCAGGAATTGCATCCAAGGGTATATTTCTTATACACCAGATGGAAAAAATTACAAAGAAAACAACTCCAACAAATATAAAGAATCTATTTTTTGCTGACCATTCAATTATTTTCTCAACCATCCTCGCACCTCATTAATGTTCATGAACTTTTTTATGGCTGATTTTAACTTACTTTCAGAATCAATGAGAAAATTTGCTGATGTAACAACCTTTTCACCTTCATTAAGTCCATCCAGAACCTCATAATAATCGCCTGTTTTCAAGCCCAATTTAACCTCCTTTGGTTCAAAGAGCCCATCTCCTCTATCAATAAAAACAATTTTCCTTTCTCCTGTATCTATGACTGCATCCTCAGGAATCGTAAGTCTCTTTCCAATATCAACATTTATAATAATATTTCCGAACATATCGGGCTTCAGTTTAAAATCTCTGTTTGGAAGTTCAATTCTGACCTTCACAGTTCTAGTCTCATTTTCTAAATAAGGATATATATATGTTATTTTCCCTGAGAATTTTTCTCCTGGGAGATAAGAAAGTTCAAAGGATGTTTCTTGACCAATAGAAATAAAGGGTAAATTATATTCGTATATGTCAGCAATCACCCATATGTTGGAGATATCAGCTATTTTGTATAAATTTTCCCCTGGCGTAACATACTTTCCCTTTAGTATGTTCTTTTCAATTACAAAACCTGTGATTGGAGAGTAAAAGATCAAAGTTTTTAAGGGTTTTCCAGTTTTCTCCAATTCCTTTATCTGTTCCTCTTTTATATCCCAATACAGAAGCCTTCTTTTTGATGAGTCCAAAAGAGTATCAGTTCCTTGAGGTAGTTCTGAGTAAGCTTTTCCTTGAAATAAATTTTTTGCTTTTAAAGCAAGTAGATACTCTTCCTGAGCTGAAACAATCTCAGGGCTGTATATTGAGAAAAGAGGCTCCCCTTTCTTTATTAGTTTTCCAGTATAGTCAACATACAAATCTTCAATCCACCCTGAAAATTTGGTATTTATGTAGGTCAACCTTCTTTCATCATAGGTAACTCTTGCAACTGTTCTGATCTCCTTTCTCAAATTTCTATACTCAACCTTACCAAGTTTTACTCCTATAAGTTGTTGTTTTTCAGTGCTTATTTTTACTGCTCCTTCTGCCATCCCTTCCTCCGTATGTTTATGTTCTTCTTCAACAGGAACAAGGGTCATTCCGCATATAGGACATTCACCTGGTTTATCCGATGTATAGCTTGGATGCATGGGGCAGTGATAAATAGTTTTCTTCTCATCTTTTTTTTCTTTATAGGTCGTCCCATGCTGATGCTCCATTTGCATGGATGAAGAAACTTTTGCTTCTTCTTTCTCACCTTTGCATGAAAGGAAAAAAAGGATAAAAAAAGCTAAAAATGAGAATGTAAAAAGATTTTTAACTTTCATCTCAGTTCTCCTTAATAATTTGAAGAGATGTTAAAGCTTCAATTTTTGCGACAGCAATCCATAGATTGCTCAATTCCTTAAAATAATCCATTTCGTAAGAAAAAAGATTGTTTATGTCTGAAAGGAGCGTTAAAAAATCGACTTTTCCAACCTGATAATTGGAAAGGGAAGATTCTAAGGCAAGGGTTGCTTGAGGGATTATCCTTTCTCTGTATAATCTTATTAGATTTTCTGAAGCCTTAGCCATAATGAAATTCTCATTTATCATAAAGAAAATCTCATTTTTCATGGAAATATAATTATTTTTCGAGCTGTTTAAATTTGATACTGATTCCTTCAACATATTTTCCTGTTTTTTCTTGTAATATAGTGGAATTTCTATTCCAATCATTATCTCATACATATCTTTAAAAGGTCCTTTGAACTCCTTCCCACCCTCTATCACAAAATCCGGGTAAAACTCTTTTTTCGAAAGCTCAACTTCCTTCTTGCTTTCCTCTATCATTAACTCAGCCTCTTTAAGTATGGGAGAGGCATTTTCTGCACTTTTGTAAAGTTCCTTCAGTTCAATTTTCACTTCATAAAGGGGGATTTCTTCAGGTTTTCCCAAGGGTTTTTCAGGATGGAAATCAAGGAGGGAATTAATTTCCCTTTCCACAGTCTTCAACATCTGTTCCATCAAAATAAGTTCCTCTTCAATCCTTGAGATTTCAACCTGAGCTTTGAAAATATCAGATTGAATACCTTCTCCCACCGCATATCTTGTCTCTGCATTTTTTAATGCTTTATTCAGGATCTCTTTCTTTTTTGTGAGTATTTCAATCGCCTTGTTGTAGAAAAAGAGCTTTGAATATAACTCCTTTATTCTACCAATAAGAGATAAGGTGAAGCCCTTCAGATTTTCTCCTAAGCGGAGAGCTTTTTTCTCTGCGATTTCTCCCCTGAGCCTTAGCTTTCCTGGAAAAGGGATCTTCTGAGAGAAGGATAAACCAATTCCACTCATCATCTCTTCACCCACTGAGAATCTATCAACGCCAATGTTTTTTATTGAAAAACCTACCATTGGTTCAGGAAGAGCTTTTTCTGGAGCTATTCTAAACTTTTGGGCTTCCACCTTTTCCTGGATGGATTTTATTGTGGGATTTCTTTCAAGAGCAAGATTCAGAAGGGTTTTAAGACTTAATGCTTCTTCTTCTGCTATTAAATAGAATGGAATCCAAAAGATTAAAATAATAAAAATAAACTTTCTCATCAATGTCCTCCAATCCTGTCAATTTTTGCATACATATGATAATTACAAACTTCATGATGCTGGAGGAAGGGATTAAATCTTTCTTCATTATTTTTTGTAGAGAGGATTGTTAAAGTTAATAGCATGAATAGAATAAAAGAAATTAATATTCCTTTTAAAGATGGAAGAATTTTCACCTTCTCTCCTAAAAGGAATTTTACCCTTTCCAATGGTTCATTAGAAAACCATGAATTCTCCGTATTCCTTATTTTTAATATCTTTAAAAACAAATGTGCCATCTCTTCTCTTTTTAATCCATTTGCAATACAGTAAAAATAAGCGGAAATTTCTGTATATAACGAATAAAGATTTTTTAAGAATTTCGTAACAGGAAGAAAAATGATTGCTCCAGAAATGAAAGATATAAAAAGGTTTTTTAATGGGTCAAAGTTTTTTTGATGGTGAAATTCGTGAAATATAATTCCTGAGAGTGTTCAATAACTTGGGAAGGCTTGAAAATTGAGCCTCCGCAAGTATTGT
>CAZYPR010000052.1:0-17435 GCA_964649495.1 uncultured Clostridia bacterium | reverse complement strand
GCGGATAAGTCGGAAGGACACTTTGAAGAAGTTTGAAACAGCCATCAGAATGGCTCTCTTATTGAACGCTCTTTCAATTAAAAATAGAGTAGCTGAAGGAGAAATCATTATTTTTGAAGGAATCCTAAAAAAAGACAGAACTCCTTTATATTTTTGAGAAATCAAAGGATGGAATCTTTATCACAACTCCCGATGGAAAAATTATTGATGCAAACTGCCATGGTTGAGATTTATGGATATTCTTCAAGGGAGGAACTCCTTTCAACACCTGTTGAAAAATTATACATTAATCCAGAAGAAAGGGAGAATTACAGGAAGAAATTGGAGAAAGATGGATTTGTTAAAGATTAACTCAAGGGATGCAATGCCAAAAGGTGGAAGATTGACAATAAAGACAGAGAATGTTTTTCTTGATAGAGAATATTGCAATTTATACCCTGGATTGAAAGAGGGTGAATACATTTGTATCTCAATAACTGATACTGGTGTTGGGATCCCTCCGGAGATTAAGCAGAAAATATTTGAGCCATTCTTTACAACAAAGCCTGATGGAACAGGGCTTGGGCTATCCATTATTTATGAAACTGTAAAACAGATGGAAGGGAACATAACACTCTACAGTGAAGTGGGGAAAGGGACTACTTTTAAAATTTATATTCCAGTCTGTAAAGAGGAAGAAGAGAAAAGAGATGAGATAAGTTGAAAGCTTGAGGAATTTCCAAGAGGGAACGAAACAATTCTCGTAATCGACGATGAGGAGCAAATTCTTGAATATATTTATGATGTATTATATCCCCTTGGTTACAATATAATTACAGCGGGTTCTGAAAGGGAAGTGGAAAAGAAATTGGAAGGATTCAAAGGTAAGATTCATTTGATCCTGAGTAATGTGGTTTTACCTGGAAAGAGTGGACCTGAAATTGCCGATATTCTTGTTGGAAAAAATCCTGAAATGAAGGTTCTTTTTATGTCAGGATATCCCGATGAAAAACTTCAAGTTTCAGAAATTCTTCAGGGAAAAGTTAATTTTATATCAAAACCCTTTTCGCCTCTTAGTCTTGCAAGAAAGATAAGAGAAATTCTTGAAGATTAAGAGACTTTAAATTGCTAAGAATAGAAGATTTCCTTGACTTCAAGCTTTTTTTTGATACCATATAAAAGGAGGCTACAATGAGAAAGGGAAAATGTATTCTTCTGTCTATCTTCACTATATTTGTTATTTTTCTTTTTAGTGGAATCTCAGTTTCTCAAAAAAGTTACAATATCTTCGAGACTCCAGAAAGATGCGCCCAATGTCATAGAGATATTTATATGCAATGGAAGCAATCAATGATGTCCCAAGCTTACACCCATCACTGGGATGAGATAGAATATTTCAAACTTGCTCTTCCCCATGCTGAGAAGGAAGAAAAGGTTGCTGAGGTTAAGGCGGGTTGCAATGGTTGTCATTCACCGATTGCATACTTTGTTGAAGATATACCTCCAAAGCCACCATCAGCTAATACAAGAGCAAACGAATCTGTCTCCTGCGATGTCTGTCATACAATCTCAGGATTTACAGGTGAGACCCCTTTCAATTTTAATTATGTATTATCCCCTGGGAAGGTAAAATATGGTCCGAGGATGGGAGTTTCTTCTCCTTATCATACCACAAAATATCTCGATTTTATTAGAACTCCTGAATTCTGCGGAACCTGTCACAATGAAAAGAGTCCTTACGGAGTCTGGGTAAAATCAACCCATCTCGAATGGAAGGAAGGACCATACTCCAAGGAAGGAGTGAGATGTCAAGATTGTCATATGTGGCATGCAGAAGGGGCATCAGCCACTATGGGGAAAAAGGTTTCGGATATGGCAACCCATTATTTCCCAGGAGGTCATACTCTTTCCAAGATAAAGGGTGTTATAGAGATAAAAATTCATTCTGACTTTCAAGAATATGAACCTGGAGATAAGGCAATAATAACTGTTCATCTTTATAATGCTAAGGCGGGACATAAATTGCCAACAGGCTCTGTAGAGGAGAGGCAATTGTGGCTTGAAGTTCATGCAATAGACTCAAAAGGGAATATTTACATCCTTCCTGTTGACAAAAAAGGATTTCAGGGAGAAGAGTTTACAATCACATCCAATGAACCTGCATATTTTGATATAGGAGAGATAATGGGGCTCAAGGATTTTAAAGGTCTAAAAAGGGATGACCTTGAAGAAGGGCATAGAATTTACAGAATTCCCTATTTTGACCCGAAAGGAAGGATGACAATCTGTCAGTGGAATACAGCTTCCCTTGGTGTTGATTACAGGATTGGTCCAAGGGAGACAAAGGTTGAAAGATATACATGGACAATACCTGAAAATATTACAACTGGAAAAGTCAGGATTGAAGCAAAATTAAAGTACAGATTACTTGTTAAATCTGTTGCTGAGTTCTTAGGAGTCCCTTCGGATGAGTATGAAACAAAGGAAATAAATTCAGCAGAAATAGAAATAAATATAATTGATTAGGAGAAGGAAAATGAGAATTCTAAAAAAATTAATAATTTTTTCTTTCCTTTTATTTTTAACTTCCTCCCTTTCCTTTGCAATTCCTTCTTTTGCAAGAAAATATGGTTTTTCTTGTGAGGTTTGCCATGCTCCCATTCCACATCTTAAAGATTTTGGAGAAGAGTTTATGGCAAATGGGTATCAGATTCCTGATAAAGAACCCACAAGAGCTTACAGAGATACTGGAGATCCGATACTTCTCCTTCAGAGGGAGCTTCCACTGGCTATAAGATTTGATGGTTATATAAGTTACGAGCCAAATTCAGAAATAACTTCTGATATAAAAGCTCCCTATGTCATGAAAATCCTATCAGGAGGAAATATTTCAAAATCAATTTCTTACTACACATATTTTCTTTTAACTGAGGAAGGGAAAGTCGGACTGGAAGATGGTTATATTTCCTTTAACAATGTGTTTAAAATGCCCATTTCAATTGTCTTCGGTCAGTATAGAGTCTCAGACCCTATAAAACCTTCTGAACTAAGGATGACTTTTGAAGATTATAAGATCTACAAATTTAAAGTAGGAGAATCCTATGCGAATCTCTCATATGATAGAGGAATTATGGCAACCCTTTCTACAAAAAAAGGAACTGAAGTAGTATTGCAGATTGTAAATGGAAATGGCATTGATACTCCTGAAATATTTGATAATGATAATTATAAAAATTTTGCATGGAGAATAGCTCATAGTTTTGATGACTTAAAAATTGGTTTAACAGGATATTTAGGAAAAGAAGAAAAGGAAGGTAGAATTAACAATTTGAGTTATTTGGGTCCTGACATTCATATAAAAACACAAAAGATAAGGGCTCTCATTCAGTTTCTACAAAGATGGGATACAAATCCTCTCTTTGAAAAAGATGGAAAGAAAATTAGATCAGAGGCGTGGATTGGAGAGATCATATTTTCTCCCTATGGAGAGAATGGGAGACTCTTTCTTGTTTTTCTTTATAATAGATTAAGGTCCCAGTTCAATCCCGCAGATTATCAGGTGGCGACATTCAATGTGAGTTTCTTAATAAGAAGGAATCTTAAATGGATGAACGAAATATCCTTTGATCTTGACAAAGATAGGCATAAATTTGCTACTGGATTTGTCCTGGCATTCTGATTTTTCAATTTAAAATTTGCAATTTTCATTTTGCATTTTTTTCAAATCAGATGAACTTTTTAATGTTTCTTCTCGAGAAGCTTCTTTTTTGTGTAGGGGATTAAGCCTCCCGCGTCTATTATTGACTGTCTTGATTTTGGAAGTGGGATTATTTTGAAGCTCTTACCCTTTGTTCTGTTTATTACCTCATCTCCTTTTATTTCGACCTCATCCCCCTCATCAGCTTCTATTTCAGGGCAAACGACAACTTTCAATCCAAGATTAATTGCGTTCTGAAGAAATATTCTTGCAAATCCTTTTGCAATTATTACGAGCTCATGACCTTTAAGACAGGATGCAGCCTGCTCCCTTGAGGAGCCACAACCAAAATTTTCTCCCGCGACAATCACAGAGCCTTCAGGAATCTCTTTCTTCTTTAATCTTTCGTTAAATTCTTTGAAGTCAGCAAATGCGAATTGAGGAGTTTCTGTTGGAAGAACTGTTGCCATAAATCTTCCTGGGTAGATTATGTCAGTGGATATATCATCTCCAAGTTTTAAAACAACCTTTGCCATTTTCAACCTCCTAAAAATTTAGCTACAAGTCCCATACTCAATTTCTCATTTTTTTAAAATGTCTTGTAGCTCATCTTAATTTTCTTGGGTCGGTTATTACGACTGTTATTGCAGATGCTCCCGCAACTGCGGGAGAGCAGAGATAAACTTCTGAATTCGGATTTCCCATCCTTCCTTTGAAGTTTCTGTTGGTTGTTGAAAGGGCAACCTCACCATCACCGAGCGCTCCCTGATGAACCCCAAGACAGCAACCGCAACCAGGATTCATGATTACAGCTCCCGCTTCCACAAGAGTTTTTATGTATCCAAGCTCAAGGGCTTTCTTGTATATTCTCCATGAGGCAGGGAAAATAAGGAGTCTAACATTCCTGTGAATCTTCTTGCCATTCAATATTTTTGCAACCATTTCAATATCATCAAGCCTTCCATTTGTGCATGAACCAACAACTATCTGGTTGATTTTTATGCCTTCAACTTCAGATAAAGGCTTTACATTATCCACTGAGTGGGGGCATGCAATTTGTGGGGAAAGTTCTGAAACATTAATTTCAATTGTATTTTCATAAATAGCATCATTGTCAGGAAGTATTGTTTCTATCTCATCCTTTATTCCCGCTTCTTCCTTCAAATATCGGATTGTTTCCTCATCAGGAGGAACTATTCCCGCAGTAGCTCCCGCCTCAACGGACATGTTGGAAAGGACAAGTCTTCCTGAAACTGGCATATTTTTAATGGCTTCTCCATGAAACTCTAATACTTTGAAGTTTGCTCCTTCTGCTCCTATTTTCCCGATTAGATTTAATATTAAATCCTTAGCTCCAACATACTCTTGAAATTTACCATTAGCAATTACTTTTATAGTTGGAGGAACTTCAACATTAAGAAGAACACCGAGAGCCCAAACAGATGCCATCTCAGTTGCTCCTATTCCAAAGGATAGGGCTCCAAGAGCTCCGTAAGTTGTTGTGTGGCTGTCTGTTCCTATTGCGAAATAACCTGGTCGAACATATCCCATCTCAGGAACTATTTGATGGCATATCCCTCCCTCATCACCTCTTATATCGTGAAATTTCTTTATCCCCTGTTTTTCTACGAATTCCCTGATTTTCTTCTGATTTGTGGCTGTTTTTGAAGATTCTGCAGGGACTCTATGGTCAAAGATTATTGTTATCTTATCAGGGTCCCATACCCTTGGTTCAAGCCCTGTATCCTTGAAAATTTCAAGAAACTGGTTTATTACAAGGGCAGCATTCTCGTGGGACATGGCAAGATCAACAGCAGGCTCTACAACATCACCCACATTTACTTCCTTCTGCCCTGTTTTTTTAGCAAGAACTTTTTGAACAATTGTCATTCCCATTTTATTCCTCCTACGCTATTACTCCCTTTTCTTTAAAATTCTTTATATCTTCATCGGTGTATCCCAATTCTTTTAATATCTCTTCTGTATGCTGAGAAAATTTGGGAGGAGGAGTTTCAATTTTGCATTCAACCTTTGAAAATTTGGGGGGTAAATTGAAAAGTTTTACCTTTCCTATCCCTTCAACCTCGATCTCCCCAATAGTCCCTCTGTGCTTTACCTGGGGAGAATCAAGAGCTTCTCTTAGGCTTAGAATCTCTCCACAAGGAATATCCTTCTCAATCAGTAGATTTACCCAGTAGGAAGTTGTATTCTCCATGAGTTTCTCTTCTATTATATCTTTCAAGATATATCTGTTCTTTTTTCTAGCCTCTCTATCTTGAAAACGAGGATCTGTTTTTAACTCTGATAGTCCAAGAGTGTCAGCAAGAGCTTCCCACTGCTTTTGTTCGTTGGCAGCAATATTAATATAACCATCCTTTGTTCTGAATGTTCCGGATGGTGCGGCAGTAAAGTTCTCATTCCCCATGGGTATTGGGTCCTGCCCTCCTATCATTAAGTTTGAGGCTGTCCATCCAAGAAGTGGCATAATAGAGTCGAGAAGGGCTACATCAATAAATTGTCCTTCTCCTGTTCTCTCCCTGTGGAGTAGAGCAGAAACAATTGCGAAAGCTGCTGTAAGACCTCCCACAGTATCGCATACCGGGAAGCCGCATCTCAAGGGATTCAACCTTTCATCTCCGTTGACAGCCATAACACCACTCATTCCCTGAATGATCTGGTCATAAGCGGGTCTGTCTGCAAGAGGTCCTGTTTGTCCAAAACCTGATATGGCACAATAGATTATTTTCGGGTTTATTTCACACATTTTCTCATAAGAGAAGCCAAGTTTATCCATTACACCAGCCTTGAAATTTTCAACAACCACATCAGCTGTTTTCAGAAGTTTTTTGAAAATCTCCTTTCCCTCATCGGCTTTTAGATTAAGGGTCATGGATTTTTTATTGGAGTTCTGGGCTAAAAACGATGTTCCCATCCCCATTTTACTGTATTCGGGAACATTACCTAACTTTCTCGCAAGGTCCCCAGTTTGAGGATTTTCGATTTTTATAACCTCAGCTCCCATTAAAGCAAGCTGAAGAGTGGCAAAGGGACCCGCAAGAACATTGGTAAGGTCTAAAATCCTTATATTTTTCAGAATTTTCATTTTATCACTCCATTTCGTAAAGTTTTACAATCGAACCTGATTTTATTATATACCCAGGGAGTTCTCTTCCGAAAAAAGAACTCACATCCTTTGCTATATCTATTAGTTTTTCAAGATCTATATCTTTTCTCACCCCCATTCTCTGGAATGAATGGACAAGGTCTTCAGTGCTTACATTTCCAGCTGGAACCTTTGTGAATGGGCATCCGCCAAGACCTCCAAAAGATGATTCGAAGTATTTTACACCCGCCTGCCATGCGACATAACAGTTCGCAAGTCCGAGTCCATAAGTATTGTGAAAATGGCAGGCAAGTTCAAGATCTTTATCCAGTTCAAAAATCTTCGAAAACAATCTATTTACCTGAACAGGTGTTGCATGACCTGCAGTATCTGCAAGGGAAATATTTCTTATTCCCGCTTCAAGATATTTTTTTACAATTGTTAGAACCTTTTCTTCATCTACAGGACCTTCATATCCGCATCCAAATGCTGACTGAACAGAAGCCTGAACCTTTTTCCCGCTTTCCATTGCCATTTTTGCAATGTTTATAATTCTTTTCAAAGCTTCATCTATGCCCATTCCTGTGTTTTTCATACTATGGGTTTCACTGGCAGATACTCCCATACAGAACATTTCAACACCGCAAGCCATTCCTCTTTCAAATCCCTTTTCGTTTAAAACAAGCCCGGAGAGGGTAACATTTTCAATTTTTTTCCCCTTAGAATTAAAGTAATTGAAAAGCTTATCGGTGTCTGCCATCTGGGGAACTTTTTCAGGGTTGACGAAAGAACCTAACTGGATTATGTTAACTCCAGTTTCCATTATTTTTTCTGCCCACTCAACTTTCTTCTCGAATGGAACAATTGTTCTTTCAGATTGAAGTCCATCCCTTAAACCAACTTCATGAATAATTATATCTTTTCTCATTTTCTTAAAGTTTTGATGCAATTGCTGAAGCCATCTCCAATGTTGAATTTGTCCCACCCATATCGTATGTTCTAACTTTCCCTTCTTTTATAACCTGTGCTACTGCATTCTCAATTGTTTCTGCTTTTTCTTTCTCTCCCAGCCATTCAAGCATCATTTTCGAAGCGAGAATTGTTGCAATTGGATTAACCTTGTACTGGCCAGCATACTTGGGAGCTGAACCATGGGTAGGTTCAAAAACAGCGAGTTTATCGCCTATATTCCCTGAACAGGCAAAACCTAATCCACCAACCATCTGAGCACAAAGGTCTGATATTATGTCTCCGTAAAGATTTGGAGCTACAAGAATATCATAGTTGTGAGGATTTTTCAAAAGCCACATTGTGAGAGAATCTATGTTGGCATCATCAAGGGTTATCTCAGGATAATCCTTTGCAATCTCCTTTGCAGTTTCGAGAAAAAGACCGTCGGTCATTCGAACAACATTTGCCTTATGGACAACTGTAACTTTTTTCCTTCCATTCTTTCGAGCATATTCAAATGCAGATTTGATTATTCTGTAGGAACCTTTTTTTGTATTGATTTTACATGAAATGGCAAATTCTTCCGGTGAGAGATTTTTAAAAGGCTCGAATTGCTTGGAATTCTTTGAGAGAACCTCTGAAATCTCTTTTGGAACAGGGTTAAATTCAACACCCGCATAAAGGTCTTCCGTATTCTCTCTGAACACAACTATGTCAATCCCTTCTTTGTAGTTCAGGGGATTCCCTTCATATGCTTTACAAGGTCTTAAACAGATATAAAGGTCAAAAAGCTGTCTCATCCTTACAATTGGGGAGCGATATGAAAGTCCTTTACCTTTAAGCTCTGGCACCAGCTCCTCTTCAGCTGCTTTAACTGGTTTTGAGGTTATTGCTCCGAAAAGGGCAGCATCAACATTCTTCAAGAGCTCTATTGTTCTCTGGGGAAGAGCATCTCCCTCTTTACACCAGAATTCCCATCCAATGTCTCCGTGAATATACTCTGCATTAAATTGAAGTTTATCGAGAACAATTTTTGCTGCATCCATAACATCTTTTCCAATACCATCTCCAGGTAACCAAGCTATTTTATATTTTCCCATTTTTCCTCCTCAGAAAAAATTCTATAGAATTTTAAATTTCCTGTCAAATATTTTAATATAAGTCCTATTTATTGAAATAATTTCGATTCAAAAGTTATTTTTTTGAAAATTTTTCAAATTTTCAGCTGTAGCTTCCTGCTCAAAGACCTTGTCTTATCTATATGCAACAAATTCTTTTCCGAGTAGCTCTCTTCCAACAATTATTTTCATTATCTCAATTGTGCCCTCTGCCCAGAAATAACTTCTTACCCCCTTTAAAGCGAGATGCAAGGGGCATTCTTCAGTGTATCCAAAGGCACCGAACCATTGAATCGCATCATTTATTGCCTCAAAGGCAAATACTGGTGCAAGCATTTTTGCCTCAGCGCATGCCTTTGTTGTTTCGAGTCTTTTTCCAAAACCTTTCTGTTCTTTGCTCAACATCCACAAAGCTCTATACCCTGAAAGTCTTACCGCTTGAAGTTTTGCCCAATGTTCTGCAAGCTTAAATTGAATCCCTTCATATTTTCCAATAGGGTTACCAAAGGCTTTTCTAATCTTTAAATAATCCATGGCATATTTTAGAGAACTCATAGCAACAGCAGAACAGACAATTGATATAATCCCCCTTGCATAATCGAATCCTTCCATAGCAAGATAAAATCCTTTACCTTCCTTTCCTATTAGATTTTCCTCGGGAATTTCAACATTCTCCATGGAAAAACCCCCAGTTGAAATTCCTTTTCTTCCCCAATCCGTCAGAATTGTTGGAGTTATGCCTTTTGTATTTTTTACAGAAACATATATTAGACTTATCCCTTTTACTCCAAGATTTTTTTCAGTTTTAACAACTGTTACATATCCACCACCCATAGGTAGTATATTTACAATCTCATTTATTCCACTTATGAACATCTTTTCTCCATTTATTATGAATTTCCCGTCTCTTTTTTCAGCATATGTCTTAATATTGGAAAGATCAGAGCCTGCATCAGGTTCGGTAGCAGCAATTCCAATAAATGCATCACCCTTTGTGACATAGGGCAAAACCTTTTCCTTCAAAGATTTATTTCCATATCTGTTAAGGACATATCCCCATGCACACTGGACGAGAAAGAATGTAGGGATTGCACAGGTAATATCAGCACTGGCAAGCTCCTCTGCTACCAATCCAACTGTTATTGGATCTGCTTCCACTCCACCATATTCATTTGATACAGTCATCCCTAAGATTCCGAGCTCGGAAAGCCCCTTTATAATTTTCTCAGGAATCCTTTCCTTTTTATCAATTTCCTCAATCAAAGGGAGGATCTCTTTTTTGGAGAAAGCCCTTACACTTTCTCTTATTTCTTCCTGTTCTTCTGTAAATTCAAACTCAATCATTTTTTTACTCCTATTTATAAATTAAAAAATTCTTTCTCATTTTATTGAAGTTTTTTAGTTCCTCCTGATATGAGTGAATTATTTTCTCTACACTTTCTCCTTTTAAAAGCATCTTTCTTACTTCTGAATTTCCCATTATTTTGTCAAAGTATTCATCATGGAATTTCATTTTATCAGGATACATTTCTAAAATTGTCTTTATTATATGAAGAGTTGTTTTAAATGGTTTGAAATTTTTTCTATCTAAAACATGAATCTGAGAACCTCCACATAGCTCACCTTCATACTTTGAAAATGTAGGAGTAAACCATGCTTCTCTAAATTTTACTCCAGGAAGATTTAGAGCATTTAGTTTCTTGGTTAGTTCATAGCCATCAATCCATGGAGCTCCAAATATTTCGAAAGGTTTTGTAGTTCCTCTACCCTCAGATATGTTTGTTCCTTCGAGGAATACCTGTCCTGGATAAACTGTTGCGGTATCAAGAGTGGGCATGTTGGGTGATGGTATTACCCATGGAAGACCAGTTTCATCAAACCACATCTCTCTCTTCCAACCTTTCATGGGAATAACATGAAGATCAACTTTTTTTCTCATGAATTTATCATTAAAAAGTTTTGCAAGCTCACCCATTGTCATTCCATGACGGATAGGAATTGGATAGAGTCCAACAAAAGAGCTAAAATCAGGATATTTTAGAATTGGTCCCTCTATGGATATCCCATTTATTGGATTTGGTCTGTCAAGAACTACAAATTTAATTCCTGCTTCAGCACATGCTTCCATGCAGTATGCCATTGTTGCAATGTATGTATAAACTCTTGTCCCTACATCCTGAATATCAAAAACCATAACATCTATTCCTTTGATCATTTCTTCCTTTGGTTTTTTTTCTTCATTTCTTGTATCAAAACTTCTCATTATTTCATCAATATTTTTAAGCATTGATGGGGATGGTCTCATGGATTGTCCGTAAAGGGAGAAAACAGGAATTCCATACTTTTCGTCAATATAAAAGGGAACATACTCACCCGCCTGAGCATTTCCTCTAACCCCATGCTCCGGACCGTATAAGGCAACAAGTTTTATTTTTGGATTTTTTGCGAATACTTCAATGGTGCTTTCCAGGTTAGATGTCATTCCAGTTGGATTTGTTACAAGTCCAACTCTTTTCCCTTCAAGAAATTTAGGGAATGACTCGGATAGCACATCAACACCTAATTTTACTTTTTGGGTTTTTTGCGAAAAGAGAGAATTTAGCAAAATTAAAAATAAACTCAAAAGGATCACACTTTTTCTTTTCATTTTCATTCTCCTTTGATTAATAATTTCCCCAACGACCAACCCGCAAGTCCTCCTGTAAAATTAAATATAATGTCTCTATAGTCGAAAATTCTATCGGGTAAAATGAGCTGAAAAAGCTCATCTAAAAAAGATAAAATTATAATAAATGAAATGCTTAAAGAAAGTTTTACTTTTCCTTTTATGTAGTCTTTGTAAAGAAGAAGCCCGAGGAGAGAATATTCCATTAAATGGATTTTTTCTTCTGGAAGTTTTATTTTGAAAAAGAGAATTGCAAAAGGAAGGAAAGGGAAAAGGAAAAGAAAAGATAAGGGCTTAAAATCGATTTTCTTCAACCTATTAATAAAATAAAAAGTTAAAAGAATAAATCCTATCATAAAAGATATTTTTAACCATTGGCTTGCATTTTCCCTTTCAATATGGCTATAGATAAATCTTAAAATTTTTCTTGCCCATGGAGCAATTCCAATTATAAAAAAAGAGAGAAAAAGAGAGGGAAGAGATGGAAAATTCTTCATTTTCTTGTTAAAAAATCTTTTAAATGATATAGTATATCTTAAATGGTAGATTATTTAAAGAGTATAAATTCAGGTTACTTTGTGGATTGGATAAGGGAGATGGCAAAGGAGAGTCTGAAATATCTTCCTGATAATTCCCCAGCAAGGAAGGAAGCGAAATTAAGAGCTAAGAGACCTGTTGATTATCTGAGATGTGCAGAATTTCCTATAGTTTTCAGACATATGGGATTAAAAAATGGAGGCTATGTTCTTGATGTTGGTAGTCCTCAATGGTTTTCATTACTGCTTGCAAAAGAGAATTCACGCCTTGAGTTTTTCTATTTGAATATTTTAAAAGATGAAATAGATAGTGTTAAAGATATAGCAGAAGGTCTTGGTATTAAGAATCTTCATTTTGTTGTTGGCGATGTTAAAAATATGGGGTTTCCATCTTCATTTTTTGACCATGTTATAAGTATTTCTGTGATGGAGCACATTTTTCCTGAAAGGGGAGGAGATTTTTTTGCCTTTGAAGAGATTAAAAGGGTTTTGAAACCTGAAGGAAAGATTACAATTTCTATCCCTTTAAAGGACAGACCCCGTATAATTTACATGAAGGGAAAAGTTTACGAGAGAAAAGAAAAAGGAAGGAAATTTTTCGCCAGAGAGTATGGTGTTGATGATATAAGAATTATAGCAGAAAAGTTCCAATTGGAAGTAGTTGAAATTGATTTCATTATTGAGAAAAAAGGTGTCTTTGCCCTTGATTACTGGAGGTGGGGGAATGGAAGAAAGAATCCAGCGAGGTTTCTATTTTTGGGATTAATAAAATTTATTGAAAAGATTGGATTTTTCTTTGAGGAAAAAATTGCCAATTATTATCTTTATTCATCAGAAAGACCTGAAAAGGGCGTTATATGTGCAGTTATAACTTTCAAAAATAAAGGGGAGATATGAGTTCTGAAAATCCTCATGTATTTGTAATAGTTTTAATGAAGGACAATTGGAGAGATACTGTGGAGTGCCTCCAATCATTGCAGAACCTTGATTATGATAGGTGCTCTCTTGTTCTTGTGGACAATGGTTCTGAGGAGTCTTACATAGATAAAATTTTTCAGTGGTGTAGAGGAGAGATTCCCATAGAAAATGAATTTGTGAAATTTAGAAAGGAGAACTTTCCTGTAAAATACATAGTATACTCAAAGGAGGAGGCTGAAAATGGAGGATTGGAAGAGAAGGAAAATGAAATTAAAAATTTGCCATTCCAGAGAAGACTTGTTCTGATAAGGATTCCTGAAAATTCAGGCTTTTCGGGCGGAAATAACATAGGGATAAGATATGCTTTAAAAAGAGGCGCAGATTTTATCCTTCTTTTGAATAACGATACTGTTGTTAATTCAGGACTTGTAAAAGAGATGCTAAGGACAATGAACTCATATGAAAGGACTGGGATTGTTGGAGGCAAAATCTATTTCTACAACAGTCCTCATATTCTTCAGGAAGTGGGTGGTGCAAAATATTATCCTTTTATAGGGGTTGTAAGACCCATAGGAAGGAAGAAGCCTGATAGGGGTCAATACGAAAAAGATTTTGAGGTTGATTATGCCAGTGGTTGCTGCACCCTTTTAAGTAAGGAATTGATAGAAGAGATAGGTTTTTTTGATGAAGATTTTTTTCATTACTGGGAGGAGACCGATTGGAATTTAAGGGCAAGAAAGAGGGGGTGGAGGATTGTATACTCATCAAAGGCAAAAGTATGGCACAAACTCTCCTCAACATCTGGATACAAATCACCCTTTTCCGACTACTATTTTACAAGAAACTCATTAATCCTTACCAAAAAACATTTTCCTTATTTTCTTCCGGTTGTATTTATTTCTAATTTTTATAAGTTCCCTGTTCGAATATTGAAGGGAAAATGGAAAAATCTGAAAGCAGTGGCTCTTGGAATGATAGATTTTATAAAGGGGAAAAAAGGAAAAACATACAAAGGTTAAAAGGTAAAAAATCAAAAGGGATGACCCAACTCTCTAATTTATGACACAGGCTCTTTAGCCTGCCTTTACGAATTTTCCCTCAGGATATTCTGGGCAATTTCTATGCCCTTTGCGTGTTTCTCTATCTTCTGGATGTTCATTAAAACCATAAGTAAAAAAATAAAAAATACAGGCATTAAAATGTAAATTTTTCCCTTTGCGATGAAAGCAACAACAAGTAGTAAGCCAGTAAATAAATGGGACTGAATTGTCATGGCATTGGCAGGAATGAGTTTGAGGGGATTGGAATGATATTTTTTTGCGAATTCTATTGCTTTAATTCCAAGGGGGATTGTGGCAAAAGAGATAAGGGTTGAGAAAGGCAGCTTCCCCAATAAGGAAGATAAAAGAATAACAATGTATCCAAGAAGCATTATGAAAATATAAGGAATAACAGCTTTTTCCCTTCCCATTCTAACGACAAGGGTCTTTTTACCAACAGCTTTATCTGCATTGTAATCAGGAAATTCATTTATATAGAGGACCCCCGCAATGAGAAGGCCGGGAAGAATTGAAGCAAGGATAGCTTCTAAGGAGAATTTCTGGGTCTGAACAAAATAAGCTCCAAGGGTCATTAGAGTTCCGAAATTAAGACCAACAAGAAGCTCACCGATCCCCCTTGATGCAAAATAGAGAGGCGGAGCTGTGTAAAAAAAGCTTGAGACAACACCAATTAAACCGAGCCCAAGTATTTCCCATCCCCTTTCAATAGCAAGGTATATTCCTATTCCAGAACCAATGGCAAAGAAAAAAATACCTCCAGTAAGAACTTCAAGAGGGGTCAAAAGTCCGAGCTGTATCATTCTTGAACCACCGCTGAAAGGTCTTACAAATTCTTTGTTTATCTCATCGTTTGTGGATTTATGGTCGTAGTAGTCATTAACCACATTGCAACCCATGTGGAGGAAGATTCCAGCAAGAAGTGTCAGAATAAAAAATAGCCAGTTTATTCTTCCTGTATGATACCATGCGATTGAAGTTCCGAGAAAAATCGGGACAATAGTTGCTGTTAAGAAAGGAGCTCTCACTTCCGCAAGCCATATTTTCAATTTATCTTTTATTTTCTTCCAGTCAGAAGATGTATCATTTTTAGTAAATTCTAAAATAGTTGGAGGGATGCCCTGAACAATCTCTTTAAAAACTCTAAATTTTATTGATTGAGGAAAAACCTTAATACAATGAAGAATATCTCCTCTACCTGACTCAACAAGAGTCTTGACCACTGGCGATTTTTGGGAGAGCATTTTCAATGCTCTTTCCCTTTCCTCCTTTTCTTCGATAAGCTTTGCATTCCCTTCTATCTCTATCTCTTTTGAATTGCTGAGTCCACTTTCTTCAATATGGACAAGAAGAGAAACCGATGGATTTGAAAGGATCTGGGTTATTTTTGGGTCATTCTTCATTGATGCAAGAAATATAACAAAGTTTTCATCCGCATAAAAATGCATCATTCTTGATTTAATGCTTTTCCCCTGTAAAGTTGCCACATACAATACATCTCTTTCCTTTAAGTTTTTAAGAATTTCCTCTTTTGTATGCATTAAGTCCCTCCACTTTTTTAAATCTTTATTCTATTAAATATTTTTATAGAAGTCAATATTTTTGTTGAAAAAATCAATAATTACTCTGGAAATTTCAATAAAAGAATTTATTTGATATAAAATTCTCTTACAACAATTGTTTTTGTTAGTTGGTCGTGCACAAGCCTTTTAGTAAAAATATACGGCATAAGCATTCCAAGACCAGCGGGCAGAATTAGGACTATTAGTAATACAGAACGAAGGACCGATTGAAAAATAGAGGGTGGTAAACCACTATCCTGGCGAACAACCCTGATCTGAGTCAACCAATCTCCTGGAGTTCTTCCTTTACCAAAAGTCCAGAATATGGAAAGGTATAGAGCAAAAATAATCATTTCAATTCCTGTTAAATGGAAATAGTTGAGTTCAAAGATTGGTTTTTGTTCTTTTTCAACAATAATTTTTCCGGGCTCTGCTTCCACATGGGCGACAGGCGTTTCTATTTCCAATTTTTTGTCATAAGCTTTTAATTTCCCCGCTGGAGTTCCCATCTGGACAACAGGTTTTGTTTCTTGAACTTTTGAGGGAGGTGAAACTTTTATCAATGGATGAATTAGAATCCCTGAGACAATTCCAAGAGAACTCATAAAAATTAGAACATCCATGTAAAAGGAAACGAGTCTTCTCCACCAGGGAGCAATTTTGAAGGCAGGTTTTCCATCATCGGTTGAAATTAGAGGTCTTTTTTCTTTGTGTAAAGTTGAAATTGAATATATTTTTACAGGATGAGGGAAACCCTTAAATTGAAACGGGATAAGGGGAGTTGCCTCATACTCTGATGTTTTGCTTATTCGATAAGCGTCCTCCGTTATACATATACATCCACCCTTTACTGACTGAGATAGCTTAAATACAAGATTAACTGCATCTCCGTGTATGTCTCCTTCATGGTCTATCCCCACTTCTCCTGCATGTATTGCTATTTTCAGTGCGGGTCTTTTAATTTCTTTTGGAGTTTCAGGAATAGAAAATTCTTGGAGAGATTTTCCCGCATGAACCGCCTCAGTTACAGTATCAAAAATGCATAAAAATCCGTCCCCGAGAGCTTTTATTATTCTCCCCCCATGTTTTGAGATAATTTCTTCAACCCTTTTCCTGTGTTCGTTGAGGAAGTTCTCAAGAATCTCTCTATTAGTCTGATAGGAAAGTCCAGAAAAACCCTCAAGATCTGTTACCAGTATGGCAAGTATTTTTCTTGGCACATAGATATTTTAACTCTAATTTTTTTAAATTCAAAAAAATCGAAGAACTTAAGAAATGTTTTCAATACAATTTTTGAAAGGGCAGAATAAAATTAATCTTAGTATTATTTACTCCAGCCAGATTTTTACAATGGATTCTTCGTCTTCAAGAAGGAAAAGTTCCATAGAACTAATATTCTTTAGATCTTCAATAATTTCTTTTAGATCAATATCAGTCTTTTCATTTCTTATTCTGCAATTTTTGCTTGTTTTGAGGATGGTCTCAACAAATGGAAGATAGATTCTTATTTCTACTCCATCTTTTTTCATTCTTTTTTTCTCAGTAATGCTTATTTTTAGCCATTTTGCCTCATTAAAACTTTTTGAAGAGATTGAAAATTCTTCTGCTTTTACAACTTTCTTAATGACTCTCAGATCTTCCCTATCAGAGGAAACTAATTGGGAATGAAATATAAGTAGTATAATTAACAAAAAAAACCTTTCAATTATGTATTTTCTCTTTTTTTCCTTTCTCTCCCATTTTCCATTTTGACTTTTTAATTTTGCATTTAATAATTTTAAACCTTTCATTTTACCTCCCATAATATTTATATTCATTTTATTTTTGAGTTATCATATTTATAAAATG
>CAZYPR010000051.1:0-18200 GCA_964649495.1 uncultured Clostridia bacterium | reverse complement strand
AAAGGAGGCTCCTATTTCAGAAATCCCAACCATTTTTGAACAGCCTCATTCCTCTTATTTCATCTTCGTTTAAGGAATCGATGAGGGAAGAAGAAACATATATTTCTGGTTTAAAAAAGCCTGCAGTAAAGGCGAGGGGAAGCTCTGAGCAAAATACATTTATTCTTATACCAAATTTTGAAACAGTTTCTATTCCTCTTCTTCTCTCTCGGATAAATCTATTGGTTTTTAATATGCTTTTTAAAGTTTTGAAGAAAGAGAAAACGACAGAAAAGATTAAAAAGGAAATTACTATAATTTTTATAACTTCAACAAATAATGGATTAAAAACAACTTTTCCCAAACATTTTATGGAACAGATGGTTGATGAAAGATTTGAAGATGCAAATTTTAATGGGTATAAAGAAACATTTTTTATAAGAAGAATTAAAGAAAACAGAGAGGAAATGAAAAGGAAAACAAAAAGGAATAATAAAAGATTTTTAATAATCCTTATTTTTCTCACTGAGCCTCTCCTTGATAAATTTTGAAAGTTTTTCAAGCTCTTCTGGATGCATTTCTGAAAAAATATCTATAAAATTGGAAATAGCGAGACTTTCAGAAATATTTAAAGCGCTTCTTATAAGCTGGTATGTTACGAGACTTTTAAAATCCTCTTTTGAAATGGAAGAAATAAATTCAGTGGAGCGGGGTCCTTTTTTCTTTTTAATAAATCCTTTCTTGGAAAGTCTTTCAAGGACTGTAAGAACAGTTGTATAAGCTATTTCCCTTTTCTTTCTCACTTCTTCATATATTTCCCTTCCCTTTAGAGCTCCTTTTTCCCATAAGATTTGCATTATTTCAGCTTCGAGCTCTCCAAACAGAGCCTCCAAACCCTTATTTTGAGCATCCAATCTAAATCTCAACTTCATAGACTAAAATTTTATTCTACAAATTGTAGAATGTCAAGTTTTTCAATTTTTTGGGTAGGAAAAGAATTTCTTAAATTTATAATAAGGTTTAGATTAAAAAATGGAAACCCTATGCTTTATAAGGCTGGTCTATACTGGGACATTTCGAGAAAAGCCATTGTTTGCGGTTAGCTGTCAGCTAAAAGCTGTAAAGCTATATTGGAGAACTTGACTTGAATGAGAGTTTTTATTATTCTTTGAAAGACAGGAGGTGAAAGATGAGATTAATTTCCTGGATTTTAATCATTCTGGCGGGTTTGGCTTTTGTAATCGGTTTGATTGTCAAAGCCCTTAACACCCATTTTCTTGGCTTTCCTCCACTGACCATCTGGAGGTTTACAATTGCTTGTCTCGGTTTTGCAATCGCCATTACCCTAATGGAACTTACAAAAAGACCTCATTAAGCGGAAATGAAGTCTCTCAAGCTGATTTTTTCATTAATTTTTTTGATTATCTTTTTTTCTAAAATGAATTCACAGGAAAGACCTCCGGCTGTCAGTGGAACTTTTTACCCCTCAGATCCTGCGGAGCTAAGAAGAATGGTCGAAAAATTCATTGAATCCGCTGAACTTCCAGAACTGAAAGGAGATATCCGTGGTATAATTTCACCCCATGCAGGTTATATTTATTCAGGTCCTGTTGCTGGATATTCTTACAAAGCTGTTAAGGGAAGACATTTTGAAGCGGTAATAGTTATTGGTCCATCCCATAGAGTTGATTTCGAAGGTTCCTCAGTTTATCCCAAAGGTTCATTTGTAACACCCCTTGGAAAGCTTAAAATTTCAGAAGAAATTGCAAAAGAACTTATTTCTTATGACAAATCCATAAGTTTTAATGAAGAAGCCCATAGAATAGAACATTCAGTTGAGGTTCAGCTCCCCTTCATTCAGGTTTCCCTTGGTGATGTTCCAATTGTTCCCATAGTGATGGGAAGACCAACCGAGAGAAATATAAAGATACTTTCTGAGGCACTTTACAAAGTAATTTCTACAAAAAATGTCCTTCTTGTTGCATCCACTGACCTTTCCCATTACTATCCAAGGGATGTGGCGAGAAGGGTCGACCTTTTAACGAGATCATTGATAGAGAAATTTGACCCAGAACTTTTAATGAATGAATTTCACAGAGGAAGAGCAGAGATGTGTGGTGGAGGACCTGTTGTTTCAGTTTTGATGGCTTGCAAAAAAGCGGGTGCAAAGAAGGTTGTTTCTCTTTCGTATAGAGATTCTGCAGATACTGTTCCAATGGCTAATGTTGTGGGTTATTATTCTGCAGTTATCTTAAACTCAAAAGATAATAACCAGAAGTCAGAAGGGTTTAACCTTAATCAGGCTCAGAAGGAAGAACTTCTTAAAATTGCAAGGGAATCTATTGAGCTTTTTGTTAAAGAAGGGAAGATAGTTCAATTGGAAGAAGATGACCCAATTTTAAAGACAAAGACAGGGGTTTTTGTAACAATTAAGGAACACGGAATGCTTAGAGGTTGCATAGGATTTACCGAACCTTTATTCCCCCTTTATGAGGGTGTCCAGAAAGCAGGGATACTTGCTGCCACTCAGGATCCAAGATTCAGACCCCTTTCAAAGGAGGAGCTCCCCTTAATCCATCTTGAAATTTCTGTCCTCACCCCTTTAAGAAAGATAAACAATGTTAAAGAAATTGTTGTAGGAAAACATGGGATAATGATTTCCAAAGAAGGAAAGAGAGGTTTGCTCCTTCCTCAGGTTGCTGTTGAAAATGGATGGAATCGAGAGCAATTCCTTGATCAGACTTGTATTAAGGCTAATCTTCCTTATGGATGCTGGAAAAAAGATGCTGAGATCCAGATCTTCGAGGCTATTATTTTCGAAGAGAAGAAGTAGAGATTCTTAGAAGGAATCAGGTGAGTTTTTAATTAACGATTACAGATCACGAGCGAATTAAGAATTTAGATTATGGATCTTGAATTTTCATCAAACTGTTGACATTTTAAATTTTTGTTTGTTAAAATGAGTTTGTTTGAGATTAAAAGATGAAGAAAAAAATTTTATTGGTATTTTTTGAGGCTTTCAAGCTCAAGGAGATAAAAAATCTTCTTGAAAAGCAGGATTTTCAGGTTGAGGTAGCATTTGATGGTGCTGAAGGATATGAAATGTTCTTGAGCTTGAAACCTGATCTTGTAATAACAGAGGCACTACTGCCGAGGGTTCATGGATTTGAACTTTGTAATAGAATAAGATCTGAATCCAAAACTCCTGTAATTATTGTTACAGGAACATATAAGGGAGAAAAATTTAGAAACGAAGCAATAACAAAACATCAGGCGACAGCTTTTCTGGAATATCCTTTTGATGAGAAGGAATTTCTGAATACAGTAAAAAATGCTCTTTCCGGAAAAGAGGAAGAACTTTTCAAAACCATACCGATAAAAGCTGATACCAAGGAATTTTTGAAGGATAAGATGGGAGAGAAAAAGGTTACCTCTGAGGAGCTTTTTGGAAATATCCTTAAGGAACTTGAGCAATCTTCAAAAGAGGAGAAAAAGCTCGACTTTCAATTTTTTGTAGAAAGAGAGGAGAAAAGAGTTGAGGAAACCGAAGATGACCTTGAAAAGAAGCTTGAGGAAACTCTTTCAGGATTGGGAATAAAAGTTAAACAGAAGCCATCAGGAGAAATAAAGAAAGAAGCGAAACCTTCACGGGAAATTCAGGAAAAAAATAAGCCTGTGGAGCTTAAAGAAGAAAAAATTGAGGAGAAAGCTCCAAAAATAGAAGGGTTTAAAGAGGAAATTCCTTTCCCTGAGCCAGCTGATAAATCATTGCAAGAGACAGAATATCTGGAAGAGTTAAGGCAAGAAAAATTAGAAGAAGTTCCAGCGGTTGAAGTTCCTCTTGAGGAGAAGGCTGAGACAATCAAGGTTGAAATTCCTGCTAAAAAGACAATAGGAGATTATATTCTCGAAGAGAAGATTGCAACTGGAGGTATGGCAGAACTTTTTAAAGCAAAAAGAAAAGGAGTGGAAGGATTTGAAAAAACAGTTGCAGTGAAAAAAATCCTACCTAATGTTGCTGAAGATAGAGAATTTATAGATATGTTAATTGATGAAGCTAAAATAGCAAGCCAGCTAAGCCATCCAAATATTGTTCAGATTTTTGATCTCGGGAAAAAAGAAGGTTCTTATTTTATTGCAATGGAGTATGTTCATGGAAAGGATCTGAGAACAATATTGAAAACCCTTAATTCAAAAGGGAAACTGCTTCCTTATGAACTTTCTGCATACATTGCAATGAAAATTTGCGATGCTCTCTACTATGCCCACAACAAAACAGATAGCTTAGGAAGACCCCTAAGGATTGTCCACAGAGATGTCTCTCCTCAAAATATTCTTATTTCATTTGAAGGTGATGTAAAGCTTACAGATTTTGGAGTAGCTAAAGCATCCATAAAACTTCACCAGACCCTTGCAGGACAAATAAAGGGGAAAATGCTATACATGTCTCCTGAACAGAGTAAGGGAAGTAAAGAAGTTGATTTTAGATCAGACATATATTCTCTTGGATGTGTTCTTTTTGAGATGATAACCGGAAAGAAACTTTTCATTGCAGATAGTGAAATAGCTGTTCTTGAGAAAGTCCAGAAAGGGAAGATAATTAAGCCGACGAAATTGAATCCTGAAGTTCCACAACAACTTGAAAATATTGTTTTAAAAGCTTTGAAATTAAAGCCTTCTGATAGATATCAAAGTGCTCTTGAAATGAGGAAGGACCTTGAAAAATTTATCCTTAGTAGGAGAACTTCCCTTCCTGATAATCATGAGCTATCTCTTTTTATGGCAGAGTTATTCCCTGATGAATTTGTCTATAATATCCCTCCTGCTAAGGAAAAAGTTGTAATTTCAAAAGCAGAGAAAAAAGAAGCTCCTCAAGTTTTTAGATCTTTGGAGGGAGAGGAGGAAAAAAGAAAGATTTCCAAACCCCTTATTTTTATTTTATTTTTAGCTGTTTTATTGGCTATAGCATTTTTAGCATACAATTTTATCTATATTCCTCATTTGAGAAAATCTTTCCAGATGCAAATTGCTAAGAAAAGTGAGATTGTTTACCAGCCTCAGCCTGTTGAGAAAAAAGAAGAGGTTCCATCAGAAGAGATTAAAATTTCTTCTAAAACTCATTTTGCAGAAACACAAGAATTAAAAGAGGAGAAAGAGGTTTTACCTGTTGAGAGACCAGAGCTTAAACAAAGAAAAGAGGCTCAGCAGCAAACAAAGATAAAGGTTGAAACTCAGAAAAAAATAGAATATCAAAAAATTGGGAAAGAAGTGGTGCAGACTGTTCAGTCTTCGAAGGAAGAGAAAGAAGTGGAAGAGAAACCAGTGGGAATTGTGAGGCAAGAGGAACATGTTAGAGAAGTTGTTCAGCCTCATGAGCCTCTAAAGCAGGAACCTGTTCTGGAAGAGAAAGTAAAGGAAGAGCCAAAGCCTCAAAAGATTGAAGAGGTTAAACCTCAACCTCTACCCTTAAAAGATGGAGATCTTGTTAAAATAGAAGAGGTTGATGTGAAACCATCTCCTGTAAAGAAAGTTCAGCCCCGAATTACACTCAGTGCTGAAAGAGCCTCTGCCCACGGTGAAATTCTTCTCAGCGTTCTTGTATCGGAAACAGGAGATGTAATAGATGTAAAAGTAATTAAAGGTGTTTCAAAGACTCTTGGCATGAATGAAGAGGCAGTAAAAGCTGTAAAACAGTGGAAATTTTCACCCGCTTTTAAATACGGTAAAAGGGTTAAGGTTTGGGTGCCTCTTCTTGTAAAATTTTGAAGAAAATGGTTAAATCTACATTTAAGATAAAAAGGAGGCTTTCGCCTCAAATTATCGACAGGAGGTATCATGAAAGAAACATTAACTGAAGAACAAATCAATTTTTACAAAAAAACTCTCGAGCACACAAGAAGACAGATCAAAGAGATCGATGCAATGATTGAGGAGGAGCTCAGAAAAGTTAGAGAGAAACTTGCAGAGCTTCAAAATACAAAGAAATCAATTAGACAGATTTATGATGCAGCTTGCACTCTCCTTGGTGTTGAGAATGAATTTGAAAAGGAAGAAGGCGAAGCCCAGGAGAGCTAAATAGAGTAATTTTCAGGGAAAATATATTATGAGTGAATTATGGGTTAGATGTAATTTTTGCAAAAAAATCCTTTATCGAAAAGAGATAGAGACAAATTTAAATGTTTGTCCTTCTTGCAATGCCCACTTTAGAATTCCTGCGAGTAAATGGGTTGAGATTCTTTCAGATGGAGAAATAAAATTTGAAGATGAGGAGATAAGACCTCTTGACCCCCTCAATTTCGTTGATACCAAATCTTACAAGGAAAGGCTGAAAGAAAGTGCGGAGAAAGCGGGAACAAGCGAGGCTGTTATAAATGTTTCAACCACTATTGATGGTATTCCTGTAATTATTTCAGCGATGGAATACAATTTTATTGGTGGAAGTATGGGCTCAGTTGTGGGTGAGAGAGTATCAAGGGCAATAGAGAAAGCACTGGAGAGAAAAGTTCCTTATATAACAATATCATGTTCTGGAGGAGCAAGAATGCAAGAAGGGATACTTTCTCTAATGCAAATGGCTAAAATTTCAGCCCTTTTAGCTCTTCTTGACGAAGCTAAAATTCCATTCATGTCAATCTTAACAGATCCTACAACTGGAGGTGTGACTGCATCTTTTGCTATGCTGGGAGATTTAAATATTGCCGAGCCCAATGCTCTTATAGGTTTTGCAGGACCCAGAGTTATTGAACAGACAATAAGAGAAAAGCTCCCCCAAGGGTTCCAGAGATCAGAATTCCTTTTAGAGCACGGGATGTTGGATATGGTTGTTCCAAGGAAGAGGATGAAATCAGTTATTTCCCTTCTCCTCAGACTTTTATTAAACAAATATCCTGAAAAGAGAGAATAGCGGGAATTGAAAATAGATGAAGCTATCTCCTTCATTGATTCCCTTGGAAAGTTCAGAATAAATCTTTCCCTTGAAAGAATAAAAAGGTTAGTAGGTTTTTTTGAAAATCCTCAAAATTCCTTCAAATCGATTCATGTAGCGGGAACAAATGGAAAGGGCTCAGTATGCTCATTCCTTTCAGAAATACTTATAGCCTCAGGATATAAGGTAGGTCTTTACACCTCCCCTCACTTATTGGATGTTCGAGAAAGGATTAAAGTTAATAAAGATTATATTGGAGAGAATGATTTTGTTTATTTCATGAGCTTAGTTAAAGAAAAATTCAAAAATTTTAATGAAAAAGACACACCCACATACTTTGAAGTGCTTACATGTATTGCCTTTCAATATTTTGAAAAGATGAAAGTTGATTTTGGAGTTATTGAAGTTGGACTTGGAGGAAGATTCGATGCTACAAATGTTATAACTCCCCAGATAAGTGTAATTACAAGTATATCATATGACCACACCGAATATCTTGGAAAGAGAATTGGAGATATTGCCTTTGAAAAGGGAGGAATTATAAAGAAGGGGGTTCCTGTCTGTTTTGGTGGGAAAAGCCCAACTGCTTGGAAAGTGGTAAGAAAGATTGCAAAAGATAAGGGCTCTGAGGCTTTATGGTTATATGACAAAAGATTTTCTTTTAAAAGAATAGTTTCTAATGGCAAAAAAGGATTCTACATAAAATCTTTAAAACACACTTACGAAGTGTTTCCATTGACCAATGGTCTTTTCCAGGGAGAGAATATAGCTATTTCAATTCTGGTTTCAGAAATTTTGAGAGAGAAGGGCTTTAATATCGAAAAGGATTTTATTGTAAAGGGCATTGAGAATACAGTTGTTGAGGGAAGGATGGAGATCTTAGAGGGCAAACCCAGGATAATCCTTGATGGAGCCCATAACCCTGATGCCATTAAAAAACTTTTAATTTCCCTTAAAGAAATTGGAATAGATTCATTTGTTCTTTTGTATGCTTCTATGAAGGACAAAGAGATTGAAAAGATTTCAAAGATTTTATTTCCTCATGCTAAAAAAATTGTTCTTACAAAAGTTGAAGAAATTAGAGGGGAAGAGCCAGAAAATATTGCAAAAAGGGGGGCTTTAAAAAAGAATTTTATAGTAGAAAGGGATTTTTCAAAGGCTTTTAAAAATGCAAAATCTCTATGCTCCTATTCAGATGCTCTACTTATAACTGGAAGTCTTTACCTGGTTGGTGCTATAAAGAAAATATTGAGGAAAGAAGATGATAAAGATAAGGGATAAAGGGTTCATCCTGATGAGAATCCTTTTGGTGGTAATTTTCTTCCCCCTTTTTTCATTTTCTAATGAACAAGAAATAAATAAGATCAAGCAAAGGCTCGATGCGCTCAGAGGAAAGGAGCTTTCTGTTCTTGAGGAGATTGAGAAAATCGATCATGAAATTATAATTCTTGAAAATGAGATAGCAGATTTGAAAATTAAAGAAAGGTATTTTTTCGAGCTATCAAAAAAGAAGGAGAAGGAATTTGTGAAAGTAAAGAAAGACTTTGATAAGGAAAGGAAAAGATTAAAAAATATTTTATCTGTTATTTACATGTTCAGATTTTTCAACCCTTTTCAAATATTTCTTCAAAAACCGAAAGATTTGTCATTTACGGATCTTTCAAGAATTATTTATATTTCTAAGCTAAGCAATGAAAAAATAAGACAAATGGAGAAAATGATGGAAAAAGTAAGGAAAAGTGAAAGGGAATTTAAAAAATCAAAAGAAAATTATCAGAGGGCAATAAAATCAGGAGAATATAAATTACTGGAATTAAATCAGAAGAAGAAGGAGAAGAAAAATCTTATTGAAAATATAAGGATTGAGAAAGACAGGTATCTTTCTCTTTTAAAAGAGCTGAAAAAAGCTTCAGAGGGAATATCTGAGAAGATTTCGAAAGTTGAGCCTTCTCCATTCCCACAGAATCTTGTTTCTATAAGGGAAAAGAAGGGTTTACTTCCTTGGCCAGTTGAGGGAAAGGTTGTTCAAAAATTCGGTCTTGTTAAAAATAAAAAATATAATACCTTTGTAAAAAATATTGGTATTATTTTATCACCAAGGCATGAAAATGTGAAAGCAGTATGGTGGGGGAAGGTCATTTTTGCAGATTATTTCGAAGGTTACGGAAATGTTGTAATAATTGAACATCAGGATAGAATTTATTCCATTTATGGTTATCTTGGAACAATTTTTGTGAAAAAAGGTGAAAATGTCAATACTGGACAGGTAATAGCAAAGGTAGGAAGCTCTGGGCTTGCCAGCGAGGACGTTCTTTACTTTGAAATCAGGGAAGGAAACGAGCCAAAAAATCCTTTAATATGGCTTTCAAATAAATGATTTTTTGGAGGATATAAGATGAATGTTAGAGAAGCAATTGAAAAGAGAAGGGCTTATCGTTCTCTTGATCCTGTAGAGATAAATGATAACTTGATAAGAGATCTTGCAGAGTGTGCTCGTCTTGCTCCATCCTGCTTCAATTATCAGCCATGGAGATTTGTCTTTGTTAAAGAAAAAGCTTTGCTTCAGGAGCTTCGCCCAGCACTTTCCAAAGGGAATGAGTGGGTATATAATGCTTCTATGATAATTGCAGTTTTCAGTAAAAAGGAAATGGATTGCGTTATTAAGGAAAGGGAATATTATCTCTTTGATGTAGGGATGGCATGTGCTTTTATTATTCTAAGGGCTACAGAACTTGGGCTTGTCGCGCACCCTATTGCTGGTTTTCATCCTGAGGAGGTAAAAGAGATTCTCGGTATTCCTGAAGATATGAACCTTATAACTTTGATTATAGTGGGGAAGCATTCTGAGAAAATTTCTCATTATCTCAGTGAAAAACAGATTGAGGCGGAAAGGGAGAGACCTCAGAGGATTCCTCTGGAAGAGTTTGCATTCATTAATAGATTCAAGAAATAATGTTGGAGCATAATCCTTTATTAAATACTATTTTAGGGACTACATTTACATGGCTTATGACAGCACTGGGAGCATTTGTTGTTTTTTTCTTCAAAGAACCGAGCAAAAGAATCATCGATGGAATGTTAGGATTTTCTGCTGGAATAATGATATCAGCTTCCTTTTTTTCTCTTCTCTCTCCCGCTATTGAGATGACAAGAGAACTCAGAAATTTCTGGTTAATTCCAACATTAAGTTTTTTAGCGGGGAGTTTTTTTATCTGGGCACTGGATAGAATAATCCCCCATTTACATCTTGGATTACCAGTAGAAAGTGCAGAAGGAGTAAAGACTCATTTAAGCAGAAATGCTCTTCTTTTTATTGCAGTAACCCTTCACAATATTCCTGAAGGACTTGCTGTAGGAGTAAACTTTGGGGCTCTTGCCAGTGGTGAGAGTCCTGTTACATTTCCCTCAGCTCTAATCCTTACCCTTGGGATAGGGATTCAAAATTTTCCAGAGGGAGTTGCTATATCTATGCCTTTCAAGGGAAGCGGGATATCAAGTTTTAAAAGTTTTTTCTTTGGTCAGCTTTCAGCAATAGTTGAACCGATCGCAGGCATTCTTGGGGCAATGGCTGTATCAATTTTTAAGCCATTATTACCTTATGCTCTATCCTTTGCAGCTGGAGCAATGTTTTTTGTTGTAGTGGAAGAGCTTATACCTGAATCGCAAAGTTCAGGAAACACTGATATTTCAACAATATCTGCCATATTGGGCTTTGTAACAATGATGTTGCTTGACATTTCCTTTTCATAGGTGTAAAAAGAAATATGTTAAAAGAAGGAGAGAATAATGGATTTGTCAAATTATAAGCTTGAAGATTTAATTTTAACAGCCTTAAAAAGTGAGATAGAAGCAAGGGATTTTTATAAAGGAATTGCTGAAAGGATAAGAAATTTTCTCTTGAAGGATAGAATTATTTTCCTTTCCAATGAAGAAGAGAAACACAGAGCGGTATTTGAGAGGATTTACAGGGAAAAATTTCCCGGTAAGGAGATCGTTTTGCCTGAAAAGAGTCCTGTTCCTTTACCAGAGCTTAAGATAGAGAATGAGAGGGTTCCTCTTAGTGATGTTTTCTGGATTGCAATGCAGTCGGAGAAGAGTGCCCATGATTTCTATGTTTCCCTCTCCAATTTTTTTCCTCCCGAATCCATGGAAAGAAAAATGCTTTTCTATATTGCCTCTATGGAAATGGGACATTATCAGTTGTTACAAGTAGAAAGGGAGAATGCTATTAAATTTGAGGATTATGATATTATTTTCCCCATGACTCATATCGGACCGTGAAAATAAAAAATTAAAAGGTGTATAATGAAGGATTCTAAAATAGAAAAAAAAATGTTTTACATCTCATTTCCATATTTTACCTTTAAATTTTAATTTTTTTGAGGAGGTTAAAATGGCATCTAAAAACCTTTTGGATTTACTGAATGAAGCAATTGCAAGGGAAATGCAGGTTTCCATCCAGTATATGTGGCAGCATGTTCTTTGGAAGGGAATCTCAGCTTTTGCAGTGCAGGGAGAGCTTAAGAAGATAGCAATTCAGGAAATGAAACATGCTGAATTAATAGCGGAGAGACTGAATTATCTCGGTGGAATCCCCACAACAAAGCCTGCTCCAATATTTGTAGGAGAGAATTTAAAAGATATGTTGAAACAGGATGTTAAAGATGAAGAAGGTGCGATTGAACTTTACAAAAAGATTATTAAAGTGGCAAGGGATGAGGGTGATATTACAACTGCGCGACTTTTTGAAGATATTTTAGAAGATGAGGAAGAGCACCACGATTTCTTCACGACAGCCCTTGAAGAGTGATATAGAAAGAAAGTTTTGACCGCTCCGAAAGAATAATGTAAAATTAAAAAAGGATGTTTATAAATAATGTATTAAAAGAGATTAGTGTAAAACTTGTTTATTATGGACCTGGATTAAGCGGTAAAACCACGAATCTTCAATACATTTACAAAAATACTGACCCTTCAACAAGAGGGGAGATTATAACCATTGAAACTGAAACTGATAGGACTTTTTTCTTTGACCTTCTTCCCCTGAATGTAGGAAGGATAGGAGGATACAGGGTTAGAATCCATCTTACCACAGTTCCTGGACAGGTATTTTACAATGTTTTACGCAAACTTGTTCTAAAAGGTGTTGATGGAATAGTTTTTGTGGCTGACTCCCAGAGACCTTTGCTTGATTCAAATCTTGAGAGTATTGATAATTTGAAAGATAATCTCAGGGATTATAACATTGAAATTTTCTCAATCCCTTTTGTTTTCCAGTTCAATAAGAGAGACCTTTCAAATATCCTTACAATTGAAGAGATGAATAGATATTTAAACCCTTATGGATTTCCTTATATTGAAGCATCGGCAATTAAAGGGATAGGTGTTTTTGAAACTTTACAAGAAATTTCTAAGTTAACATTGAAAAATGTAATAAAAAAAGTCCTTCAGAAAGAAGAGAAGGTTGTTGAAGTAAAAAGAGATGTTTTGGTTAAAGAATCCGATGCCTTTGAGAGGACACAAGTTTATCCTCAGTTTTCAAGGAAAAAAGAGATGGGAATAAGTTCTCCTATGGATGAGTCTGATATAAGCAAACAAATTCATATTTCAAAGATTCAATCCATAGATAAGGAACTTGAAAGACTTGAGAGGAGTTACTCGATGGAGGAGATAGGAAAATCGAAAGAAGATTTGAAAAGTGGTATTCCTCCTGTAGACTTATTGAAACCTGTGGAGATAAAAAAGAAGGGAAAGAAAAGGATAAAATTGGAAGAAATTAAAAAATTTCAGAATAAGCTAAGTATTGTAACTGGAGATGGTAGTATAGTGGAAACAATTAATCTTCCTTCCTCTCTTGTAAAGGGGCAGAAGTTAGAGCTTAGGATAGAGCTCGAGATAGATATTGAATAAATCTTTTGGACTTTTAATGGGAAAGAAGTATTTTCTATTTTTAATTTTGGTTCTTTTTATCACATGTTCTCAAAAAATTGAAAATGTAAAAGTAACTCCTTCGCCCCCATCTATTCACAAAGAAGAGGTAAAAGTTTTATCTGATGAGGATAGAATAATTAAGAGAGCGGAAGAACTTTTCAATGAGGGTGTTTCTGAGATTGAAAAGGGACATTTGCTGAAAGCAAGGAATTTTTTTGATTCAGCAATAGATTTATTTTTGACTTCTCCAATAAGTTTAAATGAATCTTCAAACCTATTGAAAGCTTACGATGATTTAATAAAAAAGATTCATGAAATAGAAATAAAAACTATTTCTGAAGGGGACGGATTCACAGAGCAGGTGTCAGAGGTTTCCTTTATTGATGAGCTTGAAAATATCGAGACATTCCCACTTCCTCCTGAAAAAGCTAAGGAGTTGATGGAGAAGGTGAAAGCTGAGATGACAGGAAGAATTTTTTCAATTCCTGTAGAGATAAATGAAAAAGTCCTTTCATTTATTGAGTTGTTTAAAGGAGAGAGAAGGGATAAATTTGAGATGGCTCTTATAAACTCTTGTAAATTTATTGAAAAGATCAAAAAAATATTCCAAGAAGAGAATATCCCTGAAGACCTTGCCTATCTACCTTTGATAGAAAGTGAATTCAAAATAAGAGCAAGAAGCAGAGCAGGGGCTAAAGGAATCTGGCAATTCATAGATAGAACAGGAAAGTTATACTCTCTTGATTACAACTGGTGGATTGATGAAAAATATGATTTTATAAAGTCTACAAGGGCAGCAGCAAGACATCTTAAAGATTTATACAATAGATACAATGATTGGTATCTTGCATTGGCAGCATACAACGCGGGTGCAGGAAAAATAGATAAGGCAATTGCCAAAACTGGCAAAGCTGATTTCTGGGAAATAGCAAAGACAAAATATATTAAAGCAGAAACAAAGAATTATGTTCCCGCTTTTCTTGCCTCCCTTATAATAGCAAAGAATCCTGCTGAACATGGATTTTATATAGTCCCCGCTCAAGAACTTCAGTGGGATGTTTTTAAAATTCCCAGTCCTACTGATCTAAGGATAATAGCGGAATGCGCTGAAACATCTCTTCAAGAAATACAGGAACTAAATCCAGAACTGAGAAGGTTAACAACCCCAGGGAATATTCCTTATTATGAGATAAGGATACCTGCTGGAAAAGGAGAGATATTCAAGCAGAATTTTGCAAAAATTCCTGAGGATAAAAGAGTTTTCTGGAGATGGCATATTGTTCAAAAGGGCGAAACGCTCTCATCCATAGGAAAGAGGTATGGAGTTTCTGTTCGTGTTTTAAAAGAGGTTAATTCTTTAAGCACTACACGAATAAAACCCGATATGAGGCTTCTGATTCCTTCTCGTAGGGATATAGGCTCTACCAACGAAAGGATTGTTCATGTTGTGAAAAAAGGAGAGACCCTTTACAGAATTGCTCTGAAATATAATACTTCAGTGGAAAGAATCAAGGAATGGAACAATCTTAAGGATAATCTTATTTCACCTGGAAAAAAACTAATAATTTATATACAATAATGGCATCAAAGGTTTTTTCAGCATCCCTTTCAGGGATAGATGCTTTCCTTGTGGAAGTGGAGGTTGACATTCTACCTGGGCTTCCATCTTTTTCTACTGTTGGGCTTCCTGATACAGCGGTCAAAGAGAGTAAAGAGAGGGTGAGGTCAGCGTTGAGAAGTTGTGGTTTTGATTTGCCAGCAAGGAAGATCACAATAAATCTTGCTCCCGCTGATCGAAAAAAGGAGGGCTCATCTTTTGATCTTCCCATTGCAATTGGTCTTCTTTCATTCCATCAAATTTTTCCTTCAGAAAGATTGAAAAATTTTATAATTTCAGGAGAATTATCCCTTGATGGTAGAGTTAGAGGGATTAAGGGTGCTCTGGCGATGACTTTCCTTGCGAAAGAGCTCGGTTTAAATGGAATTATTTTACCTAAGGATAATGTGAAGGAAGCCTCCCTGGTAGAGAATGTACCTATTTATGGAGTTGAGAGTCTTGGAGAACTGGTGGATTTTCTAAGGGGGGAATTAGAGATAAGACCAGAACCTCCTGCTTCAAGAGATGATTTCCAGCCCGAATACCCTGTGGATTTTTCTGAGGTAAAAGGACAATTTTATGGAAAGAGAGCAATTGAGGTTGCTGTTGCGGGTGGTCATAATATCCTGATGGTAGGACCTCCTGGAACAGGTAAGACAATGCTTGCGAGAAGGATTCCAACCATTTTACCCCCTTTAACTTTTGAAGAGATGATAGAACTTACAAAGATTTATTCTGCAGCTGGCCTTATAGACCCGAGGGATGGAGTTATAAAAGAGAGACCATTCCGTTCTCCCCATCATACAACAACTGAGATAGCCCTTGTAGGTGGAGGTCATGTACCAAAACCAGGAGAGGTGAGTCTTGCCCACAATGGTGTCTTATTCCTCGATGAATTACCCCTTTTTGATAAAAGCACCCTTGAAGCTTTGAGACAACCCCTTGAGGATGGTAAAATTACAATTTCAAGAGCGGGAATTTCAGTGACATTTCCCGCCAGATTTATGCTTGTTTCCGCAATGAATCCGTGTGAAGATTCAAAAGGCATAATGGATGGAGATTGTTCACCTTCTCAAAAGATTAGATATTATTCTAAACTCACCCTTCCTCTTCTTGACAGGATTGACATTCATATTGAAATTCCAAAGGTTAAGTTTGAAGATATGGTCTCAGACAGGGAGGAAGAGCCATCCTCAAGTATAAGGGATAGGGTTTGTAGAGCGAGGGAAATTCAATGGAACAGATTTAAAGGCAAAAGAATTTTCTGCAATGCCCAGATGGGAACAAGAGAATTGAAAAAGTTCTGCAAAATAGATTCAAAATCCCTTGAGCTTATGGAGATTGCTATGCAGAGATATGGGATGTCAGCAAGGGCATTCGACAGAATATTGAAGGTGGCAAGAACAATTGCTGACCTGGAAGGAAAAGAGAGCATAGAGGCTTACCATATATCAGAGGCAATACAATATCGAATTCTTGACAGGGGAAGATTATAGTATTTTAATTTTAAAGAGAAGGGTTTTTTAGAAAGAGAGCATGAAAGAAAGAGACGGCTCTAAGACACAGAGAATGGGAAAGAATTTGGGATATTTTTTGATAGTTTTAAAAGGAACAGATAGAGATTTTGGAAGGGAATTTTGTATAGAAAAGGAGAAAGTTATAATTGGAAGGGGTATAGATGTCGATTTTCAGCTCTGGGATTCAAAAGTTTCCAGGCATCACCTTGCTCTGTTCCTTATTCCAACAGAGAGTGGAGAAATGAAAGTTCTTTATGAAGATCTTATGAGCACAAACGGGACTTATGTAAATGAAAAGTATTCTACAAAGGGTGAGTTGAAAAATGGCGACAGGATAACAATCGGTGATACTGTTGTTAAGTTTGAAATTATGGATGAACTGGAGCAGGAATTCAGTAAAAGGCTTTACAGAATGGCTGTTACTGATTCATTGACAGGGCTTTATAACAAGGAGTATTTCTATGACGAATTGAGGAGGCAGTTTCACATTGCGATAAGGTATGGTAGAGAGCTGTCCCTTATAATGCTCGACATAGATAATTTCAAGAATGTGAATGATGAATATGGACATCTTTCAGGAGATGAGGCTTTGAAAAGTGTGGCTTATGCAATTCTTGAAACTGTTAGATTTCAGGACATTGTTTCAAGATTTGGTGGAGATGAGTTCTGTGTTCTCCTTCCGGAGACATCAATTTCCGGGGCAAGATTTCTTGGATATAGAATTAAAAGATCAATAGAAAAACTTATTTTTTCTTCGGATAAAGGAACCTTTAAGATAACAGTTTCAATGGGTATTGTATCAACTAAGGGAGTAAATAATTTTATTGACTTTGTAAAAAAAGTTGATGGTGCTCTTCTTGAAGTCAAGAAGAGCGAAAGGAGTAGAATAAATGTTAAGGAATGAGAAAGGGAGTGGGTTAATTAAGGTTATACTCTATCTTTTAATTGTTGCTTATATCGGGTTGCTTGTATTCAGATTCGCTTCAATTTCAATTAGATACAAGGATTTGGAAGTAAAGATAAGAGATTCAATAAGAAATTCCATTGAATGCAATCGAGAGAAACTCATGGAACAGGTTTATAATCTTCTGGATGAAAAGGGGATAACTCCCATTGAGGATGAAATAGTGGTTGAGTGTAAAGGGAACAGAGCGAGGGTAAGTTTTTCCTACGAAGAGCTTTTTGATGGTATATTCTTCAAGAAAAAGATTTTGAAATTGATGGATGTTGAAGGGGTGATAGGCTAATTTGCAATGAATCTTGGTTTTTGAAATAATAAATTTTTCTGGTAAACTTTAGAAGGATGGCAAAATGGTTTTAATAAACCCTGCTATAAAGGAAATTGTAGTGAAAATTGTTTACTATGGACCAGGACTTGGAGGGAAAACAACAAATCTAAAATATATTTACGAGCATATCGAACCTTCTACAAGGGGAAAAATTATTTCACTATCTACAGAAGGCGACAGGACTTTATTTTTTGACTTTCTTCCCATTACATTCGGTGAAATAAGTGGCTATAAAGTAAGGGTTCAACTTTACACTGTTCCTGGGCAGGTATTTTATGAGGCGACGAGAAAACTTGTCTTGAATGGAGCGGATGGGGTTGTTTTTGTTGCTGATTCACAAAAGAATGTTTTTGATTCCAATCTTGAAAGCCTTGACAGTCTTAAAAATAATCTTAGAGAAAAAGGGATAAAAATTGAGGAGATCCCCCTTGTGTTTCAATTCAACAAAAGAGATCTAAAAGAAATTCATGACATAAACTTTCTCAACAAGGAATTAAATGAGTTAAAAAGGCCTTATTTTCCAGCAATTGCAATAAGGGGGGATGGGGTGATGGAGACATTTAACAAAATTTCTGAATTAGTTATAAAGAGTATTGCCCAGAGAATTGATAAGGATGGCTCCTTTAAAACAGTTCCGATTTCAGTCCCGAGAGCTTCTACTCCTGAAGAGAAAACAGTTGTGGAAGCAAAACCTGTGAAAGAGAAAATTTTTGTTGAATCTATTCCTCTGGAAAGTTCTAAAGTTAAAGAAGAAAAACTTCAGACTTTAAAACCTATGGAGGATATTGAAATTGTTGAAGAGAATAAGAAGGAACTAAATATTCCAATTGAGATTGAGCTCAAAGGTAAAGAACCCGCAAAATTTGAAATTAAGATTACTGTTACTGTAAAAAGAAAAGATTAGCCTAACTTTCGCATTTTTTCTCTAAAAAATCGTTAAAAACTGGTTTCTCCTGTTTTTA
>CAZYPR010000050.1:10138-18538 GCA_964649495.1 uncultured Clostridia bacterium | reverse complement strand
ATCAGGGTTTTCAAGGATGAGTTTACCTACCCTTGAAGAAATTTTCTTAGAAGCTGTAAAGTTCAAAATTGAAAGTTAAGCTCAAAAATTCAGCGGATACAAATTATTCCTTTCAAGCGAGCGAATAATTTTCTGAAAAATGTTAAGGGGTCTGAAAATAAAAGATGGAATCCTTTTTTAATTAAGGAGAGTAGATTTTTTAATTTGTATTTACGGGAGAGCTTGATTATAGCTTTACAGTAATCATTATGATAACTGCTCAGTAATTGAAGATATTCACTAAAAAGTTTATTTTCGAATTCATTGTAATTCTGAGGATATTTGCGAATAAAATGAGGTATAATTTGCATATTTGATTCATCCAGCTCAATACCCTCATGCCAAGGTGATCTCCTAAAACCTCTTAAGAAGAGTGTTCCATCATAACCTAAAAAAATGTAGGTAACATAATCCAAGTTTGTTCGAAGAATCTCAGGTCTATTATCCTCAATTTCAAAAAGAGGAAAGAATTCCTTTCTTACAAAAAAAGCATTAACAAGGGATACCGCAACTAACTCGTATCCCTTTTCCTTTCCCAATTTTACAAGTGATAACAAACTTGCTCCCTGATTCAGAGAATGGTCGGGAGGTTGAACAAATTCAACTTCAGTAGGGATTGTGGGATTGAACTCAATACATACCACCTTCGGTCTGAACTTTTTCATTGCTTTCCATACATGGTAATCATTTCCATCTATGTCAATGGAAAGAAAATCAAAATCAAAAGGAACAGGAGTATCCTTTAGAATTTGATCGAGATTGTCATCTTCTCCAAATCCAACAAATTTATTTATAGTGATTACATTCGGATTCTCAGAATAGTTTCTTTTTAATTCTTCAAATTTAGCGCTATCTCCTTCAATCAGAACAGCGGAGTAATTTTTATTTATAATAAGATTCCTTGTGTTACTCATAGCAATTCCGTCCCATGCACCAAATTCGACACAATGATTGTCCTTTTCTGGGATAATCTCCAGTATCTTTTCAATTATCCCATCCTCACCATGTTGTGAGAATCTATCGTATTTAAAATCTAAGAGCCATGTAGGCTTCTTCATGCTCTCCTCAACTTCTAATAATATCAAATCCTTGCTATTTATCAAGCACGAAGGGAGACCAAACGGATATTTTGAAGTTTTCTTCATATCAAAAGTATCTCATTTTGTTCCTCATTTTACCTCTTGACAAGAGGTATTATTTAGTTTTAAAATTAGTTTTGAAAATGGAAAGATATTTCAGGGAGCTTAAAAGGGGATCGACAAAAATGATAATACTTTCTCTCCTTGAAAGAAGGGAGATGTATGGTTATGAGATTTCTAAAGAGGTAAGGAAAATAAGCGGAGATTACTTCAAAGTTCCGGAAGGAGCACTCTACACAGCCCTTCACAGTCTTGAAAAGGATGGCTACATAGAGGGGAGATGGGAAGAAAGAGAAGGAAGAGAGAGGAAGTATTATTTTATTACCAAAAAAGGAAAGAATCTGCTCAAAAGAGCGATGAAAGAGTGGGAATTGTTTATTGACAAGCTATTAACATTTCTTAAACCTGAAGAAATCGCAATAAAAAAACTTTCTATAATCATTAATTTTTAAGGAGGAGGAATGCTTAGGAACTTAATTGATGAAATTCTGAAAAGGCTTGATATCGATGAGGGGAAGAAGAAAGATATAATGGATGAGCTTATGGAAAATTTTAGAGAGGAAAAAGAAGACCTTGTAAAAAGTGGTCTTGAAGAGGAGGAAGCGGAAAAAAAGATTATAGAGAGATTTGGGAACCCAGAAAAAATTTCAAGGAAACTTTTGTGGATTCACGGATTTGGGAGATTTAGAAAAAATATCTTAAAGGATTCCATTCTTAGCGCCACACCTATTTTCATCGGAACCCTTATAATTCTCATTTATTCAACAATCCACCTGCTCGGTATTACAATTAAAATTCCAAATATTCTCTCCACTGTTTTCTTTGCTCTCTGTCTTCTTATTTCACTACATTCTTTTCAAAGAGCTTTTCCCGCATGGACACTTACATGGACTGGAATGACCTTTGTATATTTAATCCAGATTATTTTTTTATCTTTCACTCTTTTTGCAAAAATGGATTTTGTCCCTTTGCTCTTCCTTTCATTTCTTTTTCTTCTTTCAATCTATACAATTTTCAAATTTTCAGATTTCAAAAGGGGTCTTGGACTTGTTCTTCTTTTCCTTCTTCCATTTTCAATCCCTTTTGCCTTCTTTGGTTCAGATGAAATGGTTATAGAATATAAAATTTTACTCGAGATAGCCATAGGTCTTTTTGCAACTTTTTCTGCTTTCATTCTACTTTATTCAAAGCTGAGATTTTCCTATTTAATATTAATCATTGGAGCTTTTCTCTACACCTTTTCATATTTTTACATGATTTTTGCACCCCACACATTCAAAGGAGAAGAAAATATCATATATATCCTTTTAGGCTATGCAGTTCCTCTCATTCTCATTGGCTCAATCCCTTTTTATTATTTTATGAAAGAAAAGGTTTAAGACTGGAAAGTTTAAAAAGCCAAAGCTCTTGAAAGCCTTTTAAATTCCTGATATTTTTCTATCTTAGGAGCTTGAAGATGAGAGAGATTTTTTCAGAGAAAATGAAGCTTTTCGGTGAATCTGTAATAAGAGAGATGACAAGGCTTTCAAGGGAGCACAATGCAGTCAATCTTGCTCAGGGCTTTCCTGACTTCCCCGCACCTGAATTTGTAAAAGATTCAGCAATAGATGCTATTAAAAGGGATATTAATCAGTATTCCTACACATGGGGTTCTACAAAGTTGAGAAGGGCAATTTCAGAGAGATATTTGAAAAAATACAATTTCTCCTTTGATCCAGAAAAGGAGATAACAATATGCTGTGGTTCGACAGAGGCAATGATTTCATCTATGATGGCAATTTTAAATCCTGGAGATGAGGTCATTGTCTTTGAGCCATTCTATGAAAATTATGTTCCAGGAACAATTCTCACGGGAGCAAATCCAGTATATGTAAAACTTTACGAGCCTGAATGGAGATATAAAAGGGACGAGCTCGAAAAGGCATTTTCAGAAAGGACAAAGGCGATAATTATCAACAACCCCCATAATCCAACTGGAAAGGTCTGGAGTAGAGAAGAACTTGAGGAGATTGCGAATCTTTGCATAAAAAATAATTGTATTGCAATAACAGATGAGATTTACGAATACATTATCTATGATGGAAAGGAGCATACACTACTTGCTTCCATTGATGGAATGAGGGAAAGAACTATAACAGTTTCAGGACTCTCAAAAACATTTTCCATAACAGGATGGAGGATTGGTTATGTAATTGCTCCTGTGGAAATATCATCATGCATAAGAAAAGTTCACGATTTTCTAACGGTTTGTGCTCCCGCCCCTCTTCAGGAGGCTTGTGCCATCGTTTTAAATCTTTATGAGGATTACTATAAACAGCTAAAAATGGATTATCAGAGAAAGAGGGATATATTAATGGGATATCTTGAGGAGTCGGGTTTTAAAGCTTTCAAGCCATCTGGAGCTTACTATATTATGACAGATATTTCCAGTTTTGGATTTCCCAATGACTGGGAATTCATGAAATTTCTGATAAAGGAAATTGGTGTCTCAGGAGTCCCTGGCTCCTCTTTTTATCACGATGACTCAGGGAATCAAAAAGTTAGATTCTGTTTCTGCAAAAAAGATGAAACCCTCCATGAGGCGGGGAGAAAACTTAGAGAATTGAAGGAAAGATTGCATGTTAGGATATGAAAAGGTATTTATTTTTAAATAATTTCTGCAATGTGAAACACTGGGATTTTTATATTTAATTTTGCGAGTCCTCCTTTGATATTTAAAATACATCCAGGACAAGAGGTGACAACAAAATCAGGAGATTCCCTTATTATTGAATCAATTTTTTTGTTAAGCATAACAGAGGAGATCTCTTGGAACTGGAAAGAGAAAGCACCAGCAAATCCACAACAAGTTGGAAAATCCTCCTCATAAATTTCAAATCCCGCTTCTTTTAGAAGCTCGATAGGTTCATTTTTTATTCCTGCGAAATTGAGAGAGTGGCAGGGATGGTGGAAATAAATCTTTCCACCCTTCCTTTCATTTTTCAAATGAATATTTTTCATTGTCAGAAATTTTGAAAGATCAAAAATTCTTTCAACCCACCTTCCTCCTCTCTCATCAATCTCTGGATACTCTTTCCTCATGATTCCGTTTCCTGTTGGGCATAATGTTATAACAAACTCTGGATTTAATCTCTCGAAAATAGAAAGGTTCTTATCTGCAAACTTCTTTAAAAATTTAATATCACCGAGATGAAGGGCGGGTGCACCACAACAAACGAGCTCATCGCTTGTAAATGGCTCAAATCCTGCGTTTTCTAAAACGAAAATCGCGGAATTCAAAATCTGAGGGTAGAAATCCCTTATAAGACATCCAGGAAACAAAAGGATATTTCCTTTTTCCCTTCTTTCATATCTTTTCAAAGAGATTGAGGGGAAAAGTTTGCTTGATGAAAATGGTAAATTCAGAAAGCCATTCTTAATAAATGGCAATTGAATAATGGAAAGAAATTTATTGAGAGCATTTCTTACTTTATTATTTCCAAAATAAGAAAATGCAATCCTGTCAATAAGATCAATCCCCCTCTTTCTTTTTAAATCTATAATTAGCTCTGAAATTGGAATTCCTGAAGGGCAATGAGAATCGCACTTTTTGCAGTCAGAGCAAAGGTCTAAGATGGATTTAACTTCTTTTTCATTTTTTATGACTGAAGTTATGGCTATTCCAATTCCTCCTGGGTATGGAGGAGAGCCGAACACATGTCCTCCAACTATTCCATAAACAGGACATATTGTCATGCAGGCACCGCACTTTATGCAGTAAAGGATATTTTTCCAGAGAGGATCTTCCCTTACATCAAGCCTTTTATCTGCAAGGATTACAATGTGAAGTTCTTCTGGACCATGGGCACCAAGAACAATCTCCTTCTCAATATCAGCGGTTCTGCTTGGACCAGTTATAAAAGAAACATAGGAGGTTATCTTCTGACCCGTTGAAATCTTTGGAAGAATTTTCAATATGATAGATGCTTCCTCAATTGATTCAACAATCTTTTCAGGAGTGAGAATGCAGATGTGAACTGAGGGGAGAGATGTTGCAAGTCTTGCATTACCTTCATTGGAAACAATTACTATTGTTCCACTCTCAGCGATTGCTATATTCGCTCCTGAAATTCCAATCCCAGCGGTAAGAAAATATTTTCTAAGCTCTTTTCTCGCAATATTAACAAGCTCTTTAATATCAGGCTTAATCTCTTTCCCAAAATACTTTGAGAAAAGCTTAGCAACCTCTTCCTTTGTTTTGTGAAGAGCGGGTGCTGTTATGTGGGATGGCTTCTCTTCTGCCAGCTGGACAATCCATTCTCCAAGATCTGTCTCAATAACTTTTATTCCCAGGGACTCAAGATAGGAATTAAGCTCAATCTCTTCCGAAAGCATAGATTTTGCCTTTACAACAAGTTTCTCCCCTTTATTTAGGATTAATTCTCCAATGTATCTTAGAGCGGACTCTTTTTTATCCGCAATATAAACCTTTGCTCCCGCTCTCTCAGCCTCTCTAACAAATTTCTCCAAAAGCTCTGGAAGCCTTGATATGGAGCTTTCTTTTATTTCCCTTAACTTTTTTTTAAGCTCATCCCAATCAAGGTTCTCTGTGGCATTTTTGAAATTTTTGTTATAATGATTAAGAGCATTCTCAAGAGCTCTTCGAAGATTTTTGTTCCCAACCGCTTTTTTAACTTTTTTCTTGAGAAAAAAATCTATTAACATTTTATAGAAAAACCCTCAATAACTTATATTTTTTTATAACATTTTGAAAAACAAAAGGGAAGTTCTAAGACAAATTTTTCAATGTCCCATTAGGTAAAAAGAGAGCTTTGGTAATTTTCTTTGATGAATTCTTTTAAAAGTAAGGCGCTCAAGGCAAATCCATCAAATGCTTTTATTTTTCTGTGCATATATGATCTGCTCTCAAACCAGAGTATCCCATCAAGAATTGCGACTCCTGATATGTTTTTGCTTTTAATTTCTGCCATTTCTAATGCTCCGTCCAATTGATTGTTTTGAGAACCTCCATAATCAGTTAAAAATTTTGCTTCTCCTATAAAATACTCATTTCTAATTTTCAAAATAAAATCAGGTCTTCTTCTTAATTTTTCGAGGTTTAGGTGTTCTGTGGCAAAGTAAAATAGTTCATTTTCTGGACCTTCTAAAAAAGCTATCTCGGAGCTTTTTAAAAACTCAATTTTTTTCAAAAAAGGATATCCTATTTTCTTTAACCATTTTTTAAAAGAGTATCCAAGCTGGCGTGAGGGAGACTTTGGACGTGATGCCAATAAGAAAATAGTATAAACATCGATTGAAAGAAGCCTTTCAACAATTTTTTCTATTGCCTTCTTGTTCTTTTCGATTAAATAGGGATGATTTCTAATTATTGAAATGTATGGATGATCAATAGGGAATTTAGGTAGCTTTAAGAGGGATTTTATAATTTGGATAGAGTCCTTACTCTTAAAGGCTCTTTTTACTTCTGTTAATATCTCTTCAGAAATATCTCTTATCTCTCCTACTTCGATAGGATATATATGAAAGAGCTTATCAAGATATCCTTCTGAATTTGCAAGCTTAATGCTTTTTTTAATCCATTCATTCATGGAACAACCTGAGTTGAGTTTCTTTCTTCATTTTGAATTCATAAAGTAGTTCTTTTATCTCTTCAATATTTTTCTGTTCAACTAATATTTTGAAGATATTCTTCTGTGCCCGAGGCATATCTATTGGGAATGTTTCCAGTAGTTTTTTTACTTGAGACAGTCCTAAATATTTTCTGATGTAATAAGAATCAGAATATTTGAAAGTTGTTAAAAACTCGCTATCTGTTACATCTCTAAAATATTCAAGCATTAAATTAAAATAATTTTTCAATAAATATAAATCTTCATGGGAAATCTGGGGATTTAGAAAAAATTGGATTGGATGGGTTCTATATTTTTGCTTAGTCACAACAATTCCATCAACACCAAAAACATCTTTTATATTATAAATTCCTACCCTTCCTTCCCAGCCTCCTGTATCGAGAGTTCTCACGAATAACGGATTGTTCAACAATTTTTCATAAGTTTTTTTGTTTATAAAGAATTCCTTGCATCTATAATATCCATTAGAATAACTATTAACATCTAAGAGTCTAATAGGGAACTCGCCTTTATTCTTGAGAATTTCCTCCAATGTTAAATAAAATGATACATTTATTGGTTTTGGCATTCTAAAATTAGAAACGAATTCATCAAATTCACCTCCCGCTCTGTAAAAGTTATCTGGTGATAAATGGTATGTCTTTTCTATAGTTTTCTTGTTAATTTTAAAGGCTTTAAAAGTAAGTTTTTCATTTGCTGGACTGGTTTTCCTCTCAAAAAAGCATACACAAACATTTGTTCCAGTATATTGAAATATTTTCTTTTCAAAAATGACAGCTTCTCTTATCTTATAAAAGGGTAAGAAATCCTTTCTTATTTTGTTCGATACAGAGTATCCGAAAAGAAAATTGGTAGGAATTATATAAATCATTTTTTTAATCCCATGCCTTAAATCATTCATTAAAGCAATTTGGTATAAATCCTGATATCCCTCATTGTTTCCACTAAAGTATTTCCTGTTCCTTTCAGAATTTTTTACAACATATCCCACATAGAGATAAGGAGGGTTGGTAATATGATAAACCGGAAACTTTGATTCTTTTAAGAATAAAGGGTAATCCAATAATGTATCTCTAACTTGGATATTTTTTCGAGCTAAAAAATCAGGAATTCCAAATATTTTTGCTTTCGAAATACATTTCTCAACCATTTCCCTCTGTATATCGAATAAAAATATATGTTCTTTAAAATAATGGATTCTCTTTTCTTGAGGAATAAGTTCTAATATTGGTAGAATTAAATTCCCTTCGCCTGCAAAAAGATCTACCCAACAATAGTTATAAATTTCGTCCTTAATTCGTGGTAGTATAAATCTTTTGAATATTTCTACCGAAGTAAAATGAGCACCATAATCCCTCCTTTCCTCTCCAACGGGAGTTATACCAACATAGTCTTTTACATAAGAAATTTTCGGCGTTGTGTATAGTTTTTCACCCTCTTTTTTCTTTTTACTCATATTCACTTTTTTGGATAACACAAATTTTAAAATATTTCAACTAACTTTTTCGTTGTTTTCGCTTGTCAGCTGGCATCTCTTTTGCAACCTCCTGTAATCCATTTTTAGAATTCAATAAAAATGGGCTGTCGTTGGA
>CAZYPR010000050.1:0-10128 GCA_964649495.1 uncultured Clostridia bacterium | reverse complement strand
CCCAAATCTATTTTAAAGGGGGGTCCCTGGTCTTTTTCTCTATTTTTTATTACTCTGCTGATTTAGAAAAAGTTTCATATAATTTTCCAATTTTTCCAAAACTTAAATTTTAATAGACTATAAAGATAAATTCATTTTGGAGTGTCAAATTGGGAATTGGAGATTATAAATTGGGAGAAAAACGAAAATGAAAATTTTTTAATTTAAGATTTGCATTTATTTTACAATCTTTCCGTTGTAAGCAGGAGGCTGTGAGCGTGAGCTGTTAGCCTTTGGGTAAAAGCTTTTCAAATTACGGAGCTATTAACTGCCCCTTTCCAATCTTAAAAGATTCTCTTATTTTATTTGTCACGAATTCTTTCCCTTTCCTTACAGACTCTCTTAGAGAAAGTCCAGATGCAAGATAACAGAGTATTGCTGAAGAAAGAATGCAACCGGTTCCGTGGACGCTCTTTCTGACCTCTTCACTCCTCACTTTGAATATTCCTTTTCCGTCATAAAGAACATCAACTTTCTCTCCCTGCAGATGCCCACCTTTTATTAAAACTGGAGCCTTGCATTTCTTCCATATTTCTATTGCAGAATTCTCCATATCATTTAAATTTGATATTTTTCTTCCCAAGATTGCCGAGGCTTCATCAATATTTGGAGTTATGACAGTTGAGAGGGGGAAGAGCCTTTCCATCATCATTATTAACTCTCTCTCTCTTAGAAAAACCTTTCCTTTTGCAGATTTTATAATGGGATCAATTACAACATAGGAGAAGTAATTTTTCTGAAGAAACTCACTTAGATAATTAATGATTTCCAAACTGGTAATAACACCTATTTTTACCCCATAAATCTTTACATCATTCACCAATGTCTGAAGCTGTTTCTGGAATTGATTAATGGGGAGAGGATAAACAGCTCTCACATCAAATGTGTCCTGAACAATAACGGAAGTTATAGAAGCAACTCCTGAAAATCCGAGAGAGTTGAAAACAAGAAGGTCACGGGTTATACCCGCTCCTCCTGTAGGATCAAATCCCGCTATCGTTAATAAGGTCTTTTTTGCCTCCATGTTTTGTTTATAGAAATATTTTAATATATAATTCTAATTTTGAAAAGATGGAATACACATTAAGGCAGAGAATCGGTTTAATTGTTGCTCCACCTGTTTTCTTTGCTCTTCTTTTCTTGCCATTATATCCTTCTAATCAGTTTGCCCATAGAGCTCTTGCAATTTTTGTGACAGTTGTGATTTTGTGGGTCACAGAAGGTATACCCCTTCCATTTTCAGCTCTTATGATTCCTGTCCTTTCAATTATTCTTGGTTTATTAGAGCCGAAAGAAGCCTTTTCAAGCTTTGCCAATCCGATAATTTTTCTATTCTTAGGAAGTTTTGTTATTGCGAAAGGGATGTCCTATCATGGTCTTGACAGGAGAATAGCCATATGGATTGTTTCTCGGAAATGGGTAAACACACCTTCAAGGACCATACTTGCTATTGGAGCTACTGCAACATTTCTTTCCATGTGGATATCTAATACAGCCACTACTGCCATGATTTACCCAATTGCCTGGGGGATTTACACCCTTCTTTCAAAAAACTGGGAACCAGAAGATGCGAAAAGATTTGGAATCGCCATAATGCTTGTTTCTGCTTATGCTTCTTCAATAGGAGGAATTGGAACACCCGTTGGGACACCCCCCAATTTAATTGCCATTGGGTTTCTCGAAAAATTTTCCTCAAGAACAATCCCTTTCTTTGAGTGGATGCTTTTAGCTTTTCCAGGATTAATTGTAATGTTTTTAATTATGAACTTGATCCTCAGGGGTAGAGGGCTCAAGGGAGCCGTTGATAAGGATGAATTTGAGGGAATTGTTTCTGAAAGATTGAGCAAAGGTGAAAAAGTTGTTCTTTTAATTTTTCTCCTTGTTGTGATACTGTGGGTAGCCCCAGGATTAGCGGGATATATATTTGGAAAGACTCATTTTGTAAATTGGCTCGAGAAATCTTTTCCTGAATCCTCTGTTGCATTAATTGGAGCAATATTAACAGTTTTTATACCCCTGAACTGGAAAAAGGGTGAGTTTGTTTTATCCTTTAAGGAAGCCATTTCCATTGACTGGGGGACTCTCCTTCTTTTTGGAGGAGGTTTGACCCTTGGAGAAATATTTTTTAAAAGTGGGATAGGAAAGGACATGGGAGAACTTATAAAAGCGAATTTTCCTATTGGAAATGTCTTGATTCTATCTATAATTTTCTATTTTTTCTCTATTTTTCTGACTGAGTTTATGTCAAATACTGCAGCTGTAAATCTTGTTGTTCCAATAGCTATCTCCATATCCAATGCATTTGGTATTGACCCATTGATTCCTGTAATTTCTTCTGCATTTGGGGGGAGTTTTGCTTTTGTATTTCCTGTTTCAACTCCGCCAAATGCAATTGTCTATGGCTCAGGTCTTGTCCCTATTACATCTATGATAAAAAAGGGGATCTTCCTTGACCTTGCGGGAATAATAATATGCCCTCTCTTGATTCTCTGGGTGAAAATTATAAGTTGATTTATTGCGAGAAAAATTGCGGAGTTAATGAGTCTAACAGGGAACGGATCACAGAAAAAGAATAGGAATATCAATGAAGTTTGGATTCGGAGAAAATTTTATTGTATAATTTAAACTTCGGAGGAAAAAGATGAGATAGTAGAAAAAAAAGAGGGGTGTAAGTTAAGGGAAGCGTGGTAGAAGCCACCACAGCCCCCGCTACTGTAATCGGGGACTCTCCCACAGAATGCCACTGTCCTAAGCCAGAATGGTAATGGATGGGAAGGCGTGGGAGGGGATGATCCGAGAGTCAGGAGACCTGCTTACACCTCATAAAAGCCATCTTCGGAGGGAAGAGGGGCTTTAAGCCTGACCGAAGATGGTCAGGTTTTTTTGTTACATAAGGATGGCTGATATGAGAATTATGAAAATTGAAAGAGCGAGGGCTTGGTGGCAGAAATTACAGTTTTAAGGAGGTTTTTGATGCGTTTCTATTTGATACTTTTCCTTTCAATCTTTTCTCTCTTTTCTTCAGCCCTCGCACAGGTGGAAGAAAAGAGGATTCATGAGTATGTATTTGTATCAGCCAATCGTTTCGAAGAGCTTATTGTTGAGGTTCCATTTACAGTAGAGATTATCGATGAGAAAGATATTCTATCTGGTGGTTTCAAATATCTTGATGAAGTTTTGAGGAGTGTTTCAGGCTTAGAAATTGCCCAAACAGGTTCAAAGGGGCATCTATCATCTGCTTTTTTGAGGGGTTCCAACACAAATCATACTCTTATCTTACTGGATGGAGTTCCTTTAAATGAGCCTTCTTCCTATTCTTTTGATTTATCAAAAATTCCTCTTCAGTCAGTGGAAAGAATTGAAATTTTGAAGGGACCTCAGAGTGCAATATGGGGAACAGATGCTGTTGGAGGCGTGATAAATATAATCACAAAGAAGAGGAAAGGTTTTAGTGGGGAGTTAGGTTATGGCTCAGATAGAACAGTAAATTCATCTATTTATGGAAGTTCTGAAGTCTCTAAATTCATTCTTGGCTCATCATTCAATTATTTCTCCACAAAAGGGAATTTTGAAAATGACGATTTTAAATCAAAGGAGATTTCCATGAGATTGGGAAGGAATTTTGAAAATGGAGAAATAGCAGTATTCTGGAGAAGGAATGACTCTGAAACTGGAATCCCTTTTAACATGGGATTACCCTCTTTAAAAAGAAGAGAGAAAATTTCTAAAAATATTTTCCACATTCCTTTTAAGTGGAAAATTAAGTCGAGGGAACTGGCAGTAGATCTTTCTTTCCTTGAGAGAAAATATGATTTTAATGACCCTGAAGATCCATGGGGATACTCTAAATCCTTAACCCGCTCAAAAGTTGGTAGATTGGACATTTACAGCAGGATTCCCATTTTCAGTAAAAATACCCTTTTCATGGGTTTTGAAGGTATTTTTTCAGAAGTTTTTGATGAGGGTCCATGGGGTGTAAATCTTGATTGGGAAAAAGTTAATGAGAGAGCTATCTTCATAAGTGATTTCTGGAAACCATTTGATAATTTAGTCTTTGAAGGTGGATTAAGAGTGGGATGGAATAGCCAGTATGGAAGCCATATCAGTCCAAGAATAGCAGGCTCCTTCATCCTACCTCAAAATCTAAGGGTCCGATTATCATGGGGTAAAGGTTTCAGAGCTCCAACCACCTTAGAGTTTGCAGGTCCTTTTGGAAAAAGAGATTTAAAACCTGAAAAAGTTAGAGGATGGGAAGTAGGTCTTGACCAATCCCTTTTCCAAGGAAAGTTCATCTGGAATATATCATATTTTGATAATAAATTTTCTGATCTCATCTCCTTTGATTACAGTAACTTTAAAATGGCAAATCTTAAGTCAGCAAGTTCAAAGGGAGTGGAGCTTACATTTTCCCTTTTACCATTCTCAAATTTTTCCCTTGAATCGTCCTATACATACCTTAAAACTGGGGATCAAAATGGAGAGCCTCTTCTGAGAAGACCCAAGAACTCATTTTCTGCCAGTTTGAGATGGTCGCCCATTGACAAATTGAATATTTATATTTTCCATGAGATTAGAGGTAGGAGAAGGGACATTGATGAGCTCACATACAACTATGTTGAAAATCCCTCCTTTTACAGGACAAATCTAAATTTGAGGCTGAAAATTAACCCCCATTTTTACCTTTCTATTTCAGTAAATAATGTCTTTAACAGGAAGATAGAGGAGATATACGGATACCCCTCTCCTGACAGGAGCGTTCTTATCAATCTGGAAGTGAAATAATGAGAAGCCCCTCTTCCCTCCATTTATTAAAAATTTTATTTATTTTTCTAAACTTATCACTTTTTGCTCAGGAAAAAGTTATAAAAGATTCCCTTGGAGAATCTTTCTACCTAAAAAATCCACCAGAGAAAATAGTATCTCTATCACCCGCAATAACCGAAATACTTTATTTTATAGGTGCGGGAGAAAGGATTGTTGGCGTAACAAGATACTGTGATTTCCCTGAAGAGGCAAAAAAGAAAGAAAAAATTGGTGGAATAATAGATGTTGATATAGAAAAAATTTTGAAAATAAAACCTGACATTGTTTTTGCAACAAGAGGTAATCCCCTGGAAGTAATTGAAAGGATTAAAACTCTTGGGGTAAAAGTATTTGCAATTGATACAGGAGAGAAAATAGAAGAAATATTTGTCGCTATGAGAAAGATAGCTTTTGTAACTGGTAATTTGGACTCCTCAATGAAAAAGATAAATGAGCTGGAGGAAAAAGTAAAAGAAATAGAGAAAAGGGCGAGGGCAAAGAGTGTGAAGCAAAGGATTTTTCTTAAGCTTGGAAGTAAAGGTCTATGGACATGCGGAAGGAGGACATTCATAAACGATCTGATTTTAAAAGCGGGTTTTGAGAATATTGCTGATTTTAAGGATGGGTGGTTTGAGATAAATATTGAAACACTAATAAACAAAAATCCTGATATTATCATTATTCTTACCAAGAACAAAAATGACTTTTTTTCAACAAAGGAATTTATACTTTCAATCCCAGGTATTTCTTTCATAAATGCTGTCAAAAATAAAAGGATATATCCACTGAATGTAGATCTTATCGAGAGACCTGGTCCAAGAATTGTCGAGGGGCTTGATGAGATTTATAGAATTTCTATAAGGGATAAAGAATGAGATTTTTCATTATTTTCATTATTTCGCTTAATTTTTTGAAAGGATATGAATTGGAAGATGAGCTTGGAAGGGTTGTTAGAATTCCTGAGAAAGTTGATAGAATAATTTCATTACAACCAGAAATTACAAGAATAATTTTAGCAATGGGGTGCGGAAGGAAACTTGTTGGGAAAGATTATTTTGTCCATAAGCATGACCACATTTTTTATACAATTTTTCCAGAAGGTGAAAATTTACCACTTGTTTCCCGCTCAGGCTCAGACATAAATCTTGAATTTATCATAAAACTTAAACCCGACATAATTTTCGTATCCCCAACAGACTCATGGATTGTAGATAGAATTGAAAAATACTCAAAAATACCCACTTTAGCTATTTCTTCCATGGGCAGTTTTGAAAAACTTAAAAAAGAAATAAGACTGATATCGATTGTTACAAGAAAAGAAAAAAGAGGTTCTGAACTCATCGATTATTTTGATTTAAAAATCAATTTTTTAAAAAGAAGAATTTCAGAAGTAAAATACAAACCGAAGGTTTATCTCTCCTTCTGGGCTTCTTTAACAAGAACTCCAGTTCATTACGAGCCTGTGAATTGCGCAGGTGGAATAAATTTGGCGGAAGGCCTTACGCCTTCTTATAAAGGAACTGTTGGAACAGTTGTTAATGTTGAGAAAATTATAAAATGGAATCCCGAAATAATTTTGATTCATGGAAATTATCTTCCAGAAGAAAGAGGTGTTACTATTAAAAGTATTCTTTCTGACAGTAGAATAGGCTCTTTGGATGCTATAAGAAAAAAGAGGGTGTATTACACTTTCGGATTCTGGTTCTGGTGGGATCCCGCAGAGGTTCTTTTTGAGACTATATACCTATCGAAAATTTTCCATTCTTATAGATTTTCAGACATCGAACTGATGAAAGAAGGGAAGGAGATTTTCAAAAAGTTCTACAATTCAGAGAAAGCCTTTGAGATTTTGTTGGAAAGGCTGAAATGCAATGAATGGAATATCAAATAAAAAAAGAAAAATTATTTTTATCACAATAATTTTCCTCCCTTTTATCGCTGGAGTTTTCTCCTTGCTCATAGGCTCATATCCAATAAACTTTAAAGATGTTTTAAAGACCTTTCTCTCCCTTTTCTCATCAATGAATTTTAAGGAGATTCCCGATGTTTACAGGGATATAATTTTGAAAATAAGGCTTCCAAGAATAATCCTTGCCATTGCGGTTGGCGCCTCTCTTTCTGTTTCAGGAGCATCCCTTCAGGCTCTTTTCAGAAATCCTCTTGTAAATGAATATATTCTCGGAATATCATCGGGAGCTGCATTCGGAGCATCCCTTTCCATTGTTTTTTTTGGAAAAAATTTTCCTGTTGAGGTCTCCTCATTTATTTTTGCTTTTATTGCATTCTCTTCTGTTCTTCTAATATCAAAAGGAACTGGATCTGACATAATTTCTCTCCTTCTTACAGGAGTTATTGTATCAGCACTGTTTACTGCACTTCTAACCCTTGTAGAATTCCTTGCAAATCCTTACTCCCTTCAATCCCTCTTTTTCTGGCTAATGGGTTCTTTCTCCCTTGCGGGATGGAGAGAGGTAATATACTCTTTACCATTGATGTTAATTGGTTCTCTAATTCTTTTTCTTTATGGATGGAGGATGAATATTCTTTCCCTCGGAGATGATGAGGCAAAAGCTCTTGGTTTAAATGTAAAAACTGAGAAGCTAATTATTATGGTTGCAACAACAATAGCAACATCATCAGCCATATCTTCTGCGGGAATAATTGGATGGGTTGGGCTCATAATACCTCATATTTCAAGGATGATATTTGGAGTAAATAACAGGGTTGTGATTCCAGTTTCAGCATCTATTGGAGCTACTTTCCTTCTGATTGCGGATGATTTTGCAAGGGGGATAACAAGTTTCGAAATTCCTGTTGGAATATTCACAAGCATAGTAGGGATTCCATTCTTTATTTATTTTCTTAAGAAATCAGGGAAGCTCTGGCTATGAAAGTTAAGATTAAAGAACTGACCTTCTCCTATACAAATTTCACATTGAGAGTAAGGGATTTAAATTTTGAGAGTTCAAAAATAACATCAATAGTTGGTCCCAATGGTGCAGGGAAATCAACTCTTTTAAAATGTATAGGCATGGTAAATCCTGTGCAAAAGGGCTCAATTTTCATAAATGGTGAGGACATATCTGAGATGAAAGTTAGTAAAAGAGCTCAGATTATCGGATATGTTCCCCAGGAGCAAATATCCATCTTCAACTTTTCTATTCTCGATTTTGTCCTAATGGGAAGAGCTCCCCATTTAACAATTTTTTCAAAACCCTCTAAGAAAGATATTGAATTGGCGAAGGAAGCTTTAAAATTTGTAGGAATAAATGATTACAAGGGGAGGGGGATTCTTGAGATAAGTAGTGGTGAAAGGAGATTGGTTATTATAGCAAGAACAATTGTTCAGGAACCAGAGATTCTCTTAATGGATGAGCCAACTTCCTTCCTTGATCCAAAACATGAGGTTGAAATAATGGAGCTTGTAAAGGAACTCTCCGAGAGGATGGGGAAAACTGTAATTGTGACCCTTCACAACCTTGATTTGGCAGTAAAATATTCTGATTATTTGGTTTTTATGAAAAATGGAGAGATTGTCGGAAAGGGGAAAACCCAGGAAATTCTCAGCGAAGAAATTCTCGAAAAGGTTTACGATATAAAGATGAGGATAGTTGATTTTAATGGAAGTAAGATAATTCTGCGCTAAAATCTTCAATTTTTAATTTGCTATATCGCTGGTTAAAGCCTAAGGCTACTTTCCTAAGATATCTCCTTCCTTTATCTTTGCTCCGAGGGTGAAGGAGTGGGCAGACATTACCTTTTTCCCTTCTGGTTGGACGGACTGAATTAAGATTGATGAATTATTTCCGCAAGCTACAACAATCCCTTCTTTCCTAATGGAAATTATCTCCCCTGGACTCTTTGAGTAAATTTTTTCCTCAAGGGGGATGGTTTCCACTATTTTAAGTATTTTACCATTCCAGTAAGTAAATGTTCCAGGCCAGCGGTAAAGTCCTCTAACAAGTCTGTCAATCTCCTCTGATGTTTTTGACCAATCTATTAGTCCATCCTCTTTTTTTATCTTGGGAGCATATGTTGCAAGGGAATGATCCTGAGGTTTTCTCTCAAAATTGCCTTTCTCGATTAAATCAATTGCAGAAAGGAGAAGGGATGTTCCAAAGGGTATTAATCTTTCAGTTAGTTGGTCAACCCTCTCCCTTTTACCAATTCCCACCTCCATTTGCAAAATTATATCACCTTCGTCCATTTTTTCATTTATAAAAAATACAGATACCCCAGTTTTCTCCTCTCCTCTTATTATTGCCCAGTTTAAAGGAGCGGCTCCCCTCAGTTTTGGAAGAAGGGAAAAGTGCAGGTTTACGATCCCGAATCTTGGTATTTCAATTATCTCCTTTGGAATTATCTTACCATAGGCAACAACAACTCCAAGCTCAGGATTCAAATTCCTCAAAATTTGAAAAATCTCTGGATTTTCTCTTAATTTATCAGGTTGAAGAACTTTTATTCCATGCTTTAAAGCAATTTTTTTTATCTCAGGTGGTGAGAGTCCAAGTCCTCTTCCCTTAGGTTTGTCGGGCGTTGTTATTAGAGCTTTTACATTATGACCCTTATCTATTATTGAAACAAATGGAGAAATTGATATTTTATCTGAGCCAAAAAAAATTATATTCATTATTTCTGAAGGAGTTTTTTAAGTTTGTTTTTAATTATTCTTCTTTTTAAAGGAGAAAGATGATCTATAAAAAATTTCCCATTTAAATGATCGATTTCGTGACAGAATATCCTTGCATGAAGGTCTTCCGCCTCTATCTCTTTTTCTTTCCCATCAAGGGTAATCCCTTTCACAAGGACTTTGTAAGGTCTTTTCACTTCTTCCCTTATCTGGGGTATACTCAAACACCCTTCCTCTCTTATTGCCTCTCCCTCCTTTTCGATTATCTCTGGATTCAAAAGAGTTATAATTTCTTCGGGCTTTTCACCCATAAATGGATCCACAACGATTATTCTCTTTCCAATACCAACCTGGGGAGCAGCAAGACCTATTCCAAGATTTTCATGCATAATATTAATCATTTTCTCTACAAGCTCTACAATACTTGAGTCAATGTCTTCAACCCTTTCAGATGGTTTGTGAAGGACTGGGTCTCCCCAGAAATGTATTTTCAAATCCTTTTCCATATAAATATTTTAACCCATAATCTAAAAAACTGGAAATTTCCCTTATTTATTGTAAAATTTGATTTTTATTTTTTTTTAAATTATTATGTGATTTAGGAGATGCAATAATAAATGTCAAGTAGAAGAAAAGGTGAAAAGAGGGAACTA
>CAZYPR010000049.1:462-19012 GCA_964649495.1 uncultured Clostridia bacterium | reverse complement strand
GAGAAACCAGTTTTTAACGATTTTTTAGAGAAAAAATGCGAAAGTTGGGCTAACAAAAGAATTTACTTCCTTTTGAACTTTTTTCAAATCTTCGAGTTTATCGGGTGTGATTGGTGACCATAAATATGGAAAAAGAATTTTGTTGTGGAGCAAAGGGTCTGAGTCCTCCCTTAAAAAACCTCTTTCCACCATTTTTTTCCATTCTTCAGTTTTTGGAATAGGGGAAAAGTAGGAAAACCTTACCCTGACACCACAATCTCCCGAATACTTTATGCTCTCCTCAACTTCCTCTGCGCTTTGAAAGGGGAGACCGACCAAAATATAAACTTCAAGGTCAGAAGATTTATATCCCGCATTTTCAAAATGTCTAACAATTCTTTTCAAATCACCAATTTTATGCTCAGATTTTGTTTCCTTCAAAAACTCTATTTTAGCGCTTTCAAGACTTAGCCTTACTGTTTTAAAATTGGCTCTTTTCATTAAAATTGCAAGCTCCTCGTCTATCTCATTTATGTAAAGACCATTGGGAGTGTGGAACTGAAAATTAAGAGATTTTTCAATAACTTTACGAAGTAATGGCTTTATCCTATTTTGAGGGTTAAGGAGAAGAGCGTCGTCGTAGAAGGCAATATGTTTAGTCTCAAAATTATTTTTTATGAAAATTAGTTCTTCAAGACAATTCTCAACACTTCTTTCCCTGAATTTTTTCGAGATTAAAAATGATGCGCAATAGGAACACCTAAATGGACAACCTCTTGATGTGAGAAATGGAAGAGAGGTTTTATCCTTCAGAAGGGAGAAATGGGGGAAGGGATAAGAGTCTATCTCAAAGAAATTGTCAAAATTAATTTTTAAAGAAAAAACCTCTTCGAGTATCTTTCCTAACTGATTTTCTCCTTCTCCTGTTACAATGAAATCAGCTCCGCTCTTCTCCTTTGCATGTTCTGGAATTAGAGTCGGATAAATTCCTCCGAGTACTACTGGAATAGAACCAATCTTTCTCTTTACTCTTTCAATGGCTATCTGCACTCCAGGATACCAGTAAGTCATAAATGATGTTATAAAAACACCATCAACTTTTCCTATTTTTTTAATTTCTTCATCAAATGCTTGAATCGGAATACCAAAAATTTTTAGTCTTTTAGGAATCCATTTTAAAAACTCAGGTTTCTCTATTTCCACAGAATAAAATTTTGATGTCCCATCCTCCCTTTTCTTTTTGAATTTTTCTGGAATTGAGGGATGGGATTCATCAAGACAATTTATTAAATAAATATCCGCAACATCCAATTTTTTCAATATTGATGCAATATAGAGGAGTCCAATGGGTTTAATCCAAAGGTCATAGGCAGTAAAATCCACTATCCAAGGGTTAATAAATAAAAATTTCATTCTCATTTTTATAACTGCTTTAAATCTTATACCTTTTTTTTAACTCACTGGAATATTTAATTCCGAGAATTTTTGAGTTCTCCCTTGCCCAGTCTGTAAATTTAGTTCTTCCTAAAGGCTTTGACCCTGTATAGAGCAAATTAGCTTTGAGGGCTTTGATTTCTTCTTTTGTTATTAAAACATCCTTCAAAAATTTCCCCATCACTAAACCTATTGCATACCCTATTGAGTCAGGAACAGAGATAATAGGTCTTTTCTTACCGATTATTTCCCCAATTTTTTCCACAAGTTCCCTGAATGTAAAGGTTTCAGGTCCAATTGCATCAATTATAACATTTTCTCTCTTCTCTCCCTCTTCAACTGCGAGCTTTGCAAGATCCTCAACATAGATCGGCTGTAAACGATAACTCCCATCGCCAAAAATAGTAAAAAATGGAAACTTCCTCAAGAGCCAGGCAATGTTATTAATAAGAACATCTTCCTCTCCAAATATAAGTGAAGGACGAAGAATGGCATAGGGAATTCCAAAGTTTATCAAAGCTTTTTCTAATATTGCCTTCCCTCTAAAGTATTCGAATGGGGAGTCTTCAGATGGATTTGTAATGCTTATATGAATTACTCTTCTAACACCCACTTTTCTTGCGGAATCGAATAATTTCAATGTGTTTTCTATGGCTTTTGAGTAATTAAAGGATAGATTTTTATCTCTATAATTGAATCGAACCCAGTAAGTGTTATACAACACTTTAGAATCTTTGAGATAATTTTCAATATTTTCAAAATCTAATGGGAAAACCTCTATTTTTTCTCCAAAGGGATTAAATTTTTTGGAAGAATTAGTGAGTGTTCTTACTAAATGTCCTTTTTCAAGCAAAATTTTAGCAATATACTTTCCAGTAAACCCAAAGGCTCCTATTACACAGTGTATCTCTTTATCCAAGCTATAAGCTATCAGCTTTCATCTATTTTTATTCAAACTTAAAAACAGGTAGAACAATCCATGTCTTAACTCTTATACCATCCTTCTCTGGCGGGGTAAACTTCCAGGTTTTTACAGTTTTTATAACTGAATCTGCAAAACCTTTACCCTTAGGATTTTCCTGAATAACCCTCACATCAATTACTTCTCCCTTTTCAGATATAAGAACATGAACAATTACTGAACCTTTTATACCCATCCTTTTCGCAACAAATGGATACTCAGGATTTGCTATTCCTTTTTTAACAATCTCAGGTCTTTTAGTTAGTGAAGTTAAACTTACAAGATCACCCTCTTTCAAAGAAGGAACTGGTGGTGTGTAGGGAGTGGTTATTTTTTCAATGGAAGGCGGAGTTTGAACTTCCTGAGGCTTAGTTTCAGGTGCTTCAACCTTTTGCTGAGTTTCTTTTTTCTGAATCTCCTCTTTAACTGGCGTAACTTCTTGTGCTTTTATCTCTTTAGCAGCCTTTTCAGCCTCCTCTTTTAACCTTGCTTCGTCCTCAGCTCTCTGTTTTTGAAGTGCTTCCATTTCTTTTTTCATCTGGGCTTCCAGCTCTTTCCTCTGTTGTTCAGTTGCTTTTTTCATGAGCTCTTCATATGTCTTTTTAATATCCTCTTCCCTCTGTCTATAACGAGCTTCAAACTCTTCCCTCATTTTTTGCTGAAGCTCTTGAATTCTTGTATCAATTTGTTTTTGAATCTCCGCCTCTGAGATTTTTGGTGCCTGGGGTTGGGGTTGTCTTTTGCCAACGATTAAAAGGGTTCCAGCCACTGCAATTACTGCAACAAGGACAATGGAGATAATAAAGAGAGGGATTGGACTCCTTCTCTCCTTAACTTTAAATGCAGTAAACTCGATAGTGGGATATCTTACAGGAACCTCCCTCCTTTCTACTTCAACCTCCTCCTTTACCTCTACAGGAATAGCCTCTGTAGTAATCTCTGCCTCTATTTCCTTCTCCTCTTTTTCCGCAACTGTTCCAAAAAGAGAATTCATATAGAATGCAAGGTTGAATGTGCTGGCATCCATATTCTCTTCAGTAATTATTGCATCTAAGCTTCTTCTCATTTCTCTTATTGAGGAGAACCTGTCTTCAGGATTTGGAGAAAGGGCTTTCATAAGGAAATTCTTTAAAGAAGGAGGTATTCCCGCAGAATCTTTGTAAGGAAAGAGTAATCTTGCATTATCCAGCTTCTCTTTTAAACTTTCACCTTCTTTAAACTCAAAAGGTTTGCCTGTCAAGAATTCAAATAGAATCATTCCAAAGGAGTAAATATCTGTGCTCGATGTCACAGGAAGACCGCTCTTATGGTCAGGTGTTAAATATCTCTCATATAACTTTGTTATGCTTGTCCTTTCATAGGGGTAGTTTTCAAGAATGGGATAAACCATGAAATTTTTTATTTTCGGAACACCATCATAGGAAACAAGAATATCAGAAGGATTAAGAAAGCCATGGAAAATTCTCTGCCCTTCAAACTTGAATGCTTGAGCGTATTCGAGAGTAGAGGCAATCTGGGAAAAGAGGAATAAAGCAATATCCAGAGGCATGTAATTCTTTTCGGATATTGAAGTTGTTAAGATATCACCAAGGGTCTCTCCTTTTACATACTCCCTTGAGATGAAAACATTCTCTCCAATAGCTCCAAAACCAAGAATTCTTACAACCTTTGGATCGATAAGACTCGCAACTTCTCTCATCCCTTCTGAAAATTTCTTCAGAAGGTCTTCATTCTTTGTTAAAACTTCCTTTATTGCTACAAGGGAAATGACATTTTTTATCTTTTCATCCTCAATCCAGCCCGCTCTGAACTCCTTTCCTAAGATGTCTTCTCTCTTCTCCTTAAAAATCAGAAAATTACCTACCCTCTTTATTGGATTCATATTTACCTCCTAAAAATTTAAAAATAAAAAGTTAAAAGTCAAAATTATAACTATAAATTCAATAGCTGACATCTCTTTATCCATCTTGCCCACTCTTTAATTATATACATTAAATTATGGATTTCAATAGGTTTTCAATCTTTTCTTTAATTTCCTTTCCTGAAGCCATGGGGAGAACTTTTAAAAGTATCTCTTTTGCCTCATCTTTTTTCCCTTTCCTGACAAGTATCTCTGCAAGGTTGTAGTTAAACTCAGGATCTTCTGGTGAAAGATTTACAGCTCTCTTGAAACTTTCTTCAGCACCATCTAAATCTCCCAATTCCCTCAAAATAATACCTTTCCTATTGTGGGCAATGGGAAAGCTCCTCCTCTTTTCTATTGCAAGCTCTATATAGGCGAGTGCTTCTTTCCAGTTCCCCTTTGCAATTTCTATTCCAGAAAGATTGAAATAAGCATTTTCAGGAGTGGGATATTTTTGATCTGCAACAACTTTCTCAAACTCTTCCTTTGCTCTTTCCAGTTCACCCTTTGCCTGATAAATTATTCCAAGATAATTGTGAGCTTCTGTGAATGCGGGTTGAATTTTTAAGACCTCTTTCAGGTATTTCTCTCCTTTGTCCAATTCTCCCCTCATAATTGATACAACTGCTAAGCCATAAAGAGATAGATAATGTCTTGGTTCAAGGGAGAGTGCCTTATTGAAATGATTTATTGCAAGATCCATTTTTCCATCATTTAAGTAAAAAGCTCCAAGACTATAATGATAATTGGGATCCTTTTCTTTTTTAATATCCACTGCTGATTTCGTTGCACAACCAGAAATTAATATTGTAAATATTGCTAAGTATACTATTTTTCCTTTAAAACTTCCCATAATCTTACCTCCTTTCTTAATCCCTCCAGTTTCTTGGAACCAAGAAATTTAAAATTGAACATATCTTTTACCATGTTGTATGTGCTCTCACCTATTACAACCTTCCCTGGCTCAGCTACTGAACTTTCGATTCTTGAGGCAACATTTACCGCATCTCCAATGCATGTATACTCCATTCTCATTGGTGAGCCAAAATCACCAACAACAACTTTTCCTGAGTTAATACCAACCCTTATATTTACACTCCTCCCCAATATTCCTTTCTTCGTTATCTCTTCTGTTTTCTTTATCATGTCAAGCCCTGCTTTTACTGCTCTCAATGCGTGATCTGGTTGGGGAAAGGGAGCACCAAATATTGCCATTATTGCATCTCCGATGTACTTGTCCAGGGTTCCTTCGTATTCAAAAACAATTTTTGTCATCTCTGAGAAAAATTTATTGAGAAAATTCCCAACATCAGAAGGCTCGAGCTCCTCAGCTATTGAAGTGAATCCCACTATGTCCATAAAAAGTATGGAAACCTCCATCTCTTGAAAGGATGGCTGGAGCTGAGTTAATTCCATAAGCCTTGAAACAATCGAAGGAGAGTGATACCTTTCAAGTCTTGATCTTATCTTCATCTCCTCAACAAGCTTCTGGGAAAGCCTGAATTGCTCAATGGCAATTGCGGAATAATTGGCAAGGATTGTAAGTATTTCCATGTGCTCATTTCCGAGAATCCGATGAGGGTCTGTAGAATCAACATAAATAAGACCAATGGTTGAATTTTGAAGCCAGAGAGGGACAGAGATTGCTGACTTTATTCCGTAAATCAATATACTCTCTGCTCCCGCAAACCTGTGATCAAAGGGTGCATCTGTAACTAAAAGAGCGAGTCCTTCCTTCACGCATCTCATAGCAATTGTCTTACTTATTGTGAGAGTCTCTGAGGTTTTCCCCCTCTCCCTTGTCAGCTGAGGAATCAGGGAATCCTTGTATTGATCATAAAAAATTATTGCTGCTCTATCAGCAGGAATAAGTTCAAAGATTGTATCCATGCAATTCTGAAGAATTTCGTTTAAGGAACGGGAAAGTATAAGATTTTTCCCTAATTTTACAAGGGGTCCGAGATACTCTCCCCTTTTCTCCTCTATAACTTTTTCTTCTATAGATGGAATAAACTCCCTCACTGATCTTGCTGTGCTAACTGTTGATCTTTCCTCCAGCTCCTCCACAATTTTTACATCCTTCACACTTTCGAACCTGAGAATAAATTTGCCAAGCCCAATCTCATCTCCATCTTTTAAAAATGCCTCAAGAATTCTCTCAGAATTCACATATGTTCCATTTTTGCTGTCCAGATCCCTTATAACATATCCATCCCCTATTTTTAATATCTCAGCATGATAGCGAGAGACAGTTGAGTCAGGAATCGGGATATCATTATCCGAAAGTCTACCAAGGGTTATCTTATCCTTTTCTATAAAATATCTCTTCTCTTCTCCATCAAGGAAGTAAACTATTGTGTATTTCATTCTTTCTTCAATCTTCTCCTCATTAAATCTTTAATGGAATGAAGAGGATTTTTTCCCTCATATATTATTTTATATACTTCCTCAGTAATTGGCATCTCAACATTAAATTTCTTAGAGAGAAGATAAGCAGATTTAGCAGTAGTTGCACCCTCAGCAATATGACCATCCAAAGAAATCATTTCACTTTTCTTCCTGGTAAGTTCTATTCCGAACATTCTGTTTCTACTCAATTCACCCGTGCATGTTAGTATCAGGTCTCCTATCCCTGCAAGTCCGTAAAAAGTTCTCCTCTTAGCTCCCATTTTCACTCCCAATCTTGCAATTTCGACAATCCCCCTTGTTATCAAAGAAGCAAGGGCATTCATTCCAAGCCCTAAACCATTTACTATTCCAGCTGAAATAGCAATGACATTTTTTAATGCACCCGCAAGCTCAACACCTATCATATCCTTACTTCTGTACAATCTAAAAGTATCTGAGGAGAAATTCTCTTGAACCATAAATGAAATCTCCTCAAAATTAGATGCCACAACACAGGAAGTGGGTTTACCCTCTGCAACCTCTTTGGCAAAAGATGGTCCTGAAAGAACACCAAGTTTCTTTATCCCAATTTCTTCCTCTGCGATCTCTGTAACCCTTTTCAAACTTTCAACTTCAATACCTTTTGTAAGACTAATCAAAACTGGAATATATTTTTTTTGTTTTGCAAGCTCTCTTAAAATGCTCCTTGAAAATTTTGAAGGAACAGCAAAAAAAACAATCTCACTCTTTTTAACCGCTTTATCTATTTCATTGTAAATTTCTATATTTTCTGGAATTTTTATCTGAGGCAAGAAATATTTATTTTCCCTTTTATCCCTCATCTCCTCCACAAGTTCCTTTTCCCTTACCCACATTGAAACAGAATGTCCTATAAGGGAAGAGTAAATTGAAAAAGCTGTTCCCCATGCACCTCCTCCAATAACAGAAACCTTCATTTAGATCTCTATCCTCCTTTCCCTTTTTTCCAGGAGCCTTATAATGTTATCCCTGTGTCTTAAAAAAATAAGGAAAGTTATTATAAAAATTGGGAAGGAATTATAAAAAGATTTTTCAAAAAATATAAATAAAAAAGGATAGATAAATGAAAAGGTCAGGGATGAAAGGGAAACAATTCTTGTGACAAAAAGAACAATTATTACTGGCAAAAGGGTAATTAGGAAAGTCTTTATGGAAAGAACTGCAAGTGCACCCATGGAGGTGGCAACACCTTTTCCTCCTCTAAAAGATAAGAAAGGTGAAAATATATGTCCTGAGACTGCAAAAAGAGCTGATAAAGTCAGAAAAATATAATCTTTGAAAATAGACTTTGCTACAAGAACAGCTATCATTCCCTTTGAGGCATCAAGAAGAAGAACAAGGATTCCAAAAAATTTTCCCTTCAGTCTGTAAATATTTGCAGCACCAATATTCCCGCTCCCTTCCTTTCTTATGTCCTTTTTTTCCGTTAACTTATAGATTATCCACCCAAATGGGATAGAGCCCATCAGAAAAGAGGGGATAAAATAAAAAAACTCAATCATACAACTTCAAATTTTACATTTAAACACGAATTTTTCAATTGGTCTGTATTCCGCTCCATCGGGTTTTAAAATACTCTGAAATAGAACAACTTCTTTTACTTCCATCACTCCAAAATTACTTTTTAAATATTTCTTAAAAATCTCCATAACTTTATTAATACTTCCAACCTCCTTTACTCTTCCTATTGTGATATGGGGTGAAAATTCCCTTCCCTCTGGTTTAAATCCGATTTGCTCCATTTCTCTCTCTATTTCCTTCCACAAATTCTTCAACTCATCGGGATATTCAACACCAACCCAAAGAACCCTCGGTCTTAAACTCCCCTCAGGAAACCAACCCGCACCTTCCAACTTTATTCTGAAAGGTTTTATTTTAGATGTTATCTTTTTGAGTCTTTCAGAAATCTCTTTTAATCTCTTCTCATCGATCTCTCCAAGGAATTTTAGAGTTAAATGAATTGATCCCCTTTTTACCCAGCTAACCCTCTCCCCTGCCATTGAAAGCTCATCAATTATCTTTGCAATCTTATCTTTTATTGACGGTTCTATTTCAATCGCAATAAATGTTCTCATTTTTTCAATATATGCCTTCTTAGCATATCAAGGGCTTTAACAGCTGACTGAATCTTTATCTGTTCTCTTGTTCCAAAGAAATAATTCTTTGTGTGAGTTTCGCCTCCCTCCCATGCAATTGCTATGTGAACAGTCCCCACAGGTTTTTCAGCAGAATCACCCCCTGGTCCTGCAATCCCAGTTATACCTATTCCGTAGGTTGTTCTTGATATTTCCCTCACCCTTTTCGCCATCAACTTCGCAACCTTCTGACTTACCGCTCCTTCCTTTGCTATTAAATCTTCAGGAATCCCAAGATTCTCTACTTTAGCTATATTACTGTAAACAACAAATCCCCTTTCAAAGTAATCGGAACTTCCTGGAATATCTGTTATTCTGCTTGATAGAAGACCGCCAGTGCATGATTCTGCAACAGAGAGTGTCTCACCTCTTTCCCTCAAAAGCCTCCCAACAACCTCTTCAAGATCCTCCCCTTCTGAAAAAACATTCTCGCTGAGAACCTCTTTGATTTTCCCTTTCACTTCCTCCATTATTGCGTAAGAATCTTCTATTGATTTCTTTGATCTCGAAATTATATGAATTTCTATTATTCCAGGGCTTGCAAGGACAGAAATATCTGTGTTTATCGCTTTTCTCGAAATCTCAGAAATTGAAGAATCAACTTCTGATTCAGTAAGGCCCACTACCTTCAAAATACATTTTGAGATAAAAAATGGAGAAATTTCCCTCAATTTTGGGAGAATTGAGGAATCAAACATTGGAATCATTTCCGGAGGAGGTCCTGGAAGAATGGCAATGTAAATTCCATTATCTTCTATCCACATTCCTGGAGCAGTCCCAACAGGATTATTTATAATTTCAGCACCCTGGATTACAAATCCTTCCCTTATATTAATCTCTGGCATTTCTCCCCCCCTCATTCTGTATCTTCCCGCAATTCTTTCTACAATCTCTTCCTTAAATATCAGTTCCCTACCCAAAAACTTTGAAACAGCCTGCCTTGTCAAATCATCATCAGTTGGACCAAGACCACCTGTTATTATAATAAGCTGAACCCTGTTCCTTGCATTTTTCAGAACATTTATAATATCCTCTTCATGGTCTCCACATATTGTTTTGAAAGCAAGCTTTATACCAACCTCCTCAAGTCTCTGGGCAATGTAAAGGGAGTTGGTTTCAGGTTTCCATGAGGTAAGAAGTTCAGAACCAATCCCTATAAATTCAGCCCTCATTTTAAACCTTTAAAATTATTATTATAATTCTTAGAAAAAAATTTGCCCAGAGACCCGCAAAAAGATCATCCAGCATTATTCCCCATCCACCTTTTATTTTTTGAAAATAAAAACATGGAAAAGGCTTTAAAACATCAAATATTCTAAAAAGGAAGAAGCCAATCAAAAGGGGAGTTATTTTATAAGGGATAAGGAAAAGGGAAACCATTTGCCCAAAAACCTCATCAATTACCACAGGTCTTGGATCCTTCTTTTCAAAAATTTTCTCTGCCTTTGTGGAGAAAATAACCCCCGCAAAGAAAACAATGAAAATGAGAAAAAGCGTTAGATAAAAAGGGAATTCTTTTAGTGCAAAAAAATGTAGGAGAAGGTAGGCAAAAGATGCAAAAGTCCCTGGCATCAAAGGAAGATAACCTATGCCTAAAAATGTGGTTATTGTAAGAGTCAAGTTTCTCAAATTACCCTCCCAAAAAGGTCATATGGTCCTATCTTCTCAATCTTAACCTTTACGAAATCTTTATCTTCTTTTCCCTTTCGAGCAATTACAAAACCATCAACTTCCGGTGCCTGACTCTTTGCCCTTCCTATCAAATATCGAGGATTCTCTGAAGATGTCCCCTCTACAAGAATCTCTATTTCTTTGTCTATTAAATCCGAATTCTTCTCTAAATTTATCTCCTGTTGAACAAGAAGAATTAGCTCCTTCCTTTTTTCCTTTAAATCTTCTGGAACAGGATCTCCGTAAAAACTTGCTTTTACTCCATTTTCACAGGAGTATTTAAAAACTCCCAATCTTTCAAACCTTGCATTCTCTACAAATTTTAAAAGATCATTGAATTCCTTTTCACCCTCACCAGGGAATCCAACAATTAAAGAAGTTCTCAATGTTATCTCAGGGATCTTATTCCTGACCTTATCAATGAACTTAAGTGCTCTTTTCCCATCCATACTTCTTCCCATCCTTTTTAAAACTTCAGGGTGGGAATGCTGTAAAGGAATATCAAGATATGGAACAATCTTTTCTTCCTTCAAAATCTCAATAAACTCATCTGTTACCTCCTCAGGGTATGAATAGAGAACCCTTATCCATTTTAAATTTTTTATTTCCATCAATTTTTTGAGTAGCTCAACTACCCCATTTTTCAAATTTATATCCCTTCCGTAAGATGTAGAATCCTGAGAAACAAGGTTTATTTCTCTAACCCCATTCTCAGATAGTTTCTCAGCCTCCTCCACAATTGATTCAATAGGTCTTGATCTCATTGGACCTTTTATTAGAGGAATTGAGCAAAATGTGCATTGATGGGAACACCCTTCTGAAATTTTAATGTAAGCCCATGATTTTGGAGTTGATATAATTCTTGGAGAATTGTGGGAATATATGTAAGGAAGATTGGAAAATGGCTTTTCTCCTTCTATTATTTCTACAATTCTTTCAACATCATTTACTCCTGCAATGTAGTCAATTCCAGGAAAAATTTCCTTTATCTTATCTTTCATCATTTCTGTAAGGCAACCTACCACAGCAACTTTTTTATCTCCTTTATCTTTTATTACCTCTTCTATGGTCTGAAAGGATTCATCCCTCGCCTCTTTTATAAATCCACATGTATTTATAACAATTATATCAGCCAAACTTTTATGGTTGACAATTTTAAAACCTTTATTTGAAAAAACTCCCAGCATTACCTCAGAATCAACAAGGTTTTTTGCACAACCGAGGGAAATTAATAATAGATTTGCCATTTCTATTTAATCTCTCGTTTTCCTTTCTCGCATTTTTCGCCCCTCCTTTATGGATATATCTTATAAAGCATTCTTGGAAAAGGGATAGCCTCTCTTACATGGGAAAGTTTGCAGAGCCATGCAACAGTCCTTTCAAGTCCGAGACCGAATCCCGCATGAGGGACAGTTCCATATCTTCTCAGGTCAATGTACCACTGGTAAGCCTCCCTTTGAAGACCCGCCTCTTCAATCCTTTTTAAAAGTAAATTCAAATCATGAATTCTCTGACTCCCTCCTATTATCTCTCCATATCCTTCAGGAGCTATCATATCCATGCAAAGAGCGAGCTCAGGGTTCTCTGGATCAGGTTGCATATAGAATGCTTTAATCTTTGCAGGATAATGAGTAATTATAACAGGTCTATCAAATGCCTCAGAAATTATTGTCTCCTCATCTCCGCCAAGCTCATCACCCCATTCAATTTTAACCCCCCTACTTTTTAAAAGCTCAATTGCTTTTGTATATGTTATTCTTGGAAAAGGTTTTTTTATACTTTCAAGAGGTTTTGTATCCCTCTCGAGAAAATCGAGTTCTTTTTTATTTTTCTCAAGGACTGATAGAACAACGAATTCAATAAGTTCCTCTGCAATTTCCATAATGTCCTCCAATTCTGCAAAAGCAATTTCAGGCTCTATCATCCAGAATTCCATGAGATGCCTTCTTGTCTTACTTTTTTCAGCTCTGAAAGTTGGTCCGAATGTATAGACTTTACCAAGAGCCATTGCACCCGCTTCAGCGTAAAGTTGTCCACTCTGAGTAAGGTATGCCTTTTCATCAAAATATTGTGTTTCAAAAAGGGTGGTTGTCCCCTCACAAGCAGAGGGTGTTAAAATTGGAGCGTCAAAAAGAACAAATCCTCTACTATCAAAGAATTCTCTTATACTTCTGATTACATTTGCCCTTATTCTAAGAATTGCATTCTGTTTTAAAGACCTTATCCACAGATGTCTATTCTCCATTAAAAAAGCTATTCCATGCTCTTTGGGAGCAATTGGGTACTCCTCTGAAATTGATATAATCTCAATATTCTCAATGTCGAGCTCATATCCCCCAGGAGCCCTTTTTTCTTCTCTCACCTTTCCTTCAACAACAAGGGAAGATTCCTGAGTAAGAGTATCAAATTTCTTGAAAAGAGGATCATTTTTGTCAGGACTTGAGATAACCCCCTGAATTAAACCTGTTCCATCTCTTATGAGAAGGAATCTAACCTTACCTGAAGACCTTTTGTTGTAAACCCACCCCCTTAAAGTCACCTTCTTTCCAGCATATTTACTAATATCTTCAATATAAATCCAGTCCTTCATAAAAAACATTATAGATTAAATCGTGCAAAAAATAAATCTCCTATTTAGCAGAGATAGCATTAGAAAACTTTATTTCACCAAATGAGCTTTTTCAGAACATTAAAAAATTGAAAAAGTCAAGCTCATTTGATATTCTATTAAATGGACACTTTCCTTCATATCTTCTTTATAATATCAGGTTTTTTGATCGGAACTTATGGAACTCTTGTTGGGGTGGGCGGAGGCTTCCTTTTAATTCCCTTACTTTTGATTCTTTATCCCAATGCTCCATCGGAAACAATCACATCCATTTCCCTTTCAGTGATTTTTTTTAACTCCCTTTCAGGAACAATATCCTACTGGAGAATGAAAAGGATAAACTTCAAAGTGGGCATACTCTTTGCTTTATCTTCAATTCCTGGTTCTATAGCGGGAGCATTGACAACCTCATTTATTACAAGAAGAATTTTTGAAATCATCTTCGGTCTTTTTTTGATGGTTTCTGCAATTTTTTTAAGTTTTAAGAGATTTAAGAATAACTCGAAATCAGAAGAAATCGTCACTTCATCTAAAATTAAAAAAGGGGCAATCTTAAGCTTCATTATAGGATACTTAAGTGCAATGCTCGGTGTAGCGGGAGGAATAATCCATGTTCCTGTTCTCGTCTACTTGCTAAATTTCCCTGTTCATATTGCAACTGCCACATCCCATTTCATTCTTTTTGTAATAACTCTCTTTGGAGCATTAACCCATGTAATTAAAGGTTCTCTTCATAATTCATGGTTAAAAGTTATCACCCTTACAATAGGAGTAATACCAGGAGCAGGAGTTGGAGCTTATTTATCTTCAAAAATCAGGGAAATTTGGATTATAAGAGCTCTTACCATTGCTATCTTTATTCTCGGGCTCAGACTTGTTTTCCTTTCTTTGCATTAGTTGTTAAACCCAAGTCTTAGAATTAAATTTAAATATTATTTTGTGCTATTATAAAATAGAGGTGATTATGAAAAGAAAAGTTACTCTTAAAATTAACAATGAGGAAATACCTTTAAACTCCTTTGTCCAGGAATTCATTTCTTCCACACTTCTTGGTATGCTCTCATCTCTTAAAAGAAAGAATGAAATTATAAGAATTGTGGAGATAACCATAGAACTGGAAAATGAAGCTGAATCCTGATTTTCCTGAGAAGGAGCTTTTTGTAGAATTATTCAAAGAGAATGTTTATGCTGTTGGTGGTTATGTAAGGGATCTTGTAAGGGGTAATCCCTCAAAGGATGTTGACATTCTTGTCACAAATTATCAACTTGAGGAGATAGAGAAAAAACTCCGCAAGCATGGGAAAGTGGACATTGTTGGTAAAAGCTTTGGAGTTATAAAATTCACAATAAATGGAAGAACATATGATGTCTCATTGCCTCGTTCAGACATTCCTGTAAAAAGCGAATCAAGAAAACACAAGGATTTTATCATAAAGGCGGATCCATTTCTTCCCATTGAAAAGGACCTCGAAAGAAGGGATATAACCTGCAACAGTATTGCCCTTAGACTTTTTGATGGAAAAGTTATTGATCCCTTCGGTGGTGTAAGGGATATCAAAGGGAAAAGAATAAGAATGACAAATCCATTGGCTTTCCCGGAAGACCCATTAAGAGTCATTAGAGTTGCAAGATTTGCCTCTGTCTTAGGATGGAAGGTTGAAAAATCAATTTATAAAACCTCGAGGGAGATAGATTTAAAGGGACTGAGTCCTGAAAGAATAGTTGATGAGCTTTTCAGAATGCTTCTAAATTCAGAAAGACCATCAAGGGGATTCAAAGAATTTCTCAAATTGGGAGTCATTGAAAAAATATTTCCCGAAATCCTTCCAATGACATTTACTATTCAAGACTCTTACTTTCATCCTGAAAGGGACAAATTTGGAAACCATACAGTATGGATCCACACCCTTTTAACCATTGATCAGGCAAAAAGGATATCAAAGATATTCAATCTTTCTCCAGAAAAAAGTGTAACCCTTGTCCTTGCTTCTCTTTTCCATGACATCGCAAAACCCCAAACTTCAAAATGGGAATGGAAGAATGGAAGACTTCATCTGACCAATTACAGACACGACATTTTGGGAGTAGAGATTTCAGAAAAAATTCTCGAAAGACTTAAAATCTTTTCATGGAACAACTATGATATCAGAAAATATACCCTCCTCCTTGTAAAAAATCATCACAGGTCAACAGATTTGTGGCAGAACAGAAAAAGTGTCACCAAGAAAGCATTTAATAGATTATACAGGGATATGGAAAGTGAAATAGAACTTCTCATTTATTTAGACCTTGCAGACAGAAAGGGTAGAGAGAAAAGACTTTTAAATGGTCTTGACAGGGAGGCAAAATGGCTATTTTCAAAAATTGAAGAGTTTGGAATAAACAAAGAAACCATAAAGCCGATTATCTATGGTAGAGACCTCATTAAACTTGGATTTAAGCCAGGAAAATTTATGGGAAAAGTTCTTAAGCAACTTTATGAACTACAGCTTGACGGTGCCTTCTCCACAAAAGAGGAAGGGCTTTCTATAGCACTAAAAATAGCAAAAGAGATTAAGGAGGAAGAATGCGAATTCTCCTAACCGGAGGTGCAGGATACATAGGCTCCCACTCAGCCAAAGAATTTAAAAAAGCTGGTTTTGAGGTGACCGTTATTGATAATCTATCTACGGGAAGGAAGGAACTTGCAAAATATGGAGAGCTTGTGATAGGAGACCTCAAAGATATGGAATTGCTCAGAGAACTTTTTAGAAAAAATAGATTTGAAGGAGTCATTCACTTTGCATCTCTCTCAAAAGTTGAAGAATCTTTCATGTATCCTGAAAGATATTACAGAGAAAATATTATAAATGCATTGAATCTCCTTGAGTGTATGGTTGAGTTTGAAACCGAGTTTATAATTTTTTCTTCCAGTGCTTCTGTTTATGGGAATCCAATTTACATACCCATTGATGAGAATCACCCATTAAATCCCATAAACCCATACGGCGAAACTAAGATGTTTATAGAAAAAATACTTGAGGGTTTTAGTTCAAGATATGGCATAAAGTATATTTCTTTGAGATATTTCAATGCTTCAGGAGCAGATCCTGATGGTGAAATTGGAGAACTTCACGAACCTGAAACCCATTTAATTCCATCCCTTCTTCTCCACATTCTTGGGAAAAGAGATGAGTTTATTCTTTACGGAAATGATTATAATACAAAGGATGGAACAGCGGTAAGGGATTTCATCCATGTCACTGACCTGGCAAGGGCTCATCTTTTAGCCATGGAATTCCTTATAAAAAACAAAAAAAGTGAAATAATAAATCTTGGGAGCGGCACAGGTTTTACTGTAAAGGAGGTATTAGAAAAGGTGGAAGAGATAACTGGAAGAAAGGTTAAAGTCAAGGTTGAAGGAAGGAGAAAGGGTGATCCAGAAAAACTTTTAGCTTCATATAAAAAGGCTGAGGAAATTTTAGGTTGGAAAATGCAATTTTCAGATCTTCAAACAATAATAAAAACTGCATGGGAATGGATGAAAAAAGTTTTTAGCGTTAAGCAATAATCACCTGGTGGATAATATTGAGGACTACAGCAGACATATTGCCATCCGTCAGGACATCTTTTTGCGAACAACAACTGAGGAACGAAAACGGTTTATCTTCTCAAGCATCTTCCTGAATGTAGGAGAGTCTGAGGAGTTCCCTTCAAATACTTCTGAACTTACTTCCAAATCCTTCCCTGCTTACTGCCATCCCCATTACCACTTGCTTTCCCACTCAGGCCTTCCATCCCTTGAATACCCCTCTATCTTCCCTTCAAAGTAAAATGATGTGAAATTGCGGAATATAGGCCAACTCTTTCCTTTCACCTTCTCCTCTCTTTCATCTCTCTCATATTCACTGATTGATAAGATAAAAGAATCTTCTTATTTCTTATTAAAATTTCTCTATATTAACCACTCTTTTACCTTTGAATTTTACTTTAAAATTTCCTTCCTTCTCGGCTATTTTAAAACATTTTGAAAGAAGCTTTAGAAAAACTCTCGCTTTAAACCCTCCTTTTACAATATGTCCCTTTAGAGAATAGATATTTCTTAAATTTTCTATATCGTACTCAGTGAATTGAGATGGAACAACTAATACAATAGCTTCATCATCTTTTAATGAATATATGTATTCACCAGATGGACAAACAGAGCAAAGATTACCATATAAAAATAAAATTGTTTTTTCCTCACTCCTCCCCATAACAAAACCAGAAAAATTTATAATTTTGAATATAAAACATGAACCAAAACCATAAACCAAAAAAATCAACAAGATGCATATCGAAATTATCAAAATTAATGAAAAAAAGACTTTCCTTTGTGTCATTATTTTTCTTCAATGTATTCAGCAATAATATAATCTTTTTCCGAAATCTTACTCAAGTAGAAGATAAGCTTACCTTCTCGTTCCGAAACAGCCAGACTAATAAAACTTTCATCTTTTGTTTTTTTAATTTTATAAGTTTTCGAAAATTTTAATGAATCCTTATCAAATGTCAATATGTTAACAACTTCTTCTTCGAATTTCTCTTTGAGTGTTTGGTTTTCTTGAAGTAAGTACAAATTTTTTCCACATATGTAAACATCTTTAAAAAGATTGTAATCCTTCAATTCATTGTTAGTTTTTCTCAGGTCAATTCCCTCCTTTATCCACATTTTTTTATTTTCTTTAAGAATCTCTTCCCCTTTTTTCCCAAAATACAATCCTATGCTTTTCTCCATTACTTTTTCTCCATCCAATTTAAATTTTATGAAATTTCCAAATTTCGGATTAAGATAATAGATATAAACACCATCTGTTACAATGGTGGTTCCACTATATCCACTATACACAAAGTTTTCTACATTAAAGGGGTTTAATCCAACAAATAAAGAAAAATTTATTTTTATAAACTTTTTTCCAAATTGAGATATTTTTTTCCCCTCTTTATTGTACACTTCTATTAAATATTCGCTTTCCGGGGGAGAGAATACATAATATATTTTATCTTTTACATACACAAAATTAATTCCTCCATGAAAAATTCTAAAATTTCTTAAAAAATTTCCATTTAAATCAAAAAAAGATATTTTTCTGTTGCTACGAACGGCAATCTCCCCATCCCATATTGAAATTCTTACAGGAAAGCTTAAATCTCCTGGTCCTTCTCCACTTCTTCCAATAGTTTTTACAAGTTTCAATCCTTCATTAATTTGAAATTTCAATATTTTATGATCCCAATTTGAAACAGCAAATAGAAAGCCTCCTGTCACTGATAAATCTGTAATTGTCTTAAAAAAGTAATCCTTTTCATTTTTTGGATAGAAATTGCTGATCTTAAGATATTTTTCCTCTCCTAAAACAAATAATCTTTCAAATATAAAAATAATAAAGAATATCTTAAAAAATATAAACTTA
>CAZYPR010000049.1:0-416 GCA_964649495.1 uncultured Clostridia bacterium | reverse complement strand
GGGGAGAGCGCTAATCCTTATAGTGCGGGGTAGATTGGAATCTTGCCGTCGTCTCCTCCATCAGGATATCCGCACTTTATACTACTACCCTTTCCATTTAAGCATCCAACTAACCAACACTCAGTGGCATATTGGGGGCTTTCGCATCCTCCCTGTGTGCATGTATTAGGAAACGCATCCTTGCAGTTTATCCAAGCAGAAAATAACCTTGTCCCCAAACCCAATAAAGCAATTGCCAATAAGAAAACTACTAAAATTTTTTTCATTTTTTTCTCCTCCTTTCAGCCTCTTAATGAGGCTTTTTGTTAAATTCCCTTTGCCCACTTGCCCATACTTTGGAAAAAATTATGCCAACTCTTTCCTTTCACCTCCTTTCTCATCTTCATCTCTCTCATATAAAATTTATATCAAGATTC
>CAZYPR010000048.1:0-19616 GCA_964649495.1 uncultured Clostridia bacterium | reverse complement strand
AAATAAAAACCCTTTTCTATCAATAGTTTACATTTTAAATTGCGAAAGTTGGGCTGGGAATGTCAGAGAACTTGAAAACATCCTTGAGAATATTGGAAGGAAGGGGAAGATAGATGAAGAGTCTGTGAGGAGGCATCTTTCAGAGATTGGATGTTCAAAGGAAAGAGTGGAAGGACTAAAAGAGAGACTCTTAGATTTTGAAAAAGAAATAATAAAGAAAGCCCTTGAGATGAGTGGATGGAATGTCTCAAAGGCAGCAAGGATTTTGAAAGTGTCAAGGCAGGACCTACAGAGAAGAATGAGAAGACTAAAAATCGAAAAGAAAAATACAAATGGGTTATAATATTTTACAATGATTTGCGGTAGAAAGAAAGATTACAATACTTGCTGAGGCTCAATTTTCAAGCCTTCCCAAGTTATTGAACAGTCTCATAAAAAGTAAGACTTTGTTCAGTTGTGATGGGGATAAAATAAGTTAAAGAATATTATTCTTTTTAAAACAAATTTCGTTGATATTCGTAAAAAAATTGGAGGTGTGAAGTGAAGAAAGGAATATTATTTTGTTTAATTTTTATCCTTTTCAAAGGGTTGATTTATGCTCCTGAGAAAAAAGTTTTAAAGCCAGCAGTAACTTCTGCAGAAGAAAGACTGAAAGCCTGGGAACAGCATGAATTATTGAAGAAAACATCAATATTCAAAAATTTAAAATGGAGATCAGTAGGGCCAGAGTTTATGGGTGGAAGGATAACTGACATCGAGGTTCCTCCTGGTAATCATTTTATAATCTATGTTGCAGTTGCATCAGGGAATGTTTGGAAAACAGTAAATAACGGGACAACATGGATACCGATATTCGAATCAGAATCCACTTTCACAATAGGAGACATGGCTGTCTCTCCGTCAAATCCTGAGATAATATGGGTTGGGACAGGAGAGTCCAACAGCAGTAGAAGTTCTTATGCTGGGACAGGAGTTTTTAAATCTGAAGATGGCGGAAAAACATGGAGGAATATGGGGCTTAACGATTCCCACCACATTGGAAGGATAATTATTCATCCAGAAAATCCTGACATTGTTTATGTTGCAGTTATTGGACATCTTTACACAGAAAATGAAGAAAGGGGACTTTATAAGACTACCGATGGTGGAAAAAGCTGGAAAAAAGTTCTGTATTTAAATCCAAGGACAGGGATTATTGATGTTACAATGGATCCATCAAATCCAGATATTCTTTACGCTGCCTCCTGGGAAAGGATAAGAAAAGCATGGAACTTCACAGGAAGTGGCTATGGAAGCGGAATCTGGAAATCCACTGATGGGGGAGAAAATTGGGTAAGGCTTACAAATGGATTTCCCGTTGGTGAAAATGTGGGAAGAATTGGGCTTGCAGTTTCTCCATCAAATCCCAATGTTGTATACGCCCTTTTAGACAATCAGGCTCCAAGACCCTTGGAGAAAAAAGAGGGAGAGCTTACCATCGAAGAGCTGAAGAAAATGAAAAAGGAAGAATTTTTGAAGATTGATACAAAGATTTTGAATGGATTTCTTAGGAAATACGGTGTTCCAAAAGAATATACTGCAGAGAAAGTTATTTCAATGGTCAAGAGGGGTGAGCTTACGATAAATCATATCGTCCAATATGTCATGGATGCCAATCGTTCTCTTTTTGAGGCGAATGTAGTTGGAGCGGAAGTTTATAGATCTGATGATAGGGGTGAGACATGGAAAAAGATGAACGAGAAATACATAGACAATTTCTACTATTCGTATGGTTATTATTTTGGAAATATAAGAGTTTCTCCTGATAATGAGAATAAAATTTACATTCTCGGAGTTCCCCTTTTGACATCAGAAGATGGGGGGAAAACATTTAAAAATATTGGTGGAAGAGGTGTTCACGCTGACCATCATGCTTTATGGATTGACCATAAAAATCCTGACAGGTTAATTTTAGGAAACGATGGAGGAATAAATATCTCCTATGACAGAGGGAAAACATGGCAGAAAATTAATAATCTGCCAATCGGACAGTTTTATACAGTAACAGTTGATATGGAAAAACCATACAATATCTATGGAGGCTTGCAGGACAATGGAGTTGTTTACGGACCCAGTAATCATAATCCTGAACCAGGTGTTCCTGATCCCTGGAAAACCCTTTTTGGAGGCGATGGAGCATATGTTCAGGTTGATCCCCTTGATTCAAACATTGTATATGTTGAATCTCAGTTCGGAAATATTGCAAGGATAAATAAAAAGGATGGGAGCGTAAAAAGAATTAAACCTACTGCGAAATTGAATGAACCTCCGTTAAGGTTCAATTGGCAGACCCCCTATCTTATATCTTCCCATAACCCATTTACTCTTTATTATGGAGCAAATAAACTATTCAAATCTCTAAATAGAGGTGATAGTTGGATAAGTATTAGTCCTGATCTTACAACAAATCCACAACCCCAGGGGAATGTTCCCTATGGAACTATAACAACAATTTCAGAATCACCCCTTAAGCCAGGGCTCATATATGTTGGAACTGATGATGGGAATCTCTGGGTAACTCATAATGATGGTGCTTTCTGGTCAAGGATTGGACAGGGGCTTCCAAAGAAATGGGTTTCAAGGGTCGTTGCATCTCAGTATGAAGAGGGCACGGTGTTTGTCTCATTTACAGGATATAGAGATGATGACTTTGAAAAATATCTTTACATGTCTAAAGACTATGGAAAAACATGGATTTCAATTGCAGGAAATTTACCTTCTGAACCTATAAATGTCATAAGGGAGGATCCCAACTCCAGGGATATTCTCTATGTTGGAACAGAACCCGGAGTTTATGTCTCAATTGACAGAGGGAAAACATGGTTCTCCCTCTGTAATAATTTACCCACAACTCCAGTTCACGACATGATTGTTCATCCAAGGGATAATGAACTTGTTATAGGAACCCATGGAAGGAGTGTTTATGTCCTTGATGTAAAAATTATTCAAAAATATGTAATGGAAAAAATCTTTGAAAAAGAAATTTATCTCTTCGAAATAGAGCCTGCTGAAATAGTTTCAGTAAGAGGGACACAGATGGCAGAGACTTCTATTTATTTTTATCTAAGGAATCCTCAAAATGTTGAGATTGAAATCCTTGACAAAAGCGGAAAATCCATTAAGAAATCTGAATGTAAAGGAGAGGAAGGTATAAATCTTTTTGAACTTACTCTCACATCAGAAACCTCTCCAATTGAGCCAGGCGAATACAAAGTTCTTATTATAGTAGAAGGGAAAAAGTCAGAAGGAACATTGAAATTAAATCCTGGTCGACAGAGATTTGAGAATTAGTTTTTTATTTTTCTTTTAATATGTCTTTTTATAAGTTCTTCAATCACATTTTCTGATGATATAAAAGAAGAGCTGAGAAGGACAAAAAAGGATTAATTCTTTTCATTTTTTGTTTTCTTCTCATTTTACAATCTTCAAATTTAAATTGAATTTTCTTCCTCTTATTTACTCTTTATAACCCGAACACTACCCACATATGTTCCCGGCTGAGGTGGAGTGTCTGAAATCACAATATCTCCTCTAATACTCTGATATTTGTAAATTGTGGTTCTTTTAACAGGCTCTCTTTTATAAATGGAAAGAACTTTTTTTACATAATTCTGGGTTTCTTTATAAGGGGGTATCCCGTTGTATTTATCTACTGCCTCAGGACCAGCATTGTAGGCTGCAAGTGCTTTTCTAATATCTCCATATCTATCCAACATGTCTCTGAGATATTTTATACCTCCTTCAAGATTCGATTCCACATCGAATGGATTGTGAACACCAAGGTCACTGGCTGTATCAGGATGCAACTGCATAAGCCCCATAGCTCCTTTTCTTGAAATTGCCACTGGATTATAATTTGACTCCACCTGAATTACAGCATGGACAAGATCCTTGTCAACCCCGTATTTGTTGGCATAAACATCAATAAAAGAATCAAAATCAGCCTTTGTTGTCCTTAAAGGATTTGAAATTGAGTTCTTTTTAACTGTTCCTTTTGATGGTTTATTCGTTATTATCCTGTTTCCGTTTTCATCCTGTTTAATTATTATTTCAGAATAAACGGGAAGGGAAAAAATAGATAAAGTGGCTAAAAAAAGAACCACTCTTTTCATTTCAATCTTGCCTTTATTAATTCTAAACCCTTTTCGAGAGCCAAGTCAAGAAGTTCAGGCTTACTCCCTCCTGCTTCAGCAAAGTCAGCCCTTCCTCCTCCTCCTCCACCAACAATCTTTGCAACTTCTTTGAGGAGATTTCCCGCATGAATCTTTTCAGTAATTTCTGATGTAACTGATGCAAGAAAATAGGCTCTATCTTTCTGCTTGCTTCCTAAAAGAACAACTCCCTTACCAATTCCATCCCTTATCATATCTGAGATCTCCCTTAGAATTTCCTTTTCTGTGTCATCCTCAACCCTTTTAACCACAATCTTCAGACCATTCACAACCTCTGCATTTTCTATCCATTCTTTAATTTTACTTCTGAAGCCCATTCTTTTAATTCTCTGAAGCTCCTTCTCCTTTTCCTTCAGCAAGTTTTTCAAATTGGAAACCTCACTCAAAATCTCATCTTTTTTGACCTTTAATTCCTCAGTAAGATTCTCCAAAATTCTATTTTCATCCCTCCAGTAGTTAACAACTGCAAGCCCTGTTATAGCTTCTATCCTTCTAACTCCAGCTGATATTGAGCTCTCTGAGATTATCCTGAAAGAACCAATATCTCCTGTCATTCTTACATGGGTTCCTCCGCAAAGTTCTTTCGATACATCCCCTACCTTAAGAACCCTCACTTTTTCTCCGTATTTTTCTTCAAATATAGCAATAGCTCCTTCTTTTAATGCGGTGTCATAATCCTTAATCTCATAATCCACTGGAATATTCTCTACTATCCACTCATTAACAATTTCCTCAACTCTTTTTATCTCTTCTGGATGAAGGGCAGAAAAATGGGTGAAGTCAAAGCGGAGTTTCTCAGGAGAGACAAGGGAACCCGATTGCTTGACATGGGGACCAAGAACCTCTCTTAAAGCCCTGTGGAGAAGATGGGTTGCAGTGTGGTTTCTCTGGGTTGCTTTTCTGAGCCTTTCATCAACCCTTGCAATTACATTGTCCCCTTCACAGATACCCCCCCTTTCAATATTTACATAATGAACAATTATGCTTTCAAGGACTCTTTTTGTGTCTTTCACAATAGCTGATGAGTTCTCGCCCTCTATTACTCCCTTATCTCCCACCTGTCCTCCCGCCTCTGCATAAAAAGGGGTTATATCAAGAATTATTTCTCCCTCATCCCCCTCCTTTAAGCTTTCCACCCTTTCAGAATTTTTAAATATGGCTATAACTTTTGAAGTGGATATTAAGGAATTATATCCAATAAATTCTGATTTTAAATGGGATATGCTTCCGTATTTAGCTTTATCCTTCATTTCGCCACCCTTCCAGGACTCTCTACCCTTTTCTTTCTGTCTGAGCATCTCCTTTTCAAAACCTGAAATATCTATTGAGATACCCCTTTCCTGAGCAATCTCCATTGCGAGGTCAAGGGGGAATCCAAATGTATCGTAAAGTTTGAAGATCTTTTCACCTTCTATAACCATAGAACCATTTTTCAGTGCGGAATCGATAGCGTTTTCAAGGTAATGAATTGATGCAGAAAGAGTATATCCAAATCTTTCCTCTTCAAAATAACAGAGTTTTGAAATATGCTCTCTTGAATGCACAAGCTCGGGATAAAAATCCTTCATTATATTTACAACCACTGGAACCCCTTTGTAAAGGAAAGGTTTGTCAACACCTAATTTCTTTCCATATCGGAAAGCTCTTCTTATTATTCTCCTGAGAACATAACCTCTTCCCTCATTGGATGGAAGAACTCCATCATTTATCAAAAATGTTATAGCTCTGCAATGGTCAGCAATAACTCTTATTGCAATATCAACATCTTTATCTGCTGGGTATTCTTGACCTGTCTCTTCACAGGCGAAATTGATCAATGGCTTGAAGAGGTCTGTATCAAAATTGCTCCTCAATCCCTGAAGGACTGTTGCCAGTCTTTCAAGCCCCATCCCTGTATCAATGGACGGTTTTGGAAGAGGGTGGAGAACTCCATTTTCATCCTTGAAGAATTGCATAAAAACAAGGTTCCATAACTCTATGGATGAACCATCCTCAAAAACATAATAAATTTCAGAACATGGTCCACATGGACCTGTATCACCCATAGCCCAAAAATTATCATCCTCTCCAAATCTTTTTATTTTATTCTCAGGAATTCCAATCCTATCTCTCCAAATCTTATAAGCTTCCTCATCCCTTTCAAATATTGAGACAAAAAGTTTTTCCTCAGGAATTTTATAAAACTGAGTAAGAAGTTCCCATGCAAATTCTATTGCACCTTCTTTAAAATAATCACCAAAGGAAAAATTTCCCAGCATTTCAAAAAATGTGTGATGGAAGGGAGTTTTGCCAACCTGTTCGAGGTCATTGTGCTTTCCAGATACCCTCATGCATTTCTGGCACGAAACTGCTCTTGAATAATCCCTTTTTTCAATCCCGAGGAAAACATTCTTGAACTGGTTCATTCCCGCATTGGTAAAAAGTAATGTTGGATCACCTAAAGGAATTAATGAAGAGCTTTTTACAACTTTATGGTCTTTCCTTTCAAAAAATGTGAGGAATGTCTCCCTTATTTCTTTTGCCCTCAACTTTCCTTCCTTTCAATTTTTTCAATCACATCTATTATCTTATCATAGCTGAATCCTTTTCTGAAGAGGAATACCTTTAGCCTTTCCATTAAATTCTCTCCTCTTCCGCTCCTCAGAAATTTCTCAGCAAGTTTCATAATTATCTCATCTTCTTCAAAATCTTTGAAAATCTTTTTAATTAGAATTTCAGCTTCATCTTCTGTTACCCCCCTTCTCATAAGTTCAATCTTTATCTTCTCAGGTCCCCATCCTTTCCTTATTCTTGATCTTATAAACTCTTCAGCAGTTCTTTTGTCATTCAAATAACCATAATTTTTTAATTTCTCAATTGTTGAATCTATTTCTTCCTTTGTAAATCCCTCTCTTTTCAATCTCTCAATTACCTCCCTTTCGAATCTGTCTGAATAGGAAAGATAATTAAAAGCTATTTTTAAAGGATTCTTTGATTTACCCACTTTCAAAAATTATTAATTAGTCATAAGATATATGCTTCGAGTTACAAGCTTGGTTTTTAATTCAATCAATCCACAATCCGTAGCCTCTCTTTGCGAATTTTTCAAGTTTGTATTTTTCGATAGATTTTCTCTTATTTTACTCTTCATCCAAGCCAAGGTCCACAGGTGTTCCCTTAATGTCTTTGAGAGTTGCCATCTTTTTCTCCATTTCTTCTATTGTCATCTCAGATGCTGACTGAATACCCATAATTTTCAGCTTGAGCTCATCAGGGTTTGAAGCCCACTTCAGAGCCTCCTCAAGGGTAATTAGCTTTGCTTCATAGAGTTTGTATAGAGATTGGTCAAAGGTTTGCATTCCGTACTGGGAAACACCCTGTTTGATTGCTTCTCTGATTAAATGGGTCTTTTCCTTGTTTATTATGCAATCCCTTATAAATGGAGTTGTTATCATGACCTCAACAGCTGGGACCCTTCCATTTCCATCAGCCCTTGGAAGAAGTCTCATAGAAATGACTGCTTTTAAAACTGAAGCAAGTTGAATTCTAACCTGTTTGTGGTGGTAAGGTGGGAAGACTGAAATTATTCTATTTATTGTCTCTGGTGCATCAAGGGTGTGGAGAGTGCTGAGGACAAGATGTCCTGTCTCAGCAGCAACTATTGCAGTCTCTATTGTCTCATAATCCCTCATTTCACCAACAAGAATAACATCAGGGTCTTCACGAAGAGCTGACCTCAAAGCAGTTGCAAAGGATTCTGTATCTACTCCAACCTCCCTCTGATTTACGATACTTTTTTTATCCCTGTGAAGGTATTCAATGGGGTCTTCAATAGTAATGATGTGTTCAACTCTGTGGGTATTTATATAGTCTATCATTGCAGAAAGAGTTGTTGTCTTTCCACTTCCAGTTGTTCCTGTCACAAGAACAAGCCCTCTTTTTTCCATACATATATCTTCGAGAACAAGAGGAAGAAGGAGTTCACGAATAGTTCTTATCTTTGAGGGAATGATTCTGAGAACAAGCCCTATAGCACCCCTCTGATAGAAAATGTTACATCGGAATCTTCCGAGACCCGGAACAGAATAAGCCATGTCGACCTCCATCTGCCTTTTGAACTTCTCCTTCTGCTGGGTATTCATTATGCTGTAAGCCATTGCAATTGTGTCTTCTGGAACAAGCCTCTTAAGTTCTACAAGGGGGATAAGTTCACCATGAACTCTTATTATGGGGTGATTCCCAACTTTTAGATGAAGGTCAGAAGCTTCTCTCTCAATAGCTATTCTCAACAAATCATTTATGTTCATCTTTTCCTCCCATTCGGGATTCTTTTTTATTTTAACACGAAAAAGTAAAATACCCAATAACTTACAACTTTTAAATGAAAATTGGAAAATTTTGAATTAAAACATTGATTTTTCTCTCATTTGTGCAATTTTCAATTCACCCCTCTTGCCAGTTTTTCTTTTTAGAAATATGTTAGCCAGCTCCACTTATCCTCTTTTTCCGCTTTAATAATCCCGAAGAATTCATCCTGAAGGAGTTTGGTTATCTCTCCCCTCTTACCTTTTCCTATAACAATCTTATCCACTGATCTTATTGGGGTTATTTCTGCTGCTGTTCCAACAAAGAATAGCTCATCTGCCAGGTAAAGGGCTTCTCTAAGAATGTTCTCTTCTCTAACCTCGATTCCCTTATCCTTAGCGATTTGAATTACTGACTCCCGGGTTATCCCCGGGAGTATGCAGGAAGATATAGGAGGAGTGTAGAGTATACCCTTTTTCACAAGAAACAGATTCTCTCCACTCCCTTCGCTTATGTATCCATAGGCATCGAGTGCAATCCCTTCAACATATCCGTTCAAAATTGCTTCCATTTTTATCAACTGCCCATTCATGTAATTCCCACCACTCTTTGCCATTGATGGAAATGTATCTGGAGCCATCCTCCTCCAAGAAGAAATATGGACATCAACTCCCTGTTCCAAAGCCTCATCTCCAAGGTACTTACCCCAATCCCAAACGAGAATAGCAACATCTACTGGATTAGGAAGTGGGTCCACACCAAGTTTTGCATAACCCCTGTAAACAACCGGTCTAATATAGCAACTCTTCATCCCATTAGCCTTTATGGTCTCAATGCAAGCTTTGCAGATCTCTTCAAAGGAAAACGGGATCTCCATTCTGTAAATTTTTGCTGAGTTAAAGAGTCTCTCAATATGGGCATCGAGACGGAAAACAGCTGAACCTTTTTTGTTCTCGTAAGCCCTTATCCCCTCAAAAACAGAGCTTCCATAATGGACAACATGGGAAGCCACATGAATTGTGGCATTCTTCCAAGGAACCATTTTACCATTCATCCATACAAACCCATCTTCTTTAAAACTCATTATGCCCTCCGAATTATAATTTCAGGAGTTATGATAATATAGTTTTTTAATTTTAGCAAATCAAAGTAACCTTTTGTTGAATTTATCCTATTTGAGACTTAAAATTTTCCTTATGGATGATTGGAAGGTTCAGAAAAAAGGAAAAAGGGTAACTTGGATTGGATTATTTGTCAACATATTTCTTTTTCTTTTTAAGTTAACCGGTGGGGTATTGGGAAGAAGCCATGCGATCATTGCGGATGCCTTTCACACACTCTCCGATATTTCCACGGATATAATCGTTCTTTTGGGACTTAAATTTTCTTTAAAAGAGGAAGACGAATCTCACCCTTATGGTCATGGAAAAGCAGAGACAATCTCTGCTTTCACTCTTGGTATACTTCTTGTTATTGCAGGACTTTTCATCTTTACAGAATCTCTTATAAAACTTATTTCCATTTACAAAGGCTCTCCAACCTCCCTTCCAACCCTCCTTGCTCTTTCAGCAGGTTTAATCTCGATTTTTTCAAAAGAAATTCTTTACAGATATACAATTTATATTGGAAAAAAGATTGGAAGTTCTGCATTAACTGCCAATGCTTGGCATCATCGCTCAGATGCTCTATCCTCTGTTGCATCCTCTTTGGGTGTTGGTGGTGCAATTTTGCTTGGACAGAAATGGATACTCCTCGATCCCCTTGCGGGAGGACTTGTCTCCCTTTTTATAATAAAAATAGGATATAAGATCCTGAGGAATGAAATAGGAGGTCTGATGGAGGCATCTCCTGAAAAAGAAATAAGAGCATCTGTTGAGAAAATCCTTATGGATGACCCAAATGTAAGAGAATTTCACAAATTAAGGATGAGAAATATTGGAAGAAAAATTGCTCTGGACCTCCATCTTGTTCTTGATGAGAATCTCTCCTTTTCTAAAGCCCACTCCATAGCAACCTCAATAGAAGATAAGATAAAAGAAAAAATCTCATCAGTTCACACAATTGTTATTCACATGGAACCAAGGAGAGAAGAATCAAATTTTAGAGAAATGGAGAATGAGGTGAGGAATGTTATTAATTGTTTCGAAGACATTAAAAGTTTTCACAGATTTCACATTTTTCCAGAGAAAAACCAAGCGACCCTTGCCCTTGACATTGTCCTTCCTCCCAATCTTTCCCTTGAAAGGGGGCATGAGATTGCAAGGGAACTGAGGGAGGAGCTTTTAAAAATAAAGAATGTTAAAGATGCAATAATTCATATAGATATTGAAGGAAAGGAGGAAGAATGAAAAAGATGGAGGAACACTTAAACACAATTCAGGAATTGGTTACAGGAATTTCTCCTGAAGATGCTATGGAAAAATTGGTTGAATATCTGAAGGACAATTTCTCTCATTACAGCTGGGTGGGAATTTACCTTGTTGAAGGAAAGGATCTTGTTCTTGGTCCATGGAAGGGACCCCATGCCACAGAGCATGTCCGAATTCCGATAGGAAAAGGAATATGCGGTTTTGCAGCTGCATCCCTCAAAACAGAGATAGTTCCTGATGTCTCCTCTGACCCTCGATATCTTCAATGTTTCCCATCAACCCGTTCTGAAATTGTTGTTCCAATAATTTATAAAGGAATGGTTCTTGGAGAAATTGATATTGACTCGGATTTACTGAATGCTTTTTCAAAAGAAGACAAGGAATTTCTTGAACATGTTGCAGGAATCTTAGCAGAAAAACTTATGGAGACAAGAAAATCCTGAGAATAAAAACGAGACAAATAAAATCGACAGATTATGATGTAAGAGCAAAAGAGACTTGCAGATTTAGAATAAAATAATTTATAATTATCGATTGTAAGAAAAATGCTTCTCTTTATCAGAAGATTAAGGAATTGGCTCCAACTTTAGCCAATGTTTCTTTTACACTGATTCCTGGTCAGGCACCCTATAAGTTTACCCCATCCCAGAGTGCTCAGATTCTTCTATCAAAAATTTTTGAATCGCCGAAAAAGGATGTTAATCCAACTTATGCAACGAATTTCTTGAATTATAAAGGTATTGTCACAACAGAATATGCTACAAATTATGTTGATTGTGAATATAATTTATCTGTTTTAAAAGACCCTGAACTTAACATGAATTTTGTTCATTTTTCTATAAATCCCAAGAGTATATCTGTTGATTATTATGAGCCAAAGGAACAGTTCTATTTGAATTATCAACTCAGTGTAAGTCTAAAGAAAAATGAAAATATTATATTTCAGTATACAAAAGAGTATCCTCTTTACTTTTCGGAAAATGATATAGAAAGAATAAAGGGGAGTGGAATCTCAATCCAGGATTCCTTCCCTGTTCTGGATGGAGATTATATTATCACAGTTCTTATTCAAAATTCGGTTGCAAAGGAATTCAGCTATTTTGAAAGGGTAATACATATTCCAGAAAAGGAAGGAGCTTCAATTTCAGGTCTTATAATTGGATACGACTTAAAGGAGGAAGGAAATTTCCATCTTCCCTATAAATTAGGGGGGAAAAGATTTTTAGTGGATCCCAAGAATATATTCTCCCCAAAAGATAAGATTTTTTTATTCTTTGCAATAAATAATCTATCAAAAGAATTTTGGGAGAAGGGTGAAATTGAAATAGATTTTGAAAGAGTTGAAAAAAAAGAAATTGTAAAGAGAATTTTATCATCATTAAAGGAATTCAATTATTCACCCTCAATTGATTTTTTTAAATATTTAATCCCTGGGGAGCTTCCTCCTGACTATTACAATCTATATATTAAGTTAAAAGAAAAGGATAATGTTGTAGATTCTAAAAAGATTGAACTCACAGTAAGTGGAACACCTCTCTCCCATCCCAACATTTTCTCAAAGAAACTACCCCCATTCAACAATTTTCTCTTTTATTATATGCTTGCAAGTCAGGCAGATAAGATGAATAAACTTAAAGAAGCTGAGCTATATTATAAAAAAACCCTTGCTCTAAATCCTTCTTTTAAAGAAGGAATTTTAGGATATTTAAATTTTATGCTCAAAACAAAAAGGTTTGAGGAAGTTCTCTTTCATGTTGAAAAATTGAAGGAGGATGAGGAGAGGAAGTTTGATTATTATCTGATAAAAGGACTTGCATTAGTAGGATTGGAAAGATATGGAGATGCGATAGATAATCTCCTTAAAGGAAACAAAATTTACAATAGCGATTTAAGACTTTTAAATTCCCTTGGATTTTGCTACTTTAAATTGGGTAAAAAGGAGGATGCCCTTCAAGTTTTTAAAGCTTCTTTATCTTTAAATCCAAAACAAGAGGAGATTGAGAATTTTATAAAAATTCTGGAAGGGAAAAAATGAAATGTTCAAAAAATTGAACATGTTCAAAATTTTGAACATCCCTTATGGGAAAAATTTTAAAAATGGCTTCAGAAGCCAATAATTTTTTTTTAAATTCAGGCATAAAATTTGCTATATTTTTAATATGAGAAATTTTTTGAAAAGGAGGTGATAGATCGAGGAAAAATTAGAGATTTTGTAATGGAAAATGGGCTTTGGGATTTTTATTTAGGAGGTTAAAAAATGAGATTTTTTAAGGTTCTCTTAACCTTGGTTCTGAGCCTCGGGTTAACCTTAACCCTCATGGCTCAAGAACAGACTTCTGAAATCATCGGGACTGTATCCGATGAATCAGGAGCTCCTTTACCTGGTGTATCTGTAGAGGCGGTTAGCCCTTCCCTTGTTGGAAAGGCAACTGCTGTAACAGATGCCAATGGAAGGTATCGTCTTCCCGCTCTTCCTTCTGGAACTTACAAAATCACTTACACCCTTGAGAACTTCACCACAGTTGTCAGAGAAAATATTCAGCTAAGAGTAGGACAGATTTTAACGGTCAATGTAACAATGAAAATGACCGCGATTGCAGAGACAATAACAGTTACTGCTGCTGTTCCCTTGATCGATGTCAAGAGGTCAGCGACAGCAACAAACATTACAAGGGAGATGTTCCAGAGATTACCAAGGGGAAGGTCCTTCACTTCAATTGTTTCCCTTGCTCCCTCTGTTAACTATGAATCCTGGCTTGGTGGAATCTCTGTGGACGGAGCCTCTGGTTCAGAGAATATGTTCTATGTCGATGGAACTGATATAACTGACCAGTTCAATGGAGATAACACCCTAAATGTTATGTTTGAGCACCTTGAGGAGATTCAGGTAAAGCAGAGTGGATATGAGGCAGAGTTTGGTGGTTCAATGGGAGGAGTTATAAATGTAATTACAAGAAGTGGTGGAAATGAGTATCATGGAGACATAACATTCTACTACAGTGGAAGCAATACCGATGGAACTCCAAGGGATTCTTTGAGAATAAATCCATTAGATAATACGAAGGCTGAGTATTTTAGATATCCTGAAAAGGCTAACCCTGGAATCTGGAAAAACTATGAGGTTGGTGTCAATGTTGGTGGATACATAATAAAGGATAAGTTATGGTTCTTTGGTGGGTTCCTTCCAACATATAGAACCTATGATTGGACAGTTCCATCTTACGAAATTGGGAAAGACCTTAACATTAGTGGAACTCGTTGGTGGCCAAGAATTCAGGCAAAGATAACTGCTCAACCTTTCGAGAGTCTGAGGCTTTCTGCTTCCTTTACCAATGACCTTTACAAATGGAAGGGAGAACAGCCTCCTGCTGATGGTTCAGCAAGCGCAACATATCGGTATAATGATGCAGGAAGAACAACTCCTGATATGACTTTCAATTTAAGGGGTGATTTCATTCCCAATCCAAATGTTATTGCAACTTTCAATGCGGGTTATTACTATACAAACAAAGGAGTAAACCAGCTACTTAAGCCTACTGAGCCAAGATGGTTCTTCATAACAACCAATGCGGGAATGGGAATCCCTGTTGAATATGTAAGACCTCGTGGGTGGAGTAACTATGGATATTCGGCAGGGTACTACACTGAAAAATATTTACAGACAAGAACTTCTTTTGGAGGTGATGTAACTTACTACTTTGATCTTGCCGGAGAGCACACTGCAAAGGCGGGATTCCTATTTGCAAGACTTGATGATGATTTGAATGATTCCTATCTCTACGACTATATCCGTTTCTACTGGGGAAGAACCTTCTATGACCCATCAGGGAGACCATGGAAGGGTAAATATGGATATTTGGAGGTTAGAAGTCCCTTTGGAACCTTTGCAAAGACCCACAGCAACAGATATGCATTTTACATCCAGGATAGCTGGACAATTGCAAGGAAACTAACGGTCAATTTTGGTGTAAGGGCTGAAAGAGAGGATATACCATCCTTTGCATCAGCTGAACAGCATATAGCAGTTGGAAAACCTGCAAGATTTATCCCCATTAAATTTGATTTTCAAGATAAACTTGCTCCAAGAATTGGTTTCTCCTACGATGTTTTCGGAGACTCCTCCCTCAAAGTTTTTGGAAACTTTGGAATCTACTATGATGTTATGAAGCTTGAAATAGCAGAGGGTTCATTTGGCGGATTCAAGTGGGTTTCCCACTATTACACCCTTGATACTTACGAGTGGAACAAAATTGGTGGAAAACAGCAGATTCCATTCGATAAAACTCGTTATCCTGGGACATACATAACATCCCTTGACTGGAGACTTCCTTCCTTTGAGACAGTCCAGCCTGATCTAAAGCCAATGGCTCAGTCTGAGGTTGCTCTCGGATTTGAGAAGAAGCTGATGGAGAATCTCTCTCTAAGAGTTAGAGGAGTTTATAAGCACCTTATAAGGACAATTGAGGATGTTGGTGTTATGACACCACTCGGTGAGCAGTACTTTATTGCAAATCCTGGCTCTGACTGGGTCAACAAACAGTATGATCCTTCATACTGGAAATGTCCAAAGGCAAAGAGGGATTATACTGCTCTTGATATAGCCCTTGAGAAAAGATTCAGCAACAACTGGATGGGTGGAGCCTCTTACACTCTCAGCAGACTTTATGGAAATTATTCTGGTCTTGCAAGCTCTGATGAGTATGGAAGAATGGATCCCAATGTTGAAAGATACTTTGACCTCTTCTTCATGAGCTATACTCAGGATGGAAAACTTGCTGATGGTCTTTTAAACACTGACAGACCTCATCAGTTCAAGGTATGGGGTTCCTACACCTTTGACTTTGGAAACTATGGAAATCTAACCCTTGGTCTCAATGCCTTTGCAATGAGTGGAACACCTCTTCAGACAGAGTTCTTAATGAATAATATTCAGGGTTACTATCCCCTTGGAAGAACAAAGTGGCTCGAGTCTCTTGGTGGGAAGGTAATCTCAAAGAGAACACCATTTATAACAAGAACAGACCTCTATGCCGAGTACAACTACAGGATAGCTGGAAAATACACCCTCCAGTTCAATGTGAATGTGACAAACCTCTTTGACCAGAAAACAGCAAGAAATGTATTTAGATTAATCAATCAGGAGAACATTTACCTTGATGATGAGGACATCCTCAAGACTTTCGACTTCCAAAAGGTAATTAGGGACAATAATCTCCAGCTTGATCCGAGATACGGAATGAAATACGATTTCATGGATCCTATTTCTGTAAGGCTTGGAGTGAAGTTCCTGTTCTAAGCTGATAGATAGAGAAAAGGGGGCGCCCCCTTTTTATTTTAAAACTTAATTAAAACTGATTTAAATGTTATAATAATTGAGAAGAATTAAAGAAATGTTCGAAAATAATAGATTCATTCTTTCAAAAAAAGAAAAAAGAAGAATAGAAGCTCAGCTCATATCGATTCTCAAAAAAAGAAGTGAAATTGTTTTTGCCTATTTATTCGGGAGTTTTATAGATTCTTTTCCTTTTAGAGATATTGATTTGGGAGTATACTTGAAAAATATAAGCAAAAGAAAAGTTTTTGATTACCAATTAAAATTGGGAATTGATATTGAATCAAAAATAAAAATTCCAGTAGATGTGAAGATTATAAATTTTGCTCCTCTCTATTTTCAGTATCAGATCTTGCAAGGAAAACTTCTTTTTACTAAAGATGAGGAATTATGGGCAGACTTTCTCGATTTGACAGTAAGAAAATATCTTGATTTTAAACCTTTAAGGGACGAATTTTTTAAAGAATTTATATAATATCCAATACCCTTATTTGACAGTAAAAGGCAACATCTTTGAGAAAATCTTTTATTTTGCGAATTTTTGCTATTTTTCCTCTCTTATCTTACCTCTTTTCCTTTCAATTCCTTGTAAGGCTGTCCAAGAATCACTTTTTCAAGCTCTGAGAAATCGACCATAAAACTTGCACTTCCTGTCTTTTTCCTCTCCTTGTGGAGGAAATCATAGAGATTTATGAGAGGAATTTCATACTCGTAAGTTTGATTTATAAGCTTGATAAATTCATTGGCAACAATGGCATGGCCTAAAGATGAAGGATGAACACCATCAAGACTGAAAAGTCCTCCTGTCAGGAAAGCTGTTGTAAGTTTAACACCACCTACAACAATCCCTTCTTTGGACGCTTTGTTTAAAAGGGAATTTATATCTACCATTGGAATGCTGTTAGAGCTTGCAATACTCTTTAGAAATTCGTTAAATTGCTGAGTTCTTGCTTTTATTGCTGAGACTTCATCTTTGTCAAGGACAACCTCATCGGGCAAAGGCAAACCTGTTCCTCCAGCTGATTTGGGAATTCCAATCCCTTGAGCCAGGTAGGTGGATGCGGGAAGGGTTATATAATCACCAGGAGAAAGGGCTCCTTTGGGACCAATAAGATAAACAAGATTTCCACCAACAATTACAGGTTTTCTTGTAAGGGGGTCAACGAGGTAAATAGGAAGAGCTGTCACATAGGGAATTGATGTCACATCAGGAATATTGGAAATTACGATTTTTGCAGATGTGTTAGCTTTTAAAGCGGAAATTATCTGGGTGTAGTAAGATTGGAAATTTGAAAAGGAAGTTAATGTTACACCTTCTATAACTCTTCCTGCCAGAACTGCTTTGAGAACATCGTTGTTTCCAATCCATAGAGTCAAAAGATCAGGTTTTAAAGATATTCCCTGTTGAAGCTGAGTCCCGAGCCCTCGAAGGATAAGGTCATGCATTCCTCCGCCATCAGTAATAGTAGAGAGAAGATTGTAAGTATTGGCACCAGGAACAGCAAGATTATCATATGGTCTTGGAAGTGTGAGATTTAAGGGAACTCCAAGTCCTGGTTTTGGAACAATTACAATTGAAGGGTAAAGGGATCTGATTACCAAAACTGGAGGTATGCCAGGCTGGGATATGAGGGGTTGTTGGAAATCGGAGATTCCAAGTTGTAAAGAAATTAGTTTTGGAAAGCTTTCATTCTGGAAATCAATTACAAGCCCTCCATCCTGATATCCAGCGGATATACTGTCACCAAGAGCAACATACTTTTTTATTTCAGTTTTGTAATCCCTTGCTGAAAGTAGAAATGTGGAGAGAATTAAAATTAACAAAATTGAAAGAACTCTTTTCATTTTTTCCCTCCCTTAAAATTTGTATCCCAAATGGATACCCAATAGATTTGCAAATGTCTTGTATGTTCCATTGTATCCCTCGGTGTTCTTTCCCTCTGTTGACCTCTTTTCAAAGAATAAAAACATATTGGCAACATCAACATAGAACTTTCCAAAATTATATGAAAATCCCACTGTCACTCCATGTCTGTTGGCATCGGGAAGCATTGGGGAAACAGATTCAGGAAGAGATGGTGATTTGTCAAAAACATAGCCAAATCTTAAAGATAGTTTCTCACTGAACTTTCTCTCAGCACCCGCCCTGACTGAGAAAACATCCTCATAGTACTTTTTCATGGATTCCTCTGAGGGATTTAACTCAGGATGCTCTGTAAACTCAATGGGAAGTTTGTCGTATGTGCTCCATTGTGTCCAGTTAAGGTCAACTTCAAAAACCCAGTTTTCCAATGCAGTGGTTGAAAAACCAAGAGATGCCATTCCAGGATAGACAATGGTTGCTTTCCCGGGGGTCTTTCCGAAAGGAATTGAGAGTTTGACAAGCTGGTCAAGGACTGAATTTCCAGTACTTATCTGGGTGAACTCAGCCTCTCCATCATAATCTATTTCCACCTTATGCCTGTAAGATAATCCGATGCTGAAATTTTCCTTAAATTTCCAGAGAGCTCCCACTGAAAATCCGAAACCTGTGTTTTTAAATTCTGATGAGAGTTTTAAATGGGCAATATCTTTTACAGTGAATGTGAATGGATCGAAGAGGGGAACATTTTTTTCAAGGGCAACCGAAGAGATTCTGTAGTCGAATGTCACTCCCACTGCAAGATTATCGGTAATTCTGTAGGCAACCGCTGGATTAATGGCAATATGCTTTAAATCAGCATATTGAGAGACAAAGCGGCCAGTGAAAGTATCTCTATTCTTCCATTTAGTAGCGAGTCCGAAGGGAGAGAAGATACCAAGTCCAACCCTCAATTTTTCACCAATTGGCATAACAAAATGAATTCCAGGTGGATAGAAGAGCATAGCCTCCTGTTCCTCTTTCACTCCAATACCAGGATATGGATTTTCACCTTCAAAGGAGGATTTGGGTGTTATAAAAGTAGCACCAAGATAAAACTGGTATCCATCAAGAAAGGCTATTCCCGCAGGGTTGTAGAAAATTGCAGAGGGGTCTGATGCCTGAGCGGTAAATGCTCCCGCAAAACCTGTAGCTCTTGAACCTGCCTCAAAAAGCTGGAAACCCGCTCCCATAAGAATTGTTGATGCTAATGTCAATAAACCAAATAAAAAAAGAAACTTCCTCATATCAACCTCCTTAATTTTTTTATTATTTAATACGAAATCGAAAAAAATGTCAAGCGAACGAATCTTATATAGTGCCATAGAGTGCTTGACATATATAAAATCAATAATTTATACTCAAAGTATGAAAAAAATAGTTATTTGTATTCTTTTTTTATCCCTCCTTTTTATAGGAGTTAAAGGGGTTGGGAATTCCCAAGGTATATCGGAAAAGGAGATTGTTGAGAGGCTCACAAGACTTGAGGAAGGGCAGAAGGCGATTTTAAGGGAGATGGA
>CAZYPR010000047.1:0-20073 GCA_964649495.1 uncultured Clostridia bacterium | reverse complement strand
TTGAAGAACATCCACCATTAAACGAAAACAAATTTATCAAATCTTTCAAACTCAATTATCCAGATATTAAGATTGAAAATGTTAAAACATATATGGGTGTTATAATGTTTCAAAAAGATAAAGGAACTTGAAGCCCAAATTGATCAACTGGTTTATAAATTTTACGATTCAACAGAAGAAGAGATAAGGATAATTGAATGAGGGGAAGATTTATGAACAGAAAAGTCCTTGATGACATCATTTTTGATGCCCTTGGCTTAACAGAAGAAGAAAGAAAAGAGGTCTACTGGGCAGTCGCAGAACTTGTAAAAACAAGATTAGAAAAAGCAAGGAGTGTGTGATGAACCCTCATGTGATGAGACCTCAAAAAATGAAATGGTAGAGGCGAACATTAGATTGAACCTCAATCTATAAAAAACTTAAAAAAATTGCAAAATGGTTCACAAACTTTTATATAATAATAAAAGGAGGAAAGCATGATTCAGAAAATCAAAATATCAGGTTTTCGTTCAATAAAAAATGCTGAAATTGACCTATCAAGAATAAACATATTCTATGGCGGAACAGCGACTGGAAAATCTTCTGTCCTTTATTCTCTTCAAGTTTTGAGAAACTTTATAAAAAATCCAAATCAACATCTTGACGCCTTTTTTAATCTTGGTTTCCTAAATCTCGGTGGGTTTGATGCTTGTGTTTTCAACCATGACCCCAAGGGAGAAATAAAAATAGGATTTTCAATTAAAAATGGTGAATATGAACTCGTTCTGAGTAAAAAAGGCGGAAAAATTAAGCAAAAATATGAAAATTTTGAAATGCAGGGAGATATTCCAATTCCTTATCCTCTTAATCAGAATTTCTCTTATCCTTTTGATGACGAGTATTCCGTAAATTGGAATGGTATCAGTTCAAATGTTGTCCCAAAACAACCGACCTCTCAAACACAACAAAAAGCAATGGAATTAACAGAAAATTTAAATTCAATTCCTTCTACACTTGACACAATAGAGATTGTCCCGCACAGGCGTGGATTCTTTAAACCAGTTTATAGCCCCTCTCAGGTTTCCATAAATCCGACAACTGAAGATGAGGTTGCAACAATTATTATTAACGACCCAAACCTTGCTTCAAAAATTTCAATTGACCTTGAAAAAATAATAAACAGGGATTTTAGGCTACATACACCGCCAGGAACATCAATGGTATATTTCAAAACAGCGGAAAAACAAACGAGAACTCCAATGGACCTTGTAAATGACGGTTTTGGAGTAAATCAAGTTGTCTATATGCTTGCTAAAACTCACAGACCTGAAATAAAAACAATTTTAATCGAGGAGCCAGAAGTGCATTTACATCCTACGGTCATAAGAAAACTTGTTAGGGTTCTGATTTCAATAGCAAAGGAAGAAGAAAAACAATTCCTAATTGTCACCCATTCTGAACTTTTTGTATCATCACTTCTCACTGCAATAGTTGAAAAACTCATTACCCCTGAAGATGTGAAATTTTATCTTGTACAAAAAGTAGGTAAAGAAACAGTTTTAAAAGAGCAGAGAGCAAATGAAAGAGGACAAGTTGAAGGTGGTCTTGAAAGTTTCGTTTCTGCTGAACTTGAAGACCTTAAAATCTTTCTCGGAATAAAAGAATAATAAGGCCACATGAAAATGGTTTTAATTTTAGACGAATGGATTATTCATGACCTTCAATATGATAATGGTGAAGAAAAGCAAAAAGAAAGTTTTCAATTCTTAAAAAAGATAAAGGAAAAATGTGATAAGATAGCGATAGTTAAAAATTCAAAATTTGTTAAAAAAAAAATATGCTTTTTCAAAGGCCTCTTCAAATTCAGCTGAACTGAAAGGAAAGAATAGGGTTTTGAAGGATGAGTTTCTACATAATTCACAAAAAACTGAAATTTTAGATTTAGAAAACATTAACTCAGAGGAAATAGTAAGTGTTTTAGAAAATATAAATCCTGATGACCATTACATAGTTAAGGCTTATTTTTATTTAAGAAATCAAAAAATGGAAACCATCATAATCACAACTGATAAACCCTTAATGGAAACATTAATGAATCATAAAATTTCAGTTTATCATAGAGATGAGTTTATTAAAACATATCTTTCGGAACATCAAAATCCGGAGGCTTAATTATAGTAATGATTGTAAATAGTGATGAAGAGAAGTAATAATTTCATCGATTTAAACAAGATTAGAAAAAGCAAGGAGTGTGTAAAAAATGCCAGAACCAGATTTTGTCAATTATGAGCAAGGCATAGGAGCTTTTTCTGTAATCTTCTATAAAGATATTTACACCGAAGAGAATTTAAGAAAAATGGGCTTGAATGAAAGACAGATAAAGGCAGTTATGTATAAGAATAAATTGGAACCGCTGTCAAGAACAATTACAGGGAAAATAGCAATTTTTTACCCTGATCACTATTTCCTAACCTGAAAGAGGGGTTCAATTGACAAAATGTAATTTTTGGTATATTGTATTCATTTTAAAGGAGAAAAAAATGTTTATTAATGTTTTAGAGATTCCCATTGAAGGTCTAAAAATAGATGAAAGCTTTACCTTTGATAGTTTCTCCCTGGTTGAAGAAGATGCTCTTTTCTTGGAGCCTGTAAGAATTAATATTGAGATCCATAAGGAAGAAGAAAAAGTTTTTGTGAGCGGAAGAGTGGCAACCACCCTCTCCCTTACTTGCAGTAGATGCTTATCCCCATACCCTTTTAAGATTGACTCCTATTTTGACCTTATTTTCTATCCCATAGAGGATTTTTTAAGGGATGAGAATCCTGAGAAGGAGCTTACAGAGGCAGATTTCGAATCAATGTTCTACAGAGAGAATAGAATTGACATTGATGCTCTCGTTCTTGAACAGATCAACCTTACGATTCCAATGAAACCTTTATGTTCAGATTCTTGCAAAGGTCTTTGTCCAGTTTGCGGAAATAACCTCAATGAGGGAGAGTGTGGATGTAAAGTAAAAAGTGAAGATCCTCGCTGGAATAAAATTAAAATAATAAGTAATTGAGGTGTTAAATGGCTAACCCAAAGAGAAGACATTCACCCTCAAGAAGAGGAAAAAGAAGAGCCCATGATCATTTAAAAATTCCATCATTTTCTTTGTGTCCTCATTGCGGTAACCCTAAACTTCCCCACAGGGCTTGTCCGCACTGTGGCTTTTACAAAGGTAGACAGGTCATAGAAGGGGAAGAAGAACGATAATGAGTGAGAAGATCGCAATTGATGTTATGGGATCTGATAAAGGTCCATCTGTAATTGTTGAGGGAGCGGTTCAGGCAGTAAGAGAACTTAACACTGAACTGATCCTTGTGGGGAAAAAGGAAATAATTGAGAGGGAACTTTCAAATCATGGAGGGAACCTATCAAAAATTGAGGTTGTTAATGCACCTGAACATATAAGTATGAGGGATGGGATTCTGAAGATTCTAAAGAGGACAGGAACATCTATAAGAAAAGCTGTGGAGCTTGTCAAGGAAGGAGTTGCGGGAGGTTTGGTTTCTGCGGGGAATACCGCAGCTGTTATGGCTCTTTCAAAAACAATTCTCGGTTCTATCGAAGGGATTGAAAGACCCGCTCTCGCTGTTATGATTCCGACTCAGCAAGGTTCCACCTTACTCCTTGATGTTGGTGCTAATGCTGATTGCAAGCCAATAAATCTCCTTCAGTTTGCAATAATGGGATCTGTGTTCATGAAAAAACTTGCGGGTGTTGAAAATCCAAGAATAGCCCTGATGAGCATTGGCGAGGAAGAGGAGAAAGGAAATGAGCTTATAAAGGATAGTATCCCTCTTTTCAAAAATTCAAACCTCAATTTTATAGGAAATGTTGAAGGTAAGGATCTTTACAAGGGTTTAGCAGATGTAATAGTCTGCGATGGTTTCACTGGAAATGTTGCCCTTAAAGTTTCAGAGGGAACTGCGGAAATTCTTCTCTCCCTTTTGAAGAGGGAAATAGGAAAGAGTCTATGGGCTAAGATTGGTTATCTTTTATTGAAGAGAGCCCTTAAAAAATTCAGAAAGAATGTAGATTACTCCTCATATGGCGGAGCTCTTCTCCTTGGTGTTAACGGAATTGCAGTTGTTGGTCATGGGAGGTCTGACTCTCATGCTATAAAAAATGCGATAAGGGTTGCGAGGGATTTTGTCAAAAATAGAATACCTGAAAAAATAAAAAATGAACTAATGAATCTTCCTACATTTATGAGGAGAGGATATGAAAAGGTTTGATGGAAGAGTAAGTATAATTACAGGTTCTGCTCAGGGGATTGGAAAAGAGATTGCAAGGAAGCTGGGAGAGGAAGGGTCTGAAATAATTCTCATTGATTTAAATGAAGAGAGACTAAAGCAGACTTACGAGGAATTTAAAAAATCAGGCTTTAAAGCAAGTTTTTTTAAGGCAGATATTTCAAAGAGAGAGGATGTGGAAGGAGTGGTTTCTGAGATAGAGAAAAGATATGAGATAATTCATAATCTTGTTAACAATGCGGGAATAACAAGGGACAATCTTCTGATGAGAATGAGGGAAGAGGATTGGGATCTCGTTCTTAATGTTAATTTAAAAAGTGCTTTTTTAATGACAAAGGCTGTTCTAAGAAGCATGATTAAGAACAGAACAGGAAGAATTGTCAATATTTCTTCTGTGGTTGGATTGATGGGAAATGCGGGGCAGACTAATTACTCTGCCTCAAAGGCAGGACTCCTCGGTTTCACCCGTTCTCTTGCAAGGGAGGTTGCATCTCGAGGAATAACAGTGAATGCTGTTGCTCCAGGTTATATTGAGACCGAGATGACATTGAAACTTCCTCAGGAAGTTAAGGAAGCTTTCCTTAACATAATTCCCATGAAGAGATTTGGTAGACCAGATGAAGTGGCTGAGGTTGTTCTTTTCCTCCTTTCAGATTCTTCATCATACATAACAGGAGAGGTTATTTCAGTAAATGGTGGACTATTCATGGGTTGATCGATTGATTTTTAGCTCATTTAAATATAAATTTTAAAATTTTAGGAGGTTCCAATGGAGAAAGAACAAATTTTCAACAAAGTAAGGGATGTAATAGTTGAGAAATTGAAGGTAAAACCTGAACAGGTTACCCTTGATGCTCATTTCATTCAGGATCTTGGTGCTGATTCCCTTGATACAGTTGAGCTAATAATGAGTCTTGAGGACCATTTTAAAATGACAATCCCTGATGATGAGGCTGAGAAACTGGATACAGTGGGAAAGGCTGTAGACTACATTTACAACAAATTGCAAGGATAAGATGATCCCTTTCCGCAAAAGAAGGGTTGTTATAACAGGAATAGGAATAGTTTCTCCAATAGGAATTGGAAAAGAAGAGAACTGGAAAAACTGTATTGAAGGGAAAAATGGAATAGGTCCGATTACAAAATTTGATGTATCTGACTTCAGGACTAAAATTGCAGGGGAAGTGAAAAATTTTGATCCTACAAAATTCCTTGATCCTAAAGAAGTTGATAAATTCGACCCATTTATCCATTATGCTGTAGCCTCTGCTGTTCTTGCATTTGAGGATTCAAAACTTTCCATAGAAAAGGAGAATCCTGAAAGAATAGGTGTTTACATTGGTTCGGGAATTGGTGGACTTTCATTTCTCGAAAAAACTCAAAATGCGATAATGAATCATGGTCCAAGGAAAATTTCTCCCTATTTTCTTCCCGGTCTGATAATCAATATGGCATCAGGGCTTGTCTCTATAATTTTTGGGGCAAAAGGACCAAATTCTGCAACTGCGACAGCCTGTGCCACATCTGCCCATTCCATTGGAGATTCTTTTAGAATAATCCAGAGGGGTGAAGCAGATGTTATGATTGCTGGAGGGGCAGAAGCTCCAATAACACCCATTGGACTGGGAGGTTTCTGTGCATTAAGGGCTCTTTCTACAAGAAATGATGAGCCTGAAAAGGCATCAAGACCCTTTGACCTTAAAAGGGATGGATTTGTCATGGGAGAGGGTTCTGGGATTCTGATTCTTGAAGAGCTGGAACATGCCCTTTCAAGAAATGCAAATATTTATGCTGAAATTGTTGGATATGGAATGAGTGGAGATGCTTTCCATGTCACTGCTCCATGTTCAGATGGAGAGGGAGCTATAAGATGCATGAGGCTTGCCATAGAAGATGCGGGAATAGAACCTGAAAAGATTGATTACATAAACGCCCACGGAACATCAACTCCCTTGAATGACAAAGTTGAGACAATGGCAATAAAGAAACTTTTTGGTTCCCATGCTTATAAGATTGCAATATCTTCAACAAAATCAATGACAGGACATCTTCTCGGTGCTGCGGGAGCTGTCGAGACCATCTTTACAGCCCTTGCAATAAAAGAGGGGATTGTTCCACCAACAATTAATTACGAATTTCCTGACCCTGAGTGTGATCTTGACTATGTGCCCAATAAGGCAAGAAAAATGGAGATAGGATATGCAATGAACAATTCCTTTGGTTTTGGTGGAACAAATGCTTCTCTTGTCCTGAAGAGATTTGAGCTCTGATATTCTTTTTATGGAGGAAAGATGGAAATAATAGTATTTGTAAAACAAGTTCCTGATACTGAATCCAGGATTGTTATCAAGGACGGGAAGATCGATGAGGAAGGGATCAATTTTATCCTGAATCCCTATGATGAATTTGCTGTTGAAGAGGGATTGAGATTAAAGGAGAGATTTGGAGGTAAGGTTACCGCTGTAACTGTTGGACCCGAAAGGGCAATCTCAACCCTCAGAAAAGTTCTTGCTATGGGTGTTGATGATGCAATTCTCATAAAAGATGAAATAGGTGAAATTTACGATTCTCAGAGAATTTCAAAGATAATTGCAGAATTTATAAAAAAAAGTAGCATTCCCTTTGACATTCTCTTTTTCGGTAAACAGGCAATTGGAGATGATAACATGGGTGTTCCTTCCATGGTTGCTGAGCTCCTCGGTTTGCCTCAAGTCACAGTAGTTACAAAACTTGAGATAGAGGGAGGGAAAGGAAGAGCATGGAGAGAGATAGAAGGTGCCTCGGAAATTGTTGAATTTAACCTTCCTGTTGTTCTTTCTGCTCAGAAGGGATTGAATGAGCCAAGATACGAAACCCTGAAAGGAATTATGGCAGCAAAGAAAAAAGAGATAAAAACCTTAACCCTTGATGAGCTCGGCTTAATGGACATAGGGACTTCAATATCTATTTTGAAAATAGAACCTCCTCCACCAAGACCTGCAGGAAGAATTTTACAGGGAACAACTGAGGAAATGGTGAAAGAGCTTGTAAATCTTTTAAGAAATGAAGCAAAGGTAATATAAGGAGGCAGGAGATGATTTTGGTATTCATTGAGCATAGAGAGGGAAAGATAAGGAAAAGTTCCTTTGAGGTTCTATCTGTGGCAGGTAAGATGGCATCTAATGGTGTCCACGCTCTTATTGCAGGGAATGGGGTAAAAGGATTGGCAGAGTCTCTTAAAGATTGGGCTGATATTATTCATTGCGTTGAGAATCCTTTACTTGAGAACTATTCAACAACCTCTTTTAAAAAGGTTGTCTGTGAAATTGCAAAAAAGATAAATCCTGACGCTATTTTATTCTCTGCCTCATCCCTCGGAAAGGATTTAGCTCCAAGGATTTCTGCTTTCTTTAATTCATCTTTTGCTTCAGATTGTACATCTTTAAGCAGAGAAGATGGGAAATTTATTTTAACAAGACCTATTTACGCTGGTAAAGCATTTTTGACAGTAGAAATGAAAAATAAGCCGTATGTTATAACTCTGAGACCAAATATTTTTCCTGTTGAACCAGTTTCTAAAAATGGTAAGATAGAGATTGAAAATATTGAAATTTCAAATAGCGATTTAAGTTGCGTTGTGACGAGTATTGAAAAGGGGGAAGGAGCTCAAATAGATGTTACAGAAGCTGATATTGTAGTTTCAGGTGGAAGAGGGATGAGAGGGCCTGAGAATTTCGCCCTTTTGAGGGAGCTCTGCTCAATCTTGCCCAATTGTGCAGTTGGTGCATCCCGTGCTGCTGTTGACTCAGGTTGGATAGACCACCAGCACCAGGTTGGGCAGACAGGAAAAGTTGTTTCCCCTAATCTTTACATAGCATTTGGGATCTCAGGCTCAATTCAGCATCTTGCTGGTATGTCAGGCTCGAAAATAATTGTTGCAGTCAACAAAGACCCTGATGCTCCAATATTTAAAATCGCCAATTACGGTATTGTAGCAGACCTTTTTGAAGTAATACCAATTTTAAAGGAAGAACTAAAAAAGTTATATTGATAAAAGACAACTGATTATCTTAAATCCCGCAAAATTTTTTAATTTAATATTGCCAAAAAATAGGAATTTAAAATAAAAACTTCTGTTTGTGCAACCGAATATTCCATCATTCCAGTTACGAAGTGGAATTTGGAGACTATCTTTAAACAACAATCTGAGAGAAGTCTGCAACCATTAGAAAAAGAGTATTGATGGATGAAAGGAGGGAAATTCTATTCTTTCTAATATCCATATCTTCAACCATTACAAGAACTTTATCAAAGAACCTGCTCACAAAAGGTTCTACCTGCAAAAGAAGTTCAAGTATTGCTTCGAAATTACCTTCTTTAAAGAAATTACTCGCATCCCTTTCAAGCTCTTTATAAATTTCCCATAACTCTTTTTCTTCTTTCTGGATGAAAAGTTCCTCTTTTGTTATGGCAAATGGTTGACCCGAAATTATATTTTTAATTCTTTTGTGGGCAAAAACAAGGGCTTTTAGATACTCTGTTCCTTTTATCTTTTCTATTGCTTTTAATTTTAGATAAAGATTATAAATATTCTCAGTTCCCGAAGCAAAAACAGCTTTTACATAGTCATAGGAGAACCCCATCCAATCGTGGAATATGTATTCCAATCTCTCATCAATGAATTGAAGAATCTGTTCCTTCACTTCATTTTGATCCCTTTTGATTAAATTGTTAAGAATCTGTATCGCAATTTCAACAATTTTATTTATTGATGTGGATATTTTGTGATGGATAATAGTCTTGCATAGACCAAGACCCGCCTTTCTAAGAGCAAAAGGGTCTGAAGAACCTGAAAATTCTATTCCTATTCCAAAAGCTCCCACAATATGGTCGATTTTGTCAGCAATCGATACAATTGCACCTTCGATAGTTGAGGGAGGAGAGTCTTCAAGGGTTATAGGTTTATAATGCTCATAAACAGCTTTCCAAACATTCTCAGGATATCCTTCTTCTCTCAAATAAAGCCCTCCCATTATCCCCTGAAGAGCTGGAAATTCCTTCACTATCTCAGTCACAAGATCGACTTTACAGTACTGGGAAGCCATTCTTATCGCATCTATATCATGGACTCCAAGCTCATTGGCTAAAAATATTGAAAGCTCGGTTATCCTCTGGGACTTGTCAAGATAAGTCCCTAATTTTTCGTGATAAATCACTTTTGAGAGATCCTGCCATCTTACTTCAAACGGGATCTCCCTGTCCTTCTGCCAGAAAAATCTTGCATCTATTAATCTTGCGTTTATAACTCTCTCTGCTCCTCTTTTTATATAACCTTTTAAGTCATCCGCGGTGTCCGCAACACCTATGAAATATGGAAGGTAAGAGCCATCTTCATTTTTTATTGGGATAAATCTCTGATTCTTCTCAATAACATAACCAATAATTTCAAGAGGAAGATTTAAATGCTCTTTGCGGAATGAACCTGAAAAGAGAAATGGGAATTCCACTGTATATACCCAGTAATCAATTATTTCTTCATTAACTACCGCCTTCCCTCCCTTTTCCTTTTCTATTCTCTCAATCTCTTTGACAATAAGCTCTTTTCTCTCTTCAGGGTCAACAATTACATAGCTTTCCTTCAATTTTTCATAATATTCTTCTGGCAAATGAATGTGAATCCTCTCTTTTCCCCATATTCTGTGGCCAAAAGTGAAACGGGATGAGGAAATGCTCCCTATTGAGAAATTAACCATCTCCTCGCCAATTATGCACAAAAGATTTCTTATTGGTCTTGTGAACCTAATCCCACCCTCCCATCTCATTGTTTTTGGAAAGTAAAGAGAGAGAATGAGATCTGGAAGTCTCTCCTCAAGAATCTCCTTAGTTTTCTTTGCAGAAGCTCTCCTTTTTAAGGAAACATAAGTCCCTTTTTCAGTATCAAGATATTCCACATCGCTCAAAGTTGCATTCTTTGCTTTAAGAAAACCAAGAAGTGCTTGAGTAGGTTTACCATCCTTGTCAATAGCTATCTGAAGAGGAGGACCAACTATAACCTCTTCTTCAGGGATCTCCTCAACTCCAATATCTTTAACATAAATGGATAGCCTTCTTGATGTCCCCATCCCTCTAATTTCACTATATTGAATTCTCTTTTCATCCAGCAATTTTTTTATACCTGCTGAAAGTTGTTCAATCCCCTCCTTTACATGATTATAGGGCATATCTTCTGTTCCTATTTCAAGAAGAAAATCAGTCATTTCCCACCTCTGAGGTATATTTTTTAGCAACCTCAAGCACAATTTCTCTAACCCTCATTACCATTCCAACTCTTTCTGTGACTGAGAGAGCACCCCTTGCCTCAATGATATTGAATATGTGAGAGCATTTCAAACAATAATCATAGCATGGAAGAAGAAGATTCTCCTCAATAAGCCTCTTTGCTTCCTTCTCGTATGAGTTGAAGAGGAGGAATAGTGATTCTATATCAGCCCTTTCAAAATTGTAGATGGAGAATTCCCTTTCGCTCCTGAATCTTACATCTCTGTAACTTATTCCAGGTGCCCACTCAAGATCAAAGACAGAGTCTACACCCTGAAGGAACATGGCTATCCTTTCAATTCCATAGGTTATTTCAACAGGAATCTGAGGAAGCTCTATCCCTCCCGCTTGCTGGAAGTAAGTAAACTGGGTGATCTCCAGTCCATCGAGAAGAACCTGCCATCCAACACCCCATGCGCCTATTGTGGGAGATTCCCAGTTATCCTCATCAAATCTTATATCATGCTCTTCAAGCTCTATTCCAAGAGATGTCAAACTTTCAAGATAAATTTTCTGAATATCATCAGGAGCAGGCTTTGCAATCACCTGATACTGATGGTGTTTTTCAACTCTATGGGGGTTATCCCCATATCTTCCATCAGCGGGTCTTCTTGAAGGTTGGAGATAGGCAACATTCCATGGTTTAGGATCAAGAACCCTGAAAAAAGTATCAGGGGCCATTGTCCCCGCTCCAACTTCCACATCGTATGGAGCAGCTATATAAAATCCACGATCAGCCCAGAACCTTTCCAATCTAAAAATTATTTCCTGTATATTCATTTCCTCTTCCATCTTAACACAAGTTTTTTTGCAGCCAAAACTTCATCAAGTCTTCCAACAGGAGTAATGTGAGGAGCACTTTTCAAAACTTCAGGATTCTCCTTTGCTTCTTTGTAAATTTCCACCATTGCTGATACAAAAAGATCGAGGTCTCTTTTGCCCTCTGTTTCAGTAGGTTCAATCATCAAAGCACCATGGACAATAAGAGGAAAATATATCGTGGGAGGATGAAGACCATAATCGATAAGTCTCTTTGCAACATCGAGGGTTGTAACATTTAACTCCTGAAGATTTTTGTCAGAACAAACAAATTCATGTAGGGTGGGAGACTTATAAGGAACATGGTATAAACCTTCCAGTTTTTTTCTTATGTAATTAGCATTCAGAACAGCTCTTTTTGCGGTATCTCTCAAACCCTCATAACCCAATGAAAGAATATAAGCAAGGGCTTTTACAAGGACAAGAAAATTTCCATAAAATCCACATATTCTTCCTATTGATTTTGGCTTATCCCAGTTAAAGAAGTATTTTCCATCATTCTTTTCTACCCTTGGAACAGGAAGGAATGGCTCGAGAAATTCCTTTACTCCAACAGGACCTGAGCCTGGACCACCTCCACCATGGGGAGTTGAGAAGGTCTTATGAAGATTGGTGTGGACAACATCAACTCCCATTTCACCAATCTTTGCTATTCCAACAAGAGCATTTAGGTTGGCGCCGTCCATATAAAGAAGAGCACCCTTGGAATGTAAAATTTCAGCTATTAGTTTTATATCCTTCTCGAATATTCCGAGAGTGTTCGGATTTGTTAGCATTAAGGCTGAGACTGTCTCATCCACTCTTTCTTTTAACTTTTCCACATCCACAGTCCCATAATCGTTAGAAGGTATCTCCTCAACAATCCATCCTGAAAGATGTGCGGAGGCGGGATTTGTTCCGTGGGCAGAGTCAGGAATTAGAACTTTTTTTCTCCCCTCTCCCTTACTCATGTGGTAAGCTCTTATTATAAGCATTCCAGTCAATTCTCCGTGAGCTCCCGCAAGAGGGAGAGTGGTAAATCTGTCCATACCTGTAATCTCACAAAGGAACCTTTCAAGATTATAAATAACTTCAAGAGCACCCTGGACATAATCATCAGGATAAAGGGGGTGAATGTCAGTAAAACCTTCAAGCCCTGCAATCTTCTCATTAATCTTGGGATTATATTTCATTGTGCATGAGCCAAGGGGGTAAAATCCCTTATCAACACAATAATTTAGCTGGGAAAGCCTTGTAAAATGCCTTACAATTTCAGTCTCAGAAACCTGAGGAAAATCAAAAATATCTTCTCTTTTAAGGTCATCTGGCAAATCCTCCTCAGGAACATCGGGATCAGGCAGGTTTATAGCAAATTTCCCATCATCACTTATTTCAAAAATTAATGGTTCTTCATACGCTAAAAATTTCGCTTTCATATAAACTCTCCAATTTTTTCCACAAATCTATCAATAAGCTCTTTGGAATGAATTTCAGTAAAACATAAAATGGTGGAATTTTTCAACTCATTATAATACATTGAGACAGGAAATCCTGCAATAAAACCTTCATTTTCAAGCCTCTTATATATCTCCCCAAAAGGTTTTTCAAACTGAACCAAGAATTCATTAAAAGTATTGGAATCGAACCTTATTTTCACCCCTTTTAGTTTTTCAATTTTTCTCTTTGCATAGGAAGCTTTGGAAAAATTAAGTTTTGCAAGATTCATCAATCCTTTCTTTCCAAGAGTCTCAAGATAAATTGTTGCTCTAAGAGCACACCATGCCTGATTTGTGCAAATATTGGATGTAGCCTTTTCCCTTCTTATATGTTGCTCCCTTGTAGATAATGTAAGGACAAAACCTCTCTTTCCATTTCTGTCAATGGTCTCACCCGCAATCCTTCCTGGCATCTGTCTCACAAAATCCATCTTTGATGAAATGAACCCAAGATAGGGTCCTCCAAAGGAAAGGGGTAATCCGAAGGATTGAGCCTCTCCAAAAACAATGTCCGCTCCAAAATCTCCAGGAGGTTTTAAAATACCAAGGGAGAGGGGCTCAGAGATTCCAACAAGGAATAAAATTTTATTCTCCTTTGCAAAATCTGATATTTCCTTAAGATTTTCAATTATCCCAAAGAAATTTGGAGACTGAACCATTATAGCAAAAGTCCTTTCATCTTTCAGTTTTTCTGCCTTTTCAAGGTCTACTTTCCCATCCTCCCTGTAAGGAATTTCTAAAATTTCTATAGAAAAGTTTTTGAGATATGTTCTGAGAGTATCTCTCCAAAATGGATGAAGAGTTGATGAGACAAGAATTTTTTCACCCTTTTTAATTCTCCATGCCATTAGAGCTGATTCTGCTGTTGCAGTTGCGCCATCATAAAGGGAAGCATTTGAAACTTCCATACCTGTTAAAGAAGAGATGAGAGTTTGATATTCGAATATTATCTGAAGAGTTCCCTGACTTAACTCTGGCTGGTATGGAGTGTATGGGGTGAGGAATTCTCCCCTTGATGAAAGATAATCAACAACTGAGGGTATGTAATGAGGGTACGAACCCGCTCCTATAAGTGGAATGAGGTCTGTTCTGTTCTTTTTGGAAATCTCTTTAAAATAATTGAGAAGAGATATTTCGTCCATGGGAGGAGGGAGGTCAAGAGGCTTTTTAAGCTTGAACTCCTCAGGAATACATGAAAAGAGCTCCTCCTCTGAGGAAACCCCTATCTCAGAAAGCATCTCTTTTAAATCCTTTTCAGAGGATGGAAAGTAGATGTTCTTCATTTTGACAGTCCCTCAACATACTTTTCATATTCAGAAGCAATCATGAGTTTTTTTAACTCGGTTTTATCATGGAGTTTAACAACAAAGAGCCATCCGTTTCCGTGGGGATCTTTGTTTATAAGTTCGGGAGAATCCTTCAAGTTCTCATTTACTTCAATGACCTCTCCTGTAACAGGAGAGAAAATATCTGAGGCTGCTTTAACAGACTCAATAGTTCCAGCTGTTTCCATGAATTTCACAACTTTTCCAACAGGTGGAAGTTCCACATAAACTATATCGCCAAGGGATTTCTGGGCATAATCGGTAATCCCGACAATTCCTTTTTCTCCTTCAACCTTTACCCATTCATGCTCTTTGGTAAAGTAAAAATCGTGTGGATACATAAAAATCCTCCTTTAAATTTCTCATTTTTTCCTTTTATAAAATGGAGTTTCAACTACACTGGCTTTAACAAACCTCTCCCTTATCTTAATCTCAAACTCAGTCCCTATTTCTGTTTTTTCAATGGGAAGGTAAGCCAATCCAATATTTTTCTTCAAATAAGGTGCATAACTTCCACTTCTGACAAAGGAAACCTCCTTTCCTTCTATGAAAATTGGTGAATGTTCCCTTGCAGGAGCTCTATCATGAACTTCAAAACCAATAAGTTTCTTTTCCACTCCATTCTCCTTCTGTTTAAGCAATACATCCCTTCCTATGAAATCTCCTTTTTCAAAATTAACAATCCATCCAAGATCTGCCTCTAAAAGAGTGGTATCCTCATCTATGTCATTTCCGTATAAACACATTTTAGCTTCAAGCCTTAAAGTGTTTCTTGCTCCAAGCCCACACGGAAGTATCCCAAATTCTTTTCCATTTTCCATTATTCTTGTGTAAATCTTTTCAGCAGTCTCTTCATCCCCTTTAAAATAAACTTCAAATCCATCTTCTCCTGTATATCCAGTCCTTGAAACTATCGCCTTTTCTCCTGCGAAATACCCCTCTTTAAACCAGTAATACTTGATCTCTGAAAGGTCAAAATCACAGAGAGGAGATACGACTTTATAGGAAAAAGGTCCCTGGATTGCAAGTTGTGTCCAATCATCGCTCTCATTTTTGACATCAACATCAAATCCCCTTGAGTGATTCAATATCCATTTGTAATCTTTTTCTGTGTTGGAAGCATTAACTACTAAAAAGAACTCATCCTCAGAAATTCTGTAAACAAGCAAATCATCAACAGGTGTCCCTTTAGGAGTTGTTAGAGCGGAATACTGAATTTTCCCAGGAACAAGTTTAGCAGGATCATTGGATGTTATAAATCGAAGGAACTTCAGAGCATCCTTTCCTCTTATTCTTATTTCACCCATATGACTAACATCGAATATTCCAATCCTTTCCCTTACTGCAAGATGTTCGGATATAATTCCACTAAACTCCACAGGAAGCTCCCACCCAAAAAAATCTATCATTTTTGCATTCATTCTTTTAAAAATTCTATTAAGCCTTGTCTTTTTCATGGGATAAGATTATCATATTAATTGAATTTTCTCAAGAAAAACTTGAAAATCAGCTTTTTTTAATGAATATTTATATTCTCCACCAGTAAGAGAACTTTAAAAATATATTGCTTGATGATTTTCTAAAAGCTCCTTTTATCTTTTCATAATTTGAGTCATATCCTGCAAAGAAAACAATTCCAGGTTTTAATATCCAGCTCAGAAGAAAACTTCCGTAAATCTCTTTTTTGTAGTGATTATAGTCAAGAATTAATCGAGTTGAAAGATTTTTATGAAGCTGATACTCTATCCTTCCTCTCCCCACATTGTAATCGATAACAACATCTCCTCCTCTCTCTTTCCTGAATTCATATTTTTGATATGAGATTCCAAGACGGATTCTCTCCATTGGTTTGAACTGAGTCCAGATATAACTCATTAAATTCCATCCAAGGTATGGATTTTCAGGGTCATAAAGAATCCCCTCTCCAAATCTCAACCCTCCTTCAATATCAACCCATTTCAATAGATAGCTGGAGAGCTCAAAACCTCCATAATTCTTTCTAAAATCAATATCTTGATATCTCTCCATTGAATTTATGAAGTAAAGACTCACTCTGTTAAAATCATCTATTTTAAAATTTAAGTGGGTTCTAAAAGAATCTTCAATGGGAAACTTCCTTTTGTAATCGTAATATTTTTGATAGTTTACGGAAAAAGAAGCTTCATTTAGAAATTTTTTCTGGGGGTAAACTGAAAATCTAAGCCATCCACCCCCCTTCTGATAATCATTTCTGTTCACAAATCCAGCAAGGGCTTCAAATTCGGGATGGATTCCCTGATAAAAAATTCCCGCTGAAACATATCTTGAGTTGTAAAAGGAATTGAAGTAGTATGCGGGTTTGTAATCACCTTTTCCATCAACAAGGGATGTCTTTGAAAGGACTCCCTGATAAACAAAATAAAAGTTCTTTTTGAATTTTAACTGTCCATCAACTCCAAAAACTCTATTGAATGAGCCATCAATTTCTTTATCTGTGAATGTTAAGCCGAGATAGGATTCCTTGTATAAATCCATTTTTAATCGGAAAATGTTAAAGAAAGCCTTTTCTTTACCTTCTTTTGCATCGGTAATCTCCCAGAGAGACTCTGTAGGTTTGCTATCCATTGCTGACATATAACCTATTGTGAATCTTCCAGCCTTTCCTGTTATCTTCCCACCCCAGCGAGGATCTATTATTCTTCTTGTGTAAACAATTTCAATGGAAGGATGATTGAAAATCTCGTATCCCTCAAGAAAGAAAGGTCTCTTTTCAGGCCAGTAAAGAGCGTATCTCTGATTTACATCAATCTGGGGGGCGTCAGCCTCAATGTGGCTAAAATCAGGATTAAATGTAAAATCCAAAATCATATTGGAGCTAAGTCCGTATTTGAAGTTTACTCCTGCCTCTGGGTCAAGTTTCTCTCCCTCCCTTTTTATTGATGTGAAAAAAGGCATAATTTCAATATTTCTTCCCCTTTCAATTTCTCCCTCAATTACAATCTCCACTGCCTGATTTAGAAGGGAAGGGATATCCCTTGAAATTGCTGGATAAGAGATAAGCTCAGATTTTCTCGGTATATTCCTTCCCACAATTAACCCCCAACGATGTTCATCCTTATTTGGAAAGCGAATACTTTTAAATGGTATACTTATCTCAACTTCATATCCTTCACTGGTAATCCTTCCATTGGAGTAAAAAACTGTATCCCAGGAAGGGTCTATATTATCACTTCCTCCCTCCTCAATTCTTATTCCATCCATCTGAATACCAAAAGGGTTCAAAAAGAAAGTAAATGCCCTTCTTTTTTCGTTGAAAGTATCGATGAATATAAGAATCCAGTCATCGGAAAAAATCTGATCTCTCTTGGTCAAGGTTGCTCTTATTTTACCCGGTTCTGAATCAAAACATTTAAAAGCCATATAAAGATTCTCTCTGTCATACCCTATGTAAAGGATTGTTTTTTCTGATGGAACTCCTTTCTCCTTTGGAGTAAACTGAAAAAAATCCACAATTTTCAATGCTTCACTCCATTCAGAATTCTCTTGGATAATACCATTGATTTTTGGAGGATTGGAAATTTTTGGAATCTTCAAATTTTCTGAAGAATAAATTGTTAAAAAGAGTAAAAATATCGACATGATTGTCAAGCTTATTCTCTTCATTTTCCTTTCTCCTCGAAAAATTCTATATAATAAGAACGATTTTTTAAAGAAAAAAGTTCCTCTAAAATTTTTGCCTTGAAATCTTTATTTAGTAAAATAAGATTGTATGAAGAAAGTTTATCATCTTGACATCGACAGAAAAATAATTGAAGGGGCTGAATATGCTATTCTTCCTGGTGATCCCTTCAGAACAGAGAAAATTTCCAATTATATTTCTGAAAGGTTCAAAACATTTTCAAAAAGACTTGCATGGAAGAGGGAATTTTGCTCTTATCTAACAGAGATAGAAGGAGAAAAAGTCTTAGTGGTTTCAACAGGGATTGGAGGTCCATCCACTTCAATTGCTATTGAGGAACTTGCTATGCTCGGATTAAAAACAATGATAAGGGTTGGGACAACAGGAGCAATACAACCCTATATTGGAATTGGAGATGTTGTCATAACTTCTGCCTCTGTTCGGCTTGATGGTGCATCCTCCCATTATGCTCCCATTGAGTATCCAGCATCTGCAAATTATGAGGTGATTCATGCCCTTGTTAGAGGTGCCATCTCCCTCGGTCTTAAAGATGGAAGAAATAGAAGTGGTGGGAATGCATTCCATGTAGGAATTACCGTCTCCTCAGATACATTCTATCCAGGACAGGAAAGATATGATTCCTTCACAGGTTATGTGATAAGAAGATTGCGGGGTAGTAAAGAGGAATGGGAGAGGCTCAAATGCCTGAATTATGAAATGGAGACAGCAACCCTTCTCACAATTTGTAATGTTTTTGGTCTAAGGTGTGGAGCTGTAACAGGGGTTATAAACAGAAGAGATGAAAGGGAAGAGATTTCAAAAGAGGCTTTGAAAATAGGAGTTGAAAAAGCTATTGCGGTTGCAGTAGAAGGATTGAAAATCCTGATTGAAAATGATAGAAAAGAAAAATGAAAACAGGAATAATTTATTCCGACCACTTCCTCCATCATGATACTGGTTATGGGCATCCTGAATCTCCTGAAAGATTGAAAAAAATAATTGGATATCTCAGAAATGATCCACAATTTAAAGAGCTTTTATTTTTTGAGCCAAGGCATGCTTCAATTCAAGATATTAAATATGTTCACAGTATCAATTACATTCAAAAGGTAATAAAAATTTGTGAAAAAGGAGGAGGAAATCTCGATCCCGATACAGTTCTTTCAAGAGAATCCTTCAATTCCGCTCTCCTTTCAGTAGGAGCGGGTCTTACAGGTTCTGACTTAATAATGGAAGGGAAAATAGAAAATGCTTTCTGTGCTGTAAGACCTCCAGGACATCATGCAGAAGTTGAAAAAGGGATGGGGTTCTGCATTTTCAACAATGTTGCTATTACAGCAAGATATCTTCAGAAAAAATACGGACTCCAAAGGATTTTAATAATTGACTGGGATGTTCACCATGGAAATGGCACACAACAAATATTTGAAGAAGATAATTCTGTCTTTTATTTCAGCATTCATCAGTACCCCCATTATCCGATGACAGGAAAAGGGGAAGAGAAGGGGGTTGGAAAAGGAGAAGGGTTCACGCTAAATATGCCCCTTGAAGCGGGAGCTGACGATAGAGTTTACCTTGCTATTTTCAGAGAAATCCTCAGACCAGTGGTAGAAAATTTTAAACCTCAATTCATTCTTATATCTGCTGGATTTGACTGCCACATGAGCGATCCCCTCGGAGGCATGCTTGTTTCAGAAGCTTGTTTTTACGAAATGACAAAGATTGTAATGGAATGGGCAAAGAAATTCTCTAATGGAAGAATTTTAAGCTTTCTTGAAGGTGGCTATTCTCTAAATTATCTTCCTATTTGTGTGGGAGCCCACATACTTGCTCTAATGGAAAAAGTTGTAAGTTGATCACTCCTCAAATTTCAGCGGAAGCCCCCCTGAAATTGAAAGGGAGAGATTGAGGAAAAGCCCCAAAATTAGAGTGACAATAAAAGCAACTATTGAATACAGAATAGGTCCAACAATAACCACAAGGAATCCAAGACCTGCCAATGGAAGACCTATCTTTCCCTCTGGGACGAAAGCGCTTCCCACAAGAAATATCAGAAGAAAGACTATAAAGGAAATGATAAGATAGAAAACAGCTAAGACAAGAGCAAGTTTAACGACATCGACACTTCTTAACTTTAATTCTCTCATGTTTTACCTCCTTGCTCTTGAGAGAGTGTTCAATAACTTGGGAAGGCTTGAAAATTGAGCCTCCGCAAGTATTG
>CAZYPR010000046.1:0-20086 GCA_964649495.1 uncultured Clostridia bacterium | reverse complement strand
CACCACCTGTAAGGTCACCAGCTGGAAAGTGTGAGCTTCTCTCGGCACACTCATTTTCTACCTCCTCAAATTTCAAAAAAATTTTACTTTAACTAAAAGAAGAATTCAAATAATTGACCATCTCTATTTTGCGAACCTTTAAATACAAAATTTTATTTTTTGTTTTTCTAATTTTACAATTTCCAATCTGTTATAATCAGAAAGAATTTCCATAGACATCTTTCAAAATTTCTTTTAATTTTTTTTCTCCTTTTAAAAGATTCTCAAGGGAGTGGGCTTCGATGGTAAGAATAGGGAAAAGTCGATTCTCCTTAAGATAGGAAAAAAGTTCGTGAAAAGGAAATCTTCCATCTCCTATTGCAAGATGCTCATCCCTTTTCCCCATATTGTCATGGAGATGAATTTCCACTAAAAATTTTTTAATCTGGTCAAGCCATTCTCTAAGAGAAATTGTTGAGAAATTTAGAAAGTGCCCCACATCAAAACAGAATCCAATTCTTTGTGAATCAAATTTCTCCTTCAGTCTCAGTAAAATCTCCGGATTCTGGTCGTAGACATTTTCCAAGAGCAGAAAAATTTCTGAATTAAGCTTATCAAAAACTTGTATAAAAGTTTCTTTGGCATTTTCCAGCCACTTTTCAACATCATCTTCATATCTCCAGTGATCCCAGTTGTGATGGAAAACCACTGAGATGGGTTTAAGAATATTTGCTACTGAAACTGCTTTGAGGAATTTATTAAGGGTGATTTTTCTAAGACTTTCCTCAATGGCACCGGGCGAAAGATCAAGATAGGGAGCATGCATTGTGCAGGGAATAGAGTTTTTCCGAAGAAAATTTGAAACCCTTTCAATCTCCTCTTCATCACTTTCAATTGTTTTTGAATTAAAATAGATTTCAGGACCATATCCCGAATGAGAAAGCCTTTCAGAATATTTATAGAAAACATGAAAAGGAAGATGAACAAAAATTTTAAATCTCAACCCTCTCCTCTCCAAAAATAAAATCTTTTCCGAGAAAGTATTTTCTCGCGAGCTCATTGGATGAAACTTCAATGGGAGTTCCTTCAACAAGAACGATCCCTTCATGAATTACATATGCTCTATCAGAAATTTCAAATGTATCCCTAACATTATGATCAGATATTACAACTCCAATCCCCCTTTCTTTTAGATTCAACGAAATCTTTTGAAGCTCCGCAACAGTAAGGGGGTCAACGCCTGAAAAAGGCTCGTCCATCAATAGAAACTTAGGATTTATTGCGAGGGCTCTTGCAATCTCGAGTCTCCTTTTCTCCCCTCCTGAAAGAGTGTAAGAAGGTTGATGAGACAGATGAGAAAGACCGAGGTTCTCAAGAAGAATTCTGCTAATTTCCTTTATTTTCTTTTTTGGAATTTTTCTGAGCTCAAGAATAAGAGAAATATTTTCCTCGACAGATGCTCCAAGAAAAACTGAGTGTTCCTGTGGAAGATAAACAATCCCCCTTAAAGATTTTTCATGGGAGGGAAGATGGGTTATATCTTCTGAATCGAGGAAAATCTTTCCTTTGCTTGGTCTTAAAAGACCTGCAATTATTAAAAAAGTAGTTGTCTTTCCCGCTCCATTTCTTCCAACAAGAGCCACAATCTCTCCACTTTTAACTTCGATATCTATACCTTTAACAACTTCTTTTTCTCCAAAAAATTTTGAAATTCCTATACCTTTTAATATTGCCATTGGATTCAAAGAGAGGTTAAAATCATACATGGAGCACAGGTTAATGTCAAGGATTATAAGTGCCTCTCGAAGGACTGATCTTATAGCCCATTTTCCAGTTTATCTTTCTGAAGCATTAAAAAAAAGGAAAGCGGTTGTAATTGGAACTTTCAAAGGGAAGTATGAGGTTGACCTTTCTCCTGATAATGTCCACACCATTGTCCTTTGGAGCAAAGATTTTTCAAATATAGTATCTAACAAATATGATTTAAAAGAAATTCTCTCAGAATACTCTCAACTTTACTTTCTTTTTACAATCACTGGATTGGGTGGAACATTCCTCGAACCACTTGTTCCTAAGCCAGAGATTGCAATTTCCCAAATAGATGATCTGGTCAAAATAGCTGGGAATCCTGAGAGGGTTGCGATTAGATTTGATCCGATAATTTATTGGAAGAAAGATGGAAATTTGGAAAGCAATCTATATTATTTCAATGAGGTTGTGAAGGCTACAGAAAAGTCAGGGGTTAAAAGAATAATATTCAGCTTTATGAGTATTTACCCAAAATGTGTTAGAAGAGCTGAAAAAGCTGGAATTGAATGGATAGATCTTGAAATAGGAAAGAAAAGGGAGATAGTGCAAAGACTATACGAGAGAGTAGAAAAATTCGGGCTTGAACTTTTAAACTGCTGTAATCCCGAAACCCTCGAATTTGGTGCAAAGAAAGCATCATGTATAGATGGCGAGCTTCTCAATAGGATTCATCCCAAGGGGTGGAAAGTTGAAATAAAAAAAGACCCTGGACAGAGGAAGGACTGTGGCTGTAACTATTCGGTTGAAATAGGAAGTTATGTCCAGAGTTGCCCCCATGCCTGCCTTTACTGCTATGCAAATCCGAAAGTTTAAATTAAAAGACACTCCTTGGAAAATTCCTACCAAATCCACCTTTTAATGGCTCTGGCTGAGGCTTTTCAAAAATTTTGTTTCTATAATAGAATTTGAATTAACTCAATCTAATATCAGAAAGCAAAGAACTAATAACCCCATTTCTATCACTCTTGTTTTTCCCTTAATTTTTTTATATGTTCCCTCAATTCAGCGAGACTTGGAAATGAAATTGCATCAGCGGGACAGATTTTTGAACATATAAACTGTTCGGGTTGGGAAGGGGATTACTATTCCTTCCTCTCTATATCTTTTATGCAGTCTTTTTATAAATTCGTGCTTTATTAAATATTGGTCAACAAACTCCCTTGCCCTCATTATTACAGAAAAATTTATGCTGAATTCATTGAAGGTATGATAACGAATAAATGGTTCAAACTCGGGAACCCCTCCTTTAACATCTTGCATCAATTCCTTTGCCACTTCAACAGTTATCTTCTCCACTTTTTCCAGATCACTGTCATAACTCACTCCAACCTGGACAATTACTGCTAAATCTTTCGAGGGTAAATGGAAATTTGTAACAATTGCCTGAGACAATTTTGAGTTGGGAATAATGAGCAAATTATTAGAAAGTTCCCTTAAAGTTGTGTTACGCCAGGTTATATCCTCTACATAACCCTCTTCTCCAGTTTCAAGTTTTATATAATCACCAATTCTTATCTGTTTTGCTACTATTATATTGAAACCCGAAAAAAGATTGGAAAGGGGTTCCTGAAGAGCTAAGGCAACAGCGAGTCCTCCAATTCCTAACCCTGCAAGAACCGGTGAAATTGAAATTCCAAGAGATTGAAGTATTACTAATATACCAATGCTGAGCACGAAAATTTTTGTTATATTTGAAAGAAGACTTGTAGCGGGGAACACATCTTTGATCTTCTCTCCAAATAAGGAAACGGAATTACCCGATAATTTTGCCAAAATAAATGTAACTGAGAGGCCTGCCAAAACAAGTATGATTTTGTAAATCAGTTTTTGGAGGGATTGATTTATAGGAAGATTAGATAAAGCTCCGTAAACACCCGCAAGGAAGAACCAGAAGATGATCCAGCGGTGGAGAGATTGGACAATGATTTCACCACCCCTCCACTTTGTTTTCTTTGCAAACTTCTTAAGTTTTTTAAAAATTATTTTCTCAATTAATATTCCTGCAAGAAGACATGTTATAAATAAACTTGCTGGTAAAATATACTTAACCATTTTCACCTCCTCTTTGAATAGTAAGGTTTTTCAAAAATTGTTTTCTAATTCAGTCAGATAAATATTTTAAAAGAATCATTATAAATACACCGCTCAAAGTTATGAGAAAATTAAATGTGAATTCTCCGATTCTTCCTTTTTTGTGGAATTCAGGTATAAGGTCAGATAGAGCTATGTAAAGGAATCCACCTGCTATAATGGGAGGAACTAAAGGAACAAAATTCTTCACTACCTTTGCAAAAAAGAATGTGCTCCCTCCACCAAAAATTGCAGTTAAAGCTGAAATAAAATTAAAGAAAAGAGCTTTATTTTTAGTGAATCCTGCGTAGAGAAGAACCCCGAAATCTCCAATCTCCTGTGGAAGCTCATGCAAAAACACAGCAGTTGTTGTTGCAATTCCAAGATTGTAATCAATGATATAGGCTGATGCAATGGCTATTCCATCCACAAAGTTGTGAAGCCCATCTCCCAGAAGATTTAAATAAGCAAAGGCGTGAACAGAGCATTTTCCATCATGGCAGTGTCTCCATCTAATTATCCTTTCCATTAAAAAGAAAAGGAATATTCCGCCTATTACAAGACCCATTGAAAGCTCAGAGGATTGCAAATCCTCTATTGATTCTGGAATTAAGTGAAAAAAAGCGCCTCCGAGAAGGGTTCCTATTGAAAGAGCGACAAAAAAGGAAATAATTCTGTCAAAATATCTTTTATTAAGGTTTATAAATAAGATTCCAGAAAAGGAAATAAGGCTAACTAAAAAGGTAGATAAAATTATGTAAAACAAAGACTCCATATCAGAACACAGGACTAAATTTTCCCCTTTTGAAATAATGAGCTTTCAATGGGAACATTGAACTGAATATTCTTAAAGTTTATTTCCATTACTTTTTGTCCATCTCTCAATACCGATACCTTCATTGGAGCCAAAACATCTAAAATTTTTGAATAATTATCAAGTAAAATCTCTGTTTTTGATACCGCTCCTGTTTCAGGATTGATAGAGTTAAATTCCTGCTTTAAAGGTATAAAATTTTCCTCATCGAAGTAGAATATCATCCACTCCCCTTCTTTTTCAGTTAGCTTTACCGCATAAGCATTTCTCTCTCCAACTTCCTTCACACCTACTATCTCTGCCTTTATCTCCTTTTTCTTGTAATCGAGAAGCATATTCAATCTCTTTTCAGAATTTTTAAGGTATGAAATCCACTCCTCTGGAAGCTCCTGAATCTTTCCACCTTGTTCCATCCATCCTCTCTGTCCATCGTAAACAGTCACAGTGCTGAAAGAGTTTACTTTATCTTCTATTCTCATTCTAAGAGGATTGTATTCAATATAAGTGATCCTTTTCCCATTCACAACATTGCTCCCCGTATAAATTGTGATGTCTGCTTCCATAACACTGCTGGTGATGGATTGCAAAAGTTCTTTTCCACCTTGAGCAGAAATTGATCTCTCTATAATCTCATCTACTTTCAAATCTTTCTGAGCAAAGAGAAAAGAAGGGATTAAAAAAATAAAAAGAGTAAGAAAATTTAGCAGGATTTTCAATTTGCTTTTTAACTTTTGAATTCTTAAATATTCTTTCATTTTATGCTCCAAACTTTTTTAATTTTAACGCATTTGCAAGCATAAGTAAAATTGCATCTTTGGCATAAAAAATTCCCAAAGAACCTTTTCTGCATTCCTTTTCTGTGAATCTTTCCGAGCTTCCGTATCTTTCCCATTTTGAATAAAGAAGGAAAGGATTCGGATGCCATGAATGAGCTTTGAGCAAAGATGGTGTTGAATGGTCTGATGTTATCACGAGAACATCAGGGTTTAAAGCTATAATCTCAGGAAGAATTGAATCAAATTCTTCTATTATCTTGATTTTACTTTCAAAATTCCCATCCTCACCGTAAGAATCAGTTTTTTTGATATGAAGATAGAAAAAATCATATTTATGGAAACTCTCTTTTAAAGCTTTGAAAAGTTCGTTCATAGAAGGTCCAACATCGATAACATCCATCCCTACAATCTTAGCAAGACCTTTATACATTGGATAATGGGCTATAGCTACTGGAGTCAAAAGATACAGATCTCTCATGGAGGGAATTGAGGGATATTTTGAAAATCCTCTTAATAGAACTGTATTTGCAGGGAATGAATCTTTAAGGATTTCATTTACTCTTTCAATGAAAGTATTGGCAACATCTGCTGTGAATCTGGCATTTTCAGAGAGAGGTTTTGCTTTTTTTGGAGGGAGTCCATCCTTTTGAGGGTCAGCATCCTCAATTTCATCGGACAATCCCTCTCCTCTCATTATAAGGGCAAATCTGTGCTCCTCACCAGGATAAAGGATTAATTGTATTCCTGAAATTGGCTTTATTTCAGAATTTATTTTTTCGCACACCCTTTTACATTCTTCAGATGGAATTCTTCCCGCTCTTCTGTCAACAATCTTTCCTTCCTTCAAGGTTGCAAAATTCCCTCTAACAGCAACATCTCCCTTTTCGAGCTCTATACCGAGACCACATGCTTCGAGAATACCTCTTTTAATCTGATACTTTATAGGGTCATATCCAAAAAGAGCAAGATGGGCGGGACCACTTCCGGGAGTTATGCCACGAAGAACAGGAATTGTAAGACCACAGGCAGATTTCTTTGAAAGCTCATCCAAATTTGGTGTATTTGCTGATTCAAGCTCTGTCTTTCCATCTTTCGGTAATCCTCCAACACCATCAAGGACAATGAGAAGAATCTTAGATTCTGTTTTCTGAATTATTTCAGATAGAATTTCCTCCATTTAATCCCCCTTTTTTATTTTTTCTATCAATCTCGCATATTCCAATGGATGCCTTTCCCTTAGCTCCTTTATTGTTATTTTTCCCGTTAGCCATATTTTACTCATGGGAAAAGCTTCAGGATTGAGGTGAACATTATACATGTGCCAGATAATTATTGCAAGAAAGGCAAGTATAGCCTCATAGGAATGGATTATTCTACACACATCGTAAACCCACAAAGGAAAGATAGAAATTGTAAATTCTACAAACCACATTGCTAAACCAGTTAGAATCATTACAAATGAACCCCAGATAACTGCCCAGTATTCAAATTTTTGTCTGAAATCGTATCTATCATATTTAGGGAGCTCATTGAAAAGCCAGTATGGATTTTTTTCAAAGAATTTTGTGAAAATTCCCCTTCTATTTAAATATCTTGTAAAACCAAAGTAATGCATGAATGTCTCAAAGGCATCTCTTACATCCTTCCCCTTTGGAATCATTGCCCTGAAAAAATCCCTTCCATCCTTTGAAAAAATTACATAAAAAATATGAAATATGGAAAGGCCTATCAGCATAACTGCAGAAATTCTGTGCAATAAACCTCTTATATAAAAAGCAACAGGTGAACCGAAAACCACCCTCCAGAATTTCCACTCAAAGAAGAGCAAAGGGAAACCTGTTATTATCAAAATCAAAAAAGAAATCATTAAAACAATATGTTGAATTCTCTCTGCAAGATTCATTCTTTCTATTTCAAAGTCATCGTTGAGCAACTCAATTTTTTCCACTTTATATCGTGTGAGCCATGGCAGGAAACACATGTAGCTGAATATATAAGTCCTGATTTTGTAAGAGCTCTTCCATGAACGGAATCATCATAAAGTTTTATAAATTCAAAACCCTTTTTTACCTTAATTTTTTTCAAATGACACTCTTCACAAACCCTTGGAATATTAAGGGGATAAATGGAAGATGCGGGATTTTCCTTTTCGTAAATATAATGTGAGCCATGGCAATTTTTGCATTCAACTTTTCCCCAGTGGATACCGCTCTTCATTTTCTCATTAATATCTGAATGGCAATCAGAGCATGAAACCTTTTCCAATCTTTCAGGGTGGGGGAAATCGTTGAAATCCTTTAAATCTTTATGGCAGTCAACACAACTTATCCCCGCTTTCCCATGAATCGAGATAGAGAAACTCGACTCCTCTATAAAAAGTGATGCTCTTTCCGGAGTTTTGATACTTTCATCTCCATGGCAAACAAGACAGTCTGAATCTTCCTGAGAAAAAACACTGATTGAGATAGAAAGAAAAGATATGATTAGCAGGTTAAAAGATTTAACTCTCATTTTCTCCCTAATTTTTCTTTATTCTATACCTCATTCTATGGGCAATATTTCTTTACTTCCATGGCAACTCAAACAGTTCTCGTTTCCGCTGATTAAAGAAGCAAAAAAAATAAAAAATAACACTAAAATCAATCTCTCTTTTAACTTTTTGAAAAAATTGATTAAGTAATTTTTATTGCTCATAGAAAAATTATATCAATTTACCAACAAAATTCAATTTTTTTGAATTGGTGTTTAACAAGAAAGCTAAAGATTTTCGTTGAATAGAAATTGGAAAGGGTATATATCCTTTGACACTTAGGTTGTTGTTTTGCCAATTATTTTTTGCATTTAAGAAAAATAGCTTTTTTGGTTGCTATTTTTTTATTCTCATATCGGTTTTCCTATTTTCTGAAGAAACTCTAAATCTAATAAAAATTAAGAAAGAAAAGGTTGAGGTTCTCAAATCTTCAAATTTAAAAATTGTTAGGGAACTTGATAGCTGTTTGCCTCAGAAGGAGAGGATGAGTATCCTCTTAAGTTCAAAATGAGAAGCATTAAGCAGACTTGACTTTTTTCTTCCCTCTGTTAAAATTTCTTATTTTTCATGATTAAAATAAAGGAGATTAATGAAAGGATTGGGAAAACAATAGATGAAAAAGGCGAAAACTCCATGGAAATTGAGATTATCGATGTAAAGGGAAATACAAAACTAAAAGAAAGATTGCGGAGGAAAATCTTAAAATGAGCTATGAGAAATTAAAGAAGATAGTGGAAAGTGTTATAAACGCAATGGTAAAAATGGTTGAAACAAAAGACCCTTACACTGCGGGACATGAGAGAAATGTTGCAAAACTTGCATCAGCCATAGGAAGAGAGCTCGGCTTTTCAGAGGAAAAGATTGAAGAGATAAGGATGACCGCCCTCATTCATGATATTGGAAAAATGTTTATCCCCTCGGAAATACTTGTAAAGCCAGGAAAATTGACTGATGAAGAATTTGCTTTTATAAAACTCCACACATATCATGGATATGAGATTCTGAAAACCATAGATTTCCCATGGGATATTGCTCCAGTTGTTCTCCAGCATCATGAGAGAATCGATGGTTCAGGCTATCCTCAGAGGTTAAAAGGCAATGAAATTCTAATGGAAGCAAGGATCCTTTCAGTGGCTGATGTTGTAGAGGCAATAACCTTCCACAGACCCTACAGAACGGGATACGGCTTAGAAAAAGCAATTCAGGAGATATCCCAATTAAGGGGAATACTTTACGATCCTGATGTTGTGGACGCATGTGTGAAATTAATAAGGGAGAAAAAATTCGAATTCGGAAAATAACCAATGTTTTTCAGCCAATATAATTGTTAGAGGTGAGCTCCAAACTCACAATTTCTTTTCTTTCTCTCTCAACCTCAGTTTAAGATAAAGAGCTAAAATCAAAATGACAAAAAATATAATGGAGAATGCAAAACCTTTTCTTCTTGTCCTTGCTTCTTTTTCTCCCCTTTTTCCCTCCTCAAAAGCTTTTTCAGCAGTCTTAAAACCTTCATATAAAACTTCCTTAATCTTTTCTAAATCAAGCGAATGAACAAGATTTCTTGCGAAGGTTAATGAAGATTTTGCATCTTCTAAAACAAGAAATGTTTCGCTTACTTCAACTCCCATCTTATAGACTTTATTTAATATTTCTTCTGCATCCCCAATCTTTTTCTTTAACCTGGTAATTTCATGATAAATTTTTTCTGATGTATTTAAGCCTGTTGAATTTTTTTCATGGCAGGATGAGCAGACACCTTTTTCAGGATTTAGCATTTCATCCGTTGGTTTTTCTATTCCGTGATTTCCATGACATGCCTCGCATTCTGAAATTTTGATTTCGTCAAAAGCAACTTTATGGGCACTCTTTAGAAATAACTCTGCGGGTGAAGAATGACACTGTCTGCAAACATAGGCAATATTCTCAACTCCTGGGGGGAGGGCACCATGATTTCCATGGCAGTCATTACAAGCGGGCGCTGAAAGCTCTCCCCTCTTCAAAGCTTCTCCATGCACACTTGCTGAAAATTTTTCAAACTGGTCTGTGGGTATTCCGTAATCTTTCATATATTCTTTGTCATCATGACACTTTCCACATGTTTCAGGAACCCTCTGAGGGAAAATTGTTGAGCGAGAATCAATAGAGGGAAGAATTCCATGGGAAGAGTGACAATCCGAACATACCGCAACCTTCTCATCCCCCCTTTCCAACAGGATACCATGTTTACTTGTCTTGTAAAGTTCTAACTGGTCAACTCTAATTCCTGGATTAAATTTTCTTATGTATTCAGGGTTGCTGTGGCATCTCGAACATAGCTCCACAATACTCTTTTTTTTGGGAACACCAATGAATCCATACTTTTTATCCATAGCTCTTTCATCAAATATTAAAGGATCTCCGCCATGGCAATCAGAACAACTTATCTCGAACTGATAATGAATATCGTTTTTCATCAAATCAACAGGCTTCTTTAACTTGTCTTCAAGTCCCGTGTGACATTCAAAACAACTATCTCTCTTTGCATTAGAAATCTGAGGTATAAAAATAAGTAGAAAGTATATTAGTAATTTTTTCATTTTCCTGGCAAAATGTAAGTTAAAAGTGTCATAGATACAATATAAACAAGTGATACAATACCTATCCATGTAAAAAGGCTATTCCTTTTTTCTTTGGCTGACCAGATATCAAGGAATGGAACAAACATCCAGAAAATCCCCGCAAAAAAGAAAACCAGTACCCCAAGAACCTCACCTTCTATGAATATGACTTTCTGAGGGATGAATTTCAATGTTAAAAACATGAATGTAAAATACCACTCGGGCTTTATTCCAGCAGGTGCGGGAGCAAAGGGATCAGCTTTGTCGCCAATGGGCCATGGAAAGAAAACTGACAAAAATAGAAGAATTATAATAATACCAAGCCATACCATAAAATCCTTTAATAAAAAATCAGGAAAAAATGGCTCCCTTTTTAACTCCTTTTCATTCAAGCCAATAGGAACTGACATTCCATGAATCTGAATTAAAAGGAGATGAATTCCAAGAATGATAAAGGTAATTCCAGGGAGAATGGCAACATGAAGCCCGAAAAATCTTGTGAGGGTAGCTCCTGAAACTTCCTCACCCCCTCTGAGAAATGTTTTTAAGGGAGGACCTATTAAAGGAAGAGCACCCGCAATCTCTGTCCCCACTTTTGTTGCAAAAAACGCAAGCTCATTCCATGGAAGAAGGTATCCACTAAATCCAAAGGTAAGAAATATAAAAAGAAGAATAACACCTGTCATCCATGTTAGTTCTCTTGGCGGTCTGTAAGCTTTTAAAAAGAATGTTGAGAACATATGAAGGAATAACGCACCGATAAGGAGATTTGCAGACCAGCTATGAATTGATCTTATCAACCAGCCAAAAGGAACATGGGCAACTATGTAATGGACACTTTCGTATGCAGATTCCATTGTGGGCTTGTAATAAAGGAGCAAAAGGATTCCAGTTATCACCTGAGTTATATAAAGGAAGAGACAGATTCCACCCAAGAAATAAAAGTAAAAGTAAGGGTGAACAGGAACTCCTTTCTTGCTAATAAAATCTATAAGTTCTTTCAGAGGAATCCTTTCGCCAAACCAACCATATATTAGATCTTTTACCTTTTTCATCTTATTCCTTCACCACATAAATCTCATTTCCTATAATTTTTACCTTAAACTCTTGAAGTGGAGATGGGGGTGGACCAGACAAAACCTTTCCAGAAAGATCAAAATGTCCATTGTGGCAGGCACACCATATATGCTCCAGATCTGCCCTATACTGAACAATACATCCGAGATGGGTACAGGTAGCAGATAAAGCGATAAAACTTCCGTCCCTCTTTCTTACAATTATTCCCGGTCTTGTCCCCAACCTAAAAATTTTTTCCTGAATTCAGAGGTATATCATCAACTTTTCCAACCCTAACCTGCATCTGCGATGCCTCAGGTTTTTTTGGAGGGAATACAAATCTGATAATAGGGTAAATAACCGAAGCCAGCACAGTAAGGAACCCACCACCTATAATTATATCGATAACCCTTCTTCGATTCATAAATCTTATTTATAAAGATTTTTTAACCTATTGTCAAGTTATTGGGATTTAAAATTGCAATCTTTATTCTTTGATCCTTGGAACTTTCAATTTATATTCGTAGTAACAACTTTCCAGGATTTTATAAGATACTCAACTGCCGAAAATATGGCAATTAGCATTGTCCCTATTAAAAGTGCCTTGCCGATAAAGAAAAAATCACCCATATGTCTTTTCCCGAGAATAAGGAATGAAATGGTTACAACCTCAAGGAACATTTTAGTTTTTCCAAGATTTGAAGAAGGCATTGCACTACCCTTTAAAGCGAGGACAGATCTCAATCCAGTAACAGCTATCTCCCTTCCAATTATTATCACTGCAATCCATGCTGGAACAACTTTTAGCTCCACAAGGGATATAAATGCTGATGCAATCAAAAGTTTATCTGCGAGGGGATCAAGGAGCATTCCAAAGTTAGTTACAGTATTTCTTTTTCGAGCTATATATCCATCAAACCAATCAGTGGCAGATGCCAAAAGGAATATTGCAAGTCCCCAGATTTCCTTTCCGTCAAACTTTGTAAGTAAAATGACCACAAGGAGCGGAGTAAGGAATATTCTGCTCAATGTCAAAAAGTTAGAAAAATTCATTTTAAATATATTTTTAACACATTATCTTGAAAATTGCCAGTTATAGGAGAGAAAAGAGTTTGGAAAAAATGAACATTTATGCTACATTTTAATAGTGAAAGACAAATCTTTTTTAAATGGAGATGAAATTTTCTCTCTGGAGGAAAGAAAAGGGGATCTTTTTCTTGGCAGATACACAATTTCACAGGTTTATTTCATTCTTGAAAGGAAGGGTTTTATTGATTTTGCGAAAAATAGGGGGCTTTATCCGATTCTTTTTGACTTATCATGGAAAGATGCTTTCACCCAGAATCTTAAAATATATTTTAAAGAGAAGGATGAAAACCACAGAATAGTTGATCTGATCCTCAAAGAGCAACCATTTTCTTTTAAATTTTCTGACAGAAATTTCAGGGATTTTAGATTTCTTTTTGTAGAATGGATTTGCATTCAGAATCCCATTTCTTCTTTTACAAAAGATAAGCCAAAACTTCCCGGACAAATTTATCCAGGGCTTGGGCTTGGAGACAGGCTCTGGAGTATTTTTGAGCTCCTCGTCAGATTTCTTCAAATAGATGGGGTAATGATAATGCCCAAGTTCCTTCACAACGCAATTATGTACAGAAGACTCTTCCATTTTTTAAATCCTGCGAAAGAAGGAGAAGTAAAAGGAATTCTGAGAGATATAGGAAATCATCATCTTGCGATTTTAGCTTGGGCAAGTTATCACGGTTGTATCTTTGATGGAGAAAAGAGATTTGAATGGATGGCAGAACCTGAGATTTTCCCCCAGAACAGAGCTTTAAAGGAATACTTCTCTTCTTCAGAATATAAAGAGAGGGTAAAAAAAGAAATGGAGAAAAGAAAATTTTCTATTGATCTTAATTGTCTGAAGAGGAAGGAACCATCTCTTTTTGAATAAAGAAGGAGAGGGCGGTATCTCCGTATAATCTTTTCTTTATCAGCTGAAAATATTTTGGAGAGTAATCTATTTTTGATGAATGTTGAACAATGGCAAGACCATCTTTTTTCAAAATTTTCCTTTTCCAAACAACCTTCAGAGGGTCTGCAAAATTCAAAAGCTCATAGGGAGGGTCAATGAAGACAATATCAAAAATAACTCCTTTCTTTGCAAGCTCTATCACTCCTCTGTTAAAATCCTTATGGATTATTTCGTATCCTTTTTTTATTTCACATAAATTCAAGTTTTCCTTTACCAATCTTATAGCGGAATCACTATGGTCAATAAAAACAACATAATTTGCACCTCTGCTAATTGCTTCAATTCCAACAGCTCCAGTCCCGCAAAATCCATCGAGGAAATTAGAACCCGCTATCCTTTCATTACCTAAAATATTGAAGAGGCTCTCCTTCACAAGCTGACTCGTAGGTCTTATCTCAGAATCTTTTGAATATTTAAGTTTTCTTCCTTTGTAGATTCCCGCAGTTACCCTTATCATTTCAGCTCAATGAAATCTGTGTCTCCCTTTCCTCGAGCTTTTTTAAATAAAAACAAATTTCCGGATATTTTTCAGGATTATTTATTATATTAAATGCCTCTTCCCTTGCAAGAAAGAGAATTTCTCTATCTCTTATTGGGTTAGCAAGTCGGAAGTTCATAAATCCCCACTGGGCTTTTCCAACAGGATTTCCAGGTCCTCTCATTTCAAGGTCTTTCTCAGATATTAAAAATCCATCATTGGTCTCCATCAAAATCTTAATCCTTTCCCTTGCTTCCTTCCCAGCATTTTTTCCAAGAATTAAATAACAGAAAGACTCTTTTTCCCCTCTTCCTATTCTTCCCCTCATTTGATGGAGTTGGGCAAGACCGAATCTTTCAGCATTTTCTATTACCATAAATGTTGCATTGGAAACATCAATCCCCACTTCAACAACTGAGGTTGAAACAAGAAGGTTTATTTCCCCTTCCCCAAATTCTGTCATTATCCTTTCCTTTTCTCTTGAAGGGAGTCTTCCATGGAGCATTCCAACTTTGAAATCTTTAAAAATTTTTGAAAGAGCCTCAAAACCTGATTCTACAGCCTGAAGATCTATCCTCTCTGATTCTTCAATTAAAGGAAATATAAAATAACCTTGCTCCCCTCTTCTTAATCTTTCTTCTATCTCTCGATATAAAGCCTCTCTATTCTTTACAAGAATAGTTCTTACTTTCCTCTCCCTTGGAGACTCCTCAATAATGCTCAGGTCAAGATCAGAATAAAGAGTGAGGGCTAAAGATCTCGGAATGGGAGTTGCAGACATTACAAGGAGGTCTACTAAATTTCCCTTGAGATAAAGGGCTGTTCTCTGGGAAACACCGAATCTGTGTTGCTCGTCGATTATAACATATCCGAGAGCTGAAAAATCAATATCTGATTGAAATAGGGCATGTGTTCCAATTATTAGAAGGGGATCTTTACCCTTCAACATTTGAAGTATTTTTTCCTTCTCTTTTTTAGGAGTCGAACCTGTAAGAAGAAACAAAGGAAATTCCATATTCTTGAACAAAACTTTTGTCCTGTAGTAGTGCTGTTCTGCAAGAATTTCTGTTGGAGCCATAATTGCTACCTTATATCCACTCATTAAAACAATTAATGAAGAAAGTAATGCAACCGCAGTTTTCCCGCTTCCTACCTCACCCTGAAGGAGTCTCCTCATAGGAAAATCTGATAATAAATTTTTTTTTATTTCCTCCAGAACCTTTTTCTGGTCAGTGGTTAAATCAAAGGGGAAGAGGGTTTTCCAAAGCTTTTCAATTCCCTCTCCAAAATTGTATTTTCTTGGCTTCTTCAAATTTGAAAACTTCTTTCTAAAATATGCAAGTCCCAGTTCCATGAAAAATAGTTCTTCAAAAATTATCCTCCTGAACTGGGGAGATGATAAAGGTTCTGAAATGTTGAAATCAGAAGGTGGGAAGTGAATCTCATATAGAGCCCTTTTCCTCTCTAAAAAATCGTATTTTTTGAGGATGGAAAATGGAAGGTTCTCATTTATTTCCACATTTCTCTTGAAAATTTCTTCAATAATATTTCTTATTATTTTGGGCGAAATTGATCTTACTCTTTCATATACAGGAACTATCCCAGTCCTTTCTGAATCATCGCAAATCTTAAAATCAGGGTTTTCCATTATCCATCCCTTCTTACTGTATTTTATTTTTCCGTAAAAGGAGTAGCTCTTCCCTTTTTTTAAATTGGGTAGGAGGAAAGGCTGATTGAACCATATTGCTCTAAATTTTGACATACCAGTATCCACAATCGCTTCAATTATGTTTACTCTTTTTCTAAAAGTTGTGAAGGAATGGAGAGATATTATTCTTCCGCTGGTAAAAACCTTTTTCCCTTCGAATCCATTAAAAGAGAGAATTTTTTCCCTTCTATCTTCGTATCTAAAGGGAAAGTAATAAATTATGTCCTTTACAATTTCAATCCCTTCTCTTCTGAATATTTCTGCTCTTTTCTTCCCAACACCTTTAACATATCTTATTGAAGTAAAAAGGTTAAGACTCCCCATTTCAGTAGTAGAGGGCAATCCTCCCTCTTTCAACCCTTATTTTTCTTATTCCATAAGGAAGATAAAACCAGCTCTCAATATCTCTCGGTTCCTCCCCCCTTGTTTTGTAATAAATATTTAAAATGGTTGTTAGAAAAGAAGGATGAAATGTGGCTTTATTTATGGAGAATGAGTGGGTTTTGAATTTTACCTTTCCCTCAAGACTGAAGAGCTCTCCTTCTAAGCTTACTTCAATCAAGCCCTTCAAAAAATCGGGCAGACCCTTAATGCTGGAATTGGTAAGGTCAAAATTAGCTCTATACTCGATCAAATTATCATCTTTTAAATAAAGCCATTCCTTTACAAGTTCCTTAGGTCTTCTGAAAGGGTTTTTATAGTGGATGTAAGAGTTAACCTCCTCCTCAGTTAAATAAATTTTTTTCAGGATAAATCTTAAGGGTCGATTTGTTCCTTTTCTAATCTTTTCTAAAGATTTTTCTGCTCTTTTGTATGCATCGAAACTCCATCCTAAATTTTCCTGGGAAATTATTGGAAAAGAGAAATGGATTAATATGGAGAAAAGTGTTGAAATTAATATTAAGTTTTTTAAATCCCTTGAAAACCTCATAGGAAAAATTTGTAGGGAGTTTTATTTTCAACAACCCAATCAGAAATTGAAGACCATGTTCTGTCAATATTTCTCTCAAGATATGAGAGCCTGTGTCTTATATTTTTCCTGGCATGGAAGAAAAATGCTTTGCATAAATTTATCTCATGTCTACAAAGATCTTTGCCTTTCTCCTTTATTAAAGTATCAGTTCTTGAAAGAGTTGCCAGCATTCCGTAAAGGTAAATTGCAATGTCGGAAAGTCTTTCCTGAATGTATTCTCTTTCCACTATTTTTTTACCATATTTTTTAACTATAGATTCGCTCCTCAAACCAAGTTCATGAACATAATCCTCTATCATTTTCCTTTCTCTATTCAATAAATCTGAAATACCCTCAATCTTCTCTTTTACAACTCTTTTTTTAACCTCTCTAATAGCAAAATCCTTAAGGACTCCAAGGGAAGAAAATGGAGACTGGAGAGCTTTACCAACTTTTTTTAAATAATCTCCTATTTCTTTTATTCCGTAAAGAGAGATGAACATTCTCTGGATCTCATTTGTTCCCTCGAAAATAGTATTTATCCTTGCATCCCTTACAATTTTTTCATAAGGATAATCCTCAATATATCCATATCCACCCGCAATCTGTAAAGCTTCGTTTGCAATTTCCCAAAGACTTTCTGAACAGAAGGTTTTACAGATTGAGGATTCAAGGGAGAAATCAAAATCAGGGTTTTCAGAGATTGAAGCTGTTAAATAGACCATGCTCTCCATTGCATAACTAAGGAAAGCCATGTGGGCAATTTTCTTTTTTATAAGTTCAAAATTTGATATGGGAGAACCGAATTGGATTCTCTGAGAAGCATAGTCAGAAGCCATTTTTGTAAGAGCTTTTGCTCCTCCAGTGCAACCCGCTGCAAGACCAAGCCTTCCCCAGTCAAGAATTTCAAGAGCTATCCTCATTCCATGACCTTTTTCTCCAAGAATGTTTTCTGCAGGAACTTTCACATTGTCCAGGACAATTTCAGAAGTTGAAGAAGCTTTCATTCCCATCTTCTTCTCTTCCTTTGAAACTGAAAAACCTTCAGAATCACCAGGGACAATAAATCCTGTTATTTTATCATCTTCTGTTCTTGCAAATACTAAAAAAATCCCTTTATATCCACCATTGGTAATGAATTGTTTTGTTCCGTTAAGAATATAATATTTTCCATTGTCTGAAGGTCTTGCGGATGTTTTTATGGAAGAAGGGTCAGAACCTGCCATGGATTCTGTAAGGGCATAAGCACCAATCTTCTCCCCACTGGCAAGAAGAGGAAGGAATTTCTTCCTCTGCTCTTCATTCCCATGATAAAGTATCCCTTTTGAGCAAAGGGAAAGATGGGCCCCCAGGAGTGTTGCCAGTGAAGGGTCAGAAACTGCGAGAGCTTCCATCACTTGACAGTTTGCCCACTGGGAAAGTCCCGCACCACCATATTCCTCAGGTATTGAAATTCCAAGAAATCCGAGATTTGCCATTTCTTTTATAACCCTTTCAGGAATTCTTCCCTCCTCATCCATTTTTGATGGATTGACCTTCTCTTTTGAAAATCTATTCCAGGATTTAACTAATTCATCAACTATCTCCTTCTCATCTTCTTTTTGCTTTGGGAAAGGAAATATCTGTCTTTTCTCTATTTGTCCATCGAATAAGGATTTAGTAATACTAATTTTTGGTTTCTTTTCCATAGCAATATGAGTTAATCATATTTTTAAAATATTGTCAATTCACTATATGTATTGCCTTCTTAAAGAAGTTCTCCCCCGCCTCCATTATTGCTTCAGAGAGGGAGGGATGAGGATGAATTGAATCAGCGATTTTATGAATATCACCATCCATTTCAATTGCCACCAATCCTTCTCCTATAAGAGAAGAAGCCTCTGGACCTAAAATGTGAACACCAAGAACTTTTTTGGAATTCAAATCTCCGATTATTTTTACAAAACCCATTGTCTCACCGTAACTAACTGATTTTCCATTGGCAATGAATGGGAATTTCCCGACAGAATATTCAATTCCCTTCTCTCTAACTTCCTCTTCTGAAAGCCCTGCAAAGGCAAGCTGAGGCTCTGTGTAAACAACATTGGGAATGACCTTTGGCTCGAATTTACTATCTAGACCCGCTATTACTTCCGCTGCCACAATCCCCTGCTTTGATGCTTTGTGGGCAAGGAAAGGAGGTCCTGTCACATCTCCTATTGCAAAAATATTTGGAATAGATGTCCTCATCCGATTGTCTGTGATTATGTATCCTTTCTCATTAACTTTTAATCCAATCTCTCTTGCCTTTATTCCATCAATCACAGGGGTTCTTCCCACACCAATGAGCAAAGTGTCTCCCCTCTTCCTTTCTGATTTTCCGTCGATTTCAACAATGAGTTCCACCGAGTTTTCTTTTTTCTCCACTCCAGTTGCTTTTGCATTGAGAAATATTTTAATTCCTTTTCTGTTCAATACTTTTCTAAGCTCTTCAGCCATCTCCCTGTCAGTTCCGGGAAGAATCTGGGGCATCATCTCGTAAATTTCAACTTCTGAGCCAAGATTCTTATAAATATAAGCAAATTCGAGCCCAATTGCTCCCGCTCCGAGAATTAAAAGTTTAGAAGGAATCTTTGGAAGGGAAATTGCCTGAGTTGATGTCCAGACCAATTTTCCGTCAGGTTCAAAGCCTGGAAGAAGGAACGGCTCTGAGCCAGTGGCAATTATAATGAAATCAGCACTGAAAACTTTTTTCCCTTCCTGCAGATTTACTTCTACACTGTTTTTATTTAACAGATAACCTTCTCCCTTAAAAAGGTCGATTTTGTAGTTTCTAAGTAGAGTCTCGATTCCCTTTTTCAGTCTATCTACAATTTTCTCCTTCCAGTTCCTCAGTTTTTCAATATCGTAAATTTCATTACTTACAATGAGCCCCATTTCCCTTCTTGCATAACTTAATTTTTCCCTTAGATGAGTGGCATGAATAAGAGCTTTTGTAGGTATGCAACCTTCATTGAGACAAACACCCCCCAGATATTTTTTCTCAACCACAAGAACCCTTTTCCCCAACTGCCCAAGCCTAATGGCTGAAACATACCCTCCAGGACCAGCACCAATTATTATTACATCATAATCCATATAACACCTCATATTTTTAAAAATAATTCTCAATTACAAAGTCCAATTAGCAAGTTCTTTATTATACATCAAAAAGTTTGAATTTTTAATTTTTCCATGATAAACTCAAGGAGGCTGTTCAAAAATGGTTGGGATTTCTGAAATAGGAGCCTCCTTTGGAGGCAA
>CAZYPR010000045.1:0-20185 GCA_964649495.1 uncultured Clostridia bacterium | reverse complement strand
AAGTGTGGCTTCGTCCTCTCAAATTTTGGTTTCGCCATTTTACCATTCCTCCTTTTCTCTGAAAATTATTGTCTCCCCTCTTTGGAGAAGTTTGGGAACAAGCTCAGGAGGAACTTCCCTGTATGAGTGGAACTCAATTGTATGGGAGCCCCTACCCTGAGTTATAGTTCTCAGAGTTGTAGCATATCCAAAAAGGTCCGCAAGGGGGACAAGTGCCCTGAGCTCTGTTACATTTCCTTTGGAATATAAGTTCTCAATTTTACCCCTTCTTGCATTTAGGTCACCAACAACATCTCCTACATATTCGTTGGGAACAAATATATCCACTCTCATTATTGGCTCGAGAAGAGTTGGATTTGCCTTTTCTACCGCATCCTTAAGAGCTAATGAACCAGCAATTTTAAATGCAATTTCTGAAGAGTCGACCTCATGGTAAGAACCATCAAAAAGGATAACTTTAAAATCTGTTAAGGGGTAACCCGCAAATATACCTACCTCCGCTGCTTCTCTAATTCCAGTTTCAACTGCGGGAATAAATTCTTTCGGTATAACCCCTCCCTCTATATGATTATAAAATTCTATTCCAGTTCCTCTTTCTGCGGGCTCAATTTTTATTTTCACATGCCCATACTGACCTTTACCCCCTGTCTGTCTTATGTATTTGCCTTCTCCAATAGCAGAAGAGGTTACTGTTTCTTTGAAAGCTACCTGTGGCTTACCAACATTAGCCTGAAGGCTAAATTCCCTTCTCATTCTATCTATTATTATTTCAAGATGAAGTTCTCCCATGCCTGATATTAAGGTCTCACCAGTGTTTGGATCCTTATGAACTTTAAATGTTGGATCCTCCATGGCAAATTTTGCAAGGGCATTGGAAAGCTTTTCATGGTCAGCTTTTGTCTTTGGCTCAATTGCAACCGAGATAACTGGTTCAGGAAATTTTATTGCTTCAAGAAGAATTGGATGGGAAGGACTGCATAAAGTGTCTCCAGTGGAAACAAACTTTAAACCCACTGTTGCTGCAATGTCACCCGCAAAGACTTCCTTTATCTCTTCCCTTTTATTGGCATGCATTTTTAGAAGCCTTCCTATCCTCTCTTCCTTGTTTTTTCTGGGGTTGTAAACTGTAGAACCTGATGAAAGGTATCCTGAATAAACTCTGAAATATGTTAATTGACCCATGTAGGGATCGTTCATTATCTTAAATACAAGCGCTGAAAAAGGTTCATTGTCATCTGCTCTTCTTATCTCCTTTGAATTTGTATAAGGATTTAAACCGTTAACAGGTGGAATGTCAACAGGAGAAGGTAGAAAATCCACAACTCCATCAAGAAGTGGTTGAACCCCTTTGTTTCTGAAGGATGCACCACAAAAAACAGGAACAAGTTTTAAATTTATGGTTCCGTATCTCAGCACCCTTTTCAAATCCTCAGTTGTTATCTCTTCTCCTGAGAGATACTTTGAGAGGACTTCCTCATCAACCTCAGAGACTTTCTCTATTAGAATCTCCCTCCACTTGTTGGCAAGGGAAAGATAAGAGTCTGGTATTTCTTTAATACTGTAATCAGCCCCAAGAAGGTCACTGTCATAAACTATTGCCTTCATCTCAACAAGATCTATAACTCCACAGAAGTTTTCTTCCTCTCCAAGAGGTAGCTGAACAGGAACGGGATTAGCCCCCAACCTTTCTTTAATTTCATTTACGACCTGGAAGAAATCAGCTCCCACTCTATCCATTTTGTTAACATAAGCTATTCTTGGAACACCATATTTGTCAGCCTGTCTCCAAACTGTCTCCGATTGTGGTTCAACCCCTCCAACACCACAAAATATTATTATTGCACCATCAAGAACTCTTAGAGACCTCTCTACTTCAGCAGTAAAATCGACATGGCCAGGAGTATCAATTATATTTATTCTATAACCCTTCCAGAAACATGTTGTCGCTGCGGAAGTAATTGTTATTCCCCTCTCCTGCTCCTGCTCCATCCAATCCATAACTGCAGTCCCTTCATCTACCTCGCCCATTTTATAGGTTATACCTGTATAATATAAAATTCTTTCAGTTGTAGTAGTCTTACCCGCATCAATATGTGCCATGATTCCTATGTTCCTTGTCTTTTCTATAGGTATAACCCTTGGCAACTTTACACTCCTTTACCATCTATAATGTGCAAATGCCCTATTGGACTCAGCCATTTTATGGGTGTCCTCTTTCTTCTTGAATGCTCCGCCCTTCTTTTGAATAGCATCGAGTATCTCTGCAGTCAATTTCTCTTCCATTGACTTTCCCTGCCTTTCCCTCGCAAACCTCACAAGCCATCGAACAGCAAGGGATATGCCTCTTTCATCTGGAACTTCTACAGGAACCTGATAAGTGGCACCACCAACTCTTCTCGATTTTGTCTCCAGCTTTGGCTTAACAGATTCCACAGCTTTCATGAGCTGTTTAAGCGGGTCTTCCTTTGTCCTCTCAGCAATCATTTTCATAGTATTATAAACAATCCTCTGAGCCTTGGACTTTTTCCCTTCTTTCATTACAACATTTATGAATTTTGTTACAAGAGTGGAATTATAATATGGATCAGGAGGCAACTCCCTCTTTTCTACATAGCCTCTTCTCGGCATCTATATCCTCCTTAACTACCTTCTATAGCTTTCTTCTTAGGTTTCTTAGCTCCATACTTTGACCTTCCCTGCATTCTATCCTGAACACCTTGCGCATCAAGAGCTCCTCTTATTATATGGTATCTAACCCCAGGAAGATCTTTAACTCTTCCTCCCCTGATTAAAACCTGATGATGTTCCTGAAGAGTGTGCCCGATACCGGGTATGTATGCAGTAACTTCGATTCCATTTGTCAATCTCACCCTTGCCACTTTTCTTATAGCTGAATTTGGTTTCTTAGGAGTGGTTGTAAACACCCTTATACAGACCCCTTTCTTTTGGGGAGAACCCTGAAGTGCAGGGGACTTACTTTTCTTTATCTCCCTTTTTCTACCAAATCTAACTAATTGATTTACAGTTGGCAAAGATGCCTCCTAAAAAATATATATTTTTCAGTGGAGTAAGTTAGGTTGTGACTCTGAAGAATCTATCGATTCTTCAGAAACTCCTCTGAAGTTTTTATTTATACCAGAAAAAAAAAGTTCTGTCAAGAAGTGTCTGGAATGTGAAAGGTTATAACAATTCTGTTTTCTCTGAAATAGAAATTGACTTTAGTCTATTTTTGAATTATATGCAATAAATGAAATCCAGAATTAAATTAGGAGTCTAAAATGAGACCAAAAATTAAATTATTAAGTGATTCCGTTGTTGAGAAAATTATTGATGAGGCATTGACAATCCTTGAGAAAATTGGAGTTAAGGTCGAAAACAGGGAAGCAATTGAGCTTCTTGGAAATGCGGGTGCCCGAGTTGAAAAAAGCTTTCAGAGAGTTTTTATACCAAGGAATTTAGTGGAGGAATCTTTAAAACTTGCACCTTCTGAAATTAAAATTTTCGATAGAAAAGGAGAAAAAACTTACATAATTGGTGAAGACAATGTTCATTTTGATCCAGGCTCTGCTGCCTTGAATATTTTTGATTGCGAAATAGGTCAACAGAGAAAACCTGTAACAGCTGATCTCATAAATTTCTCAAGGCTCACTGAAAGACTTGAAAATATTTACTTTCAGAGCACAGGAATTGTCAGCAGTGATGTTCCTGAAGAGATAGCAGATTTTTACAGGCTTTTCATTGGACTTCAGTTCTGCCAAAAACCAATTGTAACAGGCACATTTATTGTTGAGAGTTTTGAACCAATGTATGAAATGCTAAAAGTGGTAAGGGGAGGATCAGAATCTTTAAAGAAGAAGCCCCTTGCAATATTTGATGCGTGCCCCTCTCCACCATTAAAATGGAGTGATCTAACAACCCAATCAGTTATAGACTGTGCAAGGGCAGGCATTCCATCGGAATTTGTATCAATGCCCCTTGCGGGAGCAACTGCTCCAGTAACTCTAACAGGCGCTATTGTCCAGCATACTGCTGAAAATCTTGCGGGACTTGTTATAGCTCAGCTTGCAAATCCAGGAGCCCCTGTAATTTACGGAGGATCTCCATCAATATTTGATATGAGGAATGGAACAACCCCAATGGGTGCCATCGAAACAATGATGATCGATTGTGCCTGCAGTCAGATTGGTAAAAGTCTCAGGCTACCAACCCATGCCTATATGGGATTGAGTGATTCAAAATGCGTCGATGCCCAGGCAGGTATTGAATCGGGGATTGGTATAATCCTTTCTGCTCTTGCAGGAATAAATGTAGTATCTGGAGCGGGGATGCTCGACTTTGAAAACTGCCAGAGCCTTGAAAAACTTGTAATTGACAACGACATATGCGGAATGGCTTACAGGCTTATCTCTGGAATTGTCCAGAGGGATGAACCAATTGCTCTAAATCTCTTCTTAGAAATTGGAGAAGAAGCCAATTTCCTAACTTCACCTCATACAAAAAAGTGGTACCGATTAGAGCATTCATTCCCCTCATTAATTGAAAGAGGCTCCTATGAACAATGGAAATTATCAGGAAATAAAGAAATATGGAAAAGGGCAAACGAGAAAGTTAAAGATATCCTCTCGATGGAAGACGAAGAGCCTCTTCCAGAGGACATAAAAAAAGAACTCTATAAAATACTCCTCTCCTACGGCAAAAAATATAGATTCGAAAAAATTCCATATAAATAAATGCAATTCTATGGTATTATCTTGGCATTGGTTATTATCACCACACCGATTCTGTGAAGACTTATTGACTAAAATCCAGGAGTTTTAATAACTATGTTTTTCTGATTGATATTAATGTTAAGTCTTTAGATATAGTCGGGGTGAGCGGATTTGAACCGCTGACCCCCTGCTCCCGAAGCAGGTGCTCTACCAGGCTGAGCCACACCCCGATACTAACAATGAAAATTGTAAATTTTTACAGTTAATCTTTCTTGAAAATTGCATTTACTTCTTCATGCAAATACTGAATTAATTTTGAATTTTTCAAATTTTCAAGATATGCTCTTGCGGTGATGTCAAGATGAATTGGAGTTATTGAAATGCAATTATTTCTTATTGCTCCAACATCAGTATCGTCAGAGCCTTCAAGGACAGGATTCCCGTTCCCAATCCAGAAATATCTTCTCCCCCTTGGGTCAACCCTTTCAATTATATCTGGTGAATACCTTTTTTTACCAAGGGATGTTAGTTTAACTCCTAAAACTGGAGGAGGAGGAACATTTACGCTAAGAACAATTCCATCAGGAAGACCATTTTCCATAACCCATCTTGATAGAGCAATCGCTATCTTTGCTGAATCATTAAAATAGAATTTCCCATCTTTTGATATTGCTGAAATTGCTATTGATGGAATTCCGAAAAGAACAGCTTGAATTGCTGCAGATACTGTTCCTGAAAAAAGAGTATCATCACCAAGGTTTGGACCATGATTTATTCCAGATACCACAAGGTCAGGCATCTCCTTCATGAGTTCTTTAAGGGCTATATTTATGCAATCAGCAGGTGTGCCATCTACAATGAAAAAATTTTTTCTGAGTTCAGTTACCCTCAATGGCCTGTGTAATGTAAGAGAGAAGCTCACTGCAGACCTTTCTTTGTCAGGAGCAACCACAATTACCTCTCCAATTTTTTTCAGTGTGTTCTCAAGAACATTTAGTCCTTCAGAATGGAAACCATCATCATTTGTAATCAGAATTTTTGCCATTTTTTCCTCAGTGAGCTAAAAACACATGGTCGGGACGAGTGGATTTGAACCACCGACCACACGCACCCCAAGCGTGTGCGCTACCAGGCTGCGCCACGTCCCGACCATTTTAATTTTTATCACTATTCCCCAAAATAGTCAATATGCTCTGAAGCTCCTTTTTTACCTCTTTCAAAAGATTGTAAATGGGGCTACCTTCAAATTCCTTCCTTTCCTGAAGGAGTTTTCTCCTCACACCAGAAAGGGTGAGCCCTTCTTTGTATAGAAGGTCTTTTATTTTTAAAAAAGTCTCAATGTCCTCTTTCCTGTAAAATTTTCCATTTTCATTTATCAAAGGATTGAATAATGGGATATTCTCTTCCCAGAACTGTAGAACTTTCTCTTCTACTTTTACCACCCTTGCTGTCTCTTCAATTGAGAAAAACTCTTTTTCTTCACTCATTTCTAACTCAATCTTTCAATAAAAGCTCTAACAGAGCCTATACCTTTAAGATTTTTTATTAATTTCATTGTTTCAATGTAGGATTGATAAGCAATTCTTTCCTGAAAAACTTTTTCAATAGACTCGATCTCTTTCTTAAATTCTTTGTTGGCAAATTTTATATCTTTTTTATTAACTTCAGCCCATTCTTTCATTTTTTCGAATAGTTCAGGAGGAAGATTTGAATGGGCTATATTCTGCCACAATGTGCCGACATTTACTTTTCTGATCCCATGAAATGGAAATTTCTTCATTATTTCATCAGGAGTTCCTGTTGTTCCGTGCTGAGCAATCCCAACCTTCCATCTCTTCAGAGAATCATAAATTTCTTTTGTCCTTTGGAGGTCAATGAAGATCTCTTCTCCTTCCCTGTAATTCCCATGTTTTGAGCCGTTGTTAATGGCAAGGAGATCAGGGGTTAAGCCATTATTAGTTAGAAAACTTATGTAATCAAATGCCTCAGAAACCTCAGTAATTTTCCCCTCTTCTTCTCCGGATTTTATCTCTCCCACTTCAACCTCAATTCCAAATCCTTCTTTATCCAATTCCTTAGCCAGCTTTAAAGTTATTATTTTATTCTCCTCAAGGGGATTATGGGAGGCATCTATGGCAAAGGAAGTGTAACCCGCTTCATAGCAGGCTTCTAAGAGTTTGCGAGCATATTCAATCTCTTCTTTTGAATTGTTTCGGACTGAAGTATGATCTGCATGGATGAAAAATGGTAAGTAAAATTTTTCCATCTCAGCAAATTCTATAACTGTTTCGAAAAATGAATATGGAGTAAAGCCTGTGTATCCACCCTCAAGATTGCATTCTGTTCTTGCAAGTTCAAAGCCGACAACAGCATCAAGCTCTTTGGCAGCACGCATTATTCCCGGAATCACCCACTTCACCCTTGTATTGCATGCAATAATTGATAAATTGAGATCATATATGGAATTAAAAATGTCTTTGCTGGAAAGAAGAAGAACCTTTGAACCCTTCCCCAATCTTTTCAGGACATTTTCAGGTCTCCTTTCAAGTAATTTATTTAAATTCATCTTCTCCTCTAATTTAAAGCTTAATAATTTTTGAAGAATTAGTCAAAAGCTTAAAACAAAAGAGGAATAAAATGAACTGTTAAATTACCCCGTATTTCTTTCCAACTTTGGTGAATGCTTCAATTGCTTTGTCAAGATGCTCCTTTGTATGAGCGGCTGAAACTTGAACCCTTATTCTTGCCTGTCCTTTTGGAACAACAGGATACGAGAATCCAACAACATATATTCCCTCATAAAGGAGATCCCTTGCCATATCGTGGGCGAGTTTTGCGTCTCCTAACATTATTGGAACAATGGGATGAATTCCTTCCTTTATTTTGAAGCCTCTCTTCTTCATCTCCTCTCTAAAATAAATTGTGTTCTTCTCAAGCCTGTCCCTTAATTCTGTGGTTTCAAGGAGGATATCGAGAACTTTTATCGCAGCTGAAACAATTACAGGAGGAAGAGAATTGGAGAAGAGATAAGGTCTTGAGCGTTGTCTTAGAAGCTCAATTATCTCTTTTCTTCCTGTTGTAAAACCTCCTGATGCTCCACCCATTGCCTTTCCAAGGGTAGAAGTTATAACATCAACTCTTCCCATGACATTACAGTATTCAATGGAGCCTCTCCCTGTTTTCCCAAAAAATCCAGTGGCATGGGAGTCATCAACCATAACCATTGCATCGTATTTTTCTGCAAGGTCACAAATCCTATCAAGAGGAGCAACATCGCCATCCATGCTGAAAACTCCATCAGTGGCAATCATCCTATATCTTGCGGACATGCTCTCCTTGAGTTTTTCCTCAAGGTCGTTCATGTCAATGTGCTTGTAAACTTTTCTCTGCGCTTTGCATAGCCTTATTCCATCAATAATTGATGCATGGTTCAACTCGTCTGAAATTATAACATCCTCTGGACCAAGAAGGGGTTCAAACAATCCCCCATTGGCATCAAAACAAGAAGAGTAAAGGATGGTGTCCTCTGTCTGAAGGAACTGACTTATTTTTCTTTCAAGTTCTTTGTGAATATCCTGTGTTCCGCAGATGAATCTAACAGATGACATTCCGTATCCTCTTCTGTCAAGCCCTTCCTTTGCAGCTCTTAAAAGTTCAGGATGGTCGGAAAGACCAAGGTAATTGTTGGCACAGAAGTTTATAACCTCTCCCTGCTGGACAATTATATCTGCTCCTTGAGGTGAAAGAATTATCCTCTCATCCTTATAAAGCCCTGCTTCCCTTATTGAGTTTAACTCTCTCCTTATATTTTCTTTCCATTTTTCAGCAAACATATTCATTCTCCTTAAAAATTATATTCCTTTTCTTTCATGGTAGAAGGACAATCTTTGCAGAGTTTTCGGGATGAAGCATAAGTTTAAACCCTTTTTCAAATTCTTCCAGTGGGAATTTGTGGGTTATCACTGAAGCAATATTTAGCTTTCCTTCCCTCAACCAGGAGGATGTCTTGAGCCAAGTCCGATACATCTCCCTTCCATTTATTGCATAGATTGTTATACCTTTAAAAATAAGCTGGTTGTTATAATCGATGGTGACCGATGAAGGAGGTATCCCAAATGCTACAAAAACTCCTCCCTTTCTCACAACTTCAAGACCATTTTTAATTGCTGAATCTGCACCTGCCATCTCAATTACAACATCAGCACCAGTTCCCTTTGTTATATCCATTATACTTTCAATCACATTCTCCTTTCCTGCGTTCAAAACAATGTCAGCTCCAAGAGATTTTGCCATTTTAAGTCTGAAATCGATTAGCCCCACCATAATTATTTTTGATGCTCCCGAGAGTTTTGCCACTGCAACAGAGAAAAGACCTATAGGACCATCTCCAAAAATAACAACACTCTTTCCTGTAATATCCGTTACAGTTGTAGCATAAATTGCATTTCCAAGAGGTTCCTGAACGGAAGCAATCTCAGGAGGTATCCCCCTTTCGTTTTTCCATGCAACCTCCTCAGGAATTGATATGTATTCTGCAAAACTCCCATTGATATCAACACCTACAATTTTCAAATTGGAACACAAATGTCTCTGACCTGATAGACATGGAACACACTGGTTGCATGGAATATGGGTCTCACAAGATATGTAATCACCTACTTTAAGCCTCTCCACACTTGCACCTTTTTCAACAACTTCTCCTGCAAATTCATGACCCATTATATGGGGTAGATTCTTTATTCTCGATTTTGCCCATTCATTCCACTCGTAAATGTGGGTATCAGTTCCGCAAATGGATGTGGCAAGAACTTTAACGAGAACCTCATTTTTGTGAGGAGTTGGAACATCCACCTCATCAAGTTCTGCTCCCATCTCTCCTCTTTTTTTTACAATTGCTTTCATTTTCATCTCTTGCCTCCAGATATTTAATCAGAGTAAAATATATTTGTTTTTGAAAGAAGTGTCAATAGATTTGAACGAGGAGTAAAGAAAAATGATTCAAAAGTTAAAATTCAAAATTACTTGAAGCCTGAAGTATTATTTTGGAATGTCAGCATAGAAGATTAAAGTTACAAGGGAGAGGGTTAGCTCATCACCATTTTTTAAAGGATAGTATGTCCCTGGATTAACCTTTTCTCCATTTAAGAATGTTCCGTTCATTGCACCAATCTCTTCTGTGACAAAAAATTTATTCTCTCTAAAAATTATTTTTGCATGCCTTCTTGAGACGAATCTTTCAGGATCCTCTTCTGTTAAATCCACATCAGGAACAAAACCTGATGTAAGATCCTTCCTTCCTATATAAGTTTCCTTGAATTTAATTGGAACCCATCTCCTTGATTTCTCTATGAGGAGCCGAGCTTTTATTCCTTCAGGAAGCGACTCCCTCTGAGATGGCTGAGGAGTAGGTGGAACTGTAGGCTGAGAAAGATAGAACATAAGTTTCTCATTTGTTTCACGAAGCTTTGAGGCAAGATTTCTGAGAATTCTTATTGAAATTTCAGGATTTCTCCTCATCATTTCATCAAGCATTGAGGCATTTACCCTAATAAGCTCGCAATCTTCAAATGCTTCTGCTGAAGCTGATCTCGGAAGGTTTTCAAGAATTGCCATCTCTCCAAAAAAGTCACCTTTTTCAAGGATAGCGAGGGTCTCTTCTTTATTGTCAATTTTTTTAAATATCCTCACTTTCCCTGAATGAATAATGAACATTTCCTGTCCTTCCTCACCTTCATTAAAAATAATCTTCCCTTTTTTGAATCTTATTAAGAAATCCTTGGGCTCCATTTTAAATGAACCCTAACATTTTCCCTGCTTTATAAATCCTGTCAAGGACAATGGATATCTCCTCGTCAGTGTGGGTCGCTGTGTAAGAAGTTCTGATAAGAGCTCTCCCAGGAGGAACAGCGGGAGAAATAATTGGATTTGTAAATATTCCCATTTCCCTCAAAACCTTCCAAAGAGCAAAAGCTTTTTCATCTTCCTTTAATATTATAGGAATTATTGGAGTCTGAGTGAACCCTGTGTCAAAACCCATGGAATTAAGCTCATTTTTGACTCTATGCGTAATCTCCCATAGTCTCTTTCTTCTCTCAGGCTCTCTCTTGATTATTTTCAATGCGGTTAGAGCGGAAGCAGCAGAAGCGGGAGTCATACTGGCGCTGAATATTAGAGACCTCGCATTATGTTTTATATAAGAAATAACTTCCTTCTTTCCCACAACAAAACCTCCAAGGGAGGCAAATGATTTTGAAAATGTTCCCATAACAAGATCCACTTCATCGATCAAATTAAAGTGCTCAACAGTTCCTATTCCGTTTTCTCCAAGAACCCCTACTCCGTGCGCATCATCAACCATAACCATTGCATCATATTTCTTTGCAAGCTCAACAATTTTTGGAAGATTTGCAAGATCTCCCTCCATTGAGAAGACTCCATCAACAACTATTAACTTCCCTTTCTCTTTGGGGATTTCAGAAAGAACATTTCTAAGATCATCCATATCGTTATGCTTAAATTTAACAAGCTCTCCAAAAGATAGTCTGGCAGCATCTATTATCGAAGCATGGACAGCCCTGTCAACAATTATTACATCATCCTTTCCCACAAGAGAGGCAATTGCTCCAAGATTTGTCTGAAAGCCGGTGCTAAAACACTGGCATGCCTCTTTTTTCATGAATTCTGCAAGTTTCTCCTCAAGTTCAATATGAAGAGAGATTGTTCCATTGAGAAATCTTGACCCACATGTGCTAACCCCGAATCTTTCGATGGCTTCCTGAGAGGCTTTTTTTACTTCAGGATGATCCCATAAACCAAGATAGTTATTGGAGCCAACCATGATCATTTCTTTCCCATCAACAATTACCCTGTTACCATTAACAGCAGAAATGGGAGTGAAGTAGGGGTAAGCTCCTAACCTCTCAACCTCTCCCTGAACTCTCTCAAAAAACCTTTCACACTTCTCTAATAATTTCATCTTCTCTTAACCTCCATAAAAATCTCTAACATTTGCATAATATTATATTTTATTTTAGAATCAAAATCCATGAAAGTATTTATAACAGGTGCCACAGGTTTTATAGGGAGTCATCTGGCTGAAGAAGCTCTCAGAAGAGGGTGGGAGGTTGTCACTCTTGTCAGAAATCCCGATAGAGTGAAATGGCTAAAGGGAATGAATGTTGAAATTGTCAAGGGAGATCTATTCAGCATTCCAACACTACCGCAAGATATCTCTGTTGTCTTCAATGTCAGTGGTTCAACCAAAGAGAGAAGAAAAGGAGAGTTTATGGAGACAAACTGTTATGGGGTTAGAAGTCTTCTTAATTCAATTTTGAAAAATAATCTGAATTTAAAATCCTTTATCCATGTAAGCTCCCTTGCTTCTGTTGGTCCTTCCCCCCTCAATGAACCAGCTAAAGAGGACAGAATCCCCTCTCCAATTAGTAAATATGGAAAGAGCAAGTATTGTGGAGAAATTGAAGCCCTTTCTTTTTCAGATAAATTGAGAATAGTTATAGTTAGGCCCCCAATAATTTATGGTCCGAGGGACAGAGACCTTCTACCCATCTATTCCCTTGTAAAAAATGGAATTGGTTTTTGCATCGGAGGAGAAGAGAGATACTTTTCTCTCTGTTATGTAAAAGACCTTGTGAGGATTATATGCGATATCTCCATCCTTGACTTACCTTCTGGAGAGATTCTCAATGTCGCCCATCCAGAGATTCTTTCCTGGGGAGAGTTGATTTTAAATTTATATAAGGTTTTGAGACCAAAGAGATTTCTAAAATTAAAAATCCCTGTTCCAATCGTTTGTCTCCTTGCTATTTTTTCTGAAATTTTTAATAGAATATCCAAGAAAGGCTTTTCTTTTACATTTGACAAATTCAAAGAAATGAAAGCATATCATTGGATATGTGATACAGAGAAAATCTTAAATCTATTCCCCCATGGATTCCATTATAATTTTGATAGGGGAATAAGGGAAACTATTCAGTGGTGTAAAGAAATGGGTTGGATTTAGCAAATTAACTAAATTTCCCCCTCGCCTTAATCCTCTCCCAAAGAGTAGAAGGAAGAGAGAATTTGCTGGTTTTTCTCTTCATGAATTTCGGCTTCTAATTTATTGAAATTTCAAAAGATTTCTGAAGACCTTTGGGGCTCCAAATTTTAAGAAGTTTACAAAATCGAACACTTTTATTAACATTTTAAGACAATTTTTACTTGACAAAAATTTTAAAAAAATTATATTAAAGAGTTTAGATTGAATTCTAATGGAGGAAAAAGTGAGAAAAAGGTTTTATTCTTCAACTCTATTTTTAATCTTCTTTATTTTTTCCTCCTTTGGGGCTCTCTTCTCTTCAGATGAAAATGATGCTTATCGGGTAACCAACGCAACCCAAACAGGGGTAATCCCCTTAGGAACATTTCAGTTTGGAACAATCGATACAATAAACCTTCAGAACGGAAATCTCATTCTGAACATTCCCCTAATTTCCCTTGATGGAAGAGGGCTGGATTTGAGCATTTCTTTAATTTATAATAGCAGGATTTGGAGGTATCGTGAGCCAGTTGCTGATCGTGCATATCCTGGTTGGCATTTAATGTATCAAAGACTCGATCCCCTCCCAATTGGCTGGCAATTGAATATCCCAAAAATGCAATACAAAGAACAAAAGGATAATTTCGGAACTGCCTATCACACTTATACCTACTGGGAGAATGGAAGTTCCCACAATTTTACAAATCTTCTTTCAATGGATAGGAACGGTAATATTATCTATCATTATTCCCATGGAATAACATTTGACTCGACCTATATGACATTTGATATTCCAAACTCAAGCCCTACAAATTATGTCACAAAGAGAGATGGAACAAGAATATTCTTCAGGGGTCTATTTGGAAGACCATCAAAATTTCCAATTAAAATTCAGGATAGAAACGGTAATTTTATCCAATTTATAATGGGAGATGAAGAGGGTAAAGCCTCCAACCAATATGCCTCCCTTGAATTGGCAAATGATCTTGACCTTTTCAAATTTTCATTTTCCAATGAGCCTTCTCAATCCTTTTGTGACCCTCTCGATTATTTAAGTCAATATCCCATATTTTGCATTGAACCAAATTCTTCTATTTTAACATCCCCTGGACAGGAGATTCAGCTTTATCCATGGGTTGCAATAAATGGAGATTGCAATCAGAAACAGTGTATTGCCTCCTATGCAGAGTGGGGCTCTTCAGATCCAAAAATTGCCTATGTTGAAGGAGGAAAGGTTGTAGCCCTATCCTCAGGAACTGTAAAGATATTTGCCCAAATAATAGAGTTTGAACCCCCTCCTGAACCTATTGAAGAACAATCCTCTCCTCAACCAGTTGTTCGGATTTATGGAGAAGCAACAGTAAATGTAGATCTTGGTGGGGTTGACCAGAGTAATCTTTGCATTGTCAAAATTGATGGTTCAAACATAACAAATCCATTGAACCTGTGCCCTGGATCCTCTGTCTCTCTTAAAGCCTTCCTTGAATATACAAATGGAGCAAAAGTTGATATTACAAAATTCAGTGTATGGCAGAGCTCAAATACAAATGTTGTTAAAGTAAATTTTAATGGAGATTCCGTCTCAATTGAGGGGGTAGCTGGAGGTAGCTCGACCGTGAGTGTTTACTATGATGGTTCAAACAACAGGAGATTTTTTTCATCCATAGATGTTTATGTTTCCTCATTTCAATGTGATGAGTTCGACCTCATTTATTCAGGAGGGGAATATATTTCAATGACTCCCAATTCTGAAAAGGATATTTGTGCTATATGCTATCGCCCCGATTGTCCTGATAGACCTGATCCTGAAAGAAGATGGCCAAGAGATGAAGGAGAGGCACAGGGATTATGCTATAGATTTGTAACAAGAAGATGCGATTGGACATCAACTGACCCAAGCATAGCAACAATTGAGATTCCATCCATTTGGGCTAAGATTAAATCCAAAGAAAAGGAGGGGAAAACCACAATTATTGCAACCCTTACAAATCCGTGTAACCAATCAGATAAAAGGAGTGCATCAGTGGATGTTTATGTTGACAGTCATGCAGGTTGGCGATTAAAAATAGAACCTGATGAAATTAACTTAATCTATAAAGAAATGAAACATCCTATAAGGGCATTTCGTTTAAGCCCTGATGGAAGTCAAAAGGTAGATTACACAGATAAATGCCAGTGGAAGGTTTTGGACAATAGTGTAGCAGTAATAGAAAAGGATTCAAATGGAAATTATTATGTAAAAGGCTTGCTTGCCAATGCCTCTACAAAAATAAAAGCTACTTTCATAGATGAAAATTATTGCTCAGCACAGGCTGAATTGAAAATAGGAGATGGCTCCAATCTCCTCACCTCAGTTGTTGACACCCTTGGAAGAAGATTAAGATTCAAATATGATTATTTTGAATTGGAAAACCTTGACGGAAGCAAATCTTATTTTCCACTGATGAGTGCAATAGAATACACTGACACAAATGGGAATCTCCAATCTATTCAGTTCAGATACATACCGATTCATATTAAGTGGAATGGAAGTGACTGGGGAACACCTATAATAAATTATAATGAAAAAGTTCTTGCTCTTTCTGAAATTGTTCTACCGAATGGTCTCAGTTACAAATTCAAATATGATGATAGGGATCCTGAAGGTAATCCTCTAAATCAGGGAAGGGGTCAGATAACATCCATTGAGCTTCCCACTGGTGGAAAGATGGTCTATAAATACGGAAAAGCCCCCCTTGATACAGATGCACAAAATTATGATGTTGTTATAGAAAAGTCAGTTATTGAAGGGGAGAAAAAATCTAAATGGACTTACAATTATCTTTCAGAACCTTTAACTACAATTGTTACAGACCCTCTTGGTAATCAGACAAAAAGTATCTTTAAGAACATATCAAAAAGGAGTGACAGGGAGTATCTTGTCGAAGAAAGAAGGGAGATATGGGAAGGCTCTTCCTCAAATGGAAGGCTTCTAAAAGCTATAGAAAAAGAATGGGATATATCAGACCAATTTTATTGCGATATCTCACCAATCTTAGCTGAATCTAACCCTCCTTTAAATCCAAGGGTTGTCAGAGAAACAGCAACTCTTTACGATACAAATCCTCCTGAAGGATATAGTTTGCATTACACATACAGAATCAAAGAAAATCCAAGATACTCTCCTGACGGAAATCCGATTAAAATTGAGGAATTCAAATTAGGTGGGGAGCCATTGAGAAGGACAGAAAGGGAATACCTTTCCACAATAAACCCTGAATATTATAACAACAATCTTCTCGATCTTATATCAAAGGAAACTGTTTTTGCCCCTTCAGGAAATTTGGTTTCAGAGACAAACTATCAATACGATGAATTCCCTCTTGCATCTACTCAAGCTACAAATCATGAGAATCCTTTGAATGGCTCCTATAGAGGGAATCTTACAAAAGTTAAAAGGAAGCTTTTTGGCTCCCCTGATATAACCACTGAGAATTATTACGATGTATTCGGAAATGTGATAAGAACAAAAGATGGTAAAGGGAATGAGACAACTTATACATACACATCCTCTTATCAATACGCATACCCTGAAATTGTAACCAATGCAAAGGGGCATCAGACAAGGAACATCTATTCAATTCACACAGGAGCCCTCCGCTCTTCCATTGACCCCAATGGAAATGAAACAAAATACTACTACGATATGATGGGGAGACTGATAAGAGTTGAGAATCCCGATGGAGGAGTTACAACTTACACATATAAAGATTCTTATCCCCTCTCCATAACAACAAAGGTCAAACTTTCTGATGGAAAGTTTACAGAGGGTGAAACAATTTACGATGGTTTTGGAAGAGCATATCTTACAAGAACATCAGACCCAGAAGGAGAGATAAGAGTTCATACAATCTACGACCCCCTTGGAAGGAAAATTGCAGAGTCAAATCCCTACAGAGTAGGAGAAACTCCCGTTTATACAGAATACAAATACGATGCCCTTGACAGAATCATTGAAATTAAACATCCCGATGGAAACATAACTAAAAATGAGTATTCAGGTTATAAGACCAAAACCAAAGATCCAACAGGAAGATGGAGGGAATTTGTCTACGACCCTCTTGGAAATCTTATCTCAGTGAATGAGAATGACCTAAATACAACAAGATACGATTACGATCCCCTTGGTAATCTTGTGAAAGTGAATCAAGGAAATAGAATAAGAACCTTCACTTACGATTCTCTTGGAAGACTTACTTCAGAGACCCATCCCGAATCAGGAAGCTCTTCCTACAAATATGATTCAAACTCAAACCTTACAGAAAAGACCGACTCAAGAGGGATTAAAACAAACTACACTTACGACATCCTTAATCGGATCACTCAAATCTCTCCCTCAGACAATACACCTTCCATCTTCTATTACTACGATGGAGATAATCCTTTTGGAATTCCCTGTCAAAATCCAAAAGGAAGGCTCACAGGAGTAAGCACTGAAAAAATAAAGGAGGCATTCTCCTATGATAAGATGGGAAGATTAATCAAGGAGGTGAAGGAGATAGAGGGTGAGAGGTTTGAAATAAGCTACAATTATGACCTTGCTGGAAATCTAATTTCAGAAACCTATCCATCAGGGAGGGTCGTTTCAAAAGAGATAAACACTGCTGGAAGAGTCACAAAGATAAGAGATGAAACACGAGGAAGGGATATTGTAAAAGAAATAAAATATACTGCATTTGGAGCAATAAGGGAGAAAAGATACGGAAATGGAATACTTAATACATTCAAATTCAACAGTAGACTACAGCCAGTAAATATAATTCATCAAAATGTTCTCAATCTAACCTACAATTATTACGATTCCAATGGAAATAATAACGGAAATGTAATATCAATAGTTGACAATCTCTTCCCTTCAAAATCGACCAATTACAATTACGATCAGCTCAATAGACTGATCTCAGCTAATACATCCACATGGTCTCAAAATTTCACCTATGACCTATTCGGAAATATGCTTAGCAAACAGGGAACAGGTGGAGCTCCATCAGCAAGTTTTCAATACAATGAGAAAAATCAGATAATAGGCTTCTCCTATGATAGTGCTGGAAATCTCCTTTCTGATGGAAACCGCACTTACACCTACAATGCAAAGAATCAGATAATTGCCACAGGAGATTGGAGATACTACTATGATGCTGATGGAAACAGAATAATAAAAGAAAGGAATGTATTTCCAGTAGAGAAGACTTACTACATATATGACCAGTCGGGTCTCCCAATTGCAGAGTATATCAAAATTGGAGAAAATCCAGTTCATTGGAAAAAAGACCTTATCTATCTCGGTTCAAACCTTATCCAGAGTGCAGAGAATCCCAATGATCTCTATCCTCCAGTAATATCCAATGTTCAGATTGAAAATATAACTGAGAACTCAGCAGTTATAAAATGGACAACCTCTGAACCATCAACATCTCAGGTAGAATATGGAACAAACCAATCTTATGGATACCGCTCACCCCTCGACCCTCAACTTCTCATCTCCCACTCTGTTACCCTCACTGATTTAACTCCCAATACAAAATATCATTTCAGAGTAATTTCAAAAGATGCGGTAGGAAACATAGCCCACTCCCAAAATATGCAATTTGAAACCCTTCCTGACACAACTCCACCAGAAATAACAAACATATCTGTCTCATCCATAACCCAAAACAGTGCAGTGATTGGCTGGCAGACCAATGAAAATTCAGACTCACAGGTTGAGTATGGTCTCACAACCTCTTACGGTAATCTCTCACCCCTTGACACCAATTTAGTAAAGAACCACTCTATTACTTTAAAAGGACTCTCCGCTGGAAAAACCTATAATTTCAGAGTTCGTTCTAAAGACCTCTCCGGAAATCTTGCAATCTCAGAAAACAGAACATTTACAACCCTTAACGATTCAACTCCTCCATCAAAGCCAGTGGTTACAGACGATGGTTTAAGTCAATCTTCCACAACAACCCTCCATGCAATCTGGTCATCATCAGACCCTGAGTCAGGAATATCTGAATATCAGTATTGCATAGGAACAACACCAGGAGGGCAAGATATAGTTCCATGGACATCTGTTGGGAAAAACACTGAGGTAACAAAAACAGATCTTTCCCTAACCCACGGAACAACCTATTACTTTGCAGTTAAAGCAAAGAATGGAGTTGGACTCTGGTCTGAGGTTGGTGTATCTGATGGAATCCTTGTAAAAACCTTTGACGAATATACAGTTAAGATATATGAAGGATGGGGTGAAAGTGGAACTGTTGATTCATGGGGTGGAATGAACTATGCATGGTTAGAGGCTGGATATGAATACCATGATAGATACGGAACATATGAGGTTCGTGGATTCTGCTCCTTTAACACAACCTCAATCCCATCAAATGCGGAAATTCTCTCAGCCCGATGGTATCTTTATGGTGTTGGTGTATGGAATGTAAGTTACGATATGGCAGTGGATGCAGTCTCCTTCTCTCTTCCACTTCCTGCATCTGCCTTTGACTCAGGAGTTATTGCAAATGAAATAGCATACATGGGAAGGACAGGAGCAGGATGGGTTTCTGCTTCAATCCCTCCTCAGTATATAAAGAAGGGGGGATACACTCAGTTTAGACTTAGAACAATAGAGCCAGATCCTGTGACGACCTATGCAATGGCTCGGTATGCCAACAGTCAGTGGGATCCTCCAATACCCTCCTATCTTGAAATAAAATACAGAGTTCCAAGAGAGCAAGCCCAGAATAGCTCACAGCCTGAAGAAAAAAGAGACCTCTTAGCAAAAAGTGTCTGGCTAAAAGCTTCAAGCTCTGAGCCAGATGCCTCACACCTTTCCCTTTTCTCCTGGCTGAGTGGTAATGAAGGTAGAGGTCCAAATTCCGATTCTGAACTTCTTTCACCTTTCCCACTTTTCTTTCTTGAAGAAGAGAAGAAATGGCTGAATAAAAGAGATCCTCGAATAATCTCAATAAAAGGGAGAGCCCTCAATCCTCAAACAGGAGAGATTGAATTTGAAACCGACAATGAGACAAAATCAGAGATTGAATATGGACTAACAGAGGATTATGGACTAAGAGTAGAAGGAACATGGAATCTGAAACACAGGTTCATTCTAGGTGGGTTGAAGGAAGGAATATATCATTTTAGAGTAAGAGCATTTGATAGGGATGGAGGAGAGGTAGAGTCTCTTGATCAGAGTCTTGAGATAGAGGGGTTGATTCCTCCAATATTCAAGGATCTCTTTGATGAGGAGAAGGAGTTCAAAGCAAATTTCTTTGAGCCAGCTCAAAGATGGAGCTCAAAGGGAGGATCATGGTTGAGTAAGTTCGGGAAGTTGCTTCCATACTTTAAAGAGGAGATTGAAAGAGAGGAAATTAAAAAACCAAAACCAGAGATAAAGATGAAGAAAGAGTTGAGCATA
>CAZYPR010000044.1:0-20389 GCA_964649495.1 uncultured Clostridia bacterium | reverse complement strand
CTTGAGCAAGTTCTTTCTGTGCCTCTGCAAGCTCCTCCACCCTTTGCTCTGTCCTTCTCTGTGCCTCTGCAAGCTCCCTTTGTGCCTTAGCAAGCTCTGAAACAATAGCTTTCAGTTCATTAAAGTCCTTTGCTTTTACTGTCTCATCTAAAATGTCCAAAAAATTCAAAAGAACATCCGCCTGTTTTTTGCTAAAAACCTTTCTTATCTCCTCTCTAATCTTTTCTATAGCTGGCATAAGCTTATTTTATCAAGAAAAACAAATAAATACAAGAACTTGACTTTTGGTGAGTATGCTAATATCATTTTTCTTTGAATAAGGTGTCGAAATATAAAGAAAAACCTCTTATATCTTTGAATTTAAAAACTGTCCCTATAAAAGAAAGGGAGAGTAAAGTAAAAATAGAAGATTTTGGCTTCTCAGTAAAGAAAGGGAGCTTATTCAGTGAATGGTTAAATTCTCTTCCCAATATCCTTGCGGGGAAGAATCTGAGGGAACTTGCAAAGGTCATTGTCGATGCAAAAAAGAAGAAAAGGGGGATAATGGTTGGAATGGGTGCTCATGTTATAAAAGTTGGTCTCTCTCCAATCATAATTGACCTTATGGAAAATGGTTTTATTACTTCAGCAGCTTTCAATGGTGCCTGTCTTGTCCATGATCTTGAAATTGCCCTTGAGGGTAAAACTTCTGAGGATGTTGATAAACACTTGAAAGATGGCTCTTTTGGAGTTGCAAAAGAAACGGGGGAAATAATAAACAAGGCATCCCTTCTCTGCCTTAAAGAAGATATTGGATTGGGAGAGGCAATGGGAAGAACAATGGCTGAAATTCCCCTGAAGTATCCTGAATATTCCATCTTTTTAAAGGCATGGAAACTCAATATTCCTGTAACAGTCCATATTGCTATTGGCACTGACATATTTAATTTCCACCCCAATGTTTCGGGAGAGGCACTCGGAAAAGGTTCCATGAGGGATTTTTTCCTTTTTTCATCCATCGTTCGTGAACTTGGAAATGGAGGGGTTTTCCTTAATATTGGCTCTGCTGTGATAATTCCTGAGGTTTTTTTGAAAGCTCTGACATATGTGAGAAACATGGGATATCAAGTTGAAAATTTTGCAACCGCTGTTTTTGATTTTCTTGTTCAATACAGAGCTTTGAAAAATGTGGCAGAAAGACCTGTTTCAGATTCAGGGAAAGGATTTTACTTCATTGGGCATCACGAAATTCTCATCCCCCTTCTTGCAGGAATGCTAAAGGAGATGGAATAATCAAAACATTAGGCTCATGATTCTTTTGGTTAAGAAAGCTCTTTTTAATTCCAAAATCTAATCTAAAAATTGAACAAAAAAATTAAAAAGTGAACAAAATTTGCTATTGAAATTTTATTTTTTTGGCATATATTCCCAAACTCCCGCTAAATTAGGCACTATGCGAAGAGATGAATCTTCTTTTAGTGATTAAACCTTAAATTATTATAGGAGCTTATAATAAGAATATTCAAGTGGATTTTGTATAAAGCTGAACTTTTATGATAATATAAAATATGTTAAGGATTTTTAATACTCTGACGGGGAAGGTCGAAGAATTCAAGCCCATTCAAGAGAATTTTGTTGGTATGTACACATGCGGTCCAACAGTATATGATTATGCTCACATTGGGAATTTCAGAACATATGTTTTCATTGACCTTCTGAAGAGATACTTGAAATTTCTTGGTTATAAAGTTGTCCATGTGATGAACATTACCGATGTTGATGATAAAACAATAAGAGGGGCAAACCAGAAAGGTGTTTCACTGAGGGAATATACAGATTTTTACCTTGAAAAATTTATGGAAGACCTTGAGATTCTTAGAATTGAAAAAGCAGATTATTTTCCGAGAGCCACCGAGCATATAGATGAAATGGTAAAAATCATAAAAGTTCTTCTAAATAAAGGTTTTGCGTATAGAAAGGGAGACTCTATTTATTTCAGGATTTCGAGCTTTCCCGATTACGGAAAATTGTCAAAAGTGGAAATTTCACCAGAGAAGAGTTATTCAAGGGTGGACTCGGATGAGTATGAAAAAGAGTATATGTCAGATTTTGCTTTGTGGAAAGGAAGAAAAGAGGGTGAACCTTTCTGGCAAACAGAGATTGGAGAAGGAAGACCTGGCTGGCATATTGAGTGTTCTGCAATGAGCATGAAATATCTTGGAGAGACCTTTGACATTCATGTGGGAGGAGTTGATTTAATTTTTCCTCATCATGAGAATGAAATAGCCCAGTCGGAAAGCTACAGTGGGAAAAAATTTGTAACCTATTGGATTCATTGCAATCACTTAATTGTTGAAGGCGAGAAGATGTCAAAGTCTAAGGGGAATTTTTACACTCTCAGAGACCTTTTATCGAGAGGATGGAGACCAATGGCAATTAGATACCTCCTCCTCTCAACCCATTACAGAAATCTTTTAAATTTCACATTTAACGGATTATCTCAAGCAGAACAAACGCTTCAAAGGATTGAAAATTTCCTCATTGAGCTTGAAACTTCAAAGACCGAAGGTGATTCAACTCCAGAAATAAATGAGATTATAAAAGAAGCAGAAAATAGATTCAGGGATGGGATGGACGATGATCTAAATATCTCCATTGCTTTGTCCTCTGTTTTTGAACTTATAAAGGAATTGAATAAGATAATGGCAAAAAAAGCTTTATCTTATAAGGACAAAGAGCAAATAATGGACTTCTTTGCCAAAATTGATTCAGTTCTTGCGATTCTTCCTCAAAGGAAGAGAGAACTTCCACCAGAAATAATGAAAATGATAGAGGAGAGAGAGGAAGCGAGGAGGGCTAAAGATTTTGCAAAGGCTGACAGGATAAGGGAAGAACTTCGAAAGATGGGAATAATTCTTGAAGATACAAAGGAAGGGGTTAGATGGAAAATCTTAAAAGATTTATAGGTTCAAAGTGGGGGAGAATTTTTAAAAAGGAAGAGAATTTAGGGAAAAAAGGTGAAAAGGTTGCTGTGAAGTATTTGAAAAAGTTAGGATTTGAAATAGTTGAGTGTGGATTCAGAGCATTGAAGGGAGAAATAGACATAATTGCTAAGGAGAATGATACAATAGTATTTGTGGAGGTAAAAGCAAGAAGTTCCAGTGGATATGGTTCTCCCCTTGAAGCAGTGGATTTAACGAAGCAAGCTCAAATTAAAAAGATTGCACAAATTTACATTTCAAAAAAGTATGGAAAATTTATTCCATGTAGATTTGATGTAATAGGAATAATCTTGAAAAATAAAGGTGATTACGAAATTTCCCATATCAGGAATGCTTTTTAAGGAGAAGAGAAAATGCCAGAATTGAGGAAAGACCCAGTAACAGGAAGATGGGTTATTATTTCAACTGAAAGGGCACTTAGACCAAGCGATTATAAAGTAATTAATGAAGAGATTAGAATAAGTGGTGAATGTCCCTTCTGCCCAGGAAACGAACATATGACCCCTCCTGAGGTTCTCTCATACAGACCGAATGGAGGAGCTCCCGATACACCTGGATGGAATCTCAGGGTTGTGCCCAATAAATATCCCGCCCTTGAATTCAGTGGAGCTTTAAACAGACAGGGAGAGGGAATATTTGATAAAATGAGTGGAGTTGGGATTCATGAGGTTATTATTGAGACTCCTGACCACAATATTACTCTTTCTGAAATGCCTGTAAAAAGTATTGAGGATTTATTCTGGGCTATAAGGGACAGACTGGTTGAAATAAAAAAAGACAAAAGAATAAAATATATAATGTTTTTTAAAAATCATGGCTCCCTTGCAGGAGCATCTCTTTCCCACTCCCATTCCCAGCTTGTTGCTCTTCCCATTGTTCCCAAAAGGGTTTCAGAAGAAATTTATGGTGCAAGACAGCATTATGAACTAAAAGAAAGATGTATATTTTGTGACATAATAAAACAGGAGATTAAGGAGGATTCCCGAAAAATACTTGAAAATCAGGACTTCATAGCAATTGCTCCATATGCTCCAAGATTCCCTTTTGAAACATGGATTCTTCCAAAATATCATAGTTCATCCTTTGAAGAGAATCAGGTTCATGAGATGGAGAATCTTGCGAGAATAATGAAGGATTTCTTAAAAAGAATAACAAAAATTTTGAATGACCCTCCTTATAATCTTATTTTGCACAATTCTCCATTTGTTGAGGGAGTTAGAGAGATTTATCACTGGCATATTGAATTCATGCCAACTTTAACAAAGGTTGCAGGTTTTGAATGGGGGACAGGTTTTTACATAAATCCAACACCACCAGAGGATTCAGCAAGATTTTTAAAGGAATGCGATTAGAATTGAAAATTGCGAATCTCGGATTACGAATTATTTTTAAAATTATTACAGAGTTATACGCAATGCCGTGCCTGGAAAAAATGTAAGTTTGGAGGGTAAAAAATAAACACCATTCAAAAATTCCAAGAGCTATTAAAGAATCTTTTTCAATTTGAATCTTCTGATCTGGATTTCGGGATTTACCGCTTTCTAAATTACAAGCATGAAATGATTGAGAAGTTTATCGAGAAAGACCTTGTAAATAGGGTTGAAACTGCTTTTGCTAAATATAAGGATAAAAGGATTGAAGACATTAATTTAATCCCCACTAATTTCAGGGAAGATCATAAAAATTTTGCGGAATATAGGATAGTATATATTCTGGCTCACAGCCTTTTTACTTTTAAGTTAAATATTTCCCATTTATATATGCCTTTGTTTTTGGTTCTTTCGGGTTTGAGAAAAATTCTTCAGAAGAACCATACTCTATTAAATTCCCAAGATAAAGGAAAATTACATAGTCAGCAAGCCTTTTTGCCTGCCTTAAAATATGGGAAACAATTACAATTGTGTAACGATTTTTCAACTCTAACAAACTCTTTTCGATCCTCTCAGCAGATATGGGGTCAAGGGCTGAGGTTGGCTCATCTGCAAGGATAATCTCCGGGTTTACAGCAAGCCCCCTTGCTAGACATAGTCTCTGTTGTTGCCCAACAGAAAGCTTACTCGCAGGAGAACGAAGCCTATCTTTAACTTCATCCCACAAACTCGCCTCTTTAAGATAATGCTCCACGATCTCATCCAATTTCTTTTTATCCCTTATCCCATGAATTCTCGGACCATAGGCTACATTATCATATATTGACATTGGCAAAATTTGTGGTTTCTGAAAGAGAAGCCCCATCTTTTTTCTTAAACCAATAATATCAACCTTGGGACTGTAAATATCTTCACCATCAACAAAAATTGAACCATTCACCTTTACATCTTCTTGGAGTTCAACCAGACGATTTAGAGATTTAAGGAAAGTTGTCTTTCCGCATCCTGAAGGTCCAATTATTGCAGTAATTTTTTTCTCAGGAATATCCACAGATACATTATTTAATACCTGAATTCTTCCATACCAGACAGATAAATTCCTCACACTTATGTGAACTTTCCAATCCATTGCTACCTCACTGTATATTTTGTAAATCTTTTTAACATTATTCTCGAAATAATGCTTATTAATAGAATGATTAAGGTTAAAATAAAAGCAGAGGCATAACCTCTTTTTTGAACTTCAGGGAATGGTGTTCCAATCTGGAAAAATATTGCCAATGGAAGAGTTGCAACAGGTTTAAAGAGAGAGGTTGGCAAACTGTCAGTAAAACCTGCGGTAAAAAGAACCGATGCTGCATCACCAATCCCCCTTCCAAAAGAAATCAATATTGAGGTTAAAATCCCATGGAAAGATTGTCTTAGAATTACTTTGATTGATGTTTCCAATCTGTTAGCTCCAAGGGCATAGGATGCCTCTTTTAATTCAAATGGAATCATTTTCAGAACTTCATCCATACTCCTTGCCATTATGGGAAGTATTAAAAAGGAAACAGTTATAACTCCCGCAAGAAGGGATGTTCTAAGACCAATGAAGACCATTAAAGTAAAACCAAAAGCTCCATATACAATGGATGGAATCCCCCATAAAACATCAAGAGAAAATCGAACAGCAAGGGCAAACTTTGACCTCCTTGGCAAGAAATTATTGAGATAAAGAACTATTGGAAGGCTAATTAGTAAAGATAAAAAAGTTGCTAAAATTCCGAGGACAAGGGAACCGACTATGGCATTTAAAATCCCACCCTCTTTGCCAATATAATAACCACCCCTTGGTGTTTTTGTTAAAATATCAAGACTGATGGATGAAAAACCTTTTACAAATATTGTGATTAAAATAATTAAAAGGGAGCAGAAGACTATGATCAATGAAAATATCATCAATCCTTTAAATACACCCTCTTCTAATTTTCTTCTCATTTTATCTCTCTAATCTAATTAGTATGCTCCAACCTATAACATTAAATACTGTTGTAATAATCATAAGGACAAAGGCAGTTAGTAAAATTGCTGAATCGTATAAAGGAATGGACATCATTTCGCCATAAGTATTTGCAATCAGAGCGGGCAATGGATAGGCAGGATCAAAAATAGATTTTGGGATCTTGTGAATGTCACATCCTGAAACCATCAAAACAGCCATTGTCTCTCCAAAAGCTCTTGAAACGCCGAGAATTACTCCTGCAATTATTCCAGGAAATGCTTTCCTCATCACAACATATTTTACTGTCTCCCATTTTGTCGCACCAAGAGCAAGGGATGCTTCCCTCATTTCAAATGGGACAGAGCTCATAACTTCATCTACAATTGAAATAATTATTGGAAATACCATAACCGCAAGAACAATCCCTCCCGCTAATGCACTAAAGCCTGTATAATTATCAGAGTTAAATGGGAAAAAAGGAAATTTTTCACTTAAAAAAGGCATTATGTAATCCCTGATAATCGGAACAATAAAAATTATTCCCCATACTCCGTAAACAACAGGAGAGATTCCCGCAAGTAATTCTATCAACGGCTTAGATATCTCCTTCAGCTTTTTTGGAGCGAACTCAGATATATAAATAGCGGTTAGAATGCTCAAAGGAACACTTATAAGAAGAGCGATGGAAACGACCCAGATAGTCCCTGCAATAAAAACTCCCAGCCCGAAATTTCCCTTTGCGGGATGCCAGATGGTAGAAAAAAACAAATCTTTGAGAGATTTCTGACCAAGAAGGGGTTTTGATCTAAGAAATAGACTCAATCCAATTATAAAGAAAAGAGAGATTGAAGAGCAAGAAACTATAAACATTAATTTGCCAGCTAATAGATCTTTTAATCTTCGAGAAATCATTCATTCTCCAATGATTTTAAAACCTTTTTCCTCTCTTCCCTTGATAGAGGTAAGCTCGTCCCTACTTCTTCTACAATCTTAGTTCCCTCTTCTGAGAGGGCAAATAAAATAAACTCCTTTAAAAGCCCTTCTGGCTTACCTTTTACAAAGAAATAGTTCCTTCTCCTTACAGGATATAGGTTATCATTTATTGCTTTAACTACACGGTCTCTAAAGTTATATAATTCATAATCATCCGCAATACCATTCTCATTGAAATCAATAGGAACTATCTTAATTCCTTTCAAAATTGAACCATCCCTTTCGAAGACATAACTGAAGTTGGAATATCCTAATCCAAGAGGATCCCTTTTCACAGCTTCTATGATTCCAGGGTCTCCATAAACTCCAATCCCTTTTAAATCCTCCTGCTTTTTCCCCAAATATTTTGCCCAGCTTTCTCCCGCTCCGCATGAGTCAGAGCGAGTGTATAAATGAATTGGTTTTTCAGCCTTTACTCCTAAAATCTCATCCCATTTTTTAATTTTCCCCCTCACATAAATGTTAATCCACACCCCTCTCTTTATTCCTTTTTTCATCAACTCTTTCAGGAATGGATTCTTATCGCTCACAATAGGGAAGACAGCATCATGCAGTATGTAAATGGGAAATATACCCTTCTTTATCTCGGAACTATCGGGTTCTCTTGAAACCATCCCAATATCAACAAAACCAGCCAGAACATCAGCAACTCCTTTTCCCGATCCCCCAGCAGAAACATTTATCTTGACATCGGGATAAATTTCCTCGAATTTTTCTGCCCAAGCAACTGCTGTTGGATATATTGCCCATGCACCTGATAAAGAAATTGTTCCTTTTAGCACTTTCCCCTGGGGAGAGGAATGACTTGTGCTAATGTAAAAAATTCCAGATAGAATAAAAATTAAAACAATCTTTCTAACATCTCCTTTCATTTAAATTCTCCGACAAAATCTATCAATTTTGTAGATTTTCCTAAAACTAAAAAATAAATTTTTCATTCCTTAGTCTCTGGTTTTCTCTCGCACATGTCCTCAAATGTTACATTTTCGAGAATCTTAGCAATGGCATTCCTGACCCGAAGCAAAACTTTTTGAAGGCCGCAATTCTTTTCAAGGGGGCACTTCACAGGAGCCCATTTGCTTACACATCCCAGGGGAGCGAGGGGTCCATCTATTATTCTTATAACCTGAGCAAGAGTTATTTCACGAGGAGGTTTACTAAGAGAATACCCTCCACCAATCCCCATTTTGCTCTGAAGAAGTCCTGCTTTCTTAAGGGACAAAAGAATCTGTTCAAGAAATTTTTTAGGAATCTTCTCATTCTCAGATATTTCCTGTATCTGGATTGCACCTCTTCCATAATTCAAAGAAAGATAAATCATTGCTTTCAAAGCATATTCACCTTTTTTTGAAATTTTCATTTCTCTACTTTTTCTATCAAGATTGTAGATTTAACACACATAAAATTTAATGTCAAGAAAAAGTTGTTAAAGAAATTGCCCTCCTTTTTCTCTTCCTCCGTCTTCAAAGAAGGAGAATTGTTCTCTATAAACCTTTAAATGCAAAGCACATTCATATACCAAAAGGGAAAAAAAAGAATATAATGTTTTTGTGGCAAAGATCGCATCAATATTAAATTTATTCTTCCCTGATATCAGACAAAATGGATACCATCTCCCAACAACGACTGAACAGAACGGGAACTCGGAACCATTTATTTTTTTCGCAAATTGGCAATTTCCTTTACTGCGTTTATGGCAAATTCAATCTCTTCAATTTTATTAAATGGACCCACTCCAAATCTGACAGCACCTTTAATCTTGTCAGTTCCAAGCTGTTCATGGACAAGGGGAGCACAGTGGAGACCAGTTCTACAGGCAATATTGTAGTCAACATCGAGAAAAGTTCCTGTGTCTCCCGCTTCAATCTCTTCAATGTTAAAAATAAGAACACTTATGTGATTTTCCAGATTATCCTGACAGTATAACCTGACCCTTTTAATCTCTTTTAATCCTTCTATCAGTCTCTTCGTAAGTTCCATCTCGTATTTGTTTATATTTTCGATGCCTCTATTCATAATCCATTTTATTCCCGCATTCAATCCCGCTATTCCAAGAAGATTGGGAGTTCCATATTCAAGTCTGTAGGGGTACTCCTCAAGATGATGCTTTTCTGCAGACCTCACACCAGTTCCACCCGCTCTTGTGTGCCTAATATTTATTCCTTCCCTAACACACAGACCTCCAATTCCTGTTGGACCCATTAAAGATTTATGCCCAGTAAATGCAACCATATCAATGTTCATTTCTTCCATATCAATTTTCACTTTTCCTGCTGTTTGTGAGGAGTCGATTAGGAATGGAATCCCTCTTTCTCTGCAGAGCTTTCCTATTTCTTTTACTGGCTGGACAGTTCCTATAACATTAGAGCCATGATTCACAACAACCAATTTTGTGTTTTTCTTAAATCTCTTTTTAAAATCATCTGGGTCAACAAATCCACTCTTATCAAAAGGGACATAATCCACTTCAACATTCTTATACTTCTGTAGGTGATAAAGAGGTCTTAGGACTGAGTTATGTTCGATTGTTGTTGTTATTGCATGGTCTCCTTCGTCCAGAATCCCGAATATTGCAAGATTAAGAGCATCTGTGGAGTTATAGGAGAAAACAACTCTGTTTGGATTCTTTAGATTAAAAAGTTCCGCAAGAAGTTTCCTTGTCTCCTCTACAAGATTTCCCGCCTGAATGCATAAATCATAACCTGACCTTCCGGGATTGACTCCATAATTTCTGTAAAAATAATCCATAAAAGCATAAACCTCTTCAGGCTTTGGGAAAGATGTAGCAGCATTGTCGAGATAAATTAATTTTTCCATATTACACCTCTGAAATATAAAAAATATTAAAATTTATTCCCCAAAAAGTCAAAACCAATGATTTATAAAGAAATTTACTATACATAACTGTCAATTTCAAAATTTCATTATCAATTAAATTTTTTTGAGGATTTTAATGAATCTTAATCTTATGAGTCAAATCATTTTTGAGACCCAAAAAGAATTTGTTCCATTTCCTTTACAGAGCTAACTATAAAGGGAGCTCCGAAACTGTGGACAGGACGGTTTCTCAAAATAAATAGAGCCCTCTTGGCAATATACTCAAAATTTTCTCTGTAAGAATGACTGGAAGATATTGTATATGCCCTCTTAATCATCTCAATCTGTTCCTGAACAGGATCAGAGGGAGATATTTTCTCTTCTTTGTCTGGAACTTTTTGTTTCTCTTTTGTAGGTATCAGGTCAAGGATATTAACCGTTGCACTTCTCTTTTTTGTTGTGGGAAGAAGGAGAGCGGGAATCTTTTTGCATCCTGACTCATATATCTCATTACTTTCAATAATCCATCCAAGATTGATTACATTAAGGCCTGATGAAACAAATTCAGACAATCTTGATAAGAATGGAGAAATCACATAATTCACACTTTCATCAAGCTCATTAAACCTGTTCAATACAAAATAAACCTTAAATTCCCAAACACTTTCCTTCAATCTCTCCACAATCTCTTCCCTCAAAGCCTCTTCAGCCTCTTCAATTAATCTGTCGATGTTTTTGAAAGTTTCATCATAAACATCCTCAATTTTTTGGAGGATCTCAGAGAAAAGTTTTATATAGTCAATATCCCATTTCTTAAGGCTTCTCCAGAGGGGGGAGAAAGGAGAGAAAAGGACTTTGAGCCTTCTCAAAATCTGAGCTCTCACTATTTCTACTGCAGCAAAGTTGGCAGCAGGAAGAGTTGGAGTAAAAATTAAAATACCTGAATTGGAAAAGGGCAAAAAATCAAGAACTCTACTGTCGAGACCAGCTTTAAGGTCAAGAATAATGAAATTTGCATCCAGGGAATTGATCTCTCTTATAAGGGTTTTCCTTTTTTCATCATCGAGATGAACAAATTCATCCATTGAACCTAAAGGAGAAGCTATAAAACCAAAGTTAGGGTATTCACCCTTTGGATCCAGTCTACTGTCAAGAGGGGTGATACAATCTTTCAAAGGCATATTTTTCTTAAAGAAATGGTAGAGATCATATCTTATTGGCATGTCTATACTGTTTCTTACACTGGAAGTCCCAAAATCGAGGTCAATAAGAACTGTCCTCCCATACTTTGACAATCCAAGAGCAAAATTTATTGCGAAAGTGGTCTTTCCGACCCCACCCTTTCCTGAAGAGATAGGTATTATCCTTTTCATCGCTTAAATATTATATCATATATCAAAAAATAAAATTAAAAAAGAAAAACTCATATGGCACGGGAGCAAGATTCAAAAAAAGAACATAAAATCTAAAAATAGCTAATTTGACTAATTCCTTTAATTCCTTTAAAATTGATATTGAGATTTAATATCAAAATGACATTATTTGAGGCGGAAAACGGAAAAATATATAAAATAAAAGAAATTCACGGTGGAAGAGGTTTGACAATAAGGTTAAAAACAATAGGGCTTCATGTGGGAGATCTTGTGGAGAAAGTTTCTGAGGGTTTCGGAGGACCTTTGTTAATAAAGAATCTATCCCTTAACACGAAGATTGCTATAGGAAAAGGAATGGCAATGAAAATTTTTGTTGAGCCTTTAGATACTGCCGATGAAAGATGAAAAACCAAGAATAGTTCTCATTGGTCAGCCCAATTCGGGTAAGAGTACCCTCTTCAACTCAATTTCAGGAGCAAAGGCAAAAACATCCAATTTCCCTGGAACTTCCGTAAAACTAACCGAGTCAACAATAAGAATCGGAAGTAGAACATTTGAACTCATCGATCTTCCAGGAAGTTACTCCCTTCATCCCTTTGAACCTGCAGAGGAGGTTACGACTAAGTTTCTCTTAAAAGAAAGGATCGATTTAATTATTAATGTCATCGATGCATCAATTCTCGCAAGAGGACTTGAGTTAACTTTAGAACTCCTTGAGACAGGAATACCAGTAATTGTAGTTTTAAATCAGATTGACGAGGCTGAAAGAAAGGGGATAAAGATTGACAGAGGGAAACTTGAAAAAATTCTCGGAGTTCCTGTTGTCTCTACAATAGCCCTATATGGAAAGGGCATAGATGAACTTCTTCAAAGGGTAATGGAGGTTATTCTTCTTGAAAATTATAAGGCAAATTTCAATTTTCTTCCTACGCCTGTAATGAAAGAGCTTGAGGAACTTAAACAAATAGGGATTAAAACAGACGGAATAAATCTTGATAAAAATTTCCTTTTAATAGAGCTTCTTGAAGGTAATCCAGAGATTGAAAAAGAAATGATCAAATTGAATCATGAATTGGAAATTATTTTAAAAAGGAAAAGAGAGGAATACCAGAGTAAATATGGTGTTTCTCCGATAAATTCTATAATGGATTTCAGACATAGCAGTTGCATGAAGATAGCAGAGGAGGTGTCTGAACTAAAACATGGAAAGGTCTTTGTTCTTGATGATGCCATAGACAAATGGGTTATGCACCCATTCTTCGGGTATATAATAATGACATTTGTCTTTTTCCTCTTTTTCTGGGTAATTTTTAAAATTGGAACCCCCCTGGAAAATCTTCTTCTGAAACCATTTGAGCTGGCTCGGACAAAGTTTGCGGTTATTTTTCCTGATGGTATTATTAAGGTAATGATTGATGGAGTTTTTCAGGGACTTGCGGGAGGATTTGCAATAGCATTACCTTATCTCCTTCCCCTTTCTTTTCTCCTTACTCTTTTTGAAGATGTTGGATATCTTGCAAGATCTGCTTTTCTTCTCGACTCCTTTATGCACAAAATTGGTCTCCATGGGAAGTCTGTCCCTCCCTTTATTCTTGGCTACGGCTGTAATGTTCCCGCTATCCTATCCACAAGGATAATCGCATCATACAGGGACAGGGTTATAACATCAATCCTTATACCCTTTGTCCCATGCTCAGCAAGAATAACTGTTATAACCGCTCTTACCGCTGCTTTCCTTGGTCCGTTTTATGCTTTTCTAATCTATTTTCTTTCAATCATAGTAATTGCCACAGTGGGAAAGATATCATTCCTTTTGACAAAGAGCTCCTCAGAAGGCTTTCTTCTCGAGATACCATCTTATAAAATTCCATCTTTGAGAGTTGTCCTTTTAAAAACTTATTTCTACATGAAATCCTTCCTCTTTTTTGCTATTCCTATTCTTATCCTTGGCTCTGCTATTCTCTCCTTTTCAGACTATTATGGAGTAAGTAAAATTTTCAATTCTGCAATATCTCCCTTTATGAAAAATATATTAGGATTGCCTGAAAAGCTTGGAACAACCCTTATATTCGGAATCTTAAGAAAGGAGCTCACCCTCATAATGCTACTTCAAGCCTTGGGAGTATCCTATTCCCAGATTCCTTCTTTACTTTCTCCCTCCCAGATAATGACCTTTACAGTTTTTGTAGCTTTTTACATACCATGTATATCGACAATTTCAATTATATGGAAGGAATTGGGCAGGAAAATTGCTATTTTATCAATGATCTTAAGCACTGTAGTGGCAACCTTTTTAGGTTTTGCAACGAAAATTCTATTTTCTATTTTTTAGATTTTTTAACTCAAAAGCTCGATAAGGTTTTATTCAAATTTTTTCAAGAATCACAACCGCTCCCGCAACTGTTCTGTTGTGGGAGAGGGAGATTTGGGCAATTATGTTACTTTCGAGATTTTTAATAAATACCATTGGCTTTCCTGAAATTTCATTGGTAATCTCTACTTCCTTCCATCCAATTCTATGTCCCAATGCTTTAAAAACTGCTTCCTTTCCTGCGAACCTGACCGCAAGATGCTCATAAGGTTCATTGAATTTAAAACAGTCCTCCCTTTCCTTTTCAGTAAAGATTCTTTCAATAAACCGAGGATTACTCTCACAGGCTTTTTTTATTCTTTCGATCTCAATGAAATCAATTCCAATACCAATTATCATCTTTTTATCCTTTCGAATAGAATTTCTGCACCCTCCTTTCCGAGAATTTTTTCAATTTCTTCCCTTGGTCCATTTAAAATCTCATCAATGGATTGAAATCTTGAAAAGAATCTCTCTTTCTTCTTTTTCCCAATCCCCTTGATTCCATCGAGAATGGTCTCAAAATCCTTCCTCTCCCTTCTCTTTTTGTGGAAGGAGATAGCAAATCTGTGGGCTTCATCCCTTACCCTTTGAAGAAGTTTTAAAAAGGGGGATGTTCTATCAAGCTTCACTCCATCCCTTCCCTTCAGATATAAAACCTCTTCCTCCTTTGCAATAGCAATGACAGGAATATTCTTTATTTCAAGCTCTTCAAGGGCTCTCATTGCAGAACTCAATTGCCCCTTCCCACCATCTATTAAAACGAGCTCTGGCAATTTCTCTTTTCCCTCAATTGCTCTTTTAAACCTTCTTTTAACAATTTCATTTATGCATGCGGTATCATCTACCCCTTCAACCTCTCTTATTATAAATCTTCTATAACCATTCTTAAAGGGTCTTCCATTTATGAATGTCACCATTGAACCAACCTTCTCTTTGCCAAAAAGATGAGATACATCGAATCCTTCAATGTGTTTTGGAATATCCTTTAGACCGAGGCTTTCAAGGATTTCATTCTCAGAGATAACATTCTTTTTAGCTTCCATTGCCACTCTTGCATTCTGATTTGCAATCTTTAATAGATTTAGTAGAGCCCCTTCCTCAGGACAAACTATTTCTGTTTTTATCCCTGACTCATTTTGAATGTATGACTCAATAAAAGAGGAATTGGAAAGGGGGAATGGGACAATAACTTTTGAGGGAATAACTCTGCTTTCAAGGTAATACTGAATCAAGAATGATGAAAGAAATTCCTCATCATTTCCGAGTATATCTTTAAAAAAGAAATCCCTCTTTTCAGCTATTTTCCCCCTTCTCATAAGAAATAGGGATATGTTGATTTCATTCCCCTCCCTTGAAAATCCAATTATATCAAGTTCCTCAAGACCTACAGAAGAAAAAACAGGAGTTTCTTTCAAGGACTCAATCGCTTTTATGAGATCCCTTATCTCTGCTGCCCTTTCAAAATTCTCAAGTCTCGCCATTTCCATCATCCTTTTCTTAAGCTCCTCTGTCAGCTCTTCTGTCCTTCCTTCAAGGAACATTATTGCATCTTCAACCTGTCTTCTATATTCTTCCTTCGAAACATTTCCTGTACATGGAGCGGAACACTGATTTATGTAAAAATCAAGACATGGCCTTCCTCTTTTACCATCAATATTTTCATTGCATTGCCTTATTCTAAACCACTTTGAAAGTATTCTCATTGTATTTCTTGCTGAGGAGGCGGGAGCAAAAGGACCGAAATACCTTGCGGAATCATTTTCAACCCTTCTCACATAATATGCACCTGGATAATCCTCCTGAACAGTTATTTTTATAATCGGATATGCTTTATCATCCTTTAACTTAACATTAAATTTTGGCTGATGCTCTCTTACCAGATTATTTTCAAGGAAGAATGCATCCTTTTCAGTTTTTGTAACTATAATTTCAAAATCTGCAATCTCTTCAATGAGATGAGAAGTTTTCTCATCCATTATTCCTGGAGAGATATAGGAGGACAAACGGTCTCTTAAAGAGCGTGCTTTCCCAACATAAATAATCTCACCTTCAGAGTTTTTAAAAATATAAACTCCAGGTGTTTCAGGAAGATTCTTTATCCTTATTTTTAGAGATTCTTTCATCCTTCCATTATCTCAAGATGGTATCTTTTAATCTTTCTCAGCTCATCTCGAATCAAAGCTGCCCTCTCAAATTCAAGTTTTTCCACAGCCTCTTTCATCTCCTTTTCAAGCCTCTCTATCAAATCTTTCCTCTCTTTTTCAGAAAGATACCTCTCCTTATCCTCAGAAATTCTTGTAAGATCCACATAATCCCTCTCATAAACAAAAAATTCATCTATCTCCTTCTCTATTGTCCTTGGAACTATCCCGTGAATTCTGTTCCATTCCTCCTGAATCCTTCTTCTCCTCTCAGTCTCTTGAATGGCAGATTTCATGGATTCCGTAATATTGTCTGCATAAAGTATCACCCTTCCATTTATATTCCTGGCAGCCCTTCCGAATGTTTGAATTAGTGATGTTGTTGAACGTAAAAACCCTTCTTTGTCCGCATCAAGGATTGCCACAAGGGAAACCTCAGGAAGGTCAAGCCCTTCCCTCAGAAGATTTATCCCAACAAGGACATCAAATACACCTTTCCTCAAATCCTTCAAAATCTTTACCCTGTCAAGGGTATCAATGTCAGAGTGAAGATACCTCACTCTTATCCCTCTATCAGCGAGAAACTCCGTCAATCTTTCAGCCATCCTTTTTGTAAGAGTTGTTACAAGAGCTCTCTCCCTCCTTTCCGCAACTCTTTTCAACTCTCCAATAAGGTCTTCCATCTGTCCCTGTGTTCTTCTAACTTCCACCTTTGGATCTGTCAGTCCTGTCGGTCTGATTATCTGCTCTACGACTTCACCCTCAACTTTCTCTAATTCATAAGGTCCAGGAGTTGCGGATACAAATATAACCTGAGGAATTCTCTCCTCAAACTCCTCAAATCTTAATGGGCGATTGTCAAGGGCAGAAGGAAGTCTGAAACCATGCTCTACTAAGGTAAGCTTCCTTGACCTGTCCCCCTCATACATCCCCCTTAACTGGGGAACTGTCTGATGACTCTCATCAATTATAAAGAGGGAATCCTTTGGAAAATAGTCAATTATTGTAAAGGGAGGTTCTCCTTCCCTTCTACCACTTAAATGTCTTGAATAGTTCTCAATTCCGTGGCAATAACCAAATTCTCTTATCATCTCAATATCAAACCTTGTTCTCTCTTCAAGCCTCTGGGCTTCAAGGAGTTTCCCCTGAGATCTGAAAAATTCAAGCCTCTCTTCCAGTTCCTCCTCAATCGCTCTTATTGCCTGTTCTAACATTGGTCTCGGAGTAACAAAATAAGATTTTGGATAAATTGCAAGCCTATCCATTTTCATTAATGTTTTTCCGGTTAAGTTGTCAATCATATAGAGTCCATCAATCTCATCTCCAAAAAGTTCAATTCTGTAAGCATAATCTTCATATGTAGGAAAAACCTCAATCATGTCCCCCCTCACCCTGAAATTCCCTCTTTTTAGCTCACTCTCAGTTCTTTCATACTGAGATTCAACGAGTTTTTGAATGAGTTCCTTTCTTCCCATCCTTTTACCAATCTCAAGAGGGAGGAACATGGAAAAGTATGTTTCTGGTGAGCCTATACCATAAATTGCTGATACAGATGCAACAACAATTACATCTCTCCTTTCGTAAAGGGAACGGGTTGCGGAAAGCCTCATCCTATCTATCTCATCATTTATAAATGCTTCCTTGGCAATATATGTGTCAGTTGCTGGGATATATGCCTCGGGCTGGTAGTAATCGTAATAACTGACAAAATACTCAACAGCATTTTCCGGAAAGAATCTTCTGAACTCCTGATAAAGTTGAGCTGCGAGGGTTTTATTGTGGGAGATCACAAGAACTGGCTTCTGAACTCTTTCAATCACATTAGCAATGGTGAATGTCTTTCCAGAGCCCGTTACTCCAAGTAGAACCTGAAATTTCTTTCCCTTCATAATACCCTCTGTAAGTTTTTCTATAGCCTTCTCCTGATCCCCCTTTGGAGTAAATGGTGAATGTAGAAAAAACTTCTTCATCAATTATTATTTTAACATCTGAAAATAAAAAATGAACTGAAAAAAAATTCAAAAATAGTGTTCAGTATTGATGGATCTTCTGAAATCAAGAATCAGAATAAAGCTAAGGAAATTTGAAAATTTCTTTCCAAAGATTGTTTATCAGCTGTTCAGTTTTCTCAAGGTTATTGACAGAAAGAAAAAACTATTCTAAATTAAAAGTGATGAAAGGAAAAGTAGTTATAGTTAAATCAACTTCTTTATTTAATGGTGAGGAAATCAACGCGACTATCTGGAAAAGGCTAATTGAAAGGGGCTTGCAGATTTTAATGGATGAGAGGACAGATTCAGCAATCAAAAGGATTTTTAAGGTTTCTGATAGTGTGGGAATAAAAATAAACACAATTTCAGGGAAGATGCTAACAACAGAGCCTTCCTGTGGTATTTCCCTTGCATCCATTCTCATATCAAGCGGATTAAATCCTGACAAAATATTTATCTGGGACAGGACAAATTCAGAACTCAAAAGAGCGGGTTACACCCTTAATTACTCAGGAAGGGGAGTTAAGATTCTCGGAACAGACACATATGGAGTAAGTTATGATGATGAGCTTGTTGAGTATAAAAGTATAGGAAGCTTATTCTCAAAAATACAGAAAAATTATATAAATGCATCCATAAGTCTTGCCATTCTCAAAGACCATGGAACAACTGGAATAACAGGAGTGATGAAAAATTATTTTGGAGCAATTCATAATCCCAATAAATATCATGATGGAAGAGGAGATCCTTACATTTCTGACCTTTTCTCCTGCCCAATAATCAAAAATAAGCACAGGCTTGCAATACTGGATGCTTCAAAAGTTCAGTATCATAGAGGTCCCGCTTATAATCCGAGATATTGCGAAAAATATAATTCAATTCTCTTGTCTTTTGATCCTGTTGCTATTGAGTATGTTGGATGGAGGATAATTGAGGATATAAGGAAGAAAAAGGGATTAAAGAGTCTTTCTGAGGAAGGAAGGGAGCCAAAATGGATTTACACCGCTTTCAAATCAAACTTGGGAGTTTCAGATCCTTCTCAGATTAAAATAATTGAAGAGGAGCTCTAATATGAAAAGAAGGGATTTTTTTAAAAACATAGGTGCTCTTTCCCTTTGCCCCTACATACCATCTCTATTCTCAGAAGTTGCTGATGCCTTTTTATTCTCAGAGGGAGTCTCCCTTTCATCGGAAGAAGCAAGATATTATAAGAAACTTCCTGATATGGAGGTTGAATGTGAGCTCTGTCCAAAGAAGTGTGTTGTAGGGGATACTGAAAGGGGTTACTGTGGAGTGAGAGAAAACAGAAAGGGCAAATACATTACTTTGATTTATGGAAAGCCATGTTCTGTTAATGTTGATCCTATTGAGAAGAAACCATTCTTCCATTTTCTTCCAGGAACAACTGCCTTCTCTCTTGCCACTGCTGGATGCAATGTAAACTGCAAATTCTGTCAGAACTGGGAAATTTCTCAGGTAAGACCAGAACAGGTTAGGAATTTTGACCTTCCACCCACAAGAGTTTCTTCCCTTGCGAGACAGTATGGATGTGCTTCTATCTCCTATACATACTCAGAGCCTGTAATATTTTTTGAATATATGTATGATTGTTCTGTAGAGGCAAGGAGAGTGGGGGTCAAAAATACTGTTGTGACAAATGCATATATTCAATTGAAGCCTCTGGAAGACCTTTGCAAGGTTGTGGATGCAATAAAGGTTGATTTAAAGGCGTTCAGGGAGAGTTTTTACAAGGATATTGTTAAGGGGGAACTAAAGCCAGTTCTTGAATCAATAAAAAAGATTTTTCAGATGGGGAACTGGCTTGAAATTGTTTACCTTGTTATCCCAGGATTCAATGATTTTCCTGAGGATATAAGAAAAATGGCAAAATGGTTCAGGGAGGAAGTTTCAGAATTTGTTCCAATTCATTTCACAAGATTCCATCCCATGTATCTAATGAGAAATATACCTCCGACACCTGTGAAAACGCTCGAGAACTTGAGAAATATAGCAATGGAAGAAGGTCTCAAATATGTTTATGTCGGAAATGTTCCTGGACATGAAGGAGAGAGCACATACTGTCATTCTTGCAAAAAAGTTTTAATAAAGAGACTTGGATATTCAATCCTTGAATACAATCTTAAAGGGAACAAATGCAAATTCTGTGGAACAAAGATTCCAGGAGTTTTTGGATGAATTAAACCATAATTCCATCCATTTTAAGTAATGGATATTTTTTCTTCAAAGAGTTAAGGGATTAGGGCATGGAAAATGAAGACAAAGGGTCAAGAATTTGAATATTTTTTTAATTTAAAAAATTTAATGAGGAAAGCTTGAAAAAGGAGGGATAGTGAAAGCTCCTTTCTTCTTTGATGATATTTTTGGT
>CAZYPR010000043.1:0-20425 GCA_964649495.1 uncultured Clostridia bacterium | reverse complement strand
GCTAAAAGAAATTTATGAGCTTGACCCATCTGGAAGGATTCTCTCTCTAAAAAAAACTCACACCTTCAGACAATTTAATCTGTAACTCTGCTCATTTTAGGGAATAGGTGGGAGATAGTTGAAATAAAGTTTATCAAAGTTTCAACTCTATTCCTAACATTTTTAATATTATTAGGATAGAGTTTGGATATGACCTTCCAGCAATTTAATTAATTTTTCAATCACCCCTAATTTCAGGGAAAATTATAGGAATTTTGAGGAATATAGATTACATTTCAGAAAGCGGGAGTGATACTCTTAAAATTGTTCCTTTTGAGGATGGGATAATTTTTATTTCTCCTCCGTGATGGAGGATTATTTTTTTTGAAAGAGAAAGTCCTAACCCAGCTCCGCCCTCCTTTGTGCTAAAAAATGGAAGAAAAACTTTGCTGATTTTATCCTGTTCAATTCCAATTCCATTATCGATAATATCAAAGACGAAATCTCTTTCTCCATATTTCCAGTAACTTTTGATTATCAATTGGGAAGAATTAGCCTCGATACTATTTTTTATCAAGTTAAAGAAAACAATTTTGAGTAGATTCTTATCACCTCTGAAATGAGGGAAATCACCCTCAAAATGAATCTCAATCCTTTCGAAATTTCCCATTAGTTCTGAAATAATATCCTTTAAATTTATCTTTTCCTTTTTAACTGTAAGGGGTCTGGCAAAGTCGAGAAACCTCTCGATATTGTTAGAGATTATATTGAGCTCCTTTAATACCTTTTCAATATATTCCCCTTTCTCCTCTGATAATTTAAGATATCCAAGAGCTACACCAAGAGAATTTTTAATTTCATGGGCAAGATAGGAAGCCATCTCGCCAAGGGAAGCCATCTTCTCTTTCTCCTTTAAAATCTCCTCCTCCCTCTTTCTATCAGTTATGTCCTGAATCATGAAAATTGAACCGATGAACCCTCTTTCTCCAATTATTGGATTAACATGGATAAGCAACCATTTTCCATCTTCATAGATTAACCTCTCTTCCCTTGACCCCTTTTTATTTGCTTCTTCAACTATTTCTATAAATTCTGGAGGAAAAATTGAAGATGCTGATTCATAAATGGATGAAATCATAGATTTTCCAAAAAATTTTTCTCCCGCTCTGTTCATATTCAATATTTTTTTGTCAGGGCTTAAAAGAATAATCGGGAATTCAAGGGAGTTGAAAATTACATGACTTATAATTCTGAATTCCTCTGCTTTTTTCTTTTCTTCTTCCCTTCCCTTTATAAGTTCTTCTTCCCTCATCCTCAGTTTTGAAAGCATTTCGCTTAGGGAGAAAAGGACACCCCCTTCAATCGCCTGAGAGTTCAAAGTTTTTTTAGCTGGAAAAAGCAAGAAAGGTATTGATAAAATGAGTATTGCAAGGATTGAAAATGAAGCGATTGCCAGACCTGACCTTGTTTTCTCAATTCTTATCAATAAACTTCTATCTCCTTTAAATTTAATCCCAAATCTTTTTCCATTAGATTTAAAAATAAAATAACCATTCTCCTTTTCATTGGGAGAGAATTCTTTTACTTTTTCTATTCCGAGGGATTCTGGTTCACCAATTTTTAAAGATAAATTATAAATCTCCCTCAAAATCTCATTTCTTATATTGAAAATCCATATATAAGAGATCCCTGAAAGAATCAACAAAACAAAAATAATTAAGAGAAAAATACTCTTTCTCAGCCCATCCTCCAGTATAAGGATATTATTTCACTTCCCCACATGAGAGATAAAAAAGCACCAATGGAGAGAAAAATTCCAAAGGGAAGAGCATACTTCATTCCTTTTTTCATAATTATTGCTATAACAAGTCCTGCAATGGAGCCGAGAAAAGAAGCAATTATAAGGGTTAAAAAAGTCCTTCCGACTCCTAAAAAAACTCCCACCATCAACATCATTTTTACATCTCCAAGTCCGAGTCCCTCTTCTTTTCTGATTAGATAATAAAGGAGGTATATTAGAAGAAGAGAACCCGCTCCAATAAGAGCTCCTCCCAATGAATCCCAAATTTTTTTTGATGGATTGGAAAGGGAATAGAATAGGAAAAAAACAAATCCAGAAATGGTTATCTTGTCGGGAAGAATTTTGTGTTCAAGGTCGATAAAAGCAAGAGCAATTAGAGAGAGAGAAAAAATTAGAGAGCCAAAAAATTGGAAGGAAAAATAAAATTTTTTATAGACAAGAAGGAGAGTAATTGCTGTTATTATCTCAACAGAAGGATATCTTAGAGATATCGGTTTCTTGCAATTTCTGCACTTTCCACCAAGGATAACAAAGCTAATAACAGGAATGTTGTCGAACCATTTAATTGGTGAATTGCAAGAGGTGCAATATGAGCCAGGCTTTACAATGCTCAATCCCCTTGGCAATCGGTAAATCACCACATTTAAAAAACTCCCCAAAATCAGACCAATTATTATCATTAAAATCTCAGGAATTAATCCCATTTTATCTCCTTTTCCATCTCAATTTAAGGGAATATATACTCCTTTTTTCAGGGTCGAAAAGATAATCATTTCCGTCAATGTCCTTTGGTATGCTTTTTAGAAGACCATCTTTGACAAGGAATCTCAATGATGGCAGTCTCTTCCCCTTTCTTTTCTCCCATTCATCTCTTGCTCTCTCAATAATCTTTTTATCTATTTCCAATTTTACTTCATAGAGATGATTGTATGCAATTCTCTTTACATATGGATCATCCGTGGTATTATAAATCTCTTCCCAGGCTCTGTAGGATGCTAAAAGGTCACCCGCTCTAAAAAGGGAATTTGCATATAGCCTTTTTACAAATGGAGGTGATTCTGGATTCTCCATTGCTTTTTTGAAATAATATGCTGAGCAATGGTAATCCCTTAAAAGGGAAAGACAGTAAAAACCTGCTTCCAATGGAAAAATCCAGTTTGTGGGATTTTTATTCATCCCCTTATCAAGGAGTTTCAAAGCAAGATCAACCCTTTTGCCTTCGTAAGCCATTATGAGTGAACCTATTATGTAAGGATCCTGCCAAGTTGGATTGAGGTCAGTTATAACTCCAAAAATTTTCTCAAGATAATCATATCTCTCTTCTATTGAATAGTTACTGTAATATTGAATAGCCCAGATGTAAATTAAATCTGCCAGTAAATTTGTGTTTCCAAGGGAGAGAGCTCTCATAAATTTTCCAGAGGGAAGATACATGACTGACCAGCCCGGGACTCTTTTCCTTGGTATCTTCTCTATGTTAATCTGTAAGAAAAGGGCGAAGGAAAAAAGGAAAATAAAAAGAAGGAAAAAAAAATTTTTCTTCATAGGTCACGCTTCTGGAATATGAAAAGGCTAAGAAAGAATATTGCTGAACCGTAAATAATCCCGTAGATTATTGCTTTAAGAACAAACCCCTCTGGTATAGAGCCCACATTTACAAGTTCATTTCTCAAATTGAAATTTTCAAGATTTGGAAGAATGTAATAGATTGCAAGGGTGAGATATTTTTCCAATGGTCTCTTTTGTTTTTCTATCAATGTCCATAATCCAAAGGAAACATGCCCAATAATATAAATGAAGAATGTAAATACAAAGCTTAGTATTGGAGTTGAAAATGTTGAAAAAAGAATGGAGAAAGAGGAAATTATAAGAGATTCAATATAAATGAGCAAAAGAGCAATGAGAAATGAGGGTTCAAATTTACCTTTGTTTATTAGAAGATAAGAGATAAATACAAATCCCATAAATGAAATATTCACTAAGAGGGTTATGGCAACACCAAGATATTTTCCCAACAAGAATTCAGCCCTTCCCACAGGTTTCGAAAGGATATTGTAAAGGGTCTTCTTTTCCATTTCTTTAAATACAAGATCAGCTCCAATAAAAAGAGCAATTAAAGATTGGAAAAGGGAAAGGGTTGCAAGCCCAATATCTTTCATTACCTTTATCTCATCTCCTACAGTTAAAAGGCTTAAAATTCTTGAGGAGAAAAGGAAGAAGAGAGCAAAAAAGATAAAAAGAAAATAAAATCTGTTCCTTATGGCTTCCTTAAAAGTATTTTGGGCAATTTTCAAGATTTTCATTTCTTTTTAACCCTCTCAACAAAAATCTCTTCAAGGGTTCCTTTTCTTGGAACAACAGAAATAATTTTCCCTCCACTTTCCATTATTGTTTTTATTGTCTCTTCAGCTTCTTTTTCATCAGAAACCCTTATAAGGCTCTGTTCCCCAGAAGATATTATTTCACCTTTTAGAGAAGTGAAGGGATGAGGAGTGGAGAATTCAATCTCAATGTAATGGATTTTTTCTGAGATTAGTTCTCTCAGCTTACCCTCCTCAATTATTTTTCCATCAAGCATAATTCCAACTCTATCGCATATTAATTCAGCATCCTGTAGAATGTGGGATGAAAAGAAGATGGTTTTCCCCTTTTTTTTAAGTGCCAAGATTAAATCCTTTACCTCCTTCCTTCCAATGGGGTCAAGTCCTGACATAGGTTCATCGAGGATAAGAAAGGAGGGGTCATTTATTAAAGCCTGGGCAAGTCCAACTCTTTGAAGTTCACCCTTTGAAAGGGTTTTTAGCCGAGAATCAATAAATTTATCCATGGAAAGAATTGATGAGAGCTCTTCTATTCTTTTTTCTTTCTCCTTTCCTTTTATCCTGAAGAGTTCCGCAGAAAGAATCAAATATTCCCTTGCTGTTAAATATTCGTAAAAGTAAGGTTGTTCTGGAAGAAAGCCTATTCTTCCTCTTACAGAAGAGTCAAGATTCTTAGAGCCAAAAATCTCCACATAGCCAGAATCAGGGAAAATTAGACCTATCAGGGACTTAATTGTTGTTGTCTTTCCCGCTCCATTTGGACCTAAGAGTCCATAAATTTCTCCTTCATTAACCTCAAGACTAACACCTTTAAGAACTTTTTTCCTCTTTAGAAAGAATCCTCTTCTGAAAGATTTTTCGAGATTCTCTATCTTTGCCACAACCATCTTAGAACATTGCTCCGATAAATATTATTATAAAGAAGATAACAGAAACAATATGTCTTGAAAATTCCAATGAAAGGATTCTTACTTTATCTGGAAGATAGAAACTAAGAAACCATCCTCCCGCAATTCCTAAAATGAGAAAGGAAGCACCAATTATTGAGTGCTTCCTTTCTCTAACCTCCATCACTTCCTCCCAATTGAGCCCCCATTTTTCTACCCTTGGATAAAGAATTTCTATTAGAAATGGTGTCAAAATGAGATTTGCAAGAAAATTATTTATGGCTATTATTGGTGCAAGAACCTTGAAAGGATAGAAACCAAGCATCATTACTCCCTCTCCAATTATGAAAGAGACAGTAAGGGAAGAGAAAAGAGAGATAAGAATAATTAGAATAATTCTTTTACTATCCCTGAAAAATCCTTTCTTCTCCTCCATCCTTATTTTGAAATAACCCCATAGTTTGTAAGCCACAAGAGCGAAGAAGAAATTGCCGATAAAACCCGGAATTGATGCGAGGGAAAATGTTCCTGCAAGGTCACCTATAAAATTTCCAATAGCTGAACCCCATGCACCCGCTGGTCCAAATAGTATTCCAAATGTCACTGGTATTGCAGCTGCTGGTCTAACTTCTGTAAAGCCTGGTATTATCTGGAAGCCTTTGAAAGGGATCATAATTGCTGAGTAGACCGCTGCTGTAATTGAAGTAAGAACAATCATGCGGGTGTTCTCCCACATGGAAACAGTTTCTTTCATTACTCTTCCTTGAAAAGAGGGGCTATCCTCTCTTCCTCCTCTTCTTTCTTCTCTTTGAAGAGGGAGATGGTCTCTTTGAGAGCAGAAATCAAGGCTAATATTTTCTCTTCCACCTCTTTCCTCTGAATTTTTAGATGGGTTATCTCATCATTTATTTTCTTCAACTGTCTCTGAGCACTACCTAAGATCTCTTCAGCTCTAAGCTCAGCATCCTTCACTATTATCCTTGCCTCCCTCCTTGCGTTTTCTTTAAGGGATTCAACGAATTTCTGAGTGGAGAGCATTATCTCCTTTAACATTCTTTCCTTCTCCTGAACATCGCTGAGCTGTGCTCTAAGTTCCTGATTTTCGCTTAAGAGTCTTGAATTTTCCTTTAAGATATTTTCCATTTCCTCAGAAACCATTGTTAGAAATATCCTCACCTCTTCAGGGTCAAAACCCTTTACTTTCTTCTTAAAACTTGCATTCCTTATGTCCGATGGTGTTACTTTCATTTTCCACCTCATCTTATCTTGCTGGCAATCTCTATGAGAGTGCCAACAATGAAGTTATTCATAAAAATTATAACCAAAATCATTATAAAAGGCGAGATGTCTATTCCTCCCAACTGGGAGGGCGGGATCAATCTTCTTATCGGTCTTAGAACAGGCTCAGTAAGATTATGAAGAATAATGACAAACCTGTTTCTTGGATCAGGACTGAACCATGAGATTACCGCTCTTATAATAATAATCCACATATAAATTGTCAGGGAAGTATTTATAATCTGGGCGGTAGCCCTTAAAAGATTAAAAGCAAATATTTTTATCATTTACCCCTTTCTCCAAATATTGCTGTCCCAATTCTCACAATTGTAGCCCCCTCTTCAACCGCAACGGTGTAATCGTTGCTCATCCCCATCGATAGCTCCCTTATGAAAATCTTTGTTTTCAAAGAATTTATCTTCTCTGCCAAATTTCTAAGCTTCACAAAATATTTCCTTGATTCCTCAGGATTAGATGAGAAAGGTGGGATTGCCATCAAGCCAGAAATTTCAAGATTGGAAAATCCAGAAATTATTTCAAGGTTTTTCATTAGCTCATCCTCAAAAAAACCTGATTTACTTGCTTCTCCTCCTATATTTACCTCTATAAAACCTTTTAAAACAATATTTCTTTTATTTGCTTCCTTGTTTATTTCCTCTGCGAGCTTCAAGGATGAAATGGACTCTATCAAATGAAAAATGTCGAGGGCTTTCTTAACTTTGTTCCTCTGAAGATTCCCGATCATGTGCCATTCAATATCAAGGTCCTTCAATTCAGGGATTTTTCCCATAGCCTCTTTAACCCTGTTTTCACCAAAAATTCTTATTCCGCAAAGAAAGGCTTCCCTTATTTTTGAAGGATGGACATCTTTTGTTGCACCAAGGATCTTTACAGATTCTGGGTTTCTTCCCGATTTTAAACAAGCTTTTTCAATGTTTTCCATTATCCTTTCAATATTCTCTTTTACACTCATTAGAAATATTTTACTTTATCCTCTCCGAAAGGACAAATTTATAAATTTTGAAAAGAGATAAAAACTGTTGCATTACCCTTACAAGCCTTTGCCAATCAATATTTGACAAATTAAATTACTTCTTGGATAATATATTATAAGGTTTTTTATTTTCTGGTGTTTGATGGGACTAATAGGAAATAAAAAATTGATAATCTCTTCTAAGAAAAATCTTCTTTTTTTATATCCAAAGTTGAGTCAGGAGGAATTATGGACTTAGATTATAAAGAGGTAGTTGATGAAATTGTAAAAAGGTATGATGGGAGAAAAGAAGCTATAATTGCTATTCTTCAGGATGTTCAGGCTCATTTCCGATGGCTTTCAGGGGAGGTTATGTCCCTTATTTCCAAAAAATTAAAAATCCCCATCAGTTCCCTTTACAGCATAGCTACTTTTTACAAGTCTTTTTATTTAAAGCCAAGAGGCATACACACTGTAACTGTTTGTATGGGAACTGCTTGCCATGTGAGAGGAGGGGGCAAGATTGTAGATACCCTCTCTGAAAGACTTAAAATAAAACCGGGTGAGACAACTCCTAATGGAAAGTTTACTCTTGAAACTGTCAACTGCGTTGGATGCTGTGCTATTGGACCAATTGTAATTTTGGACGGTGTGTATTACGGAAAGGTGACCCCAACCATGGGTGCGAGTCTTCTTGAAAGTATTGAAAAGGAGAAGAAAAATGTCTCTGAAGAGTCCGCTTGAATTATTGAAATATAGGGAGAGTTTAAAGAAAGAGGAAATAAAAAATTTTATATCTATATCATCTGGCACATGCGGTCAAGCTCGTGGTTCATTAGAATTGATCAAGGCAATTGAAAATGCTTTACAAGAGCTAAAAGCTGAGATACCAATAAAGATTACAGGATGTCACGGCTTCTGTAGTGCTGAACCCAACATTATTTTTTTCCCTGGGGAAATATTTTATGCTAATCTATCACCAGAGGACGCAAAAGAAATTTTAGACTCTTTCCTAAATGGGAAGGTAGAAAATAAATTCCTTTACAGAGAAGAAGAGAAAATATATGAAAACTTGATGGAAATACCCTTTTACCAAAGGCAAAAAAGAATATTACTTTCAGACAATCCCTTTATTGATCCCAAAAAAATTGATGACTACATATTGAGAGGTGGATACAGCGCCTTGGTCAAAGCCCTGAGTATGAAACCAGAAGAGATAATAGAAGAGATTAAAAACTCAGGCTTAAGAGGAAGGGGTGGGGCTGGCTTTCCTACAGGGATAAAATGGGAGATTGCAAGAGCTCAAAGGGGTGAGATTAAATATATTATCTGCAATGGGGATGAGGGTGATCCCGGGGCTTACATGGATAGAAGTTTACTTGAGGGTAATCCACATCTTGTTCTGGAAGGAATGATAATTGGAGCTTATGCAATAGGAGCAAGGGAAGGGTGGTTTTATGTAAGAGATGAGTATCCATTGGCAGTAAAGCATTTAGCAATTGCCATCTCTCAAGCAAGAAGTTTGGGGCTAATAGGTGAAAATATTCTTGGTTCAGGCTTCAGTTTTAATGTTAAAATAGCGAGGGGAGCGGGAGCATTTGTTTGCGGAGAAGAAACCGCCTTAATTGCTTCCATAGAAGGGAAGAGGGGAAATCCAAGACCGAGACCTCCTTATCCAGCTCAAAAGGGACTTTTTGGAAAGCCGACCAATATTAACAATGTTGAGACATGGGCAAATGTTACAAGAATTATTGAAAAGGGAGCTGATTGGTTCAAATCCATAGGGACTGAAAAATCGAAAGGAACAAAGATTTTCTCCCTTGTTGGGAAGGTTGCCAATACAGGACTTGTAGAGGTGCCTATGGGAATGACAATTAAAGAACTTGTTTATAAAGTTGGAGGAGGTGGACAGGATGGAAAGATGATAAAAGCGGTTCAAATAGGTGGACCATCGGGAGGTTGTATACCAAAGGAGCTATTTAATATACCCATTGACTATGAATCTTTGACATTGGCAGGAGCAATAATGGGCTCAGGCGGAATGATTGTAATGGATGAGGACACCTGTATGGTTGATGTAGCGAAGTACTTTTTAAATTTCACCCAGGAAGAATCTTGTGGAAAATGCGTCCCATGTAGGGTGGGAACAAGGCAGATGAAGGAGATATTGGAAAAAATCACTGAGGGGAAAGGAACAATGAAAGATCTTGAGACCCTTGAAACCCTTGCCCATACAGTCAAAAATGCATCCCTGTGTGGTCTCGGTCAGACCGCGCCAAATCCTGTTCTAACTACCTTAAAATATTTCCGTCACGAATACGAAGCTCATATAATCGAGAAAAAATGCCCTGCCCTTGTTTGCAAAGAACTTATAAGCTATTTCATTGATCCTGATAAATGTGTTGGATGTCTTCTCTGCCTTAAGAATTGTCCATCTGAGGCAATTCTTGGTGGGAATAAAATGATACATGTAATTGTTCAAGAGAAATGTATAAAATGTGGAGCATGTCTTGAGGTTTGTCCAAAGAAAATTTCTGCTGTTGTAAAGCTTTCGGGAGAGAAAAGGGATGGACCAAAGGAACCTATTCCTGTTCAGGAGTGGAAAAAGATTATAGGAAAGGAGGGCTGAGATGGATAGGATAAAGATTAAAATAGATGGGAAAGAGATTATAACAGAAAAGGGGAAAACAGTCCTTCAAGCTGCGAAGGATGCGGGAATATACATACCAACCCTTTGTTATCATCCTTCCCTCAAACCCCATGGTGGTTGCAGACTATGTATAGTAAAGATACAGGGAATGAAGGGTTATCCAACCTCCTGCACAACTCCCGCTGAAGATGGAATGGAGATCGTTTCAGATTCCGATGAGATAAAAAGTTTAAGGAAAGAGACTTTAAAATTACTTTTGACAGAGCATCCCAATGCCTGTCTCATATGCCCTGAAAGCAAGACATGCAAGCTATTCCAGAAATGCATTAGAAAGGTAGGGGTTACAACTGGATGTAGATTCTGCCCAAAAGATGGTCAGTGCGAATTTCAGAAACTTGTTGAGAAAATAGGAATAGATGAGATCGGTCTTCCTTTCCATTATAGATACCTTCCTCTTGAGGAAGATGACCCATTTTTTGGAAGAGATTACAACTTATGCGTTCTCTGTGAAAGATGTGTGAGAGTCTGTCATGATGTAAGAGGAGCGGGAGTCCTTTCAGTTTATTTCAGAGGGAGTGAGGCGAGGGTTGGAACTCCGTTCGGAATATCCCATTTAGATACAAACTGTCAGTTTTGCGGAGCATGTGTAGATATATGTCCAACAGGAGCTATTTATGAGAAACAGAGCAAATGGGCTGGTGTTCCTGATAGGATAGAGGAGTCAATATGTGTTCTATGTGGAACAGGTTGCTTAATGGAATACAGAGTTAAGGAAGAAAGATTTGTGAGCTCAAAACCATCGGATAAAGGTTTTAATGAGGGGCAAGCATGTGTTAAAGGAAGATTTGTCATACCTTACATTGTAAATAATAGAAAAAGGATTCTTTATCCCTACATAAAAATTCATGGAAAACACCAGAAGGTCACCCTTGAGGAGGCTCTTGAATACACCGCAAAAAAACTCTTTGAGTTCAAGGGAAAAGATTTTTCATTGGTTCTTTCTCCATATCTTTCCAATGAGAACCTATTTGTGGGACAGAAATTCGCAAGAAAAGTTATGGGATCAAATTCAGTAGATACAATTTCAAGCCTTTTTTACAATCCCCATGATCTTTTAAAAGGTTTAAAAACTGAAAATGTATTTGATGGAAATTACAATTCATTCATTGTATTAGGTTTATCCCCCCTTGAAATATCTCAGGTTTTAAGAATTTTTTTGAGGAAAAAAATAAAAGAAGGAAAGAAATTAGCAATTATTAGCTCAATAAATTCTCCCCTTTCTGATGAGGCGGATATTTTTATAAAAATAAGCCCAGGAGAAGAAGGGGATTTCCTTTCAGATCTTTCAGGGAAATCGAACTTTTCTAAATACAAAGAGATTAGAGAGCTTATAAATTCCAACAAACCTTCCCTATTAATTTATGGAAACGAAGTTTTCCAGAATGGAATTGCAAAAAAATTGAAAGAGTTACCCGAAGGAATTGACCTACTTCCTGTATCCCTTGAGGGTAATACTTTTGGGACATTTCTCCTGGGTTGCAATCCTGAGATTTATCCTGGAGCCCTTCCTCTTGATGAAGGAGCAAAGAAATTCTCGAAATTTTGGAATTCAGAACTTCCTTCCTCAAAAGGGGAAGGAATTATTGATATTGCAAGAAGCCATGGAAAAGATAGGATATTGTATATTTGTGGAGAATTTCCAAATTTGAATCAGATAAATGCAGAATTTTTAATTTATCAAGGGATAATGCATACTCCGATTTCTGAAATTGCTGATATAATAATTCCAACAGCTACATTTTTGGAAACAGAAGGAACATTTATAAATTTTTATGGATTTATCCAGAAAGGTAAAAAAGTTGTAGAGCCGAGAGGTGTAGCAAAGCCTGATTGGTGGATTTTCTCAGAAATTGCAAGAAGAATGGGAAAGGAAGGTTTTGACTACAAAGAGCCCATTGATATTTTCAAGGAAATTCAGAATACAGGTCTTTTTGCTAATATTGATTATAGAAGTTTAGAAAATAAACCCATTAAAGTTGAGCTCCCATCAGTTGATAGGATCACCTTTGAAGAAAGAAAAACGCGGATCGTTAATGGGGACACATTTAAACTTGTTCTCAAACCATTTCATTGGACCTACAGAGATTTGAGGTTGCTTGAGGATATAAAGGATTTGCGAAGAATTGTAAAGCCTGAGGAAATCCATATAAGCCCATCGGATGCAGAAAAAATTGGAATATCCAATGGAGAACATCTCTCCATTTCAGGGAAAAATGGGATTATAAAAGGGAAAGCTATAATAAACGAGGAGATTCCAGAAGGATTTGTTTTTTCAGTTCCTGAGCTTTCTATGCTCATTTCTGAATTTTCAATTTTGCCTGTTAGTTCGATATTAAATGTAAAAATTGAAAGAGGTTAAAAATGTATAAGATTATTGAAAAAAGAATGATTGTTCCCAACATTCATTTAATGAGGGTTTTAGCTCCCGCAGTGGCTAAGAAATGTCTCCCTGGCCAGTTTGTGATTGTTATGGTGGACGGAAAAGGAGAAAGAATCCCTCTTTCCATATCTGATTGGGATAGAGAGGAAGGAATAATAACTATAATTTTTATGGAAGTTGGAACATCCACAAGAAAACTGGCAAAACTTAAAGAAGGAGATGAACTCTTCGCTCTTGCAGGTCCTCTTGGAACACCATCGGAAATTTCCAAATTTGGGAATATTTTGTGCATAGGTGGTTGTTATGGAATAGGAACAATTTATCCGATATCAAAGGCATTGAAGGAGGAGGGGAATAAAGTTATAACACTCCTTGAAGCAAGGAGTTCTTTCCTTCTTTTCTGGGAGGAGAAATTAAAATCAGCATGTGATGAGCTCTTATTATTAACAAGGGATGGAACATCGGGTTTGAGGGGACATGTTCCAACTGCTATCAAAGAAATTGCAGAAAGGGAGAAAATAGACAGAGTAATAGTTAATGGATGCACATTCCTTTTAATGGTTGCTTCTGAAGCTACAAAGCCTCTCGGAATAAAAACTATTGTTAGTTTGAATCCAATAATGATAGATGGCACAGGGATGTGTGGAGTTTGCAGGGTTTCTATATCAGGAAAAACAAAGTTTGCTTGCGTTGACGGTCCTGACTTTGATGGACATGATGTTGATTGGGAGACCTTGCTTATGAGAAGGTCAGCTTATTTAAAAGAGGAGTTCGAATCCATTAGGTATTTACAGTGCGAAGATATTTTTTGATGGAGGAGAATAATGGAAGAGAAGAACAAACCTGAACTTGAAAGAATAAAGCTTGCACAACAGGAAGAATGGAGGAAAGAGCTAAAAAAGAAAATTCCTTTGAAAGAGAGAATGAAGATAGAAAGGGTGAAAATGCCAGAAAGGGAGCCTGAAGAAAGAAATAAAGATTTCTTTGAGGTTAATCTCGGTCTTTCAGAGGAACATGCAATGGAGGAGGCAAGAAGATGTCTCGACTGCCCTAATCCCCAGTGTGTGATAGGATGTCCTGTATCAATTGATATACCATCTTTTGTAAAGCTTATTGAAATTGGAAAGTTTAGAGAAGCTGCAAAGAAAATAAAAGAGACTAACTCTCTACCCGCTGTATGTGGAAGGGTCTGCCCACAGGAATTGCAGTGCGAGGCTCAATGCACAGTATTCAAATCAACTGGAGTTTCTGTCGCAATAGGTAATCTTGAAAGATTTGCAGCAGATTGGGAGAGGAAAAGCGGACTTGTAGAACTACCCGAAATTCCTCCTCCAACTGGTAAAAAGATAGCAGTTATAGGTGCGGGACCAGCGGGTCTTACAATCGCAGGAGAGATGATAAAATTGGGGCACAAAGTTACAATTTTTGAAGCCTTGCATTATCCAGGAGGAGTTCTTGTCTATGGAATTCCAGAATTCAGGCTTCCAAAAAGAATAGTATATGAGGAGGTTGATTATTTGAAGAGAATGGGTGTTGAGATAGTATTGAATTTTATTGTAGGTAAAACTGCCACTATTGATGATTTGAAAAAAGATGGATATGATGCCTTCTTTATCGGCTCTGGAGCAGGGTTACCGATGTTCATGGAGATTGAGGGAGAGAATCTTAATGGTGTATATTCTGCCAACGAATACCTTACAAGGATTAATTTAATGAGGGGATTTGATTTTCCAAAATACGACACTCCAGTTCCAAGAGCAAAGAGGGTAGCTGTTATTGGCGGAGGGAATGTTGCCATGGATTGTGTAAGATCTGCAAAAAGACTTGGAGCTGAGTGGTCATGCATAATATATAGAAGGAGCAAAAAAGAGATGCCTGCAAGGATAGAAGAGATAAAACATGCTGAAGAGGAAGGTATTGAATTCATGTTTCTTACAGCTCCGGTAAAGATAATTGGTGATGAGAAAGGATGGGTTAAAGAGATAGAATGTATAAGAATGGAGCTTGGAGAACCAGATGCATCAGGAAGAAGAAGACCTGTTCCTATTAAAGGTTCTGAATTCAGAATACCTGTTGACCTTGTTGTGAATGCAATAGGGCAGAGACCCAATCCTTTGATTCCCATGACAACTCCTGGACTTGAAATGGGTAAATGGGGCGAGATAAAGGTTGACTGGAATACTATGGCAACAAATATTCCAGGTGTGTATGCAGGAGGTGATATTGTTAGAGGAGGAGCAACTGTTATTCTTGCGATGGGAGATGCAAGGGTAGCTGCTCGAGCCATGCATGAATATTTAATGAATCAGAGGAGATAAAGAATGAGGTGGTTTGATGATTATAAAAAAAGATTATGCAGTGCAGAGGAAGCAGTATCTTTAATCAAAAGTAATTCAAGAGTTTACATTGGAGGAAATGCTGCTGCGCCATTTCATATTATGAAAGCTCTTGCTAAAAGAAAAGATGAACTGAAGAATGTAGAGCTTCTCCATGTTCTTTTAATGGGTGAAGATCCGTTTTCTGGCCATGAAATGGAGGGACACTTCCGACACAATTCTTTATTCGTGGGACCAGCAGATAGAAAAGCAGTTAACGAGGGAAAATCTGAATATATTCCAATCCACCTCCATATGATACCAAGGCTACTCAAATCTCCGATGGCAAAGCCAGATGTAGCAATCGTTCAGGTCTCCCCCCCTGACATCCATGGTTTTATGAGTTTAGGTGTTGAGGTCCTCGCCTCAAAAGCAGCGGTTGAATCAGCTGATATTATTATAGCTCAAGTAAATGAACTCATGCCAAGAACTCTTGGTGATAGTTTTATTCATGTTTCTCGTTGCACAAAGATAGTAGAACACACAGAAGAGCTTCCCATTCTTAATAAGGAGCCCTTCACTGAAGTTGAGGCAAAGATAGGGAAATATATAGCGGACCTTATAGAAGATGGTTCTACCTTACAGTTAGGAATAGGTGGTATTCCTGATGCAGTTCTTTTCTTCTTAAAGGACAAAAAAGACCTCGGAGTTCACACAGAGATGGTTTCAGATGGGGTAATGGAGGCTATTGAACAGGGGATTATAACCTGCAGGAAGAAAACCCTCCATCCTGGAAAGGTTATAGCAACCTTTATTCTCGGGACAAAGAAGCTCTATACTTATGTTGACAACAATCCTCTCTTTGAGCTTCACCCAGTTGATTACACTAATCATCCCTTTGTAGTAGCTCAGAATGAGAAAATGATTGCAATTAATTCAGCTATAGAGGTAGATCTTACAGGCCAGGTCTGTTCCGACTCCATTGGAACATATATTTACAGCGGATTTGGAGGACAGGTAGATTTTATAAGAGGTGCAGCTCACGCAAAGGATGGGAAACCAATAATTGCTCTTCCTTCAACAGCAAAGGAAGGAACAATTTCAAGGATAGTTCCTGTTCTAAAAACAGGTGCAGGAGTTGTAACATCAAGGGCTGATGTTCATTATGTTGTTACTGAGTTTGGGGTTGCATATCTTTTTGGCAAAAATCTAAAAGAGAGAGCAGAGGCTTTGATAAACATTGCCCACCCTGATTTTAGAGAAGATTTGATAATAGAGGCAAAGGCAAGAAAACTTCTTAAGTGATGAAAAATAAAATCTCTATCTGGTAAAATTATAAAATGGAAAGGATATGGGAAGAATAGGAACTGATGAATCTGGAAAGGGGGATTACTTCGGACCTCTTGTTGTTGCGGGAGTTTACATAGATGAGACAGACGAGGGATATATAAGGGATCTCGGAGTAAAAGATTCAAAGAGACTCTCTGATAATCGTGTAAGGGAGCTTGCAAAGGCTATAAAGAAAGAATTTGTTTATTCTGTGGTAACAATATATCCTGCAAAATACAATGAACTCTATAGAAAATTCAAAAACCTTAATAAGATTCTCGCATGGGGTCATGCAAGAGTCATAGAAAACATTCTTCACAAGGTTGTTTGTTCGAGAGCTATAGCGGACAAATTTGGAAATGAAAAATTCATAAAAGAAGCTCTCATGAAAAAGGGGAAAAAGATACAACTTGAACAGAGGGAGAGGGGAGAAGAAGACCTTGCAGTTGCCTGTGCCTCCATCCTTGCAAGAGCGGGTTATCTTGAAGGACTTGAGAAGATTTCAAAAACCTACAACATAAATTTACTAAAGGGCTCATCCGAAGAGGTTGTAAAACTTGTGAAGAAAATCATCACAGAGTATCCCTCAATTCCTCTTTCAGAGCTCGCCAAAGAGCATTTTATCATTACAAAAAAAATTCAATCTTAACCTATAATAGCTTACAGCAAACAGCCAACATTCTCAATTCTACCCATATAACATGCCAGTTAAATTAAATCTTGGTTAGAGCAAGTTAGCGATTTTGGATTAAATTATGATATTATAAAATTATGAAGGCTGTTTGGAAAGGGAACTTGAGCCTTGCCCTTGTCAATATACCTGTAAAGCTCTATACAGCAACTCAGAAAAAAGATATTCATTTTCGCATGCTCCACAAAAAATGCTCCACTCCCCTGAGTTATGAGAGATTCTGTCCTACATGCAATGAAGATGTTCCATGGGAAGATGTTGTTCATGGGTATGAGTATGAAAAGGGAAAGTTTGTGATTATTACAGATGAAGAGATAGAAAGAATCCCCATAAAAACCTCAAAAAACATTGAAATTCAATGTTTTGTGGAAATTTCAAAAGTTCCTGCAATATATTTTGAAAAAGCCTACTACCTTGAACCAGCTGAGGGAGGAGAGAAGGCTTACGCCCTTTTAAGGGATGTTATGAAGACCCTTTCAAAAGTTGCTCTTGCAAAAGTAACAATGAGAGATAAGGAGCACATAGCCATTATAAATGTTTACAATGATGTTTTAGTCCTTCACACCCTTTACTATGCTGATGAGGTGGTCAATTCAGAGAAATTGAATATTCCCAAAGAAATCGAATTCGATGGTAGAGAGCTTGAGCTTGCTCAGGAGTTAATCCAGCATTTCAGTGGAGAATTCGAAATTGAAAATTATAAAGATGAACTTAGAGGCTCAATTATGGAACTTATAAGACAAAAGATAGAGGGGAAAGAGATAAAGATTTCTCCAAAGAAGGAAGTAGAAAAAGTGATCGGACTAATGGATGCTCTACGGATGAGCCTTGAGAAAACAAAGAAAAAGGTAGGATAAAGTTTAGTAAATATTCTATTTGGAAGAGGGAACAGGCTTGAGATGATAAAGGATTGGTCAGAGAGGATAGGGATTGATGAATCAATAAAAGTTGGAGTGATTGAAGGCTCCATCTTAGATGAAAATTATCTAAAGATATTCCGCTTGAAATTGACCCAAGGATTTTTGTATTTGACAGAAGAAGGGGAGATTCTCTATTCTGAGAGGGAAGGGGATGGAAGGATGATGAGCTCTGAGTTTATTGTGGAGAGGTTAAGATGAGGGATATTTTTGAATTTTTGCCATTCAATTATTTTGATTTTAAGAGATCTGGGCATATTAAAAATGTCACAATGAATTGCGGTAGAAAGAAAGATTACAATACTTGCTGAGGCTCAATTTTCAAGCCTTCCCAAGTTATTGAACACTCTCAAATAATCTTATGCCTGTGGAGAAAAGCCATGAATTTCCTATAATCAGTTTTTAGAAGATCGGCTACCTCTTTGTAAGTCCTTCCTGATGTCCCTTCCAAGATAGATTTTATCATCTTTTTCAGCCTCTCCCTACTAAGCTCCCTCAAAAGGAAAAGCTTCTTTATCTCATTCCATGTAAGCTCCTCCGTAAAGATCTTTATTATCAGCTCATCCAATTCATTGCAATCTTTTAAATTGGAAAGAATATCTTTTAAATCCTCCACTTTTACCAATCTCTTCTTTTTTTGCTTAACTTCATTAAGAATTTTTAAAAGCTCCCTAACATTTCCGGGAAAATCGTAATTGGTAAGAATTTCTAAAACTTTTTCATCATAAGAGATTCCATTCCTTTCAAAAAAATTTCTTGCTATCTCCTTTATATCCTCTTTTCTCTCCCTTAGAGGTGGAATAGACACTACCTTAGTGGAAATTCTAAAATAGAGGTCTTTTCTGAAACCCCCTTTTTCAACCTCATCCCATAGCTCCTTGTTTGTTGCACATATTATCTTACAATCAGAGCTCCTTTCTTTTTCCTCACCAAGCCTTCTGTATTTCCCTGTCTCTACAAATCTAAGAAGTTTTGATTGGACACCTATTGGAATCTCTGAGATCTCATCAAAGAAAAGGGAAGACTTACAACAACGAAATTCCCCTTCCTTCCCGATACCTTATGAATAAGCTCTGCAAGAAGATTCTTTCCAACACCCGTCTCTCCCAAAAGCAAGATGGGAGAGATTGAAGAGAGTTCTTTTATTTCCTTTCTAATCCTTAGAGAGAAATCAGATCTCCCAATCCAGCCATCAAACTCTTTTGAAGTTAAATCATCAAAAAACAAATTCCGAATGTGCCTCTCTAAGATATCCCTTGCAATTTTTATCAGGGCTCTCTCTCCTTCAGAAAATCTCCTTCTTTCAGAGATTCTATCAAGATAGAGAATCCCAGCAAAATTACCATTGATATAAAAGGGAGAAACATAGAGTTTATCCTCGAAAATATCCATTCCTTCCCTTTCTGCCTCCTCGATTGAGCTCTTTGATATTCCCTCTAAATCCTCGAACCTCCTCCCCTTTATCCTTCCATCACCCGCAAGGATTTCTGAGTTTCTGTTTCGATCTATAAAAACCGCTCCCTCTATAACTCCTGATTTTTCAAGGGATTTTATCAAATACTTAAAAGCAGAATAAAAATCCTCGCAAATTAAAGAATTGATCACCCCTTCCATCTATCACCTCTCAGTCCAAAATTATTTTTTATATTTGCAAATTTTTTTTGTCAAGTTACGCTGGAGCGTAACTTTTGAAAATTTCATGCAAATTGTTTACAGGAAAGGGATTATAAGATTTTTTTAGTCAATTTAGCCAAAAGTAGTTACGCTGGAGCGTAACTTTTAAAAAATTCCCTTAAAACCAATCCAGAAGATAATTTATTCCAATTTTTTGAGAGAATTATCAAAAAGAAGTTACGCTGGAGCGTAACTTTTGAGGAAAAGGTAATTTGAAGAAAAGAGAGGAACATTCAAGAAACAAGGATGAATAAGAGTTTGCAGAAATCCCCTTCCCCTCCCAAAATCTGGCATGAATCTTGATATAAATTTTATATGAGAGAGATGAAGATGAAAAGGGAGGTGAAAGGAAAGAGTTGGCATGATTTTTCCAAAGTATGGGCAAGTGGGCAAAGGGAATTTTTTAAAAAGCCTCTTTAAGAGGCTGAAAGGAGGAAAAGAAAATGGAATTTTTGGTTGATCCTCTTCCTCTATTTGACTTGTTAAATGGTTTTGAAATTGCCCCAGCTCTTGATTTGGCTTCTTCAAAAGCCGGGGTATGTGATCAATGGTGTAACACTTATTGCATGTCATGGTCAGGTTGTAATGTTTGCTGGGGATGGAAGAGCTGCGAAGCGTGAGTAGAAAAAGTGGAGCCCTCTCTCTTTAATTAAAGAGAGGGCTCCACTCTAAAAAATAGAGGAGAAGAAAATGAAAGCATCATTATATAATATGTGGATTAAAGAAAAAGAAGAAGCTTTTCTTTATAATACATTGACAGGTGCATTTGTAAAAGTAAATCCTGATAATATATTTAGAATAAAGAATATTTTGAAAAAGCCAAATAGTTTTCTTGAATCTAAAAATGAAGAAATTTTTAAACAACTTCTTTTCGGCGGGTTTCTTATCCCAGATGAACTTGATGAACTTAAAATTTTAAAATTTAGAAATATGTGGGGTAGATTTAGAGGGTTTAATAGTCTTGGATTAGTAATAGCACCTACCCTTGCCTGCAATTTCAGGTGTTTGTATTGCTATCAGAAAATCAAAGAAATAGATATGAATGAAGAGATCCAAAATCAACTGATAGAATTTGTCAAAAAAGCTTTAAAAGATAAAAAGTTTTTTGGTGTTACTTGAGGCTGTTCAAAAATGGTTGGGATTTCTGAAATAGGAGCCTCCTTTGGAGGC
>CAZYPR010000042.1:0-22103 GCA_964649495.1 uncultured Clostridia bacterium | reverse complement strand
CTTTCATAGTTAACCAGCTGGTTAACTGAAAAATTCAAAGGGGGAGGGATGATTCTCATTAGAGAAATTCTCCCCCCCTTGCAAAACCTTACCAGCAAATATATTAAGAAATTTCAAATTTGCTACATAGAAACAATAAATTTGGCATGAGTCTTGATATAAATTTTATATGAGAGAGATGAAAGTGAGAAAGGAGGTGAAAGTCGGAGATGGAATGATTTTTTCATTTAGTATTGGTAAAGGGGCAAAAGTAATCAAAAAAGCCTCTTTAAGAGGCTGAAAGGAGGTTTTATGAATAAGTTTTTGAAAAGATATTTAGTTTTACTCTTTCTTTTATGTTTTCATATTAATGGAGCAATAGTTTGGGCTCAATATCCTTATTATGGTGGATACTGGGAAGCTCTGGATACCTTCTGTAACCGTAAATGTTTTGGGGGAGGGAATGTAGAAGATGTTCTTATTGATGTCAAAGCTCATAGTTGTGCTAATTATGTATTTGGAGCAGAACAAGAAGAGTTCTTTGAAGGGGACATTTTTACTTTCAAGCTCCTTAAACCTGACAGAACGCCTTTAGGAGAATGCAGTTTTATGTTAGTATGGGACGAACTTTTGCAAAAATTTGAGTGTGTAATCATCGATTGTGGACTTAACTTGTTGCTTGCTCAATGGGTTGATGATCCCTATTTATTGCCACCATTTGAATATGAACAAGTAGGAGCTTTATTCAGTATAAAAGTTAGCGATATGAATATCTTGGGAATTTGGGAGATGGAGATTTATTATAACGATGAGCTTGTATGGGCTGATGAGGTAGAGGTCGTTAGTAGAGAACTTCCTTCAAGAAATGATGCTTTCAACTCATTAGATGAATTATGGTCTAATTTTTCGCTGGAACGAAGAAAATTATATGTAAAGTCGCTCTTTCGTTTTAATGAATTTACATCGTTGGCAGGACATTATACTCAAACGCAAGTAAGGAATCTAATAGAAGAGGTGAAGGAGTCCAATCCTCTTTATAAAGATATCCCTACAGATCTTGTTCTTGCAATGACAATAGTGGAGTCTGATACTAATTTTTTAGCCATCGGTTCTGCGGGAGAGCTCGGTTTAGGACAGGAGAAAGTCTATGATGTCACAATTGATGCATGGCAGGCATTTCTTGATCTAAAAAAGAGTAATCTTACTAATGCAGATTTTGATAATTTCAAGTATAATAAGATAAGATTGGATGAAAGGTCAGATCCAGAAAAGGCGATTTTAATTATGCTAAAACATATTTATGAACTTACAAAACTCTCCTTTATTCAAAACGACCCTAAAAAGATTATCGCAGGATACAATTGGGGGCAAGGGAGGTTGAAAGATTATTTAGATATTCTTGAAAAAAAGAAAATAGACGAGTCCCAATGGGTAGATAAATTGGCAGACAAGGAAATTATGAAGAAACCTAATCCTATTACTAAAAAATATATAAAAAAAGTGATGACAATGTTAGAGGATTGCCAATGAGGAGGTTTCGATGAAAAGGGCTCTATTTTTTGTGTTTATTATATTTTTGATGCTTGATTTACATTGCGAAGGGATAAGAATAGCAAATGAGAGGAATATATTTTCAGATGATGAAGGAGAGAGGGAAGAATTGTATTTCAAATTATTTAACACAGCGGGTCCTCAATTTGGATGGATATCTATCTCTCCTGATGGAAAGAAGATAGCTTTTGATTACACCTGTCTCAGGGATGCATGTCCATTTACTATAGCAGTTGCAAGCATTGATGGGACTACGGATGTTAAAATAATCTCAAATAAAGAAGATGCTATGCCTGTCTGGTCTCCAGATGGGAAAAAGATAGCTTTCTCCTCTCACCGAACAGGAGATTGGAATATATTCATTATGGACTCAGATGGTAGCAATCAAAGACAACTCACTTATGGAGGTGGGGTTGATCCCGCATGGTCTCCCGATGGAACGAAGATTGCTTTTGTAACTAATAACAGTGAAGGTGGTGCAAGTGTATTCACAATCAAGACTGACGGAACAGGTCTTTTCCAGATTACAGCAGGGAAAATCAGTGTTAGCAGTCCTTGTTGGTCACCGGATGGGACAAAGATAGCTTTTGTTTCTAATATAAATGGAGAATTCAACATCTGGGTAATTAACTCAGACGGTTCTGGTCTCAGGCAAATTACCAATTATCCGAATGGAGCGGGATGTCCCTGCTGGACACCCGATGGGAATTGGATAATTTTCAATACAACAGTGGATACTTATCCATCTTCCCCCCTCAAAAAAGACAGGATTTGTGCTATAAATCTAAATACCAATCAAATTGTTGTTCTAAAAGAACTTTTAATTGACGAGCTAAATTTTAAGATTCTATCAGGTTTAGGACCTGTCTCTATATCTGCTGATGGAAAGAAAGTTGCTTTCTGGTTAGCAGAGCCCGACTCCACAGGTATTAAGGAAGGAATATATGTTGCTGACTTAGAGATTTATTGAATTTTCCAAATAATCAACAATTTTCAAGGACACCTTTTAAGGCTTTCTAAAAGGCCTTTTCGTGCCGAAGCAAATATTTATTAGAGTATGTCTCTGTTACATCATTTAACGAATGGTATGAAACATCCTCAGTTGAAGCTTGCTCAACTCCTGGAAGACCATACAGATACAACTGGGGATGGGATTTTCTCTCTGTTTTATAATCTTAATTAAATTCTTCTCGCCAACAATTCTTTCGAACTCTTTAACAAGGGATTCGTTCAATTTCCCAAATTCCATAGCAATAAAGAGTATTAAAAAGATAGGTTTTTGTCAAGGGGGATTTTTTGCTATTTCCATTATATTCTGATAAACTTTTCTTTTATTTTGTTTAGGAGGAAATTAGTGAAAAGATTTCTTTTATTTTTTTTGTTTTTTGCGTTGATTTCAATTTCAGCATGCAAGAAGGAAAAGGTTGAAGAGGCGAAATCTCTCGAAAATCAGAAGGATAAAGCAAGTTATGCAATTGGATTTGATCTCGGTAAAAATCTTAAAAAATATTCAGAAGAGATCTCCATTGAGAATATGATCCATGGTATAAGGGACGGAATAAGTGGTAAGAACTCCATTTTAACTGAAGAAGAAACAAAGAAAACCTTAACAGAATTCCAGCAAACCCTTATTAAAAAAGAACTTGAAAGAAGAAAGGAAGTTGCCATTAAAAATAAAGTTGAGGAAGAAAAATTTCTTGAAGAAAATTCAAAAAAGGAAGGCGTAGTAACAACAGCAAGTGGTCTTCAATACAAAGTTATAAAGGAAGGTAATGGTCCAAAACCTACCCTTGAAGATAAAGTAAAGGTTCATTACAGAGGAACATTTATAGACGGGAAGGAATTTGACAGCTCCTATAAAAGGGGCGAGCCTGTAACTTTTCAGTTAAAGAATATGATTCCAGGGTGGATTGAAGCTTTGCAACTCATGAAAGCGGGTTCTAAATGGCAAATTTTCATACCCTCTTCCCTTGCTTACGGTGAACAGGGAGCGGGAGACATTATAGAGCCAAATTCCCTTTTGATTTTTGAGGTGGAGTTACTGGAAGTCCAGAAGGGAGAAAAGGGAAAATAGAGAATCTACATCTCATAGCTATAAGCTTAAAGCTGTAAGAGAAAACCATAAACGCGGGCTAAAGCCTACTGCTACAAAGCTCACGGCTATTTTATTGTTTCCCTCTTAGAATGCTTTTTCTGAAGCCATACAGTGAATAAATGGAAAGTCCAACAAGAAGCCATACTCCAAATCTTACCCATGTTACCCATGGAAGAGAAATCATAAGATATAAGTTTGAGAGAATACCGAGGAGTGGAATTAAAGGAACAAAGGGGGTCTTGAATGGTCTTGGTCTTTCAGGTTCTTTATATCTAAGGATTATTATACCAGTGTTTACAAGAACAAAAGCAAAAAGGGTTCCAATATTTGTAAGCTCCACTGCTTCATTTATATCAACAAAAGCTGCAAAGAAACCAACAAAAACACCTGTCCATATTGTTGTGACATGGGGTGTCTTAAATTTTGGATGAACCCTCGCAAAATATTCAGGGAGTAACCCATCCCTCGCCATGGAGAAGAATATTCTTGGCTGTCCAAGCTGAAAAACAAGAAGAACAGCTGTGGTTGCTACTATTGCACCAAATGAGACAAGACCAGCTACCCAGTTAAGCTTTATTGCATTCAGTGCTGTTGCAAGGGGCTCTGCAGTTGCAAGCATTGAATAGGGAACAATCCCTGTGAGGACGAGAGTCACAGCAATATAAAGAATTGTTGTTATAGCAAGGGAGCCAATTATCCCAATTGGTAAATCCCTCTTGGGATTCTTTGTTTCTTCCGCTGCAGTGGTGATAGCATCAAAACCAATATAGGCAAAGAAGACAAGAGCTGCACCTGTCATTATCCCTTTCCACCCATTGGGAGCAAAAGGGGTCCAGTTTTCAGGTTTTACATAGAAAGCTCCAATGGCAATAAATAGAAGAAGTATACCAATTTTTATTGCAACCATAAGATTATTGAAAACAGTGCTCTCCTTTATTCCAATCACGAGAAGAACAGTAAGGAATGCAACAATTGCAACAGCGGGAAGATTGAAAACTATCGGGACACCAAGAATATGGGGTGCATTTTGAATTATTCCTTCTCTTACAGCGGTTCTGTAATCTACAACAAGATAAATCGGAATATCCACTCCAAAACCCCTTAAAAATTCTTTGAAATATCCCGCCCAGCTAACAGCAACTGCAACATTTCCAACTGCATACTCAAGAATTAAATCCCAGCCAATTATCCATGCAACAAGCTCACCCATTGTCGCATAAGAGTATGTGTAGGCAGAACCTGCAATTGGAATCATGGATGCAAACTCAGAATAGGCAAGAGCAGAGAAACCGCAAGCAATTGCTGTTATTATAAATGAAATTACAAGAGCTGGACCCGCTCCAATGTGGTGGGCAGAACCTGCAGCAGCTGTCCCTGTAACTGCAAATATTCCCGCTCCTACAATTGCACCAATTCCAAGGGCTGTTAATTCCAAAGGACCCAAAACTCTCTTCAGCCTGTGTTCAGGCTCTTCCGCCTCTTTTTTTAACTCATCAAGGGTTTTTCTTAGAAATAAATTTTTCAAAGTCATATGTTAATCTAATTCAAAGATTTTGAGTTGTCAATTTTTTCAAAATAAATAAAAAATTTAGAACCGATCAAGTTTTCCGTATCTCAATATATTCGGTCTCACAATTTTTTTTTAACAATAACTATAGTCCTTGGAACTGTCACAGTAATATCCATAAAGCTTTTCAACCCAGATAAACTCCTAACGAAAAATTATGGTTAAAATTCAAAAAGAACAAAACTAAAGAGGGGGATTTTTCGTAAAAAATAATAAAAAAATTGATGGAGGAATTTATGAAGAGAAAAGCTTTGATGAAAATTTTCACAATCTTTTTAGTCTTTCTTTTTGTCCCATTAACAGGAGAAGAACCTTATAAACTTCCTCCAAAAATAATCAGTGACATTCTTGATACTCCTCCTCTTCCTGATGTAATTATAAGCCCTGATAGGAAATGGCTATTAATGATTGAGAGTGAAAGTATGCCAAGAATTTCGGAATTTGCCCAGCCAGTCCTTGGGCTTGCTGGAATAAGAATTACTCCAAAGAATAATTCAATATTCATAGGCTCTCCAAGGAGAAAAGGACTTCTTCTAAAAAATGTTATTACAGGGAAGGAAATAAGAATCCCACTCCCTCCCGCAACAAATATTTCTTCTCCCCAATGGTCTCCTGATAGCAGAAATATAGCATTTTTGAATATCCAACCAGAAAAAATAGAGCTCTGGCTTGCTGATATAAATGGAAAAACAAAGATTTTGGTAAATTCTGGTGTAAGTGGAATAGCCTATGAGCCAATAAAATGGTTTCCTGATAGCAAAAGGATTCTCTGCCTTTTAATTCCTTCAAAAAGAGGGGAACCTCCCAAGAAACCTTCTGTTCCAGAGGGCCCAAATATTCAGATTTCAGAAGGTAAACCATCCCCAGCAAGGACATATCAGAATCTTTTAAAGAATCCTTTTGACGAAAAGCTTTTTGACTTCTACTTCACATCCCAACTTACAATAGTTGAAATAAGTAATGGAAGCAAGAAATTTATAGGTTCACCTTCAATTTATGAAGATTTTGAAATATCTCCCGATGGAAAATATCTCCTTACAAAAAAAATTGTCAAACCATATTCCTACTTAGTCCCAATAGAATTTTTTGCTAAAAAAATTGAAATCTTGAGCAGTGAAGGGAAGCTCATAAAACATCTTTCAGACTTACCTCTTGCAGAAAATGTTCCAATAAACGGAGTCCCCACAGGTCAAAGGGCTCATACATGGGCGGGTTATAAATCTACAGTTATCTGGGCTGAAGCTCTTGATGGAGGAAATCCAAAAACAAAAGCCGAATTCAGAGATAAGATAATGGCACTGGAGGAACCATTTAATGGAGAGGCAAAGGAAATCTTTAAAACAAACCTTCGCTACTCTTCTGCAATTTTTGGTGAAGATATTGCCATTGTTAAAGAATTTGATAGACCTTCGAGAAAAGCCAGATTGTGGCTTCTTGATCTAAATAATGGGGCAAAAAAATTACTTTTTGATATTAACATAGAAGATAGATATGGAAATCCTGGAAATCCTGTCACCTGGATAAACAGAGCGGGAAAAAGGGTATTAATTCAGTCTCCTGACAAAAAATTTATTTATTTAACTGGAGAGGGTGCATCTCCAGATGGCGACAGACCATTCCTTGACAGACTTGAGCTGGAGACATTGAAAAGAGAAAGAATTTTCCAGTCTGAAAAAAATTATTATGAAATGGTTATTGCTCTAATGGATGAAAATGCGGAGAAATTTATAACGAGAAAAGAGTCGAAGAGTGAGCCGCCCAACTATTATCTCAGAAAGAAAGGAGAAGAACCTTTGGCATTGACCCATTTCAAAGACCCTGCGCCTCAGCTTGCGGGAGTGAAAAAGGAGTTGATTCGCTACGAAAGGGAGGATGGAGTTAAACTCTCAGGAACTCTCTATCTACCTCCTGATTGGAAGGGAGAGAGACTTCCTCTTGTCATGTGGATTTATCCCGCTGAATTCCAGACCGCTGATACTGCTTCCCAGGTGAGGAGCACTGAAAATAGATTTACATTCTATAGAGGTGCTTCTCATTTGTTCCTTTTAACCCAGGGATACGCAATTCTTGATAATCCAAGCCTTCCAGTAATAGGTCAGTATGGAAATGATACATATGTTCTTCAAGTTGTTGCGGGAGCAAAAGCTGCAGTTAAAAAAGTTGTGGAAATGGGTGTTGCTGATCCAGATAGATTGGGAGTTGGAGGCCATAGTTATGGAGCATTTTCTACAGCAAATCTTCTTGCCCATTCAGATCTTTTTAAAGCGGGAGTCGCAAGATCTGGTGCCTACAACAGAACCCTAACTCCCTTTGGTTTCCAGAATGAGGATAGAACTTTGTGGGAAGCGCCAGATACTTATATAAGAATGTCTCCATTTATGTATGCAAACAAAATAAATGAGCCCATACTGATTATTCATGGAGAGGCGGATGATAATCCTGGAACATTTCCAATTCAGTCGGAGAGACTCTTTGCTGCTATTAAGGGTCATGGTGGTATAGCAAAACTGGTTCTTTATCCATATGAATCTCACGGTTACAGAGCAAGGGAAACTATCCTTGACTGCATTTACCAGATGATTGACTGGTTCGACAGATATGTAAAAAATATAAAACAAGAAAGGTAAAGAATTATAGAAAGAGAAAAGAAGGAAGCTTAAAGTTTATGAGTTCTTTCTTAAAATAAGGAGATTTACCGAAAGGGCTATAGAACTTTTATTGAGCAAGTTAGTTTGGATATTCAGGAATTTTTAAAATTGTAGATAGAGCTATCGGGAAAATTAATAAATTGATGAGAAAGGAGGGTGGTTAAAAGATTTTTTCTATTTTTGTGATTTTGATTCTATGTTCTAAACCAGGAGTAAGATTACCGGAGGATTGTAAAGTATAAGGTGGAATTTAAGTAAAAGATTTTAATTCGATCTTCCTTTTTTCACTCAAGCTTTACATATTTTTCGAGCTCTTCAGCCTCTTTGGAAAGTCCTGAGGAAATGAATGTCTCTTTCTTTGGAATTCCTCTTTTGTCCCATCCTCTCATATCATAATAATAATCGAGGAGAGAAGTATATTTATCATACTCGAGAACCTTTCCTGCTATCGGACCTTCTTTGTCAGCATTGGAAGGATCAAACCAGACAGCGGGAGGATAATCCCATTCTCTGTTCCAGTCAGGGTACTCCCTTACCCAGAAAGCCCTTATTAGATTATAAATTCTGTCTGCAACTTTCCAGAAATCTTCAAGAGTCCAGTTAGAGCCTGTAGCAATGTTGAAATACTTCGCATAATTTTCAACATCCCATCCTATTTCAACCCATGGGAATCTGCAAGATACAATAAATTCAAATATCCCTCCCCTTATTCTCTGGAGCTCAATAACTCTTTTCGCCTTTTCAGGACCATAAGAGTCTCTCGATGTCTGGGTAAGTTCGAACATAATAACCCATGCATCTTTATGATGAGCTCCTATGGGAGAGGTTCCATAGGCAAGAGCCATCCCTGGAACAAATTTGCAGTTGTAAGCTGATATTTCAAGACCTTTGACATGCATTGCATAGCTCTCACTTCCCTTTCCAATCCTTTCTGCCATTTTCTTAGTCCCCAGGGCTAAAAGCTCTCCCACATCTTCTTTATAAGCAATTTTTCTTAGAAGTTCCTTTGCCTTTTCAGCATCGCCAAAACGAAAATCACCATTTATAGCTCCATTCTCAATTGCATCTGCATAGAAAGCCAGAACACCCCCTGACGAGATTGTGTCAAGACCGTAATCATCACAGAGATAGTTTAGAGAAGCAACCTGGGGATATTCGAAAATTTCAAGGTCACTTCCGAGCATTCCTACATTTTCATAATCGAGTTCAGAATGTCTTCCTTCTTTGTCTATTATTGTTATTCCGCATCTCATGGTGCAGTTTGGACATCCGTAAACAGCAACTTTAAGTTGAGCAAGTCTCTCTCCATCAATTCTCCATGCCTCTGGATGAGATGTTTTTCTCATATTTTTCACTGGTAGAGCATTATTATCATTGCACCATGCTAAAATACCGGTGGTGCCCTGAATAGACCATCCTGTTTTTTTGTCAATTTCTCCAACTTTTTTAAGGTCATCCCTTCCAACTTTTTTCATTTTCTCAGGATCTGCAACGGGAATTTCTTTGCTACCCTTTATCACAATTGCTTTAAGATTTTTAGAACCCATTACCGCTCCAATACCTGGTCTTCCACCCGCTCTTCCTTCAAGACTCCTTATAACAGAATAGAGAACTTTGTTCTCTCCTCCCTGTCCAATTGTTAGAATTCCCGCTCTTTTTCCATACTTTTTGTAGAGCCAATCTATGGTTTCGTAGGAGCCCTTCCCCCATATCTCGTCTGCGGGAAGGAAATGGACATTTTCATCCTCAATGTAGATATAAACAGGCTTTTCTGCTACACCTTCTATTATCAGAATGTCATAACCTGCTTTTCTCATCTGTTCAGTAACCCATGTTCCAAGATTCCCATCTCCATAACCACCTGTAAGAGGGGATTTTGCAGCAACAACAGTTTTACCTGTATTGGGTGCTGGAATTCCCGCTATTGGTCCTAATGCTACTATCAATTTATTTTCTGGTCCAAGGGGATCAATCCCTGGCTTCAATTCATCCCAGAGGATTTTAACAGCAAATCCTCTTCCTCCAACCCATTTCCTTGCAAAGTCCTCATCAAAGCTTTCCTTTTTAACTTTTCTCTCCGTTAGATTAATTCTTAAAATATTACCAATCCATCCTTTCATATTAAACCTCCAATATTTCATTTTTTTTGGATAACATATTATCAATTTTTAGTCAATTTTGCAGTTCATCTCTTCTTTTCAATTGAAATATCGCCTTCAAAGGAGCGAACAAAAAATATTGGGTTTTTCTTGAGGATCACTGGATCTATAATCCTTTTCACAACATTCCCATCCATATCCCTTGCAACAGGAAAACCCATCAAATAAAGTAAAGTTGGTGCAATGTCCACTATCCTTATTTCTCCTTGAAATTCACCTTTATTTATGCTCGAACCTATAAATATTGCAATTCCATCAGGAGCATTATCATGATAGGCAGAAATTTCCTCTGAGCCGTAAATGAAATTCAAAATCCTTTTCCATAGAGGGATTGGGCTCATACCGTGGGGAGAATAAATCAAAAGAATTTCGTCTTCCTTCATCGCTGATAAAAAACTTCCAATTATTGAATCATAATAATCATAGTATCTCTCAATAACCATTGAGTAGAGTGAAAGATTCTCCTCTTCCATCACAGGTTGTTCGGGTCTTGAAAATTTCCAGAATCTTTGCTCCACAGTGTCAAGTCCTGAAAAAAATGCATGGAGATAAAAGGGATTGGATTTTTGTTTTAAACTCATAGCTTCCTTGAATACGGACTCATCTTGAAGGAATGAATTTAGAAGCAAATCTGTCAATGGATTTTCTGGAAATTCACCAATTATGTTTTTGAATTTTAGAAAAGTTTCAGAAGGATTTTGCAAATTGGAAGGTTCGACAAGAAAATAAGGGTGTTTGGAAGACTCAAGAATAGATATAAGACCTTTTGAACTGGAAATGGCTTGTTTTTTCTCTAAAATTCCAAAAACTTCGAGCTTATAAAGAAAAACAAAACGGGGTAGGATAGAAAGGCAGGGCGAAACTTTTTTGAACTGATAACAATACTCAAATCCTCTGTGTTTGTAAGGATATTTTCCAGTTTCAAAGGATAGAAAAAGTGTTGTTTTGTCTTGAGGCCTGAAATTTTTTACCATAACCCAGGAACCTTTTTCCATAATGTGGGAAAAATTCGGAAGTCTCCTTTCTGAGACTAAAGGTGCAATAAAATCGAGGGTCAATCCATCCATCTGTAAAACAACAATCTTTTGACCTTTAATCCACTCAAAGCTTGATGAGGTTGAATGGGTATCCATTAAAAATCGTTCCTTTGATGAGAGAAAGACGACAGATAGAATTGCAATATAGAAAAGAATGTAAAAGATAGAAGGTATTTTAAATCTATAAAGAAGAAAAAAAGAGATAAGACCCATAAATATAAGGAAAAAGCCCCAGAAAATTAATTTTTTAAAAACTTCAGGATAAATATAAATTGAGAAATAACGAGAGTTAAGTAAAAAAAGAACTCCAATAGCAACTGAAAAAGAGAAAAAGATTGAAGCTATAAGCTTTGCATTAAAAAAATTCGTAATCAATCTGGTCTCAAAAAGGAACGATACAAACTCTGTTATAAAAAAGATTATTAAAAAAGATAAGAAGATGTAAAAGGGGAGTAAGTCAATGAAAAGATTGAGAATATCTTTTGTTTTAAATGGAACAGAAGAGTTCATAAAAAGGATAAGAACGACTAAAATAAATGGAACTGCTAAGGAGGGAAGGATAAAATTTGTAAATCTCTTAAGAAAACCCATTATAAAGGTAAATCAAGAGGTGTTGAAATAAAAAGAAGGACTGTTCTTCCCACTCTTATTTCCGTATGTTCTTGCAATTCGCTCTCGATAATTCTTTTATCATTAATGTATGTTCCATTAGTGCTTCCTAAATCCCTTACAACTATTCTATTCTCAAGAAATTCGATGCATGCATGTTTTCTTGAAACCTCCATATCCATTAGAAGTATGTCAGTATTCTCCCTTCCTATTGTTATATATGGCTTTGTAATAGGGAAAATTGCACCCGCATCCGGACCACTTATAACAGCTATGGAAAATTTTTTATCTTCAGGAAGTTTTAATTTTCCTTCTGATGGGGCTTCTTTAGCTGGAGATTTCTTTGTTTCCTCCAATTCATTCTTTTCCTCTTCAGGTTCTCCAGAGACCTCAAAAACTGTGAGGCATTTTGGACATTTAAACTTCAATCTTTTTTTCAATTCCAATTGTTCTTCTTCTATTTTATAAAATGCTCTGCAGTTGGGACATTTAACAATCATTTCAGAAACTCCTCCTTAAAATTCTCAATTTTTAGCAATACAACAAAATCTGATTCCTTTTTTCTGATGAATTTTTGCAGGAGTTCTTCATCTTTGCTTATAAGACCATTTCCATTAAACCTTAAAATCTTTTTCTCTTCCGAAAAAAAAGAAAGACCGTATACTCTTGAGTCAGTTGAAAGAGCGAGCTCCACATAAGGATCGGAGATGGGGAAAGCAATATATTCTTTACCATTAATTTTTAAATGTTTCATTTTAAATACAATAAAAGGGTAAGGAGTATCATTATGTAGAACAACCATGAAGATTTGAGTGCTTTTTTCTAAGATCTCAAAAATATCTTTTCCCATAGCAATTTTAGTTTAACATTGCACAGAGGGAAGAGTCAAACAAATATCATTGAGTCATTAGTTGTGAATTCTTTATTTTTACTTCTATAGATTTATATTTTGCATTTTTAAAAAAGTCTTTTATCTTGAGAGGATGTATTCATCCCAGGATTTTATTTCCAGTTCTACTTTTTTATCAATGGCTTCAACAAAAAGACGAGCAAGCTGGATATTTGTTATAAGAGGTATTGAAAGATCCACTGCTAATCTCCTTATCTCATAAGAATCGTCAAATTCCAATTTATCATAGGAGAAGGGAATATTAATTACAAGGTCAATCTCTTTATTAATTACAAAAGTTCTTACATTGGGTTCAATTTTTTCGTGAATTTTAAAGAGGATTTGATTTTCTATTCCATTTTTCCAGAGGAATTCGGATGTGTGCTCTGTTGCATATATTTTAAAATTCATATTCTGCAATTTTTTAATCCAATCTATGCATCGGAATCTGTTTTCATCTCCTTTTATTGAAAGAAGAACTGATTTTTTTGGTATTTTGAAACCAGTGGAGATGATCGCCTTAAGAAAAGCTTCATGGATAGATTTTCCAAAACATGCTACCTCTCCTGTTGATACCATCTCTACAGAAAGTATAGGATCTGCTTTTTCCAATCTTGAAAATGAAAACTGGGGAGCCTTTACACAAATATAGTCTTTATCGAAAAGGGATTTTTCGATTTTTTCTATTCTATCCCCAACCATAGCTCTTGTGGCAATCTCTATAAAATTTAAACCATAGGTTTTTGAGACAAAGGGGAATGTCCTTGATGCTCTTAAGTTAAGCTCAATCACTTTAACCTTTTCATCCTTTGCAACAAACTGAATATTAAAAGGTCCTTTAATTTTAAGGGCTCTTGCTATTTTCTTTGCAATTAGTCTTGCTTCTCTGAAAGTTTGGATATGAATACGCTGGGCAGGAAGAATTACTGTTGCATCTCCAGAGTGAACTCCCGCATTTTCAATATGCTCTCCCACTGCGTAACAGAGTATCTCTCCATCCTTTGCAACAGCATCAAACTCAATTTCCTTCGCTCCCTCAATGAATTTACTTACAACAACTGAACCCGCTGACGATAATGTTCTTGCTTTTTTAAGATACCTTTCCAGTTCTTTCTCATTAAAAGCCACTGACATTGAAGAACCACTGAGGACAAAACTTGGTCTTATCAAAACAGGGTATCCTATTGAGCGGGCAAACTCTCTTAAAGATTCAAAGGATTTAAGTTCCTTCCATTCAGGTTGCTCAACTCCGAGTTTGTCAAGAAGATGGGAAAATTTATGCCTATCCTCCGCTATATTTATATTTTTCGGATCTGTTCCTAAAATCTTTATTCCTTTCCCGCTCAGGGGTATGGCGAGATTGTTGGGGGTCTGACCACCCATGGAAACGATCACACCTTCTGGATCCTCTTTTTCACAAATATCGAGAACTCTCTCAAGAGTTAGCTCTTCAAAATACAAAGTGTGGCACATGTCATAATCTGTTGAGACAGTTTCGGGGTTTGAATTTATCATTATTGTTCTTTTACCCATTTTTGAAAGAGTCTTAACACAGTTAACAGCGCACCAATCAAACTCCACAGAAGAACCTATTCTGTAAGGTCCAGAACCAATAATTATAATTCCTTTCTCCTTATATTCTATATCGTCTCCCTCTTCATTGTAAGTCAGATATAAATAATTTGTTTTTGCGGGATACTCTGCAGAAAGTGTATCTATCTGCTTTACACAAGGAATGATCCCAAACTTTTTTCTGAGAGTTCTTATCTCGTTTTCTTTCTTACCCTTCAATTTAGCAATTCTTGAATCTGAGAATCCAAGCCTTTTTGCCTCAAGAAGAATTTCCCTTCCAAGTTTTGAGCGGGAAATTAATTTTTCAAATTCAACAATATTCTTAAACTTGTTCAAAAACCATGGGTCAATTTTTGTTATCTCATTTATCTCTTCGATGGAATATCCATTTTTTAAAGCCTTTGCTATTGCAAAAAATCTTTTGTCTGAAAAGAAATCCTCCTCCAGCTCAATGGGTTCAAAATCTGGAGAAAGACCCTCAGCACCTATTTCAAGCATTCTTATTGCTTTCTGGAAAGCTTCCTCAAAAGTTCTTCCAATCCCCATTACCTCACCAACACTCTTCATCTGAGAACCGATTCTTCTTTCAACCTTCCTGAATTTCTGGAAATCCCATCTTGGGATCTTTACAACAACATAATCGAGAGATGGTTCAAAACAAGCGATTGTAGCATTTGTAACTGAATTTTTTAACTCAGGCAAAGTTTTTCCGAGAGCAAGCTTTGCTGAAACATATGCAATCGGATAACCTGTTGCCTTTGATGCAAGAGCTGAAGACCTTGAAAGTCTTGCATTCACCTCTATAACTCTATAATCCCATTTTTCTGGAGAAACAGCGAATTGAATATTACACTCTCCTACAATCCCCAAGTTTCTCGCAACCTCAATGCTTATTCTCCTCAATTCATGATATTCAAAGTTGGTAAGCGTCTGAGAAGGAGCAACTACTGCACTCTCTCCCGTGTGAAGTCCCATTGGATCGATATTTTCCATGTTGCATATTATTATGCAGTTGTCCTTTGAATCTCTCATTACCTCATATTCAATTTCTTTCCATCCATAAAGATATTCTTCAATAAGAACTTTTTTTGAAAAAGAAAAAGCTCTTCTTAGCATTTCCTCCAGCTCATCTTTGTTTTTTGCCATTCCAGAACCTCTACCTCCAAGCTCATAAGAAACTCTCAACATAACAGGATAACCAATTTTTTTAGCTGAAGAGAGCCCTTCCTTTATTGATTTAACCGAGAAACTTTTTGGGGTCTTGATATTTAAACTTTTCAATTTTTGCACGAAAAGTTCCCTGTCCTCACTTTCCTTTATTGATTTGATTGGGGTTCCGAGAACCTTTACCGAATACTTTTTAAGAACATTCTCAAGGGCAATACCGCAATTTAAAGATGTTTGACCTCCAAAACCCAAAAGAATTCCATCGGGCTTTTCTCTTTTTATAATCTTTTCAACAAAATCTTTCCTAACAGGAAGAAAATAAACTTTGCTGGCTAATTCATGGTCCGTTTGAATTGTCGCAATGTTTGGATTCACAAGAATTGTCTCTATCCCTTCCTCCTTTAGAGCTTTCAATGCTTGAGAACCTGAATAATCAAATTCTCCCGCCTCTCCAATTTTTAACGCACCACTCCCAAGAATTATTACTCTCATTTTCTTTTAAAAAATCTTAAAAATTCATCAAAAACAAATTCTGTATCTTTTGGACCAGGAGAACCTTCAGGATGGAACTGAACCGAAAGGAATGGTTTTTTCTTGTGGCGTATTCCCTCAATCGTTCCATCATTGGCATTCAAAAACCATACTTCCCAATCTTTCTTCAATTCTTTTTTAACAGCAAATCCATGATTCTGACTTGTTATATAACATCTTTGAGTTTTTAAATTAAGGCATGGTTGATTCTGAGATCTATGCCCATACTTTAATTTATATGTGTCCATTTCCGCTGATAATGCAAGAATTTGATGACCAAGGCATATTCCGAGAATAGGTTTATCATCCTCAAGAAGTTTTCTGACAATTTTAATTGTTTTATCACACATTTTGGGATTTCCAGGTCCATTGGAAATCACAACACCATCAAATTTTATTTCTCTAAAATCGTAATCCCAAGGAACAGCTATTACTTTCAAACCTCTTTGGACAAGAGCTCTTATTATGCTTCTCTTTACACCACAATCTATTAAAACCACCACTGTATTTCCTTTTCCATATTTAATAATTTTTTTACAAGATACATTCTCAACCACATTTTCTTTATTAGGGTCATAGAATTCAGGTTCTTTACCATCAACAATTATCTTACCAAGCATTGTCCCCCTTTCCCTCAGAATTTTGGTCAGAGTCCTTGTGGGAATATCTGTAAGGATTGGAACATTCTCTTCTCTTAGCCAATCCTCAAGGGTTTTTCTACTTGACCAGTGGGAGGAGGCTTCGCAGATGGAACTTGCAACTAAAGCCTTTACCTGAACCCTATCACACTCATAACTATTGGTGTCTGAGATTCCGTAATTTCCAATCAGAGGATATGTAAAAACAAGAATCTGTCCATAGTAACTTGGATCTGTAAGACTCTCAGGATATCCAACTATTCCTGTGTTGAAAACAACCTCCCCTGATACACTCTTCTTTGCACCCCTTATTATCCCCTCGAAAAAAGTCCCGTCCTCCAACAAAAGTATCCCTTTGCCATTCCTCTTTAAACTCCCCATAAATTCTCTTTTATTCTAATCAACAAATGCAATAACTCCATTCAAAATCACATCTTCTTAATAATTATACTAAATAAAATTGACAAAGTATAATTGAAGGCATATATTATAAACAGGAGAAAAAAATGAGGTTAGGTTTAAAATTAATTTTAATCTTTAGTATTTTTATTCTCCTTTCAAGTGGGGGGGGGTTCATCTTTAAGGGTTCTTCAACACCTACATACAGACAGTTAGCAGAGCACTGGTCTCCATTTATCTATCAGGCAACAACAGGAAGATGCGACTATATTACAAGATTCGATTTTGATGGAAACTGGCTCGGACATGATAATTGGGAAAATTACGAATGTTATCCTTTGCCAGCGTTCGTTTATTATTCAGTTGTTGAGTCTACCAGTTACTATTTTATAACTTATTGTTTCTTTCATCCTCGGGATGATGGAAATCCTCTCTGTGACTGCTCAAAGCATGAGAATGATTTCGAAGGGTGTAGAGTAATAATTCAAAAGGACGGTTCTTATTGGGGAACACTTTCTCAACTTGAAACAATAGCCCATACAGAAAAGTATACTTATCCCCATTGGCAAGTAGAATTAGTAAATGGAAGCCATCCAGCAGTTTATGTAAAACAGCGCAAACACTCAGTTTATGGAACAAATTATGCATTATTCCAATATGATTGTAATTGGAGTGCAAGCCTCACATGTAGGGTTTTCCCCAGTGATGAGGATGGAACTGGAATTGGATACTGGTATGCAGGAAGGGGAGCAGAGATTCCTGAGAGTAAAAATGACAGAGATGTAAGTTATGAGCTAATAGAGCTTACTCCAACTATATGGGAAAGAAGATTTGGGGAACCCTTTAGAGATTGCGTTGAATTTACTACAGGCGGAGGCAATCCTCCAACTGCTTGGTTTGGTTGCAAGTTTGCAGGAGACAATTATAAAAAACCATGGGCGGACCGTTGTAGTGCTACACCACCCTGGGATTATGGATTTGATTCTGAATATAAAGGAGCATGGTTTATAGACCCCATTAAATACTACGATTGGTGTGCTGGAGAAACATATGTATATAACTCCTTTTTATATTCCTCTTCAGGATGCCCTCCAGATTGTGGTTATTTTCCAAGCCCTGCAAACATCTATTTTGACAAATATGCAAGCTCCTATAAAATTAAAAGGGGAGAATCTGTAACTTATTACTATTACTTTGAAAACAGAGGCTCTGTTCCTTTAAGGAATATCTATGTTTACGATGATAGTTTTGGAACTGTCTGTACCCTCTCTTATTTAGGTCCTGGTCAATCCCATATATGCCAAAGGACATCTACTTTATATGAGACAGAAACAAATGAGGCAAAACTCATATACACATACTACTCGTATTGTCATGACCATACGAAAGTTGAGTACGATGCTGTGAGAGTTGAGGTAGACCAGCCTCCTGAACAGGACACTGATGGAGATGGAGTTCCTGATAGCTCAGATAATTGCATCTATACTTATAATCCTGATCAATCAGATTCAGATGGAGATGGAGTAGGAGATGCATGCGACAATTGCTGGCAGACACCAAATCCTTCCCAGGATGATATGGATGGAGATGGATGGGGTGACTGGTGCGATAATTGTCCAGGGGTATACAATCCAGGTCAAGAAGACTCAGACTGGGATGGAATTGGAGATGAGTGTGATTACAAAGAAGACCCAATTCTACCAGAGTCAATTGTATACACATGGGATAGAGCATACTCCTTTAAAGATGATCCTCGCTCTCTCAGAAAATGGCTTTCAGCAAATATCCCAAATCTTTACATAGACAAGGATGGATTTCTTGTTCTGGATGTATACCCCTCTGACTCCTCCTTTGTAATTCAGAGTCCGAATTTGGCTGATATTCTCGGTGAAAAGAGTTTTGATGGAATAAGGATTCTTTATTCAAATCAGGTTGAGACAAGGAAAGGTGTTTTGGTGGGAAGGATTGGATGGGTTGATGAGAGGATGGTTGATAAAAAAACAAAGGGATACAATCTGAACAATGCTCCAAAAGGTGGGACAGTGAGGGAGATTCATCTTCCTCTAACACAAAAGAGCAAATTCAAATGGATTTCAATCCATCTTGGAAAACATAAAAACTGGAAGGATGGACTTAAAATATATGAGATAAATTTTTCTCCTGTGCTTGATTCAAAGGGTTCTTATGGGAAGTTTTTAATATGGAGAATAGAGCTTTTTAAAAATAGGAATAGAAAAAAATAAAGAGGGAAAAAATGAAAGGAACACTTTTTAGTTTCATTATTTTTTCTATTTTGACAGAATTTTTAATTGCTAAAGATAGAGAGCATTTTGTGGTTGGTTGGAGCAGAGGGACATTTCATTTATTGGAAAAAAGGGAATTGCCTCCTTACTCTCTATGGGAATACGAAAGGTTTAATCCTTGTAATTGGTATGATTTACAAATTTACTTAAAAGGAAGCTTAGGGGTTCAGTTTGAATACGGAGTGCTAAGGCATGAAAAATGGAGAGAAGATGTTTTTAAAAAAAAACATCTTACATTCTCTCAAAACCTTCCTCAATATCTATTTCTGAATTTGATATACAAATTTCAAGAAATTTCAAAGATAAAGCTCTCACCTTTCATAGTTATAGGAGCAGGATTAGCTTCAGCAGAAACGGCAGAATTTATTCCTGAACCAGCAAAGAAAGCAGGGGTGGGAATGAAATATAATCTACTTAGAACCAGAAAAGAAAATCCTTTATTTATTAACATAAAAATTGGGCTTTTCTACTATACTCCCTCAGTAAAGAAACGCTCTAGTCATTGGGATTTCCAATATGGGTTGGAGATTGGAATTTAGCTAAATTTATTTTTATTCATTTTATTGCAAAAATTGATTTTATTTTAATTTCTCCCCTGCTTCCTTCCCACATTGAGCCTTTGTCTATTATTAGGAAAAAACCTACTAAATTCTCTAATTTTAACTTCCAGCCCTTTCCCTTAGTAAGCTTGAAATCCTCCCATCGGAAAAATTTCTCCCTTAATTCCTCCTTAATTTTTAAGGACGCACTCCACCATCTCTCCTCTCCCATCTCTTTATCCCTTATCTGAAGCCACAATCTCACTGAAGGAGAAGCTTTTCCTTCTATTCCTATTCCTTTAAATCCTTCGAGGGAAAATTCCTCCCTTAAAGCAAGAGCACACCAAACATGGGGTTTCAAAGGGGAGGAAAATCCAAGTCTGTAATTCCATAAAAGAAAATCACCTGAAAAAACTGAATTCCCTTCAGAGCTCTCGTCATTTTCTGGCAAAAGTTTTTTCAAATTAAATATAGGAAATTTCTCCCATTTTATTTCTTCTTTTGATTCCTTTTCCCTTTCTCCGAAAAATATAGGATTTGATATTATCCAGGGAACATTTTTTTTCAGAGCTGAACTCTTCTTTAAATAAACCTCTACTCTGTAAATTCCATTTTTATCAATTTTTATTAAAGCTCTTCTTTTTTCAGTGGAAAATATTTTTTTACCATCTTTAAAAAAAACACCTTCAAATTCTGTTTTAAATGGAAGTTCTATGTGAAGATAAGAACCCCTTTCAGCAATTCCACCCATTTCAACCCTTCTTCCGTTGGATAAAGCATAAAATCTGAAACCCCTCGAATCTCCTGCTCCATCAATGGAGGAAAAAAAATTCCCATTTTTAAGAGCTTCCATAACCAACCTTTTAACATCTTCAAATTTTTCAGTTTTTTTCCCATCTATAGGTATATGTATTTTTGCTATGTTGAAAATTTTTGAATAGGAGAAAGGAAAAATCCCTATCTTACCGTGAAGATTAAGACCGTAAATGCTTGAAATTTTTTGATTCTTCAGATTTTTCTCCCAGATTTCTATTTGTTCTGATGGTCTTTCGATAAGGCTAACTATTGAATAACGAGAATTTATAGGATATGTTAGAAGAGTCCTAACAATTCTCAGAATCCCTCCTTTTCTTATCTCGTCATCAAGGTCAATTATCTCCATCCCATCAATATTCTCCAATTCAAGCTCCTTCCATCCTTTTTTATTTTTTTCAGGATGGGCTAAAATTGATACACCACCGAGTTCCTTTATGTCATCTATTGCTTCTTCTGCCACAGAAGAAATTTTGTAGGTTGGTTTTTCAACTCCAACAGCAAGCAAAGAGCCTTCAAAAAGAGAAAGTTCAGAACCAGAGATTATTGAGACTCCATTTATCATCCCTTCCTTTTCGATAACATTTAGATTCGGATTTCCATGGTCTGTAAGAACTACAAAGTCAAGCCCACTCTTCTTTGCAGATTCTGCAATTTTCTCTGGAGGCAATCTTCCATCCGAAAGATTTGAATGAACATGGATTGCTCCTTTAAGTTCCTCAAGTGTTGAAAGGGATTGAGACGGTTTAAAAGATAGAGGCTCGTAAATTACTGCGATAAAAATCAAAAATATTAAAAATAGTAGGGAATATTTTAAAAATTTCAAAAGGTCTGCCTGTAATTTCTTATGAGTTCTAGCATTTCTTTAACAGCTCTTTCAACACCAACATACAATGCCCTTGCCATAATGCTGAATCCAATGCTCAGTTCCTCAATTTCAGGTATTTTTATTATCGGGACAACATTTCTGTAGTCCAAGCCGTGTCCCGCTGCAATCTTTAATCCCAATTTCTTCGCGAGTTTTGCACATCTTTCTATTTTTGAAAGTTCCTCATTTCTCTGGTTAATTTTTGCATCAGCATACTTACCCGTGTTTATCTCAATTATTGGAACCCCAAGTTTATGACAGGCTTTTATCTGTTCCTCATCAGGGTCAACAAATATAGACACCTCAATCTCTCCCGCCCTCAACTGATTTACAACTGTTTTTAAATGGTCAAAATGGGTTATAACATCAAGCCCACCCTCTGTGGTTAGCTCTTCTATCCTTTCAGGGACAAGGGTGGAAACATCTGGCTTATAATTCAAAGCAATTCTAACCATTTCCTGCGTTGAAGCCATCTCAAGATTAAGCTTTGTTTTAACTGTTTTCCTCAAAAGTTCAAGATCCCTCTCCTGTATATGTCTTCTGTCTCCTCTTAGATGAACTATTATTCCTGATGCTCCCGCCATCTCTGCTATTAAAGCAACCTGGACAGGGTCTGGCTCCTGAGCCCTTCTTGCCTGTCTCAAAGTTGCTGAATGGTCAACATTTACAGATAGTTTCATTTTCAACCTCCCATAATATTTATATTCATTTTATTTTTGAGTTATCATATTTATAAAAT
>CAZYPR010000041.1:0-23443 GCA_964649495.1 uncultured Clostridia bacterium | reverse complement strand
GCCTCAAAAAATCATGAAACCTCTTATAATCCCTCTCCTCAATCCCAAAAATTGGTAGAAGCCCTTTCAAAGTTCCATCACCCTCTTCAAGCCCATAGCTGATTATCTCTTCGAGCAGAGTTAAAGTTTAATTTTTTCAAATCTTATAAACCCACTTCCACACCTCTCAGAAACTCCGCATCTTTTTCAGGAAGGGAAGTGTTTATGAACATTCCCGAACCAAGCTCAAAACCAGCAGATTTTGTAAGTCTGAGGACAATACTTACATACCAGTGAAAGAATTTTTCAGCACCTTTTCCTTTGGGATAAGACCTTATAAGAATGTTATAATCGGGGTCATTCAATCCATTGTAAACTTTGAGGAGAAATTTCTTTAAAACCTTCGCAAAATCTTCCATCTCTTCATCCTTTACTTCAGTGAAAGAACTGCAGTGATTTTTTGGAAAAATCCATGTATGGAAAGGAGTGCAGGCTGAGAAGGGAATAAATACTACAAAATATTTACTCTCAAAGACAATTCTTTCACCATCTTTGAGCTCCTCTTCAAGGTTTCTACAGTAAATGCACTCTCCATTTTCATCATAATATCTCATTGCATCCCATAGTCTCTGTCTTATATCCGTTGGAATTATTGGAAGACCTATAAGCTGGGAATGGGGATGTGTAAGGGATGTTCCCGCTCCTTCACCATGATTTTTGAAAATGAGAACCATTTCAATATTTGGATTTTTCCATGCTTCAAGATATCTATTTTTATATGCCTCAAGAACTTTCATAATCTGATTCTCATCCATGAGAGGAAGGTAAAGATTGTGAATAGGAGTTTCTATTATTACTTCATGAATTCCAACTCCAGTTATACTCCTTTTTATTCCTTTAAGGCTTCTAATCTTTTCTCCTTCCCTCTCAAGGGCAGGGAATTTATTTGAGACAACTCTAACAATCCAGTTCCCATCTCTTTCTATTGAAAATAGTTCAGGTGGGGTGAGGTTTTCATTCCCTGGACAGAATGGACAATCCTTAGAATAAGGAGGAATCTCATTTCTTTCCTTTTTTGTTCGAAATTGCTCGGGTCTTTTAGACCTTTCTGGAGCAAATATAACCCATTCCTTAGTTATAAAGTTCTGTCTTATCTCTGGCATATCAATTTCTCCTCCTTATTTTATCCAAAATTTAATTCGATTTCAAAGAAAAAAAATTAATTCCTTAATTTAAAAAATGAGCTATTCTAATTCAGTAAAGATCTTTTCTGTAAATTATCTTATGGTCACCTATTTTATAATAATCCTTTATAAGGCAAACTATTTCATATCCAAATTTTTCATAAAATCTTCTTGCTCTATCATAGGATTGAAGGGATGAAGTTTCAATAAAAATAGACCTTCCACCTCTCCTTTTTACTATTTCCTCAACTCTCTTTAAAAGAATGCTTCCATACCCCTTTCCATGGAAGTCAGGTTCAACACATATCCAGTAAAGTTCCCATACTCCATTGGCAATTGAATTCTCACCATAACAAACAAATCCAACTATTTTAGTTCCATCGCATAGGACATTAATTATATAGTCCGAGGAACCAGAAAGATTCAAATCAATAAGTTCAAGGGCAACGACTATTTCCTTTTCAGTAAAAATTTTGCAATTTTCAAGTATTTTTTTTATCTCCTTCCTATCTTCTTTTTTTAAATCTCTAATTTCAATCAAAAATATTTCTCCTCTCAAGGGCAAATTGAAGAATTTTTTTTATCCCATTCTCATATTCAATCCCACTAACTTTAAGTGATCTTGCAAAACCCGCATCTACTGAAAGATCAGGGTTAGGATTTACATCGATAATGTATAAATTTCCTTTTTCGTCCATTCTGAAATCAATCCTTGCGTAATCCCTTAACCCAAAAACTTCAAAAGCTTCCTTCGCAATTTTCAAAATTTTCTCTTTTTCCTCTTCCCTTAATTGAGCTGGATACCGTGGTATTGTTCCCCTATCATCTTCGGAATCTTCTCTCCACTTCCCATCATATGTTAATATTCGTGGATGAATCTCAAATTCAATCTCTCCTATACAAATTGGCTCTTTCCCTAAAAAAGAAACATTTAACTCTCTGCCATCAATAAATTTCTCAAAGAACATTGGAACTTTTGTTTTCTCATGAAATCTTTCGAACTTTTCCATCAGCTCTTTCTTTTCAAAAATTATGTTTTCTTTAAATATTCCAAAGCTTCCATCTTCAGAAATAGGCTTCATTATAAGCGGGAACACATTTTCATCCATTTTTTCTATCTCATCTTCCAAAAACCACTCAGGGGTTGGCAATCCGTGGAAAACCAATAGTTTTTTAGTCAATACTTTATTCAAACATATTCCAATTGCTAAAGGAGTAGAGCCTGTGTATGGAATTCCGAGAAGTTCGTAAAGGGAAGCAATAAACATTTCTCCAATACTTTTATCAAGAAAAGCTTCACAAAGATTAAAAATTACATGGGGTGAGTATCTTTTTATCTTCTCTATGAAAGATAAAATCTCTTTACCCAGTGGAATTGTCTCTACTTCGTAATCTTTTTTTAAAACTTCCGCTATCTGTTCCGCTACATCTTTAACTTTTTTTATGTCAGGAGCATCTTTGAGAATAATTTCATTGTAAGCTACAGCTACTCTTAATTTATCCCTTAATTCCATATCTTTCCATGGCAGAATTGAGAATTTCTTTTATCAAATCTTCATAACTCATTCCATATCCTTTTGAAATCATTGGAAGATCACTATAAACTGGATTTAGACCTGGCAAAGGATTAACCTCAAGGAAATAGGGAGTATAATCTGAGTCAAGCCTGAAATCAATTCTCGAAATATCCCTACAGCCAAGAAGCTCATAAATCTTCAAAGAAATTTCTTCTATTTCTCTTTTTATCCTATTTGGAATCTCAGGATTCACAATGTAAGAAACTTCCTCTCTCCAGTTTCTTTTAACCTCAAGGGAGTAAATAAATTCTTCTCGAGGAACATTTCTTGGTGCAATCTCCATCATACCAATAGTACGGGCATTCCTTCCATTTCCAATAACTCCAACGGTGATTTCCTTTCCTGGAATAAATCTTTCTATTAAAATTGGCTCCTTATAAGATGAAAGCTCTTTAAATTTCAGACTTAATTCTTCAAAGTTCTCCACCTTAGAATTTCTTCTGAGTCCAATGCTTGAGCCTTCTCTTGAGAGCTTTAAAATAAGAGGGAATCTCATTCCATTAAGGAGTTCAGGATGAAAATCTTGATAATAATTAACTTCTACAAATTCGGGAGTTCTTATTCCCGCTGACTGAACAACTCTTTTTGTCATTGTTTTGTCAAGGGTTAAGGCAAGAGTCAAAGGGTCCGAACCAGTAAAAGGTATTCCAAGGAGTTCAAGAATTGAGGGGATGTGAGCCTCCCTTGACCTTGTTCCAAAACCCTCGGCAATGTTAAAAACCATGTCAACTTTCTCACAAAGAATGTTCTGGAGAAACTTCTTCCCTCCGTAAAGTCTTACAACTTCATGACCTGAGGATTTTAAAACATTCTCTATTGAGACTATTGTCTCTTCCACATCGAATTCTTCGTATACATCCTCTGGAAGTTCTTCTGAAATTTCATAATCATCCTTTAAATCAAAAGAAATGCCGATTCTCATTCTTTATTCTTCCTCCACCTTTTCTTTCTAATATAGATTTGAATTCCCTTCTCCTGCCTTAAAAATGGTAAAGAAGAAACGGAAGGATCCTTTCCATTAGGGTGATACTTAAAAATCTTTCCCTGGTAATTTCTAAGGATCACAGTATCTTCTGTGAAGGAAAGGATATAGTTTGGATTGATAGGAATTTTTCCTCCACCCCCTGGTGCATCTACAACATAAGTTGGAACACCAAGACCTGAAATGTGTCCTCTCATTTTTTCAATTATCTCCATTCCTTTCCAGAGAGATGTTCGGAAATGGGAGACACCTTTTACAGGATCGCAATGATAAATGTAATAAGGTCTTACTCTTATCCTCAAAAGAGCCCTTGAAAGTTCTATCATTGTCTCTGGATTGTCATTAACTCCTTTAAGAAGCACAGACTGGTTGTTTACAGGAATCCCAATTTTCAAAAGATTCAAAACTGCTTTCTCGGAATATTCTGTTACCTCTGCGGGGTGATTGAAATGAGTGTTGACCCAGATAGGACCATACTTTTCAAGAATCGATAAAAGCTCCTGATCGAAAAGAATTTGAGGAAGAGTGACGGGCGTCCTTGTTCCAATTCTTATAATATCAATATGAGGGATTGAACGAATTGAAGATAAAATTCTCTCAAGGACTGAAAAAGGAAGAGTGAGAGGATCACCTCCTGATATCACAACATCTCTTATCTCTTTATGTTCAGAAAGATATTTTACAGCTGATGCTAAATCAAGAGCGGGTTTCCTTCCACCATGATTTTTGAAAATTCTTTTTCTTGTGCAATGCCTGCAGAAAGTCGAACAAAAATTCGTAGCGACAATTAAAACTCTATCAGGATATCGGTGGGTCAAACCCGCACATGGAGAATCAATTTCCTCATGAAGAGGATCTTCCTCATCATAATCATTGAACTCAACAAGTTCTGCAATCGAAGGAATCGCCTGCTTTCTTATGGGGTCTTCTGGATCTTCTGCGTTCATGAGAGAAAGATAGTATGGGGTAATAAACATTGGATAGACAGATGTGACCATTTTAAGCTCAATTTTTTCATTCTCAGTAAGTTCCAGAAATTCTGAAAGTTTCTCAACTGTTCTTACTGAATTTCTTAACTGCCACCTCCAATCGTTCCAATCCTCCAACTCAATATCTTTGAATTGAACAAACCTTTCAAATATCCTCGAGGGAGGCTTATCACCTTCAGATATTATTTGCATATCATCCTCCTTTAAAAACTCATACCAATATGATTTTCCATCTATTTTTAACCTTTGTCAAGTGATTCTTTATTTTGGGGTCGGTTCTTTATTTTTTTTATTTTATTTAGATTATTGTTAAAAAAAAACTAATAGATACACAAAAAAATTTAAAAAAATGGAAAAAATTAAATTTAAAAATTGAAGATTTGACCCCAAAAATCTATTATTTTTGATATTTCATTTAAGAAAATATCAATTCTTGTGTCTTCCTCAATGAAGGGAACCTTTTCTCTTATTTTATTAATTACTTTGCTTATAATTGGTGATGATTTATTTGGTTTAAAAAATTCAATCGCCTGGGAAGCACACAAAAGTTCAGCTGAGATTATTTTCTTAGTGTTGTTTACTATTTTCCACGCTTTCATGGCAGAGATTGTTCCCATACTAACATGATCTTCCTGTCCCCCAGTTGTCGGAATGTTCTCGACCGATGCGGGAAAGGAGAGAGCTCTATTTTCCGATGCGAGAGATGCGGAAACAATCTGCGCCATCATCAACCCTGAATTCAAACCAGGAGATTTAGTCAAAAATGGAGGAAGGCCGTAATTTAGAGTGGGATTTACAAGTCTATCTATTCTCCTCTCTGAGATATTCCCCAGTTCTGTCATTGCTATTGAAAGAAAATCCATTGCTAAGGCAATGGGTTCGCCATGGAAATTCCCCCCTGATAAAACACTCTTATCTTCTGGAAAAATTATGGGATTGTCAGTCACAGAGTTGATTTCTTTTTCAAGAATTCCTCTTACAAATGAAAGAACCTCTTTTATTGCTCCATGAACCTGTGGTATGCACCTTAAACTATAACAATCCTGAACTCTTCCCTCCTCTCTCAAATTCAAAATTTCTGATCCCTCAAGATACCCCTTTATCTTTTTTGCTGTTTCCATCTGTCCATTATAAGGTCTCAAAAGATGAATTCTTTCATCAAAGGGAGAGAGAGAACCCCTCATTGCCTCAAGGGTCATTGCGGATGCTATATCTCCCGCTTTCATTACATTTTCTGATAGCAAATATGCATTTAATCCAATCGAAGTCATAACCTGTGTCCCATTAATCAGAGCGAGTCCTTCCCTTGGTTCAAGGGATAATGGCTTCATATTGACTCTTTTTAGAGCTTCTATCGCTGGAAGTAACTCGCCTCTGTAATATACCTCTCCCTCTCCAAATACTACAAGAGCAAGATGGGAAAGTGGGGCAAGATCACCAGAGGCACCGACCGAACCCTGAGAAGGAATTAGAGGGGTTATCCCCCTGTTAAGAAGAGACAAAAGAAAATCTATAACTTCTTCCCTTACACCTGAATTCCCCCTTGCAAGGACATTGGCACGAAGGAGTATGATACCTCTAACTATCTCCTCAGGCAATGGCTCCCCAACAGCTCCCGCATGACTCCTTATTAGATTTAGCTGTAGTTTTTTAAGATTTTCCCTGCCGATTTTAATGTTGGCAAGAGAGCCGAATCCTGTGTTGACTCCATAAACAACATTTCCATTCTCAATAATTTCTTCCAAGACTTTCCTACATTTTCTGACCTTTTCTCTTGCCTTTTCCGATAAACTTACTTTCACTTTTTCAGAACACACCCTCTTAAAATCTTCGAATGTTAAATGCTCTCCATCAATTTCTACCATTTCTTATCTCCTCTTAAAAAAGATATTAATCTTTGCAATCTCTGGATACACTTTTCCTTTCCGAGAACTTCCATCATTTCAAATACACCAGGGGTAACTCTTTTCCCTGTTAGAGCGACCCTTGTTGCGTGAATTATAATAGAAGCTTTAATTCCTTCCTCCTCAGCAATTTTTCGACATGTTTGTTCTACATTTTCTTTATTGAATATATCAAGGAGAGAAAGTCTATTTTCGAATTTCTCAAGATACTCAGGAAGTCTTTCTTCAGAAAGATATTTTTCCACCGCTTCTTTCTCGTAATTAAAATCATCAACAAAAAAGGGAATTGAGTCATCAACAAGCTGATTAATTGTTTTCGCCCTTTCTTTAAACAATGATATAACCTTTTCAACCCATTCCTTTGAAAGGTTTCCTCTCCATAGACCTTTCTTTTCAAGATTTTCTTTGAAATCATTATACAAAAAGGAAGGGGAGGATGTGGAAAGAATCTTAGAATTCAGCCAGTCCAATTTGTTCAGATCAAAAATTGGATTATTATGACTTATGGCATTAAGGGAGAATCTTTCTATCATATCCTCAACTGTATATATATCCTTATCTTCTCCTGGAGACCAGCTTAAACGAGCAAGAAAATTGAACATAGCAAGGGGATGATACCCCAAATCTCTAAAGTGAATCACAGATGTGTGGCCATGCCTCTTACTCAATTTCTTTCTGTCAGGACCAAGAATTAGGGGAAGGTGGGCAAAAACAGGAACATTCTTTTTAAAAGCATTGTAAAGCATTATCTGTTTTGGAGTATTTGAAAGATGATCATCCCCTCTTATAACATGGGTGATACCCATATCAATATCATCAACAACAACAGATAAATGATAAGTAGGATAACCGTCAGATTTAAGGAGGACAAAATCTTCTATATTCCTGTTTTCAAATTCAAGCTCGCCATGAACAACATCTTTAAAAGTTGTCTTCCCTGGAGGAACAATGAATCTTATAGCTCTTCTTCCTCTTTTACTTAAAGATTCCCTTTCACTCACAGATAAGTGAAGACACCTCCTATCATACATCCAGACCTTTCCTTCAGATTCGACCTTTCTTCTCCTCTCTTCCATCTCTTCTGGCAAACAATAGCAATAGTATGCTTTCCCTTCTTTCACCAATTCTTCTGCTTTCTCTCTATAAATTTGAAGACGGGTAGATTGGAAATAAGGACCTTCATCCCAGTTCAAACCAAGCCATATCATTCCTTCAAGAATTCCCGCTACCATATCCTCAGAGGACCTTTGAACATCAGTATCTTCAATTCTAAGGATAAAAGAACCTTTCTCCTTTCTTGCAAAGAGCCAATTGAAAAGAGCTGTCCTTGCTCCACCCACATGAAGATAACCCGTTGGACTCGGCGCAAACCTAACTCTAACCTTCATAGAAAAATTTTATTGTTTTGAGTTGTTAAAATCAAATTTCTTGACTCATTTTAAAACAGGAATAAAATACAAATATGAGCGAAAAAAGATTGTTCTCCCTCGATGTTTTTAGAGGCATAACAATTGCGGGAATGATAATTGTGAACAATCCTGGAAGCTGGAAGTATGTTTATCCACCCCTTAAACATGCAGAATGGCACGGCTGGACTCCTACTGATCTCATTTTTCCGTTCTTTCTTTTTATTATGGGTGTTGCCATCACCTTATCCCTTTCAAAAAGAAAAGAAAATGGTTTAACGAAATCAAAAATAATTTACAAAATTCTCAGAAGGTCATTTATTCTTTTCTCTCTTGGTTTAATTCTTCATCTGTTTCCATTTTACAATTTTCAGATTCCAAGGCTAAGGATTCCCGGTGTCTTACAGAGAATTGCAGTTTGTTATCTTATCTCTGCAATTCTTTTCATAAAATTGAAACCAAGAGTTCTTCCAATTTTAACTTTAATTATTTTAATTGGATATTATCTTGCTATGACTTTAATACCTGTTCCAGGATACGGAGCGGGAAATTTAACTCCTGATGGAAATCTTGCGAGCTACATTGACAGAATTGTATTTAAAGGAACAAGATTGTGGCAGGGGACATGGGATCCTGAAGGTATTCTGAGCACATTTCCCGCAATTGCAACAACTATTCTTGGAATATTTGCAGGAATATGGTTGATGAAAAAAAAGGAAGATATTGAAAAATTCTTAAGTATGCTTTTTATCGGAATTATTCTTCTTTCTATCGGCTATATTTTTTCATTCTTTTTTCCAATAAATAAAAATCTATGGACAAGCTCTTATGTTCTTTTTACAGGTGGGATGGCTTACATTTTTCTCTCTTTTTGTTTTCTACTATTCGATATTTTAAAACTTAGGAAAATTGGTATACCCTTCGCAATTTTTGGAGTTAATCCCATTGCTGTTTATTTTCTTTCAGGAATTCTTACAAAGACTCTTCTCATTATAAAAGTAAAGGCGGGTAATGAAGCTTTATCACTTTATTCATGGATATTCAAAAATATCTTCGTTCCATTGGCTGGGAATATGAACGGCTCCCTTCTTTTTGCAGTATCCTATGTTCTTTTATGGCTTGGAATTATGACTATTTTTTATAGATTAAAAATTTTCATAAAAATATAGAATGGAAGTATCTCTTTTAAAAGAATTCCTTCTAATTCTTGGCTTTTCAATTGTTGTGTTTTTTATAAGTAACAAGCTTAAACTTCCAGCAGTGGGAGGATTTCTAACAGCAGGAGTTGTAATAGGTCCTTCTGGACTAAAACTTATATCCGATCCCCATAGAATTGATCTTTTTGCTGAAATTGGAATAATGCTTCTCCTCTTCACTGTCGGAATAGAATTTTCTATAGAAAAAATTAAAGAAATGAAAAAAAGTTTCTGGCTCAGTGGTTTCCTTCAGATTGTTTTTACTATTTTTATAACTACTTTCATCCTTTTGATTCTGAAATTTAGTTTTTCAGAAAGTGTTTTTTATGGACTTCTGATTTCTTTGAGCTCAACTGCTCTTGTAATGAGAATTCTTTCAGAAAGGAATGAAATTAACTCTCCTCATGGGAAACTTTCTATAGGAATACTTCTATTCCAAGATCTCTCCTTTGTTCCTATGATAATTCTAACCCCTGTTCTCGCTGGAAAAATTTCCCTCTCTTTCCATTCTCTTCTTACAAGATTTTTACTGGGAATCATAGCTGTTATTTTAATAATAATTGTTGCAAGAAAAGTAATGCCTTATTTCCTTTATCTAATAGTTAAAACTAAAGTTAGAGAAGCTTTTCTTTTTTCAACCCTTTTTGTCTTGATAGGGATGGCATTTATAAGTAATTATTTTGGATTTTCTCTTGCCCTCGGTGCATTCATTGCGGGATTGATTCTCTCGGAATCAGAATACAGCCATCAGGTTTACTCCGACATCCTTCCTTTAAAAAACCTTTTTAATAGTCTTTTCTTTATTTCCATTGGACTTCTTCTTGACCTAAACTTTGCATGGAAGGGAAAATTTGTGATTGGAGGAGTTTTCTTGACGATCTCGTTATTAAAAGTAATCATAATATTTTTTGTAATTCGATTGATGGGTCAAAGCTCAAGGATTGCATTCCTTGTTTCATTAAGTTTATTTCAAATTGGAGAATTCTCATTTCTCCTTTCGAGATTAGGAAATCAGTATGGTATAATTTCCAGTAATGTTTACCAGATATTTATTGCTTCTTCCATTTTCTCTTTTCTTGCAACTCCTTTTGTTATACAACTCTCTCCGCTGATTTTCGAGAGATTTATAACTTTAAAAAATGTTAAAAAATATCTTCTCCCTCCCCAAGAGGAAAAAGTTTTAGAATTAAAAAATCATGTAATAATTGCGGGTTATGGACTTAATGGTCAAAATCTTGCAAGGGTTCTTAAAAGCACAGGAATAAAGTATATAATTATTGACATAGATGCAGAAGTGGTAAGAAATGCAAAAAAGGAAGAACCTATAATTTTTGGGGATATCTGGAGTTCTGAGATCCTAAAAACAGCTGGTATAAAAAATGCTAAATTACTTGTTATTGCAATTTCAGACCCGTTAATTACAAGAAATGCAGTAAAGCTTGCAAAGTCTATCAATCCATCTATCCACATAATAGTTAGAACAAAATATGTAAATGAGATAGATGAACTTTATAAACTTGGTGCAGATCAGGTAATCCCTGAGGAATTTGAAACATCCATTGAGATATTTGTTCGAGTTCTCGAAGAGTATCACATCCCAAGAAATTTAATCGATGCCCAGATTAAAGTAATTAGAGCTGAAAGATACGGAATGCTTAGAGGTATTTCAAGAACACCTTATTCCTTCCAAAAAATGACACAGCTCCTTACAGCAGGAACAGCAGAAACATTTTTTGTCTCCTCTGACTCGCCCGCCTGTGGAAAGTCCCTGAAAGAGTTAGATTTAAGAAAGGAAACAGGTGCAACAATTATTGCAGTTGTTAGGGGAGAAAAATCATTCACAAGCCCTCCGCCCAACTTTGTTATAAAGGAAGGGGACACCCTTGTCCTTGTAGCAAGTCATGCTGATATGGATAAAGCCTTCAATTACCTGAGCGGTAAAAATATTGATACAAAAGGAAAGGAATTTATTTGACAAATTTTCTATGAATTTTTATAATTCTACTTCATGAACAAACTCAATTTCTTAAAGGGGTTGCCACTATTCTCAAATCTGAGTAATAAGGAATTAACAGAAATATCTAAATTCACTTATGAGAAAAAAGCAAAAAAAGGAAATTTGATTTTTTCTCAAGGAGAAAAGGGCTCCACTCTTTATCTTATTGCAAAAGGAAGGGTTAAGATTGTTCTTATTGATGAGAGTGGAAAGGAACTCGTCCTTGCTATATTAAAAAAAGGAGATTTCTTGGGTGAAATGTCAATAATTGAAGATGAGGTAAGATCAGCAACTGCTGTAGCTCTTGAACCAACAGTGCTTCTGACAATTGAAAGGGACAATTTTATAAATTTTCTAATTAGAAATCCAAAAGCAATGCTTGGGGTTTTAAGAGAGCTCTCAAAAAGATTAAGAAATGCTGATGAGAAGATAGGAGAGTTAGCGTTTCAGAATGTTTACAACAGGGTTATAAGTTATCTCAATTTCCTTGCAGAGACGAAAGGAACTAAAGAGAAGGATGGAATTTTTATAAGTGAACTCCCAACAAAAAGGGAGATCGCTGATTTCATAGGAAGCACAAGGGAAAGTGTGAGCCGAGTTCTTAATGATCTCCACAGAAAAGGTTTAATTTCCCTTTACAGAAAAAGTGTGGTTATAAAGAAAAAGTTGAATTTCCAGAGACCATAAAATTTTGTGATTCTAATCATAGATTTTATAAGAAAAAAATTTTAATTTTAAATAAAATGAGTAATATAGGATTTTTTGTAGGTAAATTCCCTTTTTCAATTGAGAAATACATAATAGATGAGATAGACGCTTTAAATTCGATCGGAGTCAATCCTTTTATTTTATCTCTCAAAAAAATCCCTTTAAAGAAATATTTCCATGCTGACATAGAGCCAACCCTTTCTGTTTGGGAATCTCTAAAATCCCTTAACGGACTTGTGGAAGAAAGTGATTTTCTAAAAGCTTTGAAAAGGAGTGCACAGATTTTTGATAACGAATCAATTTTTGCAATGGCTACAAAAGCTTCAATGATAATTAAAAGCAAAAAAATAGAAATTTTGAATGCTTACTCTCCAGAATCTTATCATGTTGCAATGGTTTCATCCTGGATTACAAAAATCCCATTTGGAATTTCCATTTTAAAGCCTGAATATCTCTTTAATGTTCCAAAAATTGAGACTGTTTTAAAAGAATCATCTTTCATAGTGGTTTACAGTGATAAAGTAATCAAAGATTTAAAAAGTATAGGCTTTTTCGACACAGACAAAGTTTTAAGGGTATTTCCAGGCTTAAATCCTTCTGAAACAACCTCTTTTAAAAAAGAAAAAATTTGTTTGGTAGATAAAGAATCCAATTTAATTGAAAGGATTATTAAAATTTTGCCTCCTGAAAATATTATTCTTGTTAAAAAGGAAAATGTTTTTGATATTAATGGTAAAATAGAAAACATTGAAAATACTGACTTGACCGGATTTGTTGAAAATCTTATGCTTCTAATATATTCCAGTTTGCCTTCCTTCGATAATATGTTCACTTTTGAAAATCGAATTTTTAGAAAAGCTCTTTTTTATGGAGTTCCAGTTCTTATTTTTGGAAACTTAAAAAGGAACGGAAATAACATCGAAAAACTTTTGAAAGATTTTCTCAAACCTGAGGAACAATTGGAATCAATTATCCAAAAATTGTTTGATGATGAGAAGTTTAAAAAGAAAATAATCTCCGAAGGGAAAGAGATAGCCTCAGCTCTCTTTGACCTTCAGAGAAATACAAGCCTTTTAAAGGGCCTCTTCGAAAGAATCCTTGTGGAAAAAAAAGAGACAAGCTCTATGGATAAATGGCTTAAAAGAGGAAGAAAGCTTCCAAGGAAAAGTTAGCTCGCTCATCTCATAAATTTCATTACCTCATCTTCGTAGTTATCGCATATGAAAGCAACATACCATGCAGAGTAGATTATATGTTCAAGGGAAGAATAATTATTGGGAATTCTTACAAAAAACTGAATATAGTGCTTATCTGAAGTATAAAGGGAAAACGAGCCTATAAAATTGTCTTCGACTTTTCTTTCAGAAAATTTTTTTCAAAGATATTTCTATTGTATAATTTTCAAGTATTAAATTCTGGAGGTTGTGAATATGATAACCTCTCAAAAAATCCTTAAATCCATCAACCCTTCCAATTGTCAAGTTATAGGCTCTGTTGAATCTTCAACCATTGAAGATGTGGAGGAAGCTTTTAAAAAAGCTGAAGAAAGTTTTAATTTTTGGAGAAAAATGCCTATAGAAGATAGGATAGTTCATGTAAAAAAAGTCGGTGAAATTATCTATGATGAAAGAGATGAAATTGCAGAACTTATAACAGAAGAAACAGGGAAACCCATAATGGAATCCTACTCCAGTGAAATTATTTCTTCCCTTGATGCAATCTCTTTTTACTGTAAAAAATCAAAGAAATTTCTGAAAAGAGAAAAAGTGAGATTTTATCAACCATTTCTGTGGGGTAAAAAGGGATGGATTGAATACGAGCCTTACGGTCCTATTGCACTGATTTCTCCATGGAACTATCCCTTCTCCATCCCAATTGTCTCAATAGTTCCCATAGTAATCGCAGGGAACACTCTTATCTTCAAACCTTCGGAATTTACCCCGCTTACAGGAAAAAAAATAGAAGAAATCTTCAAAAAAGCTGGTTTTCCTGAGGGCGTATTGAATTTTCTTTATGGAGACGGAGAAATCGGAAAAGAAATTTTAAAACAACCTGTTAAAAAAGTTTTTTTCACTGGAAGCACTCAAACAGGAAAAGAAATAATGAAATTATGCGCAGAAAGGCTGATTCCAGTTGTTTTTGAGCTTGGAGGAAAAGACCCGATGATTGTTTTGAAGGACGCAAATATTGAGACCACTGCAGAATCTGCTCTTTGGGGAAGCCTTTTCAACTGTGGTCAGACATGTTGTTCTGTTGAAAGAATCTATGTGGAAAAGGAAATCGTTGAGCCTTTCATTCAAAAAATTATCGAAAGCATGAAAAAACTAAACATTGGAATTGACTTTGGTCCAGTTCAGAATAGAAAACAGTTATCAAAAGTCAGGGAACATCTTGAGGATGCTATTTCCAAAGGAGGGAAAATCGTTTATCAGATAGAGATTAAGGAGAATGAAGGTTTGTTTTTTCCTCCCACGCTCCTTTACAATCTTAATGAAGATATGAAATGCATTAAAGAGGAAACATTCGGTCCAATGATAAGAATTATTTCTGTTGAAAACTGGAAAGAAGCAATAAAAATGGCAAATTCATCAAGTATGGGATTATCTGCCAGTATCTGGACAAATGATTTAGATCTTGCAAAAAATATAGCGAGAGAGATTCAGGCTGGAACTGTATGGATTAACAATCTTCTCTACTCTTACAATGCCACTCAGTGTCCGTGGGGAGGAGTTAAAGAGAGTGGAATTGGAAGAGTTCACGGAAAATTTGCTCTTCTTGAAGCAACTTATCCAAAGGTGATCTGTTTTGAAAAGGGAAGAAAAAGAAGTGAACTATGGTGGTTCCCTTACAATGAAAAAAAACTGAAGCTATTAAGAGATGGAATATCATTTCTTTTCAAAAAGGGAATCAAAAGATTTAAACTTATTCCTTCCCTTATAAAATGGTTTTTTGGCGAGGTGAAGGATGAAAAAAGTAATTATTAGGAAGTGCGATTCTTACAATAAGGAAGAAATTATGTTGATAATAAAAGAGGGTATCGATAAGCTTGGTCTTAATGAGAGAATAAAGGGTAAGGTTGTTATAAAGCCCAATGTTGTTCTCGCCCATAAAAAAGTTGCACCATCCGCATTCACAAGACCAGAAATAATAGACTCCCTTATAACATCCATAAAATCTATATGTAAAGAAAATTTATCCTTTGTAATAATAGAAAATTCAGGAACAGGAATCCCAACATCTCGAATGTTTAAAAAAGCAGGATATTATTCTCTAAAGAAAAATCATCCCAATCTAAAGCTTTCACCGTATGAAGAGTCAAAAAAAGTTAAAATTTCTCTAAAAAAAGGAAAGGTTCACAAAGAAATTACAGTCCAGAAAGAACTTATTGAAAGAGATTTCCTAATTTATGCTCCAAAGCTAAAAACAAATATTTTGTCCCACGGACTCACATCCTCACTGAAACTCAATATTGGAATTCTCGGAGACAGAGAAAGAATGAAATACCACACATATCAACTCCCTGAGAAAATTGTTGATCTTCTTGAGATTGGATATCCTGATTTAATAATCACTGATGCCATAGAAGTTGCGATGGGCGGGAACCAAATGACAGAGCACCCCTTAAATCTCGGTGTAATTATAATATCCGATCATCCCTTATCCCATGATGTTGTTTGCGCTCACATCCTTAATTTAAAGCCTGAAGAGATTCCCGCTCTTCGTGAGGCAGAAGCTCGAGGATATGGAAAGCTCAGTCTTAATGAAATTGAAGTAGACACCAACATTTCGTTAGATGAGCTCAAGAAAAGAACATCAGTAAGAGAAAATGGATTCAGAAGGGTCGACTCCATTGACGGACCCCTCAAAGTTCTTGCGGGTGAACCATACTGTCCTGGAGGGTGTCATGGTGTATTTCTCGACTGGCTTTATATGTTGAAAGACAGAGCTCCAGAAAGTTTTGAAAAAAAGAAAAACATTGCAATTGTGATTGGTGAGGTGAAAGGAGATGTTAAAGCTGACAAAGTTATAATCCTGGGTGACTGTTCAAAGGTTAATGGAAAAATTGAGGCTAAAAAAATATCACGGATAAAAGGTTGCCCTACAAGACACAAAGACCTGATCCTTCACCTTTTTCTCAAAGCGTGGATTAGAGCTCCTCTTTTTAGACTTGATCTTATTTTAGATGCCTATCCATTCCTTTTCTGGAGTAATTTTAAGGGATGGCTCAAGAACTTGATTTAAAATGCAGGATTTTCAAGAACGAACAAGTTAATTTCTGGAATTATAGATTTTGAATATGAGACAATTGGTCCGAAAGGAGTATGCTAATGGTTTCAGCAAGCGGAGAAGGTGTAATCATAGAATAAAAACTTAAATTTGACTTTTCACCTTATAATGTGAAAAATAAATGATTATGAATGAATGCAGAATGAAGAAAGCTTGGGTTATATCAGCAGATATGGGGCTTGGACATCAGAGGGCTGCTTACCCCCTCAAGGACATTGCAGAAGGGGGGATAATAAATGCGGGGGATCCATCCCTTGTCTCTGAGTCGGAATACAAATTCTGGAAAGGGGTCAAAAAATCCTATGAATTTTTATCCCGTTCCAGGAACATTCCTTTAGTTGGTAATTTCCTCTTTAAAATTTTGGATTCTATCCAGAACATAAAACCCCTTTACCCCAAAAGAGACCTTTCCCGTCCAACCCTTCAGACATATTATCTTTCATATTTAATAAAAAAGGGGCTTGGCTCTGAAATAATATCCCATATTGAGAAAAAACCACTACCTCTTGTTACAACCTTTTATGTTCCCGCTCTTGTGGCTGATTATAAAGGGTATCCCGGGAAAATATACTGTGTGATATGCGATGCAGATGTCAATAGAGTATGGGTCTCTTCTAATCCTTCATCCAGTAGAATTTACTATTTTGTCCCATGCGAAATGGCAATGAAAAGACTAAAAAGGTATGGGGTGAGTAAGGAAAGAATCTTCCTTACAGGTTTTCCTCTTCCTAAGGAAAATATAGGAAGCAGGGAAAACAGAGAGATTTTAAAACTTGACCTCCTCGATAGACTTCACCATCTTGACAGAAAAGGAAGATTCTTCAATCTCCACCAATCATCCATTAATTTTCACCTTGGTCCTAATTTGAATTCTTTCAGGAAAAGACTTCTGACAATAACTTTTGCCATAGGAGGTGCGGGAGCACAGGCAGATATTGGAATGAAGCTAATTAAAAGTTTCAGAGATAAGCTGCTCGAAAAGGAAATTGCAATAAATATAAGTGTTGGTGTGAGAAAAAATTTACAGATTCTTTTCCATGAGTATGCAAAGGAGCTTGGTCTTTTGGAATGTCTTGAAAGGAATTTAAGAATAATTTATCATCCAAATAAATTCCTTTATTTTGAAGGTTTCAACCAACTTCTCAGAACAACAGATATTTTGTGGACAAAGCCGAGTGAGCTAACTTTTTACTGTGGACTGGGAATTCCCATAATTATAGCCCCTCCTATTGGAGCACATGAAGAAGCAAATTTAAAGTGGCTTCTTGAGGTTCATGCGGGAATTCTTCAGGAAGATCCTGAGTATGCTAAGGACTGGATTTTAGACTGGCTCACAAGTGGAATATTTGCTGAAGCGGCTTGGGACGGATTTTTAAAAGCTCCGAAAATGGGAACATACATAATAGAAGATATAGTAGAAGGGAAAGAAGTAGACAGAGAAACCAAGGCTTTTGCCTATGATACAACAATTCATCTATCTCCTATTGGAAGAAATGGGGAAGAGGTATAAAGTAAAACGAGCCATTAGATTTTGGCTTGGTAGAGAGAAGTTTCCCCTTATGTGCTTTTCTCCTTTCTCTGTAGTATAATCAAAATCTTATGAAATCCATATATATTGACTGTTCTGCGGGTATTTGTGGGAATATGTTTCTTGGAGCACTTTTAGATCTTGGTTTCCCTCAAGAAAAATTCATTGAAAAAATAAAGGAAATGAAACTTGGTGTTGGAATTGAAATTAAGAAAGTTAAAAGAGGCTCCATATCAGCACTTCTTGTGGAAGTGAATGGAAAAGATGAGGTAAAAAGGGGGAGGAAAGAAATTTTTGAAAAAATTGAAACCTCTCCCTTTTCAAATTCAGTAAAGGAAAAGGGGAAAGAAGTGTTTGAGAGGCTTTTGTCTGCAGAAGCAAAGGTTCATGGATATAAATTAGAGAATGCACATCTTCATGAAGCGGGTGCAGATGATGCCCTTGTGGATATTCTCGGGACTCTTTATCTCCTTGAGGAGCTTGGCATAGAAGAGGTAATCTCATCTCCAGTTAATTTAGGAGGAGGATTCGTGAAGACATCCCATGGAGAACTTCCTGTTCCTGCTCCCGCAGTGGGTGAGCTATTAGCCAATGTTCCAGTTTATTCCCATGGCTCCTCAGAACTTACAACTCCAACAGGTTCAGCTCTCTTAGTTTCACTGACAAAGGAGTTTCTTCCCTTTCCCAATTTTTTATACGAGAAGATTGGTTATGGAGCGGGTTCAAAAGAAGTAGAAGGGTTCCCAAATGTATTGAGGATCTTTCTTGGAAAGAGGGAGAAGGAGTTAGAGGAGTCAATTGTTGAAATTGAGTTTGAGATTGATGACATGGACCCTCAGATTCTTGGTTCATTCATGGAAAAAATTTTCAACTCAGGAGCATTGGACATTTTCTATACACCAGTTTATATGAAAAAGAACAGACCAGGAGTTCTTGTGAAAATTCTTTGCAAAAGAGAGAGTATTCCATTCCTTACAGAAATCATTTTCTCTTACACCTCCACAATTGGTTTCAGAATTAAAGAAAGTAAAAGGTTGAAGATGGAAAGAAAGGAGGAAGTGTTGGAAATAGATGGAGAAAAGATAAGGGTGAAAATCTCCATCTGGGGAAGAATAAGAAAAGTTAAGCCTGAGTATGATGATATTTTAGCTATTTCAGAGAAGACAGGAAGACCAATTTATGAGATAATGAATAATGTTATTGCTATTTTGAAGGAGAGAAATGGACTTAAAAAAGATTGAAGAAGGAGTTAAATTAATCCTTGAAGGGGTTGGTGAGAATCTTGGAAGATCTGGTATAAAAAGGACTCCGGAAAGAGTTGCAAGGATGTTTTCTGAGATACTTTCAGGAATTGAGGAAGATCCCGAAAAGATTCTTAGCGTTATTGAAGAGGAAGAACATGAAGAGATGGTGATTATAAAGGATATTCCCCTATATTCCCTTTGCGAACATCACCTTCTTCCCTTTGCTGGATATGCCCATGTAGCCTATATTCCTTCCCAGGGAAGAATAGTTGGGTTGAGCAAAATTGCGAGACTTGTTGATGTTCTATCGAGGAGGCTTCAAGTTCAAGAGAGACTTACCAAACAGATTGCAGACCATATTGAAAAGGCATTAAAACCTCAGGGAGTTATGGTTATAATTGAGGCTGAGCACATGTGCATGTCCATGAGGGGGGTAAAAAAGCCAAAATCAATAACTGTAACCTCTGCAGTTCGAGGGCTTTTTAGAAAAGTTATTTCAACAAGAATGGAAGCCCTTTCCTTAATAAAGGAGAAGTAAAATTTCAAATTTTCAAAAAATCCATAGGATAAAATTTGTCACTTTTCTTGAGATCTCAAGATTCAATTTTTTGAACATGTTCAATTTTTTGTATTCAAAATTTTGAACATCTTGACTATCCACTCCTTTCAAATCCTCTTCCAAAAAGCAAAAGAGCCAATTTCTTTATGGAAGCCATTTTATATATCACTAAAAAACCTTTATCAAAGAACTTTTTCTTGGCATAACTTTTAAAAAATCTGGCATGAAATTTGATATAAATTTTATGGAATGGTTATTTGGAAGGAGGTGGTAAAAAGTAAAAAGAAAAGGTTAAAAATTTTGTACTGGCAAAAGGGCAAGGGTTAAAAATTTTTAAGGAGGTTTAGATGAGGTTTTGAAGAATCTTAATGATTCTTATTCTCAGTATTGGTTTAGTCTCCATCCTCAATGCCCAGAGACAGACTGGTTCCATAAAGGGAACTGTGACAGACCCTGAGGGTAACCCCCTTCCAGGAGTTTCAATCACAGTAGCGGGTCCATCCCTTATTGGAACCATAACCTATGTTACAACTGAGGATGGAGTATTCAGGGCTCCCGCATTACCACCTGGAACTTACACAGTTACTGCAGAACTTACAGGTTTCCAGACTATTAAAAGGGAGGAGGTAATTGTCCATGTAGGTATGACAACAGAGATTAAGATTGAGATGAAACCCGCTCCAATTGCAGAGACAATAACAGTGACCGCAGCATCCCCTGTTGTTGATGTTGAGTCATCAAAAGTCTCCGTCACAGTAGCTCCTGAGGTCATTAAAAATATCCCGATTGCAAGAGATCTCTACGACATTATAACAACAGCTCCTGGAGTTGTATCTGAAGGAGTTGCATACAGAAGAACATTCTCAGCTCACGGTTCAACAGTTAGAGGAAACACATACGCCTTTGATGGTGTCAATATGAACGACCCAGTTGTCATGTATCCTCTTACCAACATAAACTTTGATGTCATTCAGGAAACAGAGATTGTTGTTGGAGGCCATCCTGCAGAGATTGGTTACACTGATGGAGCCTATGTGAATGTTGTAACAAAATCTGGAGGAAACAATTTCTCAGGTTCTGCAACATTCTATTATTCTTCAAAGGACACAACAAAGGTTCTATTCCCTGATACCCAGTTAAAGGCAATGGGTGTTTCAGCACCAGAGTATGCAACATCAGACCTCGATGCATCAGGCTCCCTCGGTGGTCCAATTATAAAGGACAAACTCTGGTTCTTCACCAACGCAAGATACCTTTCCAACACATTCACCTCACCATTCAGACCAACAACAATCCTTGGAAAATACTATGGTCCCTTTGACCTTGACCATGAAGAGAGAATGGCTTTTGTGAAACTCACAACCCAGATAACACCATCAATAAGGTTCATGGGTCTTTTCAACTTCACAGATATATACGAGCCATACTTCAGGCTGGATAAAGGATGGAATATATCCTCTGAAGCAATGAGAGTCTGGGACCACGAAAGGGGATACACAGGGAATGCAGTCCTAACATGGCTCCTTGACCCCAACACATTCCTGGATATTCGTGCTGCATATGTCCACAGATGGTTCCCACTTCCAATGCAACCTGGAGAGCCTCAGAATAATTACTACTTCTATGATGCTTACACAGGTTATAGATGGGGTAATGCAAGGTTCAATGAGACATATTTAAGGAAGAGATTCCATACATCTGCATCAATAACAAGATTCCAGGACAATCTCTTCGGATTTGGTGATAATCATGAGATAAAGGCGGGTGCTGATTTTGAGCAGGCATACGGTGACTGGAACTGGTGGAGGAACAACAATGCAATCTGGTACTACTACAATGGTAACCCTTACTACTATTCTGGTTTATTTGGGTTAGGAGATGCTCCTCACCCATCTTATGGTCATGGTCTAGTATATTTCTATATCTGCGAAACTGAAAAGGATAAAGGTGACAAACCACCAATTCAGGATATGGCAAACAGAATCGGTGGATACTTTCAGGATTCAATTACAATTAAGGACAGACTAACAATAAATGCGGGTGTTAGAATTGACCACTCCTATGGATACAAGCCTTCATCAAAGAAGTCTCGTTCTGCTGAGCTATCCTATATCATTGGAGAAACATATCTAAAGCCAGTTTATGGAATAAACCCCTACGATGAAATCTCAAACCCTGAATGGAAAGATGTAATTAAGTGGACATCAATTTCTCCAAGACTCGGAATCACCTATGATGTTTTTGGAAATGGAAAGACAGCTTTCAAGGCATCCTTTGCAAGATACACTGAGTATCTAATGCTCCAGTATTTCTCTGTTCTTCATCCTTTATATCCAAGAAGCTTCTCCTTTAGGTGGTGGGATTTGAATGGAAACAAAAAACATGATCCACCTCCCATTGACAGATATGTTCATTATGGAACAACCCCTGATGTTATGAAATTTGAATACTCCAAGGATAAACTTGATCCCAAAACAAAATCTCATTACACTGATGAGTTAATTGTTGGTATACAGCATGAGCTGATGAGGGACTTCTCGGTTGGTATAAACTATGTTTACAAGAATAAGACAAACATTCTTGAGGATGTTCTCTGGGATAGAGAAACTGGAAGGAAGTGGTACACTTATGATTTGGCTCCTGATTGGTGGGTTCCCTTCAGGACAATAGTTCCCGCCTACGATATATTCCCTGCTCAAGAGGTAACTGTATACTTCCCATCCCTTGATGCACCTAAGACATGGTGGTTGAAATTCACAAATGTTCCTGAGGCAAAGAGAAAGTATCAGGCAATTGAGCTTATATTCAATAAACGTATGTCCCAGGGATGGATGCTCGGTGGTTCTGTAACATTCTCAAAGTTTGAAGGTAACATTGGTGGAGACTATGGCTCATCATGGGGTTGGTCTGGTGCTTTTGACAGTCCCAACTGGTTTGTCAACAGATACGGAAGACTCGATTTTGACAGACCCCTTGTAATAAAGCTCTACGGAACAGTAACTCTTCCTTACAAGATCTATCTCTCAGGATACTTTAACCACTACGATGGTGGTCCTTGGGGTAGAACAGTGGAAATATATGTTCCATCTGAATGGGCAACAGCAAAGAGAGTGAACAGAGCACTTATGCCATCTACAAGTGTCTATGTTGAAACTCCAGGAACAAGGAGAGGACAGGGAGTTGACACCCTTGACCTAAGGGTTGAGAAGGAGTTTGACCTTGGAAAGTATGGAAGGATTGGAGTCTATGTGGATGCCTTCAATATTATGGGATACAACAGAGTAGATATCGAACAAAATGTTGGTGGAACATATAGACCAACTACTGAAGGGACAGAGGAACCTAAAAACTTCACCCCATCTGGAACATACAAGGTTATTACAGGTGTTACAGGGACAAGGCTCTTCAAATTCTCAATAAGATATAGCTTCTAAGGCTCAAGGGGAATAAATGAAAATAGGCGGGCTTTTAGCCCGCCTATTTTTTTAAAATTAAACTTTTGAAGTGTATGGGATAGAAATCTCGGAAGAGCAAGTAAGGGGAGAAAGTCTTATCTTGGTGTTATAACAAAGGATGGGCTTTTGGAGCCTCTCCCCTAAAGAACTTGTCCATATTATATGAAGACAGCTGGCTGTAGAGGGGGTATTTGATACATACAAGAATTTGCTACAAGCGGACAGGACATACATGAGGAGTGACATAGGATGGAAGCATTTGTATTTATAAATTATCTATCCCTTGTTTACTACTACAAGATTTATAAGTTATTGATGGAAGGGGAGAAAAACTTAAACTATTATTACTTAAAATGGACGAGTTAGAGATAAAAAAAGATGTAAAGACCATTTTTAATCTTTTCAGCTACCATTCAAAGCTCTGAATTACAATCACTCCTTTCTCCTTT
>CAZYPR010000040.1:0-24021 GCA_964649495.1 uncultured Clostridia bacterium | reverse complement strand
AATCCAAATGCTTTAACTCTTCTAAACTGGTTAACATCTCTTGGACAATCTACAAGTTTCGCTTGACTTTTTTAAAAAATAATAATATATTGAATAGCGATAAACAAAATGATTCAGGTCAGAAATGAAAAAGGGTTTATTAAAAATATCAAGACAACAGAGATTTATCAATGTAAGCACAAAGAATCTTGGCAAAATTAAGAGTCCATTGGATAGTTTAAACCTGACTAAAGGAGGTGCTAAAAGATAAGGTTTGACAAAAATGGAGGTTTTTGACTTTTCAGCCAGAGTTGGAATAAACGAAGTACTTTATTTATCCTTCCAAAAACGGACAAAAAGCGAAACAGTTCGCTTATGAATGAGTTATATGAAATGACGAGCTTATAATAGGATGTGAAGATGATGTTGCTCAAAGAGATAGTACAAAGATATAAATCTGCAGAAAAGGATAAGACATTCCCATTCTCTGAATGGCATAGAAGGGATGTCTTCGAGAAACTGATCAAAGAATTTCTCGTAACAGTAGGCTATAATCCAGATCAGATCAGTTATGATGATACAAGAGGTGTAGAGCTTGAGATACGCAAGGACTTAAAAGCAATTATATATGTTTCCTCAATTCAAGAAGAGCAAAGATTTGAGGTAGGCAAAACAAGAGCCAAAAACGACACTATCCCGGTAGGAATAGAGCCCCCGGAATACGAAATAGCATGTGTGACAAACTTTGAGAAATGGTTTTTTTATTTTGATGGCAAAGAAATTTACGCAATTACAGCAGAAAGACTTGAGAAGGAATACGACACAATAAAAAGCCTTATTTCCAAGGACGCTATTGAATCAGGAAGATTTAAAGAGATAGCAAGAAAACTTATCTATAAAGAGGATGACGAACGTTTAAGGCAGGAACTGAATGTATTGAGGGTAAAGATTGCTGATAAGATTCTTCAGGAGAAGACGAATATCCGGTATCTCAAAAATCCAGACGGTTCTTACAATAATGAGATTTTAAACGAAATAACTACACGCTGGATTACAAGATTCCTGGCATTAAAACTTGCTGAAGATTCTGGAATAAGTTTTAATTTTACCCTTCGAGATATAAGAAGGAGTTTTGAACTTCAAGGGAAAACAGCAAAGCCAGTTATAGGTGCAAAAGTTAAGGAAGATACTTTGAGTAATGCTATAAGAGCCCTGATGAACGATTTTGAGAGGAGATTTAATGGTGGAATATTCATGTATGAGGAGGGAGTTGATTACATAACAATCCCAGATTCTGCTTTCTTTGACCTACTTGATTTTTCAACTGGTTGGGCGTTTACAGTAGAAGATGCGAGAATCATAGGCTTTGTCTATGAAAGATTTTTAGGGCAAGAGATAGTAGTTGAGGAGAGAAAAGGCAAGCTTGAAGCAGTTTTGAAAAATATTGGAGAGGCAAGGGGAAGAAGGAAGACGGGAGGAATTTACTACACCCCGAGATATATCGTGGATTACATTGTTGAAAACACACTTGGAGAGATTTTGAAAGAGAAAAGAAAAGAGATAGATATTGCAATAAAAAATTTTGAACTTGATAAATTTATATCTATTTTAAAAGAAGTAAAAGGTTTAAGGGTTTTAGACCCCGCTTGTGGTAGTGGTTCGTTCCTTATCAAAGTTTTGGCTGAGTTTAAGAATTTCTACGATGAAGTTAAAGATAGAGCAAATGGGATAAGAAAAAAGATTGATGCTTTAAGGAGAGAAAGAATAAAAGGACAGATGCTTTTTATTGAGGATAAAGAACTTACCGAGCTTGAAAATAGATACGCTGAGTTACAAAAAGAAATTGGTGATATAAAATTTTCAGGCACTTTTGCTTTGAGAAACAATATCTACGGAGTTGACCTTGACCCAAAGGCGATTGATATTACTGCCTTTACCTTAATGATTCAGGTCTACGATGAATTAAAAGAGGGTGCAAGATGCCCAACGATGATAAATGAAAACCTGAAAGTTGGAAACTCATTGGTTTCTGCGATAGTGCCTGATGAGAGAGATGGATTTGTGTCAAGAAAAGAGGTTGAAAGATTTAGTGAAGAGATAAAAAATCTGATTAGACTGAGAGAGATAGAAAAAAGTATAGATATTATGGATGAATATGGCTTAAAAAAACTTATAGAAGAAAACTTTAGCGATGTTGTTAATATTTATTTGTGCATAAAAGAGAGATACCCCAATGCCATCCCTACCTCGCAACAAAAACTGCTTGACGAATGGCACAAAAGAGCAAAAAAAGAACCGATAGAGAAGACTTATGATGTTTTGATAAATCAGACGGGACTTGCAAGAATATTTTTGAAAGAAGTTTATTTTGAAAAAATTGAAAGAATTAAAGAAAAGATTGAATTTGAGATAAATAAACCGCTTGTAAAATATTTCAATTCGCAAAGTAGAGTTTTAAAAGATAAGGAATTTGAAGAGATTTTGAATAACGAGGAGCGTTTGCGAGAGGAATATAGATTTATAAAGGATAGGGCAATAGAGATAAGCAAATCCCAGCCACCTAAAGTTTTTAACTGGGAGATTGAATTTCCAGAGGTGTTTTTTAATGAGGATGGAGCATTAAAGGAAAATCCTGGATTTGATTGCATTGTGGGGAATCCGCCGTATATAATAGTCCAAGATGATACCGTATCAAATTATCTAACTTCTTTCTTTAAGTCTTGTGAAGAATATCCTCATACTGCTATATCCTTCTTGGAAAGATTGATAACGGTAAGTTCATTTTCGGCCGAATATGGAATGATCGTCCCTAAATCGCTTTCTTATGTAGATAAATGGTCAGGAATAAGAAATATTTTAAATGATAATGGTTTTAGAGAAATAGCAGATGTTAGTGATGCATTTATTGGAGTGAATTTAGAACAAGTATGCGTGTTAGGTAAAAAAGGGAATTATAAAGATTGTTATTCCTCTTCTATCTTTAAAGAAAATAAATTTGAACTTACGAACACATATGAGAAAAATCTATCAAGAGATTGGAATTATTGGTTTATTTACTCTTCAAAGGAAGATATTAGGATTTTTAAAAAAATCATGGATAATAGTATTCCATTTAAAGAAATTTTCTTTGATTCTTATGAAGGATTAAGTGGCATTAGAAAACACTTCTTGCCAATTAATAAAGGTGAGATTCCTATTCTTACAGGAAAAGACATAGATAGATACTATGTTAACCCACCCTCATTTTGTGTTAGAAAATCATTGCTTTTCAATTCACAAGGTGAACCAAAGACTAAAAAGATAAAATCCCTTTTCCTACCCAAAATAATAGCACAAAATATTCTTACTAAGATTAATGAACCTGCCGAGAGAGTATTAATCAAAGCCTGTATAGATGATAAAGGAATTTTTACATTCAATACTGTTGAAGTGATTTTTGTTGACAGCATGAATGAGTGTAAATATATAATCGCTTTACTTAATTCGACATTAATAAGTTGGATAGCTACCTATTTTATTTATAACAAAGCCAAGTTAACCATGCACTTTGATAAAGAGTATGCAGGTAAAATTCCCATTGCCCGTGCATCAAAAGACCAGCAAGCCCCCATAATCTCCCTCGTTTCTGCCATCATCCAGAAGAAAAAAGAATACCATGCAATAAGCCAGAACATTGAAGATTATATTGATTTTAAGAACACGAACTTAATAAGGCTTGATGAATTTTTGAAAGATGTAACTGATTTTGAAGTTTTGTCTTCGTTAAGGGTTAAAACAGACAATTTCGATGCTTTAAGAGTAAGAATTGATGGAGAAAAAGCGGTCATTGAGTATGGGTTAAGAAGGAAAGTAGAAGAATACGAATTTGATGAAGCCATGGAAGAAATAAAAGGCAAGTACATTATTGATTGGTATCCTGCGTGCGAAGGAGAAATTAAAGACAAAGTTGCAATTGAGTTTTTAGCTAAGATTCTTGAGAAAGAGAAAAGATTTTCAAAGGCAAGACAAAAGACTATCTGGCAAAAAATAGCAGAGGTAAAAGTTCCTGAGTTCACAAGCGAAGTTAAGGAAGGATTTTTAAGATTTAAATCTGCACAAGATAAGGCAAAAGAACTTGATTTGGAGATAACAAAGATAGACAGGGCAATAGATAGGCTCGTCTATGATTTATACGGCTTAACAGAAGAAGAAATAAAGGTTGTTGAGAAATCAGTATGGGGAGAAAAATTTGAGGAGATGTATGCAAAACTCCCTTCAAAAGAAGATGCTCTAAAACTTGCTGAGGAGGTGAAAAAATGGGTGAATATATAGGTGCGGAATGGGTAAGAGTGGACCTTCATTTACATTCCCCAGGGATTAATAGCTTTTCTTTACCTTCAGGTGTAAATTTACAGTCGGATAAAGACAAAAATGAGATTATTGAAAAGTATATATCAAAACTTAAAGAAGCAGGAATAAAAATCGGTGCTATCACAGATTACAATGGAATAAGAAAAGAGTGGTTTGAGCTTATAAAAGAAAGGGCAAAGGAGGAAGGTATAATAATATTTCCCGGGGCGGAAGTTGATATTGATCTTACAGGTGGAAAGTATGGACTTCATGTTCTGCTAATTTTTGAACAGAATGAAAACTTAGATGGAATAAATACCTTCTTCCACTCGCTTGATAAAAATCCTCAAAATCCATTAGTTGATAGCCGTTCCCACAGAGCAGTTGAATCAAAATATGAGCTTGAAGAACTTATTGGAGAATTGAGAGAAAAATTCAATTGTCTTGTTATATTTTGTCACCCAGAAGATGATAAAGGATTTTTTAAATCTTTTAGTCCCCTCAAATGTGCAAGATATTTAAAGCTTATAAAACCGGATGCTATTGAGTTTTATTCTGATGACTGGAAAAATAAATTGCAATCCACAGGTGAAATAAGTTTTGATGCTTTAAATAGGATAGCGATAATTGAAAATTCAGACCCTAAATCTCTGGATGAAGTTGGAAATAAAATGAGAAATGGGAAAATCCGGGCAACTTATCTGAAGCTGAGCGATTTTACACTTTCAGCTATAAAACTTGCCTTACATGACCCAGCAGTAAGGGTGAGGTTGTATGAAAAGCCGGAAATGACTTACAACAGAATAACGCATATAAAAATCAATGGGACCAAATTTTTAAATAATATTGAGCTTCCTTTAAACCCTGAGTTGAACACTTTAATAGGTGGAAGAGGAGTGGGTAAATCTGCCATTTTGGAGTCCATAAGATACTGTCTTAATCTTCCTGTGTATCATGACTATGAAATGAGAAAAAACTTTGTATACGAAGTGGTTGGGAGTGGTGGAGAGATTGAGGTTGAGATTGAAAGATATTATGGTGAAAGAGTATTGAGATATTTGGTCAAAAGAACTATTGGAAAGGAGCCGGAAATCACAGATCTTACTTCCTCACAGAAAATATCTCTTGATATTAACCAACTATTTGAAGGGAAAGCTCCTGTTTTGATAGGGCAAAAGGAACTTTACTATGTGGCAAGGGATAAAAAATTTCAGCTTTCGTTAATTGATGATTTAATTGGTGAAGAGGTTAAGAAGAAACAAAAGGAGCTTGAAGAAGTTATTAAAAAACTAAATGAAAATGGCGAACAAATTATAAAATTGAAAGAGAAATTGAAGAAAAAGGATGAATATGAACAGGAACTAAAAAATATAGAAGATGAAATTCAAATTTTTGATAATCTCAAGGTTGTTGATAAGTTGAAAAGATGGGCGGAAGTAGTAGAAAATGAGCGGAGGTTAATTACTGCGGAAGAAAAATTAAAGGAAGTTATAAAACAAATTGAGGATATGCTGAATGATAGCATTGATAAGCTTAAAGCGCAGGTAGAATATCTTGAAAACGCTAAGTTTGAGGGTAAAGAAATTATAAATGAAGCGAGAAACAATCTTTCAAATTTGAGGGATTTGTTAAAGGAATATTAAATGATTTTTCAAAGGAGGCTAAAATTGTTTCTTCAAAATATGAAGAAATAAAAGGTAAATGGATTGAATTTGAAAACAATGTTGAGAAGGAGATAGAGCCAATAAGAAAGGAACTTGGTAAGGAGAGGATGAAACCTGAAAGGCTTGAAGAGCTTATAAAAAGAAAAACAATGCTTCAATCGATAATTAAAGAGTTACATAAGTATGAGGAGGAGCTTGAAAAGAAAATTGAAGGGAGAAAAAATATAAAACAAGAATTAAAAAATAAAAGACATGAACTTTTTAAGGTAAGGCAAAAAGAAATAGAAAAAATAAATGAAATGTTAGGGAGGAGGGCAAGACTTCGTTTAGAATTTGAAAAGGAAATAGAAATGTTTAAAGAGGGATTGAGGGCACTTTTGGCGGGTTCAGGGATTAGAGCGGAGGTGATTGAAAACATTATAAAAAGAGAAGATCTTGCGGTAGATGGCATTTTGCTTTCTGAATACATAGATCAAGGTGAAAATAAATTGAAAGAAGAGTTTAATCTCACTTCCGCTATGGCTAATAGACTTAAAGAATATTTTTCAGAGGATGAACACAGGTTTAAACTGGAAACAATTTATCCCGAAGATAAAGTGACAATTGAATTGAAGGTAAACGGTGATTTCAAACCGATTGAGGAACTTTCCGTAGGTCAGAAAGCTACTGCTCTTTTGCTTTTACTTTTTGCTTATGAAAATAGAATCTTAATTTTTGACCAACCTGAAGAAGACCTTGATAATCGTTTTATTTATGAGGATGTGGTAAAAATATTGAGAGAACTTAAGGGTAAAAGACAAATCATTGTTGCCACCCATAACGCAAACATTCCCGTAATAGGAGACTCAGAGCTTATATATGTGCTTGAAGCAAAAAACGATAAATGTGAAATAGTTGACAGAGGTTCGGTAGATAAAGATTCTATAAAACAACACATCAAACATATAATGGAAGGCGGAGAAGAAGCTTTTAAACTCAGGATAGAAAAATACGGAGGAATATAATGGATGAATTTGAATTAAAAGAAAGGATTGAAAAAGGAGAGGACTTTCACACAGAATTTAAGGAAATAATAGAAAGCAACGAGGACCTTGCTAAATCAATTGTATGTTTTGCGAATACAGATGGTGGACAGATAATAGTCGGGGTTTCTAAAACTGGAGAAATTATTGGTGTAAAGGATATTGATAAAACTATAACAAGAATTGATGATGTTTCCTTTAATAGGTGTGAACCTCCGATTATTGTTGTAATAGAGACGGTAAAGGTTGGAGAAAAAACGGTTATAATAATAAATGTTCCCAAAGGAGAGCAGAGACCTTATAGAACAAAGAGCGGATTTTACTATGTAAGGAGCGCCAACATATGCAGACAGGCGTCAAGACAGGAACTTTTAAGAATGTTTCAGGCTACAGAAACTATCTTTTACGATGAGACAGAAATTCAAAGAGCGGATTTTTATGATATTGAAATTAAAGATGTTGTGAAATTTTTAAGGAATTATATTGGGTTAAATGTTAGTGAAGAAGATGTAGGGATTAAAAATATTATGAAAAATTTAAAAATAATTTCACAAAGAGAAAGGCCAACTCTTGCGGGTTTATTATTTTTTGGGAAAGAACCGCAATATTATCTACCATACGCAAAGATAGTGTGTGCTTATATAGAAGGTAAGGATATTTCAATTCCTCCTGCAGATAAAAAAGAGATTATTGGTAGAATTCCGGATATGTTGGAAGATGCTAAAAGATTTCTGAAAATTTATTTACGAGAAGAACATCAAATAAAGGGGTTTCAACCAGAGGCAAATTTAGAAATTCCTGAGGAAGCATTAAGGGAGGCAATAATAAATGCTCTCTCTCATAGAGATTATACCGTTAGTGCACCGATAAGAATTTTGATATTTCAAGACAGATTGGAAATTCACTCTCCGGGAAAACTTCCAAATACTGTTACAATAGAAAGCATGAAAGTAGGAGGAGCTCATGTATTGAGAAATCCTACTATTTATAACTTTTTCGTGAAAATGGGACTTGTTACTGATGTAGGAAGTGGTGTTGCTCGTTTAATAAGAAAGGTTAAAGAAGTAACTAATAAAGAAGTGGAATTAAAGGAGCAGGAAGGTGAATTTATAGTAGAAATTCCAAGAAAATAAAATGGACAAGATTATTACTGCAGCAAGTGTAATACATCCAGTCAAAGATATGGTTAAAGAATTCATAAAATTTCTTGCAAAAATATTTGGAATATCTTTAGAGCCACCATTTGAAATAGTGGATAACATGGATGTGTTTGTAAAGGATAAACTCAATTCTATGCTTGAAGATGCTGAATCTTTTGACATAGCCACGGGTTACTTTCAGATTTCTGGCTGGAAGGCTTTTGCCGATACTATTTCTGAACTACTGAAAAGAAGGGGTAAGATAAGGCTTCTAATAGGCGATGTCTCAAGAGAATATCTTTTACCACAAACCGCTAAGTTTCTTTTACATCTTATAAAGAATCCTCAAATTGAGGCAAGGACGATAAAGCCAAGACTTTTGCACGCAAAGGTATTCATGGCAAAGAATGAAAGAGAGTTAAAGCTTCTCTATGGCTCAAGCAATGTTACACTTGGTGGGATGCTCGAAAATATCGAACTTAACACTTACGAGATTTTAGACCTTAAATCTAAAAAAGCAAAAAGCTTTACGGAATGGTATGAAAGACTATGGGAAGAAGCAGTTCCAATAGATGAAGAGCTGGAATTTGAAATAACCATTGCATCACAAAAGAAAGCCCCTGTTGAAGTCGCTATCGAAGACCCAAATAAGGCACTTTTCTTCAGTTTACTAATTAAGGATTTAGCAAGAGTAGATTTAAGAGATATAGGAAACTTTGCACCATTAAGATTTCAATATGTAGATGCAGTAGCATGTGTCAATAGGTTCTTCTTCCAGCCTGGAGATAAAAGAGGTGTAATGCTTGCACATGAGGTAGGACTTGGTAAAACAATCATCTCAGGAATGATTCTAAAACATCTTCTTCACCATAAATATATAAAGAACGTACTTATCGTTGCTCCATTATCAATAATCCGCCAATGGATGGATGATTTAAGAAGTAAATTCAGCATAGAGCCTATAGAAATCACTGCTCGGCGGGTAAAAGGTTTTGTTCCAGAAGATTCAAATGTATATATTATTTCTTATGACCTTTTAAGAGAGCATAGCGCTGATTTTGCAAAAGCCTGGGATTTGATAGTGGTTGATGAATCGCACTTTATAAGAAATAGTCAAACTTTAAGGTTCAAAGCTGTAAAAGAGCTAAAACCAAAATTCTGGCTTCTTTTGACAGCAACACCTATGCATAACAGAATTGAAGATATTGCCACTCAGCTATTCCTCTTCGTGCCCGAGGAGCTAATAAGCAAGGCAACAAAAAGGGAAATTTCAAGAGTTGATAGGACAAGGCTGTTTAAAACATTTATTAAAAGGAGACTGCAGAAAAAAGAATTAAGTGATGTAATCCCAGAAAGGAATGTATTGCCACCAGAAATTTTAACTCTTTCCCAAAAAGAAGGGGAAATATATGATAGATTGCTGAATTTTCTATCTAAGGAATCCAAATATTACCAAATCGTATCAAGAAGTATAGAAAATATAGCTCCATTTATTAAACAGAGGTATCTTGAAGAATTCATATCATCCAAATCCGCTATACTTTTTGCATTGGCTAATTTGAGAGATAGGATAGGAGATGCCCTTAAGAAAGGCTACATTGAATACAACTTCGGCATGCTCAAGAAAGAAACTGAGGGCTTGGTTGCAGATGAAATCCGCTCATTCATCGAAGATGAGCTTGAAACAAAATCTGAGGTGGAGACAAGAAGAGATGAAGAAGGGAACTTAATAATAAGATCTGAAATTGATGATAAAATAAAAGCCGGTCTTCAAGACGACATCAAATACTTAGATGCCGTAACTGGGGAGATAGAAAAAATAGAAGAATTTTCGAAGGTTAAGAGAACTGTAGAGTTAATAAAGAAGTTGAAACCTTCAAGGGATAAGAAAATAGTCGTCTTCGTTGGATTTATTAAGACTGGAGAAAGGATTGTAGATATTCTAAAGAAGGAAGGGATAAGAGCAGGATTTTTCTATGGAGAACTTGAAGAAGCACAGCGAGAAAGATTAATCGGAAAACTCTGGAGTAAGGATGAAGAAAGAATAGATGTTCTTGTTTCAACTGATGCCGCATATGTAGGGCTAAACCTCCAGATCGCAGATACTGTGGTTCATCATGACCTTTCGTGGAATCCCATGGTTGTAGAACAGAGAATTGGAAGAATTCACAGGATAGGTCAAAAAAGACCAATCACTTCTTATTCATTTCTATGTAAAGATACAATAGATGAAAGGAAGCATGAAATACTAACAAAAAAATTAGAAGAAATATCAACGCATCTCGGGATGAGTTATTCTGTTGTTCTATCAGAGGTCGCAATTTCATCAGAGATAGAGAGGCTTATGGCACAATTTGAACTAAAAGAAATAGATGAAGAGATGTTAAAAGAAAAAATTAGGAAGCATGTTGCGGAAAGGAAAGAAATCTTTGAACTTTTGGAAGAATTGCCCTCTGAAGAAGCAGAAATTCTTCAGGTAGGTTTTACAAATAATTTAATCGAAAAAATAGAAGAGATTACCGGAGAGGTAATAAAGCTTAGAAGAAGGTTACCTGGTTTTAGAGTTCAACCAATCATTGAGGATGAAGACTTTATGATTTTAAATTATGAAAAAGATGGGGGAAGAGTAAGGGAGCTTGTAACCTTAAATGATAAAGCACTCCTATCGGCTGAGCCCGAGAAAGTGAGCGAATGGAAAGAAAGATATAAATTCGAGAATCTAAACCCTTCTTATGTTGGTCCTTTTCATCCTATTATCAAAAAAACAGTTGATTTGCTTATTGAAGAAAACTTTGGCGAATTTTGGAAAAAGAGGGTGGCACACGGCAAAGAAACGGTAGCTCTCTATTTATTGGTTCCACTAAAGTTTAAAAATCCAACAGCAGAAATTGATACTTCTGTAGAAATCTTAACCCCCATCATATACGAGCCTGACAAGAAAGAGATCGAGCCAGATGCCTTAAAAGCATACGAATTAGTATGCAGTAGTGGAAAATTTGAGGATATGACCGATGAAGATCAAAAAATTGTAGATGAGGCTCGTACAGAATTATGGAGAAAAATTGAGAACATCAAGAGTAAGATAAGGGCGGATATTGAAAAAGTAAGAGTAGAGATAGAAGAACTTGCATTACAGAGACAGAGGTTTGAGATTGAAAGAAAGATAGAGGAAAAGATGAAGAGGCTCGAAAGTTTGAATAACGAAATAAATCGGAAGCGTAACGCTGGATTAAAATATGACAAGGAAATGCAGGAGGCTAAAAAATTGAAAGGAGAAATAGATGATTTGCAAGAAAGATTAGAAGTTGTGCCTGAGAGTGGTTTAATTATTGAATTTGAGGAGCCTCAAATTGCTGGCGGATGTATATATGTTCCTTGAGTTCGCTACTTCATATAACAGCGTTATCTCCTATTGCGTGCATAGGAAAGAACAAATGAGATTGGAGAAGGAAAGAAAGCATCCCTTTTCCTTAAGAAAGGCTTTTACTCTTTAAACATATTTGAGGAGGTTTGTTATGAAGCTTAAAAGACTTTCAATGGCTAAAATAATACAACTTATTTTTATCTTAATTTTTGCAAGTCTGATCTCAGGGAAAGAAAAAGATCTTTCAAAGAAATTATACCTTCAAAAAGATATGGAGATAGGGGTTTGTGAAGGGGATGAGAATTTAATGTTTGGAAATATAGGAATAGTGTGGATAGATTTTAAAAATCAAATATATGTAGGTGATCAGAAAATGAATAGGATTCAGGTTTTTAATCATGATGGAAAGTTTATAAAATCACTAACTTTCAAGAAAGGAGATGGTCCTGGAGAGGTAATTTCATTTACCTCATTTTTAACTCTTAAACCCAACTTATTAATTGTTAAACATGCATTCAAACCAAAAATAAGTATCTTTAAAATCGAAAATGGCTTGAGCTTTTTGAGGGATATCAACTTAGATTTCTCACCCTCCATAAGAGGGATAGCCCCTGAAAAAGGAAATAGAATTTATGTTGCAGGGCTGAGAAAGGAAAAGATTCTTCATATTTACGATATAAATGGGAATCTAATTAAATCTTTTGGAGAGCCATTTTTTGTTCCCCCAAAACTTTTACAGTTTAAAGAGATACCCTTTATCAGGACTCCATGGGCTATAGATTCTTCCAATGGATTCCTTTTTGTTTTCAACCCTCATAAGTATGAACTTCTGATTTTCAAAGATGAAAAACTCATCAAAACTATAAGGGAGGAGCTCCCCTACTCCCCTCTCCAGACAACCAAAACAAATATGGAAGGTGCTGTGGGTTTTTTCTTCGAAAATCCAGTGGTTCTCTCCTACAAAGATACTATTTACATATGGAAAAGACCTGATTTTTCAAAAGAAGACTCATTTCTTGATATATTTATTAACTTCAAATATCATGGAACAATTTCAGTAAAAAACTGGAAATTAAAAGCTATTGACAGAAATGGGAAGTTGTATTTTGCAGAGGAAGAAGAGTTTCCAAAACTTATTAGATGTTCTTTAAAAGAAAAATAAAAGTCTCACTAAATAAACTGAATTAAAAATGAAAGGTATTTTCAGTTGTTCGCCGAGGAAAAAGATAGAGATGAAACCAGAGCCTGAAAAATAAATAAATTGCTCCCTCCTTCAGTTTGTGCTCCTTATTTAACTTTTTAATTTTATTCTTCTTTCAATCTCTCTTTTAGCTTACTCCACCACTCAATTCTCTTTTTAATATCCTTTTCAAACCCTATCTCTCCAGGCTCATACCACCTCTTCCCTTTAAGAGATTCTGGGAGTGTTTCCATAGTGGTTGTTTTCTCTTCTGTATTGTGGGCATAAATATATCCCTCTCCATAACCCACTCTCTTCATTAAAGGAGTTACTGGATTTCTCAAGTGAAGGGGAACTGGTTCATGAAGAGTTTCTTCTACATCTTTGGAAACTTTTGAATAAGCGATGTATATAGAGTTACTTTTGGGTGCTGAGGCAAGATAAATAACAGCTTCAGCAAGGGCAAGTTCTCCTTCAGGAGAACCTACAAAATCATAAGTGTCTTTTGCATTCAATGCAATTGTTAGGGCATTGGGATCAGCAAGCCCTATGTCTTCAACTGCGAATCTAATAAGTCTTCTTGCAATATAAAGAGGGTCTTCACCGCTTTTAAGCATTCTTACAAGCCAGTAAAGAGATGCATCCACATCAGAGTTTCTAAGGCTCTTGTGAAGGGCTGATATTAGATTGTAATGCTCTTCATAAGCTCTGTCGTAAAGAAAAACCCTTTTTTGCATAGCCTCTTTAGCAATATCTGTTGTAATTACTTTAGACCCTTCCGCAATAGCCATCTGTGCAGAAATTTCAAGAAAATTTAATAACCTCCTTGCATCTTTATTGGAATATACTATCATTAACTGAAGTGCATTTTCATCCAATTCAAGTCCCAAATTTCCAAGACCTCTTTCTCTGTCCTGAAGAGCTTTGAAAGCAATTTTTCTAAGCGTATCCTCTTCAAGGGGTTTTAAGACAACAACTTCAACTCTTGAAAGAAGAGGAGAGATTATCTCAAACGAAGGATTTTCAGTTGTGGAGCCATAAAGAATTATATCTCCTTTTTCAACATAGGGAAGAAATGCATCTTGCTGAGCTTTGTTAAATCTGTGGATTTCGTCAATAAATATTATTGTTGGCTTCCCAAACATTTTTTTCTTAGCCTCTGCTGATTCCATCACCTGTTTAACCTCTTTTATCCCAGAGAGAACAGCTGAGAAAAATGCAGTTGGAAAATCAAGCTTTTCCGCAAGGATTCTTGCAATGGATGTTTTCCCTGAGCCTGGTGGACCCCAGAAAATTAATGAAATAGTAAGATTATTTTCAACTATTCTGTCAAGGATCTTCCCTTTTCCAGTAAGATGTTCCTGTCCATAAACTTCATCCAATGTTCTTGGTCTCATTCTCTCTGCAAGAGGAGGAAGTGTCTCTTTTTTCATTTTAATTATTAATCGAAATTCCCTTTCAAATATTCTGTTGTGGAGGTTAAGCCCTGAACAATCTTATAGACACAGTTTTGTCCAAGGGTAATAAAACCTAATCTTTTTGCAGTCTCCCTTATTACTTTTTCATTTGCTCCCTTGACAATCAGTTCCTTTATAACTGGATTAATTTTAAGTATTTCATAAATGGGGAATCTCCCTTTAAATCCTGTTCTGTTACACTCTTCACAGCCTCTTTCCTTGTAAAAAGTAAATTCATAGGTGTCAAGATCAGCGATTTTTAAATCCACCTCAAAAGGAGTCTTAGCGGGTTCTTTGCAATTTTCGCAAAGTCTCCTTATCATTCTCTGATTCAAAACAAGCTTTAACCTTTCTGAGAGTATTTTTGGATTAATCCCCACCATGTCTCTCAAAACATGTATTGCCTGTGCTGAATTTCTTGCATTAACTTCGAGAATTATAGGAAAATTAATGCTGTATCTAAAAAGAATATTTATAGAACTTTCATCCTGGAGGGAAAAAACAAAAAGAATATCGGGTTGAGTATCAATAGCTTTTTTTATTATATATGAAGGAGGAAATCTTTCCTCAATTTCTATCTGAGTTATCCCGGGAATTTCTGTATAGATAAAAGGCTCAACAGAAGTTACCCTCCACCCTTCATTTAAATAATGTTTCATCAGGGAATAAAGAGTTGAAGGAGAATGATGGAAAAGAGGAGCAGAAACTACACAAACCCCTTCCCTTTTTGAAATTGTATCTGTAATATCCTTTATATCAAGGTCTGTAAGTCCAATCTCCTTCAAATCTCTTCCGAAATTCTTTTTGTCAATTATTTTGATAGAAATTATGTTCCCAAATCTTGATGGTGTCGATTGAACATGAATTTCGTAATTTTCTCTAAATTCAGCAAGGGTAATTTTCCCTTTTCGGAGGACTTTTTGATAATTTTTGTTAATGTTCGCAATTTCAATGAGAGAACTGATAAGGTTTGGATGCTCCTCCCTTGAAATCGGAACTGCTTTAAAAAGCAAACCTTCTATTCTGAAAAAAATTCGAAATTCAGAATCGTGAGGTTCAATATAAATTTCTTCTGCAGATCTTCTAATACCTGACCTTAGGAGACCTTCAATTATTGCAAACTCCTTTTCATCTTCTCTTGCAAAGGAAGGTTTCTTAAATTTTTTTTGGAGTTCATTTATTATTTGCTCTAATTCTTCTGGATCTGCATGATAGGGAATAACTTTTAATGAGGTTGCAGAGGACACAGCTGAAATTGTTAGAAAGTCAAAAGGGTTAGCCATTACAAGGGGAATGATTTTTTGGCTTTGAAATTCTTCAACTCCAAGGGGAAGACATTTATTCTTTACACAGAAATTAAAACCAATCTTTTTTACAAGTTCAAGGTCTATATCTCTGTCTTTTAAAGAGATAGTTGCAATTTTTCTCTGGCTTATTAGATAAAGTTCTAACTCATCCTTTGTTATCACATTCATTTTGACAAGGATTTCTCCCAGCTTTACCCCTTCCTCTTCTTGTCTCTTTAATGCAGCCTTAAGAATTTCAGGTGTTAACTTTCCACTTCTCAAAAGCATTTCTCCAAGTGGCTCTTTCCCTTTTGTAACCGATCCCCTCTCTTCTATAAGTTCCTGAGGTGCTTTCTTCCATACCTCTTCTTTATAGTTATCAGGTGCATTACAGGAACATCTTAGACAATAAGGACAAATTTTAGATGGAGGTATATGAGCACACCATCCCGCATTCCAAGCGTCAAAGGATGCAAGGCATGACCAACATTGTATTATGTATTCTTCCACCATCCTTAAATTATTTATAAATCTAAATTGGATTAAAAGCAAGTAAAATATTTCGCACAAAATTTTCAATTTCCTATTTTTTTAATTTGATAATGAATTCTTTAACTGCGAGTTATAAACTTTTTAATCTCGTCATGATGAAAAATACAAGTCAAGACTTTCCCTTTTCTTCTTTCTCCTTTTTTTTGTGGGGTGTGTATGCAACTTTTTGCTTTGCTCTTTCGACCCGAAGGTATCTCATTTTTGACTCAATGTAATCTTTTCTTTGAAAAGGAAGGTTTTTAAAGGTTTGTTTTGGTCTCATTTTAACCCTCCAGTAAGAATATAGGAATTTTCCAAAAAATTTTCAATAGGGAGAGCAGAGTTCAATAATAATATCTCAAAAGTCGAGGGATTCTGTATTTCATTCTGAGATTTCTTAGAACCTTTTCAGAACTCTCACTTTCATTCGAGAACTTTTCTAAAAGAACTTTCTCCAGTTCTTTTTCAAGATTTTCAAGGAAAGCCATTTTTTGATACTCATTTTTTCTACTCTTTAAAGTTCTTAAAGCTTTTTCAAATATTGATTTGGTAAATTCTATTTCAGAAGGAATATTCTTTAAAAAATTCTTTATTTCTTCAATCATTAGAGATTCCTTATCCAACTTATAATTTCTTCCTCCCACAATACTCTCCCTGTAAGAAAGGATTGCTCTTTCTATATCTTTTTTAAAAGATGAAATAGAAGGATTCCTTTTTTTCTTCCTTTCCCATCCTATTTTTAAACCATCGATAATAGCATTAACTGGAACTCCTTTTTCCAGCCAGTTTACAAGAATGGCAATGTCTTTTGGCGAGGGAAGGAATGGCTTTCCAGTGATTCTCCGAAACTCTCTTTCAATTATTTTAAGCTTTTTCTTCAAAGTTTCTATCGTAAATAATTTTTAAACCCTTTAGTGTTAGGTCAGGATCAAATATCTCAATACAACCTATTCCTCTAAAAATACTACCATAACCGCCTGTTCCAATAACTTTTGTTTTTTCTCCTAATTTTTCTTTCATTTTTGAAACTATCTCCTTAACAACTCCTGAGTAGCCAAAATATACACCTGATTTTATACTTTCAATGGTCGTCTCACCTATCACTTTTTCCATTTTCTCAATATCTACTTTTGGCAGTTTTGCTGTTCTGTGGAAAAGAGCATCAAGGGAAATTTCAAGGCCAGGGAAAATACATCCTCCAAGATACTCTCTATTCTCCGAAACAGCATCAAAGGTTATAGCTGTTCCAAAATCAACAATTATACAGGGAGAGCCGTAAAATGTGGAAGCGGAAAGGGCATTTACAATTCTATCTGCCCCAACTTCTGAAGGATTTTTGTAAAGAATAGGGATTCCAGTATTCTCATGGTTAACTATCAAAGGTTCTAAACCGAGATACTTCCTTACTGTAGCAACAAATATGGGTGTAAGAGGAGGAACAACACTCTCAATCACAACTCCCTTGATCTCTTTTGAATCTAAATTTGACGATGATAAAAAAGTTGTTAAAATGACCCAAAGTTCATCAGATGTCCTTTCTTTTTCTGAGTAAATCCTCCAGTGTCGAATAAGTTGAGAACCTTTGAAAACTCCAATTGATGTGTTTGTATTTCCTATGTCAATACATATTATCATCTTGAATTCTCAATAAAAATCAGCTCTCCCGAATAAATTTTCTTGATTTTTTTCCCATCTTTTAAAAGTAAGGCACCCTCTAAATCAAATCCTTCAAATTCACCTTTAACTTTTTTTTCTCCTTCTAATATCTCAATCTTCGAGCCTAAAGGAATATAGGAAAGAGAGGAAATTGTTTTATGAATATGAGTAATCTGATCCCGAGTAAGCCTTTTATACCAGAGGTTAAACTTTTCTATAATTTTTTCAAAAAGCAACTCTTTGTCGACCTCCTTTCCTAATACAATTTTTAATGAAGTGGCTTTCTCTTTTAAACTCTCAGGAAAATCTTCTATATCATGATTTACATTAATTCCTATTCCCACAATTGCATATTCGATTCCTTTGCTTCCAATAGAACTTTCAATGAGTATACCGCAAAATTTTTTGTCTTCAATATAAACATCGTTAGGCCATTTTATCAGCGCATTAACTCCAAAAAGCTCCTTTACACTTTCGCAAACCGAAATACCAGAAATGTAAGGAAGCCAGCAAATAGATAGACTCTCTTCTGGCTTTAAGATAATAGAAAAATAAAGACCCTTACCAGGAATTGAAAACCATGTTTTCCCTTCTTTACCTCTTCCTGATGTTTGAGCGTTGCATCTGTAAATGGTTCCGTGGGGCTCTCCCATCTGAACAGATTCTTTTGCCAGATCATTGGTTGAACTGCACTGAGAGAGATATATTATCCTTTCTCCTATTTTCAACTTTCTGAAATTCATCTGTTCTCTTCCAGGAGTCTTTCCTTTAAAATATTTAATTCTCTCAATCTATTTTCCATTTTTCTTTTTACCTCTTCAGGAGCTTTCTCAACGAAGCCCGGAGAGGATATTCTTTGAAGGATTGAGTTAATCTCCTTCTCAATTTTTTCCAGCTCCTTCCTTCTTTTCTCTGTACTCTCCTTTTTAGGTGGAGGGGTTATTATCGCAATTTCAAAGTCGCTGGAAAGAAATTTCAAATTCTCTTCAACTGAAGGAAGTTCTTCTACAAAATTGAGTTCTCTAACCCTTGAAAGATTCTTTATATACGAAACATTTTCAAAGTATAAATTCTTATCTTCATTTAAAATTTTTGCATTTACATCAACAAAAGAGGATGGTGGAAAAAGATTGTCAACCCTTATCCTTCTTATTCCTTTTACAAATTCCATTATTTTCTCTACCTTTTTTTCAGCTTCCTCATCAATATATTCAAGCTTTGGCTGTGGATAAGGAGCTACTGTAATTGAGCCAGAAACATGGGGGAGTTTTTGCCATATCTCTTCAGTTATGAAAGGCATGAAGGGATGAAGTAACCTCAAAATTGTATCAAGGGTAAAAAGGAGATTTGAAAGAGAAGATACATTACCCTTTCTCAAATCCTCCTTAACAAATTCTATATACCAATCACAGAATTCATCCCATATGAAATGGTAAATTTTTTCAGACGCTTCATAAAACTTGAACTCATCAAGGGCTTCGTTGATTTCTTTTACAGCTTTATGTAGCCTGCTCCTTATCCAGCGATCAGGAATACTCAACTCCTCTTCTTTTATTGATAAATCCTCTCCTTTATAATTTAAAATAACAAATCTTGAAGCATTCCAAACTTTGTTGGCAAAGGCTTTGTATCCTGCAATTCTCTTCTCTGAAAGTGAAACATCCATTCCTGGAACTGCAAGGGAGGCAAGGGTAAATCTCAATGCATCTGCTCCATACTTCTCTATCATTTCCATAAAATCAATTACATTTCCCTTTGATTTTGACATTTTTTGTCCGAACTCATCCCTTATCAAACCATTTATAAAAACTTTCTTGAAAGGAACATCTCCCATGAACTTCATTCCCATCATTATCATTCTTGCAACCCAGAAAAATATTATGTCAAAACCAGTTACCATTAGATCAGTTGGATAGAAAGCTTTCAAATCTTCAGTTTCTTCAGGCCAGCCAAGGGTTGAAAAGGGCCACAATGCAGAGGAAAACCATGTATCAAGAACATCCTCTTCTTCCTTTAGCTCTGTTGATTTACATTTAGGACATTTTTCAGGTCTCTCCATTTCAGAAATTGTCTCATTACATTTTAAGCAGTACCAGACTGGAATTCTATGGCCCCACCATATCTGTCTTGATATACACCAATCATGAATATTCTCCATCCACTCCATATATGTTTTTTCCCAGAAAGAAGGGATAAGCACCACCTTTTTCTCTTTGACTACTTTTATCCCATCCTCTGCAAGGGGTTTCATCTTTACAAACCATTGCCATGAAAGATAAGGCTCGACAACAGTTCCACATCTTTGGCAATGACCAAGAGAATAATTGTAATCTTCTATTTTTTCAAGAAGTCCCATTTCTTTTAATCTCTCAACCACCTTTTCCCTTGCCTCAAATCTTTCAAGCCCAACAAATTCTTCGCCAGAATTTGAATTTAATCTTCCTTTTGTGTCAAATATGTTTATATAAGGAAGTTTATGCTTTTCTGCAATTTTAAAATCAGTAGGGTCATGGCAGGGTGTTACCTTCACAGCTCCCGTTCCAAAATCTTTCTCAACAACCTCATCCGAAATAATTGGAATCTCACGATTAACTATAGGGAGTATTGCGACCTTTCCAACAAAATCTCTATATCTTTCATCTTCGGGATTAACTGCTACCGCAGTATCTCCAAGCATTGTTTCCGGCCTTGTTGTGGCAACTTTTATAAATGAGTTCTCATTTTTAATTGGATATTTTATGTAGTAAAGTTTACCATTTATCTCTTTATGAATAACTTCAAGATCCGATAGTGCAGTTTCACATCTTGGACACCAGTTTACTAAATAAAAACCCCTATAAATCAAACCTTCTTTAAAAAGTGTAACAAATACTTTTCTAACAGCTCTTGATAAACCCTCATCCATTGTAAATCTTTCCCTTGTCCAATCAAGAGAACAACCGAGCCTCTTTAATTGCTTTAATATTGTCTCCCTGCATTGCTCCTTCCATTTCCAAACTTCCTCAATGAACTTCTCCCTTCCAATTTCTTCTCTTTTTATTCCATGCGAAAGAAGTTCTCTTTCAACAACCATCTGAGTCGCAATTCCTGCATGGTCAATTCCTGGAAGCCACATAACGCTCTTTCCGGACATTCTCATTCTTCTTGCCACAATATCTGGTAGAGTGTAGGGAAGAGCATGACCCATATGGAGAGGACCTGTTATATTTGGGGGAGGCAAAACCATTGAAAACCTTTCAGGGGATGAGGGGTCTCCAATAAAAAATCCCTTTGATTCCCAAAAATTGTAAATACTTTCTTCAACTTGTTTTGGATTATATTCCTTCTCCATGAAAAAACTCTCCTGTGTTAAATTTCTAATTCAGGATTGAACTATTTCTTTTTTTATCTTTTCAAGTTCCTCTTTTATAATAATTTCAGCAAGGTCAGGTATAACTTCCCATGCCACCTCTTTAATAATTTCAGGTGAGATCATTTCTACAACCTTTTTTGCTATTTTTTCTATTGATTCCTCGGAAAGATAAATGGGTGTTTCTTCAGCCCTGAACTTTGGAAGTTCGAAACTTTCCTCCTTTGGCTTAAAAACTTCTTCTTTCTCCAATGGAGCTTCAATTTCCAGAGGAATTTCAGTAGCAGGTTTTTCTGTTATCTCTAAGATAAACTCATCTGAAGGAACTCCTGAAGTTCCTTCCATTTTAGGTCCTTCTACAATTTCCTCCTCAAGAAATGGATTTACCTCTTCTCCCTCCTCACCTAATATTGCCTCCTGAGCAATACTTTCCCATGTTTTCCCAGCAAAAATCTGTTCTTCAACTTTCCTATCCTTTTCAACTTCTTCAGTGAAAGGAGCCTCTTCAGAGGGAGGAGGTGGAATCTCTTCCTCTTTTGCCTCTTCTGGTAAAGAAGTTGGATATGTAAGTTCTTCCTTTTTCTTCCTGAGAATTTCTTTAACTCTTGAAGAAAACATTGCAGAATCAAAGGGCTTTGTTATTATATCCTCATATTTTAGATTCTTTAGTCTTTCTGGATCGTATGGTTCAAAAGTGCCTCTTAGAAGAATAATTGGAATATGAGAGTAAAAGGGTGAAGATTTAATCATCTCGCAGAGCTCATAACCACTTTTTCCAGAAAGATTAATATCGAGAAGAATTAAATCGGGCTTGAACTCTCTTATGGCATCCATTACAGCATCTCCGTTCGATACTGTTCTTATCTCAAATGATTCGTCCGAAAGAGCAAGAGAGACAACTTTCTGTATCGTAAAACTGTCATCTGCTAATAGTATTCTTTCTCCCATCTTTCCTCCTATCACTATCATAAATTAACACTTAATAAAAAACAAGTCAACAAGTTCCCACTATTTCAGGTTGGGACATAGTATCCAGGGTAAGAATTAAGGATTTGGAGAACCCCTTGACAAATTTCAGAAAAGGAATATACTTTATAAATGGAGAACAAAAGGAGAACAAAATGAGGAGAAGGCAAAAAGAGATTTTAGAAGTTATAAGAAGGTTTTTAAAGGAGAGGGGATATTCTCCGAGTGTTAGAGAAATAGGAAAGGAGGTTGGGCTTTCCTCGCCTTCCTCGGTCTTCAAACATCTCATAAAACTTGAAAGGGAGGGGGTGATAAAGAGAGAAAATGGAAAGATAAAAGTTCTTGAAGAAAGGGTTCCTCTTATAGGGGTGATTCCCGCTGGAAAACCTATCGAGGTTTTTGAAAGTGATGAACAGATTGAAGTTCCTTCATGGATGATTCCAAAGGGTGTAGATGTTTTTGCTCTCAAAGTTTCGGGAAAGAGCATGATTGATGCTTATGTAGATGATGGAGACATAGTCATTGTTGAAAAAACTTCTGTTGCCAACTCAGGAGAGATGATTGTTGCACAATTACCCGACGGTTCTGTTACTTTGAAAAAATTGAAAATTGAGAAGGGAGAAGCTTTATTAGTCCCTCAAAACCCACAATTTAGCTCAATTCCTGCTACGGGTGCAAAAATTCTCGGAAGACTTCTCGGTGTTATAAGAAAATACAGATAGAATGACAATGAAGGAGAAAAAACGCTGGATACTCCATCTTGATATAGATGCTTTCTTCGCTTCTGCAGAGGTTCTTTTTAATCCTTCTCTGAAAGGGAAACCAATAGTTGTAGGAGGATTACCCAATGAAAGAGGTGTTGTAGCAACAGCATCTTATGAAGCGAGAAAATTTGGCGTTCGCTCAGGGATGTCACTGACAAAAGCTTATCAGCTCTGCCCTGATTGTGTGTTTATAAGAGGCAATTATTCTATGTATGCTGAAATATCAAAAGTTTTTTTCGAAACCCTCACCAAATTCACTCCTGATTTAGAGATGGCATCTCTTGATGAAGCCTATTTGGATCTAACAAATTGTTCTTTGCTCTATTCCTCCATTGAGAAAAGCGCTAAATTTATAAAGGAAGAGTCTGAAAAAGCAATAGGATTGAGTATATCAGGAGGGTTGGGCTCGAGTAAGTTCATAGCAAAGATGGCAACAGAAAAAGCAAAACCTGGAGGATTCCTTTATGTTGAACACGGAAAAGAGATGAATTTCTTAGAAAAAATAAACATTGAAGATATCCCTGGTATTGGTCCAAAATCCCACAAAATTTTCAAAATTGCGGGAGTGAAAAAGATTGGAGATATATGGAATTTCTCAATGGAAGAGCTTAGAAAACTTTTTGGTTCTTCAGGAGATTATATCTATTTTCTTTGCAGGGGTATTGACAATAGAGAGGTTGTTTCTTTAAGGTATCCAAAATCATTGTCCAGGGAGACAACTTTTTTCAAGGATATATGGGAAACTGAGTTAATACTTGCTCATTTTGCATATCTCTCTGACAGAATTGCAGAAGCCCTGAGGGGAGCAGAGCTTTCAGCTCATGTAATAGAAATAAAGGTAAGATTTTCTGACTTTTCGACCCATACGAGGAGAGAATACATACTGATTCCCACCAACGATATGTTTGAAATATACAATATTTCAAAAAGACTATTCCTTGAGAATTTTTCATCTCACAAACTTGCAATAAGACTTGTGGGTGTTAAAGTCTCAAAACTATGCCATGGCAAAAACATCCTTATATTCGGAGCGGATTTAAAGAAGAAAAAGGAAAGACTATTTCAAGCAATTGACAAGGTAAGGGGAAAATATGGCTTTGGGAAACTCCTTATAGGAGGAGAAAAACTCCTTGAAAATATCTATGAAAAAGATGAAGAAAGAGGATTCACATTGAAAACTTCCTCGCTCACAAAGTAAAGCTCCATACTTCAGATTTTTAAAAGATTAAGTTTTAAATACAGTGGGGCAGGACATAAGCCGAATTCTGTTCTTCTGCACCCATCAAAGAGTGCAGGAGGGAGCATTAATCTTGGCCTCGAATTGCTTCGAGGCTC
>CAZYPR010000039.1:0-24332 GCA_964649495.1 uncultured Clostridia bacterium | reverse complement strand
TAAAAACCCTTTTCTATCAATAGTTTACATTTTAAATTGCGAAAGTTGGGCTAAATTTTTTCTATTTGTCAAGAAAAGCATCTTTGAGCAGAATTGCAAAAGTTGGTAAATTTTTTAAAATCCTTATTGCAGGCTAAATACCTCCACTTCCAAACTAACTCTTTACATCAATCTTATATGGTAGGTGAAACTTTCAACTTGCCTTGAATAAAAATACATTTACTCTTTTTAAAGGAGTGTTTTAACTGCAAATATTTATATACTCAATCTGAAATGCAAACCCACTTTTAGTCCACCAAGGGTGTAAGAGACTTTATCCCTTCCTTCAGGTTTAATAGAAGCTCTTCCAAAACTTCCTTTCAACTGGACTCCAAGCCCCATGTTCTCTTTAATGGTATATAAGCTGACAATTCCAACATTTATGCCTGGAGAAAAGGAAGAGTAGGTTTTATATTTTTTTGAGGTGAGAATAACAGTGTCGTATGGATAGGTTTCTAAGTAAGTAAAACTTTCGAGAATTTCCGCAGAAGAGTAAAATAGAGTAACTCCTCCAGTCAGGAAAAAAGGTACTCCTTTAAACTTTCCCGCATCGTAAATAAAATTGAGGTTAAAAGGAATTTCGCTATAGGAGAAGTTGTCTTTGATTTTTAACTCTCTGAATTTTTCATAATAAAAAGGATGGGGGATTTTTGCGAGAGTATCTCCTTTTGTCTTTGAGATGAATGGCTCAATGGAAAACATGAAACCCAATTTACTCTTTATTTTGTAAATTAAACCAACCTCAGGAGATAAACTGCTTTCCGCATTGTACCTACCAGTGTAAGGACCATCTTCATGGTAAGCATGAATCAAATACTCATCTTTAAAATCTGCAAATGGAGAATCAAAGCTAAAGGCGACAAATAAGCTCAATGGCTTTTCCGCTTCCCTTCTTATAATCTCTCTTCTTCTCTCCATAGCTGGTTCAATCTTTTTCTCTGTTGGACCCTTCTCTTCCTTAATTTCCTTTTCCTCAACCTCCTTAGCCACCACAACAACTCGGGCTGATATGTAACCTGTGTTCTTTCCATCAGGAAGATAAACCCTGAACCATTCCCCCACTTTTTCAATCACTTCAAGCTCTGTTCCTTTTTTGACCCTTGCGACCACCTTTCCTTCCAAAGAGGGTATATCCCTTATTCTTGCCATTTCAACAGCAACCCTCACATATTTTTTTGTCGCAGAGAAAACAGGTAAACAAAGAAGAAATAAGAAAATAAAGACAAAAAATTTTTTCATTTCCTCGCTCCTTTCTAAGATTTATTCAACACCGACAGCACTCCAGGCTTCCTCAACCCTTCTCTTCTCTGTGCTTGTGGAACCGTAAAGATCAGAGGCTGCCTGAACTGTTGCCCATCTTGCATGATGGAAATTGGAGCTTTCCCAGAGATAATAAACAAAACCCCTGTAGAATATTTTTGAAGCCTTATCTATTCCTATTCCCTGGACTGTTATCCCTGATGTCCTGTTTGTTCCACCATTGGCTAAAAGGTAAAAGCAATGATTTGCAATTGATGAGTTTATATGGACAAACTCATTATCATAGGATGAACCATAATACCTCTTGGAGTAGTGGTCAGGATATGGTCCACCCCAGAAAGTTCTTCTTGATGGATCATCAAAATATCTGAAAGCCTGGCCAAAACTTACGAAGATATCCTCACCTTCCCACCAATCCGCAAGTAGTCTTCCATATCCAGGTTTCTGAAAATAAAATTCTGCACAAACACCCATTATGTCTGAGAAGGCTTCGTTCAGTGCTCCCGATTCTCCCCAGTAAATTAGGTTTGAAGAGAACTGGGTTACACCGTGGGTTAACTCATGGGCTACAACATCAAGGGCTGATGAAAAGTTTCTATAATAGACCCCATCACCATCTCCAAAAACAATATCATCTCCATCCCAGAAAGCATTGTTATATGCATAACCGTAATGGACAAATATCCTTATTCTCATGTTATTATTATCAAGACCATTCCTTCCATGAATTTTGTAGAAGTAGTCATAAGTCCATCCTGAGTAAACATGGGCATCAACAAGGGCACCATCATTCCATACATTGTTTGTTGTGGTTGTCCAGTATCCGTAATAATAGCTATTCTTCATGTCAAGGGTGTAAATTCTCGCAGGTCTCATCCTGTCATCGGGATAGTAAACCGAATTCTGGAAAAAGGCACTGAACTTCTTTTTGTCCCCCCATGTCCCTGTTCCTAAGCCAATAGATGCCTGATATTTGATGTCGTTATAACTTGTAATAATATCCCCTTTCTTAGCATCTACAAAATAAATGAGCTTTGTCCCAAATTTTTCCAGGATTACTCTGTAAGCAAGAAAATATCCATCCTTTGAAGGGAAAATTATAAGTTCTGGCTCAGATTCAGCTGATAAATCTTTTATCCCAGAATCATTAAGTGCAATCTCAATGGCTGTTGAGGAAGTAATTTCAGGCTTTGTATCAATTGAGATATCTTCGTAGAAACTGCCGTTAATTAAATAAATTTTCCCATCCTTCTCGTGAACAATAACCTGTGCTCCAAAAACTCTTACTCCATTGTAAAACTGATTGTATCTTTCGTGGGAGCTTTTATCTTCTGGGTCAATATCCTTGCGGAAAATTCTCAGATTCCCTTTCGCCCTTTCCATTGAAACAAAATTTGAAAGAGCTGATAGATTATCTTCACTGGAAATTAACTCTTTTCCTTTTTTAATTTCAAAATCCCTTGTCTCCTTTTTCTCTGGAGCAAAGAGGATAAGAGTGGCGAAGGGAATAAAGAAAATTAAAAATAAAAAAAATCTCCTTTTCATTTAAACCTCCTTCTTCTTTTTAATTATTTTTTATCTTATAAATCAATGATTTCTATCACACTACCTATTTTCCAAGATAGGTTCTTAAAATGAAAAGAACAAGAAAGAGAATTGCAAGAATGTAAAGTAGCCAATGGGCTTCTTTAGTCCTTCTTGTGACAATTTTTAGAATTGCATATGTAATGAATCCAAAAGCTATCCCCTCTGTTATACTGAAGGTTAATGGCATTATGAGAAGAGTTAGAAAGGCTGGGATTGCCTCTGTGTAATCTTCCCATTTTATAAGTCTCACACCAGTTAGCATAAAAGCTCCAACAAGAATGAGAGCGGGAGCAATTATTGGATACTGGGCAAAGGATTCTGTTATTGGAATCGCAGTGCTCATTGTATGGACAAGGGGAGAAAAGAATAGCCCAAGGATAAATAGAAATGAAACTGTAACAGAAGTTAGTCCTGTTCTTCCTCCTTGGGATACTCCCGCTGAGCTTTCAATGTAGCTTGTTATTGTTGATGTTCCAAGACATACACCCGCAACAGTTCCTACTGCATCTGAAAGAAGAGCTTCCTTTGCCTTGGGTAAAGAGCCATTTTTTAGAAGACCTGCTTGGGATGTAACCCCTATCAAAGTTCCCACTGTATCAAAAATATCAAGAAAGAGAAGAACAAAAACTACTGCAAAAAAGTCAAACCAGTTCTTTGTCAAGCCAGAAAAATCAAAGGCTAAAAATGTTGGTTTTGGAGATGGGGGGGGTGATAAAACTCCTTCAAATTTTGCAACACCAAGAATAATTGAGGTGAGAAGAGATGAGAGAAGACCAATTATAATTGCTCCTTTTACTTTTAGAACAAGGAGAATTATCATTACAAGAAATCCAACTGTTGAAATTAAAACAGATTTGCTTGAAAGGTCTCCAAGAGAGACAAGGGTTGATGGACTCCCTTTAATGAAACCAGCCCATTGAAGTCCTATCATTGCAAGGAGAAGCCCTATTCCCACTGCAATTGCATGCCTCAGGGATTCTGGAACCATCTCAATAAAAAATTTGCTCAGTCCAAGAATTACCAGAAAAATAAATATTGAGCCTGAAACAAGATTTGCTGAAAGAGCCTCCCTCCATGTAAATCCCATTGCTCCGCAGACTATGAAGGCAAAAAAAGCATTGTGTCCCATTCCAGGAGCAAGGGCAATTGGATAATTTGCTAAAATACCCATAAGAAAAGTGGCAATTGCAGAACCAACACATGTTGCAAACATAACCGCACCCTTATCCATATTTGCCGCTCCAAGAATCACTGGATTTACAAAAATTATATAGCACATTGTTAGAAAGGTTGTTATCCCTGCAATAATCTCAGTCCTTACATTTGTCCCATTTTCCTTTAAGCGGAATTTTCTTTCAAGAAAATTAGCCATTTATCCCTCCACAAAGAGGTTAAATTTTAAAATATTTTTTATCTTAAATAAAATTTCTTATCGAGTTCTTCAAGTATCTTAACAATACCACCATACTCCAATTCTGAATAGGGGAGCATTGAAGGTCCTGCAAATCCCTGCCTTCTTATGGAAATAGCTTTTTCAGCAATTTTTTCCCTCACATAATCCCAGAAAGGATGGTCAAATACATCAACTGGACCTGTAAGCTTTCCTTGATTTACTGAGAAGGCTGCACCTGTTACTATGGGAGGACCATCAAAGTAAGAAATTGTACTCTGGAGTTTGCATGGCATTAGAGGACCATTGTGAGACCCCCTCATGAATCCAGCGACAAAGGGACCTATCTCAAAGGGAGCAAGAACCTCTCCTGTTGCAGGGAATGCTCCCTGAACCCGAACTATTGCAATTGGGTCATCTTTTCCCGTGTATTTACCCGCAATGTTGTGGAGTCTTGTTGTTGAGATTGCAACTGCTTGCTCTCCAGTTGCTCTACTATGAATACTTTCAATGACAAATCTTTCGGTATCCCTTAGTAGTGCTGCGATGCTGTAAAGGTCTTCAGGAGCATTCAGCTCAATAACCCTGTCCCTTTCAGTATGATTGACATCAATTATTGTAAACTTAAATCCCTTTGACATATGGGGAGCAAGAAGGAGCCCTGAGCAGTACATGGGATCTGCAAAAGCAAGATAAAAGGGAAGATTGTAAGCACCTGGATCTGTTTTGTCAGCGGCAAAGAAAATGAATGGCTCATTTGCTCTTTCCTCAAACTCCATTTCCGCAACAGCAGGTCCAAGCCCCTTTACATTCCCTGAAAAGGCATCCACAAGGAGATCTTGACCCGCTCCGTAAAGTCCGAGTTTTTTTGCAATCTCAGTTCCTGCTTTAAAAGCATCCCATCCAAGTTTGTGAATTTCTTGATTTGAGACCCCCTTGGTATGGGTCATGAGAATCGAAATATCATCTCCTGTGAAACTTATGTAGTGGTCGATAATCAAATCTTTACCGTTCTCAGATATAAATTCTTGGATAGCATTGAATAGTTCAGAGCCAGGGGTCAGATGACCTCCTATAGACCCCACATCTGCCTTAATAACAGTAATTGTTATTTTCATTCAATTCCTCCTTTTTTGACTCAAAATTTTAGGGAAAAATTCATATTTATCTCAGTGCTTCTGCCCATGCCCGAGCAGATGTCTCATTTGTCAAAACTCTCAGATTTGGATTAGTGAAAAAGAAGTTATTAAGAAGCTCTCTAAACTTTTTGTTTTTATTATTGAAATTTTTATAAATTATAGTTAAAGGTATCCCCAACTCTTTATTCTTCTCTTCACTCTCTTTCCCTGCAAAAATACATATAATTGATTTTTCGCTTCCCATTTTATCACTCCAAGTTTTAAATTTTATTTTTTTAATAATTTATTGTCAAACGACCATAGATTCAAGAAAAATCAGATACCAAAAGATGTTCCTGTTGCCATAGCCATCCTGACCATGTCTGATTCAGGGGAAACCCTTCTCGGCTTATCTATAATGTCCTTAATATCAACAGTAACTATTTCATTCCCCCTAAGACCGACCATCTTTCCAAACTCCCTTCTCCTGCATGCGAGAACTGCGTGATAACCAAATCTTGTCGCAAGGATTCTATCAAAGGGTGATGGTGAGCCACCCCTCTGAAGATGCCCCAAAATTGTAACCCTTGTTTCTATTCCAGTAAGTTCCTCAATTTCATCCGCAACCTTTGCACCAATTCCTCCCAATCTTACAGGCATGTCAGGGTCCTCAACCTTTTTTCTAAAAACATAATCTCCACCCTCCTCCCTTGCTCCCTCTGCAACAACAACAAGACTGAATCTCTTTCCTGATTTTAGTCTCTGGAAAATCTTTTCAGCCACTTTTTTTATGTTAAATGGGATTTCAGGAATAAGTATGACATCCGCTCCACCCGCAATTCCTGAGTGAAGGGCAATCCATCCCGCAAATCTTCCCATCACCTCCATCACCATTACCCTATGATGGGATTCAGCTGTGGAATGGAGTTTGTCAAGGGCAGTTGTAGCAACTTGAAGGGCTGAGTCAAATCCAAATGTTACATCAGTTCCACTGAGATCATTGTCAATTGTCTTTGGAACACCTACCACAGGAATTCCCTTCTCAAAAAATTTATATGCAATTGCCTGTGTCCCATCCCCTCCAACAGTTATAAGACAATCGAGTTCATTGTATTCTATTGTTTTTATTGCAACATCTGAGTAATCCTCATAAACCTTCTTCCCATCCTTATAAGTGAGCCATTTAAAAGGATTGTCTCTATTTGATGTTCCAAGAATTGTTCCCCCTTTTGGAAGAATTCCTGAAACATCCTCTTCCCTTAAGGGTCTAACCCTTTTTTCCACAAGACCTCTGTATCCATCCTCAATTCCGAAAACCTCCATCTCAAAGTCATTTACAGCGGTTTTAACAACCGCTCTTATAACTGCATTCAGTCCAGGGCAATCACCACCACCAGTAAGGATACCAATTCTTCTCATTTACATCCTCCTATAGAAAATTTAAGAATAAAAAAAGGAAAAGGTTAAAAGTCATTATAATCATTCTCCAACATCCTTTTTATTAAAATGTAATTCTGAAATCCTGAAATTCTCCTTTAAATTCCATCCATTCTATGTCAATATTTTCAACAACTGCGAGGGGTGGACCTTTTTTAACTTCCTCAAGAAATAACTTCAAATTCTCCTCCTCACCCTCTGCCATAATCTCAACCCTTCCATCCATAAGATTCCTCACCCATCCTTTAATGCCGAGTCTTTGTGCCTGTCTCCTCGTAAAATCTCTGAAGAAAACACCTTGAACCCTTCCTTCAACAATAACATGAACCCTTCTTTTCATGTGAAAAATTATATCATATCCCTCAGCAGAAACAAGTTAATACATGATTTTCTGTGTATTCTTTTCCCGTTGGATTTCTCATACCATATATTAAAGATTTGTATTAGGACAAATAAAAAATGCTTGTCAATAGTTACTTTTTCATCAATCTATTCCCTAAATCATTGAGATTTAAGGGTTAAGACAATAAAATTTTGAGAGAAATTTGGCGAGAAAATTACAAAAAATGCTCTTTGGGGAGAGAGGAAGCATTTTGGACTGATTTGGGAATAAAAAATATTTTACATCCCGACCATTTCCCTTAAAAATCTTGATGGTCTTGTGGGGTTTGCCCGGAAATTGTCACGATGAAGGGAGTATGTGATGAAGAGCTTTTCGAGAGCCCTTGTCATCCCAACATAACAAAGTCTTCTCTCTTCTTCTATCCCCTCAGGAGAGGTTAAAGCTCTTGAATAGGGGAATTCTCCCTCAACCATTCCCGCAAGAAAAACCACGGGGAATTCGAGACCCTTTGAAGAATGAACTGTTAGAAGTTTCACACCTTCCTCCTCCTTCATCAATCCTGATTCTGTTAATGCTTTTATGTATTTCAAAAATGAAGAAATGGTAGGCTCCTTGCTCCTCTCCTCAAAATCCTTTGCCATTTCAAGGAATTCATTAATGTTTTCCATTTTTATAAAGCTCGATTCATCTCCTTTACTCTGAAGAAATTCCATTAAACCGAGCTTTTCTATTCCTATTCTTAAAGCAGAAGACGGAAGGATTCTTTCTGAATTTTCATGAAGTTCCTTTATCAAGCCAATCAGAGATTTTGCAGACTCATTGATTTCTGAAGAGTTCAGCACTTCCCATAGTTTCCCCTTTTTCCATTTCTTGAGAATCCCCTTTTCCTCTTCTTCTTTTAACCATTGTCTTGGATACCTGAGAAGAGCTTTCAGACTCTCCTCTTTATTGGGTGCAAGAATACAATTTAGAAAGTTTATCAAACCAGTTATCTCATCCCTCCTGTAAAAGCTCCTCCCCCAGAGGAAGGAATAGGGGATTCCCGTGGAGGAAAGATGCTCCTCAATTATCCTACTTCTAAAGTTTGCCCTGAAAAGAATTGCAATGTCACTGAAACTTTTTCCTTCAAAATCTTTCAAAGATTTTACTTTTTTTGCAATAAATGAAGCCTCCTCTTTTGGTGTCATAAAGGAATGAATTGAAAATGAACCTTTCCCGTAATCTTTATCTGTCCAGAAAACCTTTTCCAGTCTATCTCTGTTAACCCTTATTAGATTTATTGCTGGAATTAAAATTTCAGGAGGCAATCTGAATGTTTTGGTGAGATAAAAAAGAGTAAAATCGGGAAAGTATCTATCATATTTCCTTATAAAATCAGGGTTTGTCCCCCTCCACTGGTATATGCACTGGTCATCGTCTCCTGTTGCAAAAAAGTAAGTTTTTTCAGATAGGAGAAGTTTTACAATCTCCATCTGAATCCTGTTAAAATCCTGATACTCATCAATCAGGATATGTTTAAAAATGTTCCTGTATTTTTCTCTTACATCACCGTGCCTTCTAAGGAGTTTCCATGTAAGGATTAAGACATCTGTGTAGTCTATATAACCTTCCTTTCTCATTTTCTCAAGATATCTCTTTAAGATAATTGCAAAAATTTCCCTATCCTTTTTTGGAAGAAACTTGGGTCCAAATGTTCTTCCTCTTTCCATCAATTCTTCCGCTTCTTTGGGAGTTATTTGCCAAAGTTGACTCTCATTTAAGACATCTTTCAATATTTTCCTCTGATGTTCCCTTGAGACAATTTTTAGCTCCCCATTGATTCCGACTCTCTCACTATATGCCTGAAGAATGAGAAAACACTGATAATGAAAATTCCCAATCCAGAGGTCCTTAACTTTTTCTTTCAAAGCTTTCTGGAGTTTACCTTCCATCTCTTTCCATGATTTAACAGTGAATGTTGATACAAATATATGGGATGGGTCAACCTCTTTTACCTTTATCAGATATACAACCCTTGCACAGAGAGTGTGGGTCTTTCCTGTTCCCGCTCCCCCAATTAGAAGAATCCTTTTCTCTTCAGACTTTACAGCCCTTAACTGTTCCTCTGTTAGGGTAAATTCTGAAATTTTCTGAGGAACTCTTGATATCTCTACAAATGGGAGCTCTTCTTTCTCTTCATGGAAGATGGCTTTTAAAAAGGAATTGCAATTTTTGAACCTCTCTGATGGTCTCTTTGAAAGAGCTTTTTTTAGGGCAGTTTTTATCTCTTCTGGATAATTCTTTAAAATTTCCCATTTTGGAGAAGACTTTTTAATTTTATTCCTTATGGCTTCAAGGTTATTTCCTGAAAATGGATTCACTCCTGTTATGAGTTCGAAAACAATTACTGCAAGAGACCACTGATCAGAAGCGGGAGAATATTTTCCACTCCAGCATTCGGGAGCCATGTAAGAAGGAGTCCCCGCTATACTCTGCGTCATCTCTCCTTCTAAGAACTTTGCAAGTCCAAAATCCATAAGTTTTACCCTTCCATCCTCACAAATCATTATATTTTCTGGTTTTATATCCCTGTGGACAATTCCTTTAGAATGGGCATAATCAAGGGCATCGCAAATGGGAGAGATGATTTTACGAACCGATTCAAGACTTACTGGTGCATTCTCCTCAATAAATTTCCTGAGAGTTGTCCCCTTTATAAATTCTGTCACAAGAATCAATTTTCCCTCAAACATTTCTGTTGTGTAATAGCGGACAATTGAAGGATGCTCAAGAGAGTAAAGGGTTTTTATCTCCTTTAGAAGATTGGAAACAGAAGCTCCTTGTGATGACCTGAAAATTTTTAGAGCAAATTCTTCATTTATAATTGTGTCCTCTGCAAGATACACATCTCCGAATCTCCCCCCTCCAAGATAGGATTTTATTTTAAATTTACCTATTTTCTGGGGAATCATTTTTCAGTAATTATTTTCAATACTATTTAGAACCAATGGGAAAAGCTGAAAGATGATAAATTCTCTCTTCATTTATAAGAGCTTTACCAAGAATCCCCTTTTCTTTAAATCTCCACTCTTCTCCAATGCCAACTCCAGCAAATTTCTTAATTCTCTTCACTTTTATAATTGCTGAGAAGAACTCCTTTCCTTTTTCCATATTAAAAGAACCTGGGATTGAAGAATCTTCTATTGCATCAAGAGCATAGCTTATAAGTAGTTTTTTCATGAATTTCCTGAAAAGCTCAGGATTAAGAAAAATGTCAGCACAGAGTATTCTCCTGTTGGTAAGAGTAAGAAATCCTAACTGGTCTTCCTGAGGAACATATTCAGCGAAATGGGAAATCTCATCTTTCAACTGGTTGAATGTGTCGTGCATGGATCTTGTATAGGAATGAGTTTTTAAAGTTGTCTGCTTCCTTTCAATCTCCTTCCATATACTTTTCTGATCAACCTGAAAGCCTTTCCCTTTTGAAAGACTCTGGTAAATGGAGGTTGATGTCAAAGCCCTCAGGGTTGGATAAGCTATTGTCGAACCTGAAAGGAATTCTCTTTCTCCCGACCACCTTCCTTCCTCAACACAACTTACAGGAATAACCCTTTCAGACCTACCCGGTAAAAGGAAAGATGTCACAAAAATCCTGTGCTGGAGAGCTCCCACAAGTTCCTCCCCTTCAATCCCAAAAAATTCAGAACCAGTGAGATTTTTAACATTTACACTTCCCACAGTGGGGTTCTTCAATTCCTCTATCAGTATGCCACCACCAGAATCATCAAGAGTAATTGGAGTTTTCTCTGAATAAGATTCACCATGAACAGGAAAAACAATAAGATTTGAAATTATGCTTGGTTCCCCAAGATGAAAATTTGTCATAAATTCATTAAATTCTCTCATAATTTTATCCTAATTCCACAAAATTTTGTTGTCAATAGAAAAATTTTCTTTACATATAGCCCAATTTCTCTTGACATAGTATTTTTAAAAGGTTAGAATTTTTGGTTGGAAATTATTTTAAGGAGGGAGCTTTGAAAAAAGCTTTTTGTTTTTCGATTATTGTATTATTTATTCTGGTTTTGGGTTCAGCATTCTCCCAGACTGTAGATGAGATAATTGCAAAGAATTTACAGTCAAAGGGTGGAGTTGAAAAATTAAAGGCAGTAAAGAGCATTAAAATGATAGGAAAAGCTGTTGCTCAAGGAATAGAGATGCCTATGGTGCTCTATTTAAAAAGACCGAACCTTTCAAGGACAGAGGTTGATTTTCAGGGACAAAAGATTATTACTATTTTTGATGGGGAGAAGGCATGGATGATAAATCCATTCATGGGCTCAGGAGAACCAATGGAGGTTACTGGTCCACAAGCGGAATCTGCAAAGGAGCAGTCAGAATTTGATAGTCCTTTTATTGATTATAAAGAAAAAGGGACAAAAATAGAGTTAATAGGTAAGGAGGAGGTTGAAGGAACACCCGCATATAAGTTAAAAGTCACTACCAAAGAAGGGAAGGAAAGGTTTCTTTATCTTGACATCGATTCCTGTCTTGAAATAAAGGCAGAGTCAACAGTAGATTTTCAGGGGAATCCACTCATGGTAAGCGTTGTATTTAGTGATTATAAAGAAGTTGATGGCTTGAAATTTGCTTTTTCAATGCAGACTTCTGGAGGTCCTGGAGGCGGAGCTCAAATAATTTTTGAAGCAATTGAAATAAATCCTGAGCTTGATGATTCCCTTTTTAGAGTTTCTAAGTAATTTTTTAGATCAAGCTGAATAGCAGGGTAAAATGAGATAGAGCCGATGGAGGGATTCGAACCCTCAACCTGCTGATTACGAATCAGCTGCTCTGCCATTGAGCTACATCGGCATCTATCAAATTATAGCACAAATTAAAATAAAAATATTTCTTTACTGGAAGAGATAGAAAAAGGGAAGAACGGTTGACAAGACTTGAAGAAGCGGTGGAAAAACTTGCTGAAGCGTAAGCAAAAATGTAAAAGGGATTTTAAGAGATTGAATGAAACGCAAGAAAAATGTATTATTAATAAATGGACGGAGAGATGTCCGAGTGGCTTAAGGAGCACGACTGGAAATCGTGTACCCCGAATAAAATCGGGGTTTCGAATCCCCCTCTCTCCGCCATAAAATTTTTCTCCTTTTAAAGTGAATACCAATGTTGGAAATCAGGAAATATTGGCTCAGGAGGGTCGATGGTAGGCTCTGAACCCCGCCAGGTCCGAAAGGAAGCAACGGTAAGAGTTCCTTCCCATGCGAACCTTTTCCTGAGCCCTTTTATGGAAGATAAATGAATTATATTGTCCTTGCAAGAAAATACCGTCCAAAAACTCTGGATGAGATTGTAGGTCAAAAGGTTATTGCTCAAACCTTGAAAAATGCAATTATTGAAAATAGAGTGTCCCACGCTTATATTTTTTCAGGTATGAGGGGTGTTGGGAAAACTACAACAGCAAGAGTTCTTGCAAAATCCTTAAATTGTGTCAAAGGACCAACAATTAACCCCTGCAATGAATGTGAGTTCTGTGTGTCGATTCAGGAGGGAAGAGCAATTGATGTAATTGAAATAGATGGCGCTTCCAACAGAGGGATTGATGATGTGAGAGAATTGAGAGAGGTTGTTAAATTCCCTCCCATGAATGCAAGGTATAAAGTCATTATAATTGATGAAGTTCACATGCTAACAACAGAGGCTTTCAATGCTTTACTTAAAACTCTTGAGGAGCCCCAGCCTCGTGTAATTTTTATAATGGCGACAACTGAGTTCCACAAAGTCCCCTCAACGATTGTCTCAAGGAGCCAACATTTCCAATTTAAAAGAATATCCGAGAAGGAGATTTACGATGCTCTCGCACAAATTTGTGAAAAGGAAGGCATAAAGATAACTTCTTCATCTCTAAGAAAAATAGCTATTTCTGCCGATGGCTCCTTGAGAGATGCAGAGGTGCTTCTTGATCAGATTGTTTCATACTCAGGGATAGAAGTAAAAGATGAGGATGTTGATGAAATCCTTGGAATGACCGATAGGGATACTCTATTTTCAATCTCCTCTTCCATTTTTTCAGGTGATGGAAGAAGAATTATTCAGATTATTGATAAGCTTGTAGAGGAAGGTAAAGATATGAGAAATTTTCTCAGGAGTGTGGTTGATCATTTCAGGACTATATATCTAACAAAAATTATAAAAAATCCCAATGCCTTTCTATCCCTTTCAGAAGAAGATGAGAGAAAATACATGGAAGAGGCTGATAAATTCAGTGAGGAGGAGCTTTTCAGATATATAAATCTTCTAATTCAAGCGGATTCATCAGTAAGGCATTCCTTTTATCCGAGATATATTGTAGAAACAACACTTTTAAAATTGTCCTATTTAAAGAAATTAACCCCTATTGAGAATTTAATAAAAAACCTTACTAAAATTCCAGAAAAAGAAGAGATAGAAAAAATAAATAAGGTTGAAAAAAATAAAGCAGAGAAAGAATTTGAGGAAAAGATTGTTCCTGAAGAAATAGGAGAAAAGAAAATTTCGGTAGAGGATTTCCTTGAGGAGCTCAAGAAGGAGAATCCAAGGCTCAGTGCAACATTGAAACTTTTGCCTTCAATATCAATAGAAGGTAATATCTTAAAAATGACTTTCAACAAAGAGACAGAGCATTTGAAAGAGACAATAAACAGAAACAAGAAATATCTTGAAAATAAATTAAAAGAAATGAAAGGTAATGAATTCCTCATAGTGTTTGAAATTAAAGAAGAGCAACCAGAGAAAGAGGAAGAACTTCCACCTCTTCTTAAAATGTTTTTACAGGAAATGAATGGTAAAATTTTATCTAAGAAAAAAATTGGGAAAGGAGAAGAAGATGAAGAATATATTTGATTTTCAGAAACTGATGAAAACTGCTAAGGAAATGCAGGAGAAACTTCAAAGAGAAATGATGGAATTAAAAATTGAAGGAAGTAGCGGAGGAGGGATGGTAACTGTTGAGATGAACGGTCTTAAACAGATTATATCTCTCAAAATTGAAAAAGAAGTTATTAACCCTGAAGAAAAAGAAATGCTGGAGGACCTCATTGTTGCTGCAATTAATGATGCATCATCAAAAGTAGAGAGAGAAATGAGCTCAAAGCTTGAAGCTCTCGGTTTACCATTTCCGGGTCTTTTCAACCTTTAAATTTTTGATATAACCATGTTCGAATGGGCTGAACCATTAAATAAATTGATAAATGAGCTTAAGAAAATACCAGGGATTGGAGCAAAGTCCGCTCAAAGGATTTCATTTTACATACTTAAAGCACCTCTTAAAGATGTCCAAACTCTCTCTGAAGCGATAAAGGAAGTTAGAGAAAAACTTAAATATTGCTCTATATGTAACAATATAACTGATGTTGACCCTTGTAGAATATGTTCAGACGAAAGGCGGGATGGGAGTCTTTTGTGTGTTGTTGAGGAACCCTACAATGTCTCTGCCATAGAAAAAACAGAGAAGTTCAAGGGTAAATATCATGTCCTCCTTGGAACTATTTCCCCCCTTCAGGGAAGAGGACCTGAAAATATAAAAATTGATGAACTTGTAAAGAGGGTTGAAAAAGAGAAAATAAAGGAAGTCATAATTGCAACAAATCCAACTGTAGAAGGTGAAGCTACAAGCCAATATATTATTCAGATTCTTAAACCATTAAATATTAAACTAACTCGATTGGCGATTGGAATCCCCGTTGGTTCAGATATAGATTTTGCAGATCAGGTTACAATTGCGAGGGCTCTTGAAGGAAGGTTTGAAATAAAAGACTAATACGATTTGATTTTTATCCCACCTTTTGATATATAAAAAATGATGGACGAGTTATTGAGTATACAGAAAATTGAGAAGAAATCCCTTCCTCCTTTGAAGAGCATACATTTTGACAGTTTCCAAAAGAGTGTTCTGAAAAATCTTCATCTCGAACTCGGGCTTGGAGGAGAAATCTTCCTTCTTTCTCCAAATTTTCATGTTTTAAGTCCCAATAGTTTTAAGGGAAAGGCAGAGGAGTTGGTTAATCCAAAGATTGATGTTCTGGAATGGATAAGGAATTATCTTATTGAGAATATGATTTTTTACACAGCCATTATTGAAAATAATAGCTATTTTATTGAGCAGAACAGATTTCTCGTAATAGCGAGATTGAGAAGAATGGATAAGGAGAACATTTTTGAGGTGAAATATTACTCCCACGATCCCGATGAACTCACCTTTTATTACAAAGATAAGCTTTACATAGGAAGGGATTTTGTTGATTTATTTAACTTTGAAAGACCCCATTTTGGAGTGGAAGGTTTTATAAATTCTCTTGGAACCCAATTGAATTTTCTTTTTGAAAAGGCAAACGAGAAACTTCTAAATAAAGATAAATATATGGATTATTTCCAGGAACTGGAAGAATTGGTTGAGGAATTGACTAATAAAACAAAGAGAACAATACCTTTAATCCCTGCATTCTTTAATCCTGAAGAAGCTGATAAGAAGAGTCTCAATGAAATCCAATCCCGTTATCGTTCCTTGCAGCATCTTCTGATTGAGCTGAGGGACGAGCTTTCAGAATTTGAGGGACTTTTAAGATTTGATGAAGAAAATCAGTTTGTAAAGTATGTTACAAAATATAAGAAAGATATAAGCAATTTAATTCTTTATTTGAATCTAAAAATAATTTCAAGGCTTACTTATAAAATCAATTTCAGTTAATTATTTTCTCGATTTAAAATAATCTTTCCGTAAGTAGTTTTAACTGATAAGAAATTCTCGCCACCCAGGTTTCCTCTGAAGATCTTCCTATCACCCCTTTCCTCAATTTTTAGAGCCAAATAAGATACTTCCGCTTCGCCTTGATAGGTATCCAGTAAAATCTCTCCCTTCCATTCCTTATCAAGGTTTACAGTTATATCTGAATACTTACATTCAATCTCTACATTGCTTCCCTTCATAACATCGATCTCAATTTCATTGTGTTTAGAATATATTTTCGCTTTTCCCGAGAAATTCTTTAAAATCACTGGCTCATATGAATTTGTAATTTGAAGTTCCCCTCCTGAAATGCCTTCGCCATCTATCTCAAGATGTTCGCCTTCGATTTTTCCTTTTAGGAAGGAGTCCTTTATAGATATTTCGGAATGACTGTTTTCTATGTATATTTCTCCATTAACTTCATAAATCTCTACTGGAGAATGTTTTGTAATCAGTTTTAAATTTTTTAAATTTTTTAGGGATACATCTTCAAAGCTTGTTTCTATTTCAACATTTAAAGCGTTTTCAATGTTAATGGAGGAATGGGGAGAGAAAATCTTAATGTCTCCATTTAAATTTTTTATTTCAATATCTCCGTGGGAGTTTCTTATGAAAATATTACCTTCACAATCAGAAATTCTTATATCCCCATGGGTGTTATCAATCTCAGAGGAGCATTTTATCCCTGAAATCTCAATATCTGAGTGTTGTGAGAGAACTTTAAGTAAACTTTTGCGAGGAACTTTTAGATTCAAAGAAACATCTGGAGAAAATTTATACAAGAAGAATTTGAAAAAGAAACTCTCTTCATATTCCGTTGGACTTGTGACTTTCAATTTCAGTAGATTTTCACTAACCTCCCTCTCCAGTTTAATCTTTTTTGCTAAATCTTCTGCCTTCTCTTTTGAATACGAATCAAAAACCTTTATTAGCTTCCCTTCAATTTTATCTCCATCCCATCCCTCAACAATAACATTCAAATTTTTACCCTCGATCTGAATCTCCTCTCTTCCGTCAAGCACGATCTCCTCTTCAAATTCAAAGGTCTCTTTCCCGTGGAGTATCGATTCTATCTCACTTTTTATATTTCTGGCAAACTTAATTGAGAGACCAAAAGCTATTATAAGTATTGCAAGGATGAGATCTCTTCCTTTCATTTTTTCCTGATCCCTGATATTACATATTTTAAGCCAAGGAGTATAAGCAGGATAGGCCAGTATTTTTCAATAATATCCCAAACATTTATTTTATATCCGAAATTACTCAGGAGGAAAAGAATACCCAAGATAAGAAGAATTAGTCCAAAAATTAATGCATCCCAGCTTCTTTTTGCCATTTTAATCCTCCTATTTAATAGATTTTCTCCAATTATAAATCATTTTTGCCCCAATTATTATAAATATAAGGGGCCATAATTTTACAATATGTTCATACTCAATTACTCCAAAATTAGCCAACAAAAAAGCAATTCCCAAAAAAAGGAGAGTAATTCCGAAAAGTGTAGAGCCTTCTTTTGGATAACTAAAGACATCTTCCAATCCAAGATTTATTGCCCTTGCGGAATTGTAGGAGTCTATAATCATGTAAAGATAAAATCCCGCAATCATCAGCCCAAAAATAATATTCTCAAAGTTTCTTGCATAGTCTTCAAGCCCAACAAGAGAAGCAAAGATAAGGATAAAGGATATTCCTTTCAGTATTTGACCGTTGTAAATAGCACCAAGTCCAGGAACAATAGAAAGAATGGCAGCAAGGCTGGGAGATTTCCTTTTAACTTTGATCCTCTTTACTTCTTCCGCAACACATTCCTTGCAAAAAACCTTACCATTTGTTTCAATGGAGCATTCCTCGCAAAGGGGCTTATTACATTTTGAGCAGAAATTTTTACTCTCTCTTTCAGGATGGTAATAGCAACCCATTTCTTCCTCCTTTCATAAGAAAATCCTATGAAGAAAGATGCTCTCATTCCCCTTTCTTTCCCCTTTCAATTCTTCCTTAGCCTTATCGGGTTTTGAAATTTCTTTCAATTTTAAACCTTTAAAATAATCCATTATTCCCTCAACCTTTGAGGTAAATCTTACAATCTGTGAGTATGTTCTGTGGGTTTTGAATTCAATGAGATCAAACAAAATAGCTTTTTTTGGATATGTAAAGAAAAGGAAGGAAAGAACAAAAACAGAGAAGGCAAAAACCCACTGGGGCTGGAATACAGGCAAAAAAGAAAATCTTCTCCTTTTCTTTGTTGTAGCTTTAAGTATTCCCTCAACAACTCTTTCTGGAACAGGAAGAGATTCAATTGTGCGAAGAGAACGAATAATTTTGGCTGAATCCTTCATCAAAGATTTACAACTTTTACATAAATCTATATGAGCCTTCACCATTTCAGAAGTCTCTTTGTCAAGCTCTCCCTCAAGGAAAATTGTAATTATCTCCCTGACATCATCGCATCTCATTTTTTACCTCTCAGAATCTCTGTTAGCAAAATCCTACCCCTGTTAATTCTTGATTTTACAGTTCCAACAGGAATGTCTAAAATATTTGAAATTTCTTCGTAGCTAAGACCCTGAAGATCTCTTAAAATAAGAGGTAGCTTAAACTTTATGTCAAGGGATTCTATTCCTCTTCTAATTTTTTCTTTAAGCTCTTCCATGTTTTCCTTAAATGAATTCCCATTGGAATTAATAAGAAAATCCTGCTTCATTTCCTCCATTTTGGAATTTACATATTTCTTCTTCCTGTACCAGTCTATTAGGTGATTCTTTGCGAGTCTGTAAAGCCATAGTTTGAAATTGCTTCCAAGAGTGTATTTATTTAAAGAAGTGTAAAGTTTAAGAAAGATTTCCTGGGTGAGGTCTTCAGCCTCAACGGAGTTCATTGTTATCTGATAAGCCATGTTATAAATCCTCCTTGAAAATGTTCTCACAATATATTCCCATGCATATTCCTCTCCTTGCAAGCATCTTGCAACAATTTCTTCTAAATCTGCCATTGAATAGTTCTTTCATTCCTTATCTTCACTTCCATATTAAAGAAACGAAAACAGGAATTTTAAAGTTCCAAATTTTTTTAAAGGTTATTCTTTCTGGCTTTTTACTGATTCAATGAGCTTCTTTGCCTCCTCCTCCATATCTTCAGGGACCATAATCTTAACGATACCAAGACCATTGGTTGTAATTCCAAGAACCTTTCCTATTGATTCGTATCTAAGTTCAACAGGGATTCCACTGGCCTCAAGAAATGATTTTATAATTTCTGCCTCTGTAATCCCCTGAGCGGATGCAACTTTTTTAAGCTTCATTCTGTTTCTCCTACAAGTTCCTCAATCTTTTTCAAAAGATTCTCTCCTCTCAAATCTGCATATCTCATTATCCCCTTTCGGTCAACAAGAAAGTTTGAGGGGATCGACTCTATTCCAAAAATTTTTGCAATGGGATCATTTTTACCTTTTCCTGAGAATATAACTTTCCACTGAATGGATTCTTTTGAGACAAAGGAGGAGAGAGCATCTTTATCCTCATCAAGACTTACACTGATTATCTCAAAACCTTTTTTCCCAAATCTTTTATATGCCTCTCTCAGAAATGGAATTTCAGCTCTGCACCGCTCATACCAGAAAGCGCAGAACTCCACAAGAACAACCTTTCCCTGGAGGACTCCAAGCTCAACAATATTTCCTTTCAGGTCCTTTCCCTTAAAATTTAAGACCTTTCTTCCAATTCCAATTTTTTCATTTATCTTAAAAATCAATTCCTTGAATTCTTTGTCCTCCTTTAAAAATAAAAATGGTGGATGATTTTCTATCCATCCCCTTAAAGGATATCCCTCTTCAAAGGCTCTTTTAAGATATAAAAGAGTCTTGTTTTTATCAAATTTCCTCGAATAAAGAACCGATAGATTATAAAGGAGTGTTGGTGTGTAGGAATTTTTAGGATAGAGATTCACAAATTTTTCAAACAATTCAATTGTCTTTTCAATGTTACCCTTTTCAAAATAAGCATTCCCAAGGAAAAGTAAAAGATTTGGTCTATCCCCTTTCTCTTTAATTCTGTTTTCTACTGCAGATATCATTCTATCCCTTTCTCCAGTTCTTATGAATCTGTTTACAGAAATTAGAAATATTCCATCATCATCAGGACTCATTTTCATTAAAATATCGGAGAGTGTGTCAGCAAGCTCATATCTTCTCTGCATTGTGTAAATGGAATGGAGATTAAGGAATGCCTCGGGTTGAGAGTTGTCTATGGAGATAGCTTTTTTTAAGAGTTCCTCAGCCTTAGAATAATCCGGGGGTTTTGCCTCATTTATGTAATAATAGGAAAGACCTATGTAACCCCAGTAAAAATTCTTATCTCTTTCAATTACCTTTTCAAAATAAGATTTTGCATCCTCACTCTTTTTCTGAATTCTTCCGTAAAGATAAATATAAAGAGGGTTATCAGGATTTTTTCTAAATAAATTTTCATATTCTTGGTATAGTTTATCAGGGTCGTAAGTTTTCATAAGGTCCTGATATGTTCTATGGATGAGAACATTTTTAGGTGCTTTTTTCAAAAATTCTTTGACAATCTCTATTTTGCTCTTCAAATCAGGCGCATTTTCTATCATCTTCTCCATCTGGGAAATTATCTCAGGTTTTTGATATCTTCTATAGGTAAGGGAGAATTCCTGAGAAAATAAACGAAAAGAAATTAAAATTAAAATAAATCCAAATAGTATCTTCCTCATAGCTCTCCTCTCTAAATCAAGAATAAAATTTGGATGTTTATTTGTCAAATGGAACAAAAGGGTATAGAATTTATTTATAAGAATTAGGAGGATGGAATGAAGAGATTTTTCCTTTTCCTTTTATTTTCAGCCCTTCTTTATTCTGAAGAGGTTGTAAATTACAAAATAAAGGCAAAACTTGTCCCTGAAGAGAAAGTAGTTAAGGGTGAGGAAATTTTATTGTGGAAGAATGTGACAAGTAATCCCGCTTCAGAAATATATTTCCATCTCTATTTGAATGCATTCAGAAATGAGCTTTCCACCTTCATGAAAGAGGCAGGGATAGGAAGATTCAAAAGAAAGGATAGGGATTGGGGATACTGTGAAATAAAGGAGCTAAAAATAAATGGTGTGGATTCAAAAGGAAGACTCCAATTTGTTCAACCCGATGATGGAAATATCTATGATAGAACCCTTGCTAAAGTTCCTCTTGATTTCCCAGTTAATCCAGGTGAATCTATTATCATTTCAATTGTTTTTGAGTCAAAGCTTCCGAAGGTAATTGCAAGGTCGGGATATTCAAGGGACTTCTTCATGATTGCCCAGTGGTTCCCAAAAATTGCTGTTTTAAGGGATGAGGGATGGAATTCTCATCAGTATCACAGGAATTCTGAATTTTTTTCTGATTTTGGAACATATGAGGTTGAAATAAGAACACCTGAGAAATTCAATGTTGTTGCCTCAGGAGTAAAAACAAAAGAGTGGAGGGAGAAGGAAGAAATAGTGAGGGTATTCCATCAGGATAAAATCCACGATTTTGCCTGGTGCGCTTCCCCAGTTCACAAGATATTTGAAGAGAATTTCTCAATGGAAGAACCTCCGGTGAACACAAAAATAATACTTTTCCTTGATAGAAACCATCTCAGGCATAAAGAAAGATATTTTAAAATAATCAAAAAATCCATTGAGTTTTTCAGTAAAAATTATGGACCCTACCCATATAAGACAATTACAGTGGTGGACCCTCCTTTCCACGCTTTACAGGCGGGAGGGATGGAGTACCCTACATTGATTACCGCTGGCTCGTTTTACTGGCTTCCAAAAGGGCTCCTTTCCCTTGAACTCGTTACCCTTCATGAATTTGGTCATCAGTACTGGTATGGGATGTGTGCCAATAATGAATTTGAGGAAGCTTGGCTTGACGAAGGCATAAATTCTTACTCAGAAGTAAAGGGGATGAATGAAATATTTGGAGAGAAAACCTCAGTAATTAATTTTCTTGGTTTCAAATTAGGAGAGATTGACTCTCAAAGATTATCCTACATTTCAATCCCTTCCCTTGACCCAATCTATAAAAAATCTTACGAATTTTTCTCAGGAGTAAGTTATTCAGTTAATTCCTATGCTAAATCAGCCCTGATGCTTTTAACTCTTGAAAGATATCTTGGAAAGGAGGTTTTTTCGAAAGTTATGAAGGAGTATTTCAGGAGATTCCAATTTAAACATCCAAAAACAGAAGATTTCATAAAAATTGTAGAGGAGGTCTCTGGGAGGGATCTTGACTGGTTTTTTAATTCATTTCTTTTCAGTGATGGAACAATTGACTATAAAGTTGAAAGAATTGGAACAAAAAAGCTTAGAAAGCCTGAAGGGAAGATGGATATGAAATTCAGAGAAGAGGGGAACTGGGAGAGTGAAGTGGTAGTTGTGAAAGAGGGTTCTCTTTCATTCCCTGTTAAAATTGAAATTATTTTTGAAGATGGAAAGAAGTTAAGTGAATTCTGGGATGGAAAGGGGAAGTGGAAAAAGTTTAAATACATCAGGAATGTTAAAGTTAAATCTGTTAAGATTGACCCTGAGGAGATTCTTCTCCTCGATAGAAACCGTCTCAACAATTCTATGAGTTTAAAGGGGAACCCTTATTCTTTTGCTATAGGTTTTAAACTCCTTGCCTTATTTCAATCCTTTTTATTCTCCCTTTAAGAGGTGAAAAATGATAGGAAAAGCTCTAAGAAATGGTATAAAAAAAGGGATTCTCAACTGGAGAGTCATTCTCCTTCTATGGTTTATAAATCTTGTCTTTTCCCTGGTTTTCTTCTTTCCCACAAATACTCTTTTATCAAAGGGATTTTCAAATAGTTTAATCTTTGAAAAAACTGTAAAGGGAGAGATTTCCATATTTTTTGAATTTATGGTCCATTACAAAAGTGAAATCAGAATACTGTTTATCTTTTCTCTTTTCCTCTCTTTGCTATACTTTTTGATAAATATATTTCTTTCTGGCGGTATAATTTCTATCTTAAAAGAGGATAGCAAAAATTTAAGAGATATATTTGCCAGTGCGTCTGATTATTTCCGTAGTTTCATTAAGCTTTCCCTTCTTTTCATTCCTATAATTATTCTTTTCTTTATAATTTTTGGATTAATGGGAAAGCTCCACGAGCTTTTCTTTAATCTAACAGGTTCTGAAAGGTCCTCCTTTTACTTTTCATTATTCACCTACTTAATTGCAGTGATTTTATTTCTGATTCTAAGAATGCTTTTTGATTATGGAAGGATAAGGATAGTAATTGAAGGGGAAAGAGGAATAACAATTTCTTTTTTAAGAACAATTAAATGGGTTTTTAAAAATTTCGGGAAAACATTTATTCTTTACATATTGCTAAATCTTTTCCTTCTTTTTTATTACATCCCCTTCTTAATTTTGGTGCGAATGTCAACAAATTCATGGCTCTCGAGCCTTCTATTCTTTGTCTTTTCACAAGCTTTTCTCCTTATGCGCTCTTTCTTATCTTTTCTTTTTTTCTCAGCCCAGGTAGAGTTTTACAAGCAGAAACCCATGTTGGATATTTCCTTAAAATCCAAATTCTAAACTATAGTGAATGCTCCATATCTGGTTGTTGTGGATATTTATTTCATGAAAGACCTATTGTTATCCACTTGAATTTAGATTTTGGTGTTTGAGGAATGGTAATCTCTCTCACTGTCCCACCTTTTGGAGCATTGTTTAGATTGTTTCCTTTCGTTTTTTTATCAACCATCCTCTCATCAACCCATCCAATCCTTCCAACTAAACCCCCTTTCCTTGTCTCAACCCGATTTGAGTAAAGAATTCTTATCCCATCAAAACTCTTTTCACCAAGAATCTCAGTCAGACTTGGACTCTGTATTACAAAGGATGAGTCAGATGGGTATAAATCAAGAACAAGAAAACCATCCTTGTCAATGTAAATATTTGGGATGTTTGCAGAAAGCCACTCCCTCAGTGAACGGGGATCATTCTTAAAGGAGTATGCTCTATCCCATGTGTATATTCTGTAATAATAAGTTACAGATTCTCCTATTTGGATTCGATAGGAACTTGCACTTTTCTCTATGTATAGTCCTGCGATGATAAATGGAGCATCGCAATTATCAGGGCATCCAGTTGAAGAGCCTTTAAAGGGATTGTAGATATTTCTCTCCGTTCTATACCAGTTATAAAAGAATATTGGCTCTATAAACCATAAACCGAGATTATCAAATTCGTAGTTCCAAGGAGAAGGGACATTACACATTGAAGCAGAAATAGTGTGTTTTAGAGCAAGAAGACATAAATTCTAATGGACAGACTTAGAGCAAAAGGGAAATTAGTCTTTCTGATTATTTAAACCTTAAATCTGACTGATTTAGGGAATAGATTGATGAAAAAGTAACTAT
>CAZYPR010000038.1:0-24458 GCA_964649495.1 uncultured Clostridia bacterium | reverse complement strand
TTTTCAATTAATATCTGATTAAAATAAAACTCTGGCATGGAGTTTGATATAGAAAATATGGAAGCAAAAAGGATTAGGAGGTCAAAGAATGAAGGAGAGAAAAAATGAATTGAATGAAAAGAGAAGAAAGCTTGCCAAGGTGGGACTTGCTTTGTTAACAGGAGGTGGTTTGCTTACTCTTCTGAAGAAAGATGCAAAAGGTTGTGGAAGTTGCCTACCTGGATGCTCTCCAAGTTGTGTGGATTGCCAAAACGGTAGCTCAAACATCAAGCCTACTAATTAAGAAGTGAAAGTTTGGGAGGCAAAAAATGGAAGAAAAAGACAAAAAAGAGATTAAAGAAAAGCTAAAGAAAGCGGGACTTTTGGCTTTGGCTGGAATCGGAGTAATGAAGACTCTCTCTAAAGATTTAAACGCTTGCACAGGCATATGTGAACTGGGTTGTGGCGGACACTGCCAGACTTGTGCAACTGGCAGTAGCTCTCAGCAACAAAAATAAATATAGTGGGAGGCAAAAAATGGAAGGAGGAAACAAAAAAGAGTTAGATGAGAGAAAAGAAAAGCTAAAGAAAGCGGGACTGGCTTTGGCTGGAATTGGAAGCCTGACCTTCCTCCTAAAGGATGCAAAAACATCGTGTAGCGGTGAGTGTGATAAATCTTGTATGTTAGGCTGTCCAACATGTGCGCCGGGAGGAAGTAACCAACAAATGAAGTGATCGTCTCAAATTTAGGAGGTTAATAAAATGAGCAAAAGTGAAATTAAAAACAAGGGGAAAAAAGAAAAAATAGACAGGAAAAAATTTATTAAGGCAGGATTGAGTGCTATAGGTGGAATTGGGCTTCTCTCCCTTTTAAAGAAAGAGTCTTCCGCTTGTGGTGGATGTATGCCAGGATGTGCAGATCAATGTTTAAGATGTCAGTCGGGTGGTGCGAATCAAGAACAAAAATAAGTCCAATTTAAAAATGGGTTTAGTGCTTAATCCAAAATATAGGTTGAGAAAAGAAGAAAATAAAATTCTTTTATTCTCTGTTGATTTCTGGGGGCTAATGGAAAGACAACAATTTATACATCCATTATATGCAATTTTATTATCCCTTTTTAATGGAGAGAAAAGTTTTGAAGATGTCGAAAAGGAGTTCTGTTATATTACAGGTTCTTCGCCCTTTGAGGAAGGAAAAAGAGTTGTTGAACATATGCTGAATGTTCTAAAATCCCAAAATGGAGAGGATCTTCTATTGGAGTCGAGCTCCACTGATATTAAAAATATTAGAGTTTACAAAGTGGATGATTTCATTATCCCTAGAAAAAGACTTGATTTCAGTAATTTTAGGTTGTCCACTCCCTTAGACTTGAACTATAATGTTACTTTTCGATGCAATCGGAAGTGTAAATACTGTTATGCTGAAAATGAATTTGCTCCTAAAATGAAGGAGATGCCTTTGAATAGAGTAAAAGAAGTTTTAGATGAAGCCAAAGAACTAAAAGTAAATGGTATAATTTTTGCAGGAGGAGAACCATTCTTAAGAAAGGATTTTTTAGAAATTTTAGAACATACTATTCACAACGGTATTTCATATTGTATTTCGACTAAGGCTCATCTGAATAAAGAAGTCTGTAAGAGGCTAAAGGAAATTGGAGTAGAAAAAATCCAAGTAAGCGTAGATTCAATTAGTAAGGAGGAAGCAAATTTCCTAACTGGTTCAGCCGATTTTTACTCTGAAATTTTAGATACAATAGAAAATTTGCTTAACGAAAGAATAATTGTTCGAATAAAATCGGTGGTTACCTCTTACAATATAAAAGGAATTCCTTCATTGATTACATTTTTTTCAAAATGGGGTATAACTAATTTTCAAGTGGTTGCCTATGGAAGATCAATTTATAGACATGATGATTCACTCTTTGCTTCTATAGATGAGCTAATTAATTTAGAGGAAGAAATAAAAGAATTGAGAGAAAAATATCCTAAGTTAAATATATTATTTGGAGGGTCATCGTCAGATGATAAGAATTTAACAGAAGAAGAAAGAGAGAAAAAATTTAAAGAGAGGGCTATTTGTTCAGCTGGAAGATCAATGTTGAATATTCTTCCAGATGGGAAAGTAAACCTTTGTGAGCAAATCCCCAGCAGAGAAGAATTTGTCATTGGAGATTTAAATAAAGAATCTCTCCTCGAGATATGGAATTCCAAAAGGTTAATTTCTCATTTAAAACCAAAGAGAAAGAAATTTAGAAATTTTGCGTGTTTTGAGTGCGATGAATTTGAGGATTGTAATTGGTTGAAGGGGAGATGTTTCAGGAATGCATACCATGTTTTTGGTTCTATCTATGCTCCAGATCCCAGATGTCCCAAAGTCAACATTGACATTAGATTTTCTTAGTGATATAAAAAACAAAGTGAGGTTGCAAATGAAATCTATATTTAAATTTATTCATTTATTATTAATTTTCTTCATTCTGGGGAATCTTCTCTCCCAAGATAAATTTTCTCAATTTCTTTCAAAGACCATAGATGCTTTAGGAGGGAGAGAGAACATTGAAAAATCCAATAGATACAGTTACATTGTAAAAGTGAAAAGGGTTGTGATTTCATCTTTTGATCCTCCGAAATATGTGGAATTTACAGAATATTTTAAACCTCCTGACAAAGTAAGAAGAGATTTTAAAGTAAAAATACCATTGAAGTTAGGAGACAAAATTATTAAAGCCTTTCATATTTTTAATGGTAAAGAAGGATGGTCAAATGAAAATGCGTTGGGGAAAATTTTTAGATATGATATGAATGATAAAGAAATAGTAAGAATCTCTTCCAAATGGACAGAAATAGGTCTGGCAAATCGTTGTTTGAATGCATTTAAAAATATAAATAGTCTGGAAGAAGTAATTATTGAAGGGAGACCTTATATGAAGGTCAGAATTAAAGATAAAGATCCTTCTAAAGAACATTATATTTATATTGATAAGGAATCTTTCCTTCCAAAAATAGAAGAAATTTTTAAAAAAGAAAAAAGTTGGAAGACCTTCTTCGATAATTTCCAAAAGGTGAATAACATTTTGATTCCATTTAAAGTGAAGAAGATATACAAATCAAAGAATGAATATGAGGACATGGATGATATTATTGTTGATTTGAAGTTGGGAATTGATGTGAAAATTGAGGAAGATAAATTTAATCCTCCCAAATTTCAATGATCAAGGATGTTGTTAAATACGAGATAATAAAAAATATTTATTCTTTTCGATTCGTATTTATTTCTGTCATTTTAATTCCTTTGTTTTTATCTTCATTTTATGTACTGATTAATGATTATAAAGAGAGGCTAAGTAGATATGAAAAAGAAAAAGATAAAGAGGAGGTTATCACAGTAGCACCGTATCCTCTAAGTGTTTTGGTAAAGGGGCTTGATGAGGAAATATCCTCAGTGTTTAAAATAGACCATGACTTAAGAATAATATGGAAAACATCCACTGTAAAGACTATAAACCCATTATTTTCAATTTTCCCCACACCTGATTTTCTATTTTTATCTAAGGTGATATTTTCTCTTGCATCTTTATTATTTGTTTTTGACGCAGTTTCAAGAGAAAAAGAAATTGGGTCTTTACAAATGATTTTTTCAAATCCCATTTCGAGGATTCATTTTATTCTGAGTAAATTTATAGCGTCTTATATTACTTTGAATATCCCATTTTTATTTGGGTTTTTAATTGGTTTCATTTTATTTCTAATTGAAATACCGATCAATTTTGAAGTTTTTTTAAGAATACTTATTTTATTTTTTATAACTCAAATTTTCATTATCTCTTTTCTTCTTTTAGGGATTTTATTCTCTATTCTCACAAAAAATTCCTCTATTTCATTAATAACTCTTCTATTCATTTGGGTATTGCTTGTATTTGTAATTCCATCTTTATCCACTTTATTTTCGGGAGTCTTTTCTCCTTTACCTTCTGAAAGCTATTATCGTCAGATAAAAATGCAGAATTGGGTAAAGATAAGGTTTATAACCTATCATAGATATAAGAGCGATTCTCTAATGGACATTGAAAAAATTTCTCAAGAATTTAAGAGAGATGATGAAAAATTAGAAGAAGATTATAATTTGAAATTGTTCCGTTACGCCTCTGTTGCAAAAAAAATTTCGAAAATCTCACCTGTTGGAGTTTTCCAGGATGTGATTTTGTCCATTTCATCAACAGGATTAAGAGAATATGAGAGACTAAAAAGTGCCCTCACCTTTTTTTACAAATCTTATAAAGGAGAAGGAAGATTTAATTTTTCAAGAATGAAAATTTCTGAAATTATGGATACGAACTTTATTGCTAATTTATTTTTCCTTCTTTTTATAAATTTTATATTTTTCACTATATCGCTAATTACCTTTGCTAAAAGTGATGTTCGCAAGAAATGATTAAAGAAATAATAAAGAAAGAGATAATAGAAAATATTTATGAGCTTAGATTTGTGGTTATTCTGCTGACCTTTACAACTGTTATGCTTACATGCTTTTTTCTAAGGTTAAATGAGTATAAGAGAGATTTAGAGGATTACAAAATAAAAATTCAATCTCAGGAAGAATTTTTGAAAAAATATGCCCATTCACGCAGAATAGGAGCTGTTGCAAGACCCCATCTTCCTCCTGTGAAATTTGGAATTCTGTCAAATGAAATTCCCATAGATTTAACAAGATTTCAAGAGGAAGAAACTTTTTTTGATAATCCTTTGAAAATCATATATGGTGAAATAGATATTATTTTTATTTTCTATATTGTTGGAACTCTTGTAATAATATCAATTAGTTATGACTCGTTCAGCAGAGAAAAGGAAAATCAAACAATTTCAGTTATTTTCTCTAACCATTTAAAAAGGATAAATTTTTTCATTGGAAAACTTTTAGGATCTTTTTTAACATCTTCAATACCCTTTGTTTTATCTATACTTTTCATTTCTATCCTGATTCTTTTAGAAAAAGAAATGAATTGGAGATTTTTAGAATGGTTTTCTTTCTTAATCATTATGATATTAACATTTCTTTATTTCCTCTTTTTTTCATTATTGGGCATTTCAATATCTGTTGCCACTAAATCTTCTTACATCTCAGTAATAGTTTTGCTAACCATATGGATATTGTTCAATTTATTAGTGCCAAACATCTCTCCTTTTTTGGGTGCAAATCTTTACAAACCTCCAAATCCGTCCGAACTAAATAGAATAATAGAAAGGATAGATCAGGAAAGGGAAGAAGTTTTGAGAGAGATTTTCAGGAGATACTCTTCAAAAGGTTATACAGATGCCCAGATATGGGAATTGGAGAAGTGCGATGAAATAAACCAAAGATACTTTGAAAAAATATATAAAGTTCAAAAGGACTTTGCAAGAAAAACAAAAATTCATCTTCTTATCTCAAAGAACATCTCCTGTCTATCTCCCACAGCTTCATACATATATGCAGTAAAAGAAATTTCTGGCTTAGGATTCTCAAGAATTCCTCATGCCCAGGCGCTATTTCAGAATTGGGTTGATACAGCTCTCAACTATTTGAGAAAAAAAGAAGAAGAGATAAAGAAAAAAAATCCTGATTACACATTTGATGACTTTATCGATGTATCGGATGGACCAAGGTTTTTTTATAAGGAACAGCCTTTTGTTGACAGATTGAAGAATGCATTACCTTACATCTTCCTTCTCGGAATTTATACGGGAATTTTATTTATTATATCCGTTATTCTTTTTGAAAAGGCTGATGTTCGTTGATCTTTTAAGTAGAGTATCAATTATTATTTTAGGAGCAGTATTGTTAATATTATCGTTTCCAGAGCCCAATTTATATTTATTAGTCTTTGTGTCTTTCATTCCATTTTTCTATGTTTTAGAAAATACCAAACACTTTTGGGAATCATTAATCTATGGATTTATCTATGGGGTCTTTTTTGTGTGTGGATCTTTATGGTGGCTTCTATATGCGGGAAATTATGTCCGACTTGCAACTACCACTAAAATTATAATTGGAATTTTTGTTATCTTTTACCTCACTATACCCTTTTTAACTTTCTCTTTGTTATATTTTGTTTTCAAAAGATTACATACGAAACTTCTGAATATATTTATTTTACCATCAATATGGATCTCAATAGAATTTTTTTATATTTCTAAGCTTTTAAATTTTCCTTGGCTTCTACTTGGAGCCTCTCAGTACAGAAATACACCTTTTATTCAGTTGGCGGATATTACAGGAATATATGGAATATCATTTTTAATAATTCTCATAAATTATCTCATTTTTAAATTAATATTTTCAGAAAAAGAAAGATGGTTATCAATTCTCGCTATTTTTTTAATTTTTGCATTTGTGCTTGGTTATGGATATTTTAGAATAAACAGAAATTATTCTTCACCCAATTTCAGTGTATGTTTTGTCCAAGCACAAAAGACTAAAACCTCTGAGTGGTGGAATCCGCATAAGTTTGAAGAGGCAATGAAAAGCTTAATGATGCTAAGTTCAGATGCATCTATGCACAAACCTTATCTTATAATCTGGCCAGAGGGAAGTGTTCCTTTCTCTTACCAATTTGGCAATGGTTTAAGAGAAATTTTAGAAGCCTTCTTTAGAAGGATTAAAATCCCAATATTATTTGGAGGAGCCGAGTTTGATAGCACATCTGGAAGGATTACAAATACTGCTTTTTTATTTTTAAATGGCAGAATCGCAAATGTATATCGCAAACAAAGACTTGCTCCCTTGGGAGAGTATCTCCCAAATGCTCTCTCTCTTCTAAAAGACAATTTGACTCACATTTCCCCTTGTGCAAGGGGTCAAGACTCAAATTTAATGAGAATTGGAAATATCCAATTTGGCGTTTATATTTGTGGAGAAGCCATATTTCCAGATTTAGTAAGAAATTTCACTAAAAAGGGTGCACTGTTTTTGGTGAATATAACAAACGATAGTGTGCTATCTAAAAGGAACGGCATAGAACAGCACTTTATGCATTCAGTTTTTAGAGCTATTGAAAATAGAAGATGGATAATTCGGTGTTCTTCTTCAGGGATATCTTCCTTCATCTCTCCAAAAGGAAAAATTGTTTCTAAAACGGAAATATTTGAAGAGGTATATAAAATAGGAAATATAGAACTAATAAATAATAATTCATTTTATACACGATTTGGTGACATTTTTTCTTTTTTTGCTGTAGGTTTTACTCTTTTATCGTTGTTAAATGCCCTCATTGCAAAATTAAAAAATGAAGATTAAATTAATAGCCCCAGCCGAAAACCAAAATTCTATATTTAAAAATTCAAAAGCTTTAAGAGTCCCTCCAATTTCTTTAGCATATATAGCTGCACTAACACCTCCTAATATTGAAGTTTCTATAACAGATGAACTTGTGGAACCAATTGATTTCGATGAAAAAGTAGATTTGATAGGAATTACAATTCTTACCTCAACAGCCAAGAGAGGTTATCAAATAGCTGATGAATTTAGAAAGAGAGGCAAAAAGGTGGTTATCGGAGGGGTTCATGCGACTTTGGTTCCTGAAGAAGCCAAGATTCACGCTGATGCGGTTGTGATAGGAGAAGCGGAAGGATGTTGGGAAAATTTAATAGAAGATTTCAAGAATAAAAAAATGAAAGGGTTTTATAGAAGAGACAAGCCCCATAACCTTAAAAATTTGCCATTGCCTCGAAGAGATTTGTTTAAAAAAGAAAATTATCTTACTCTGAATTTAGTAGAGACATCGCGAGGGTGTCCTTTCAATTGCGAGTTTTGTTGTGTCCCTATTGTGGAAGGTTTAAAATATAGAATGAGACCATTAGACGAAGTGATAGAAGAAATAGCTGGATTAAAAGGAAATGAAATATTTTTTACTTCAAATAATCTCGCTGGAGATTTAGAGTATTTAAAAGAATTATGCCAGAGGCTCATCTCTCTTAGAAAAAGATGGGTTGCACAGACAAATTTATCTACAATTAGAGATAGTGAAGTTCTTAAGCTGATGCGTGACAGCGGTTGTATTGGACTTTTTATAGGGCTTGAGTCACTTTCAAAAGAAAATTTGGAGAAAATGCCAAAAATGAGCAATCTAAAAATAAGTTTTTTCAAAGATGCTGTATACAAACTCTCAAATTACAAAATTGGTATTGTTGGGGCTTTCATATTTGGATTTGATGGAGATGATGAAGCTATTTTTAAAAAAACTTTGAAATTTGCATTGGAAAGTGATATTTCAGCTGCTCAATTTGATATTTTAACACCTTATCCAGGAACTTCTCTATATAAAAGATTAGAAACAGAAAACAGATTGAATAGCAAAAGATGGTGGCTTGAGGAAAAAGTTTATGTTCCTTTTCAACCAAAACACACTCCTGAGGAAAAACTTGTTGAAGGTTGGCTTTGGGTTTCTTCCGAGTTCTATAAAACAAAATTTATCTTGAAAAGGATTTTAAAATGGAAAAGCTCTTTAAACATAATGAAACTTTGCCTGAAATTTAATTTTTTTTACAAGAAGTTTTACAGCGAAGCTAAAAAATTTTGGAAAAAATAATAAAATGAAACATATGTTATCAAATAATCCTATCTTCTTCATTTTGGTTTTTGTTTTTTTCTCCATTATCCTTTCTCCCCTTTACCCCCAAACTGAAAAGCTACTTGCTTTAAAAAAAGCTGAGTTGAATCTAAGGGAGGCAAAGGGAGATTATGAGAGAGCTTTGAAACTAAGAGAGCTCGGTCTTATATCTGAGGAGGAGTTCTCAAAGAAGGAGACATCTTACCTAAGGGCAAAGGTTGAATATCAGGAAGCCCTTCTCTCCTTTACTGGCTCAGAGGCTAAAATTGTTATTCAATCTGCTGTCAAATGGATGGATGAAAAAGGGAAACCCCATGTCAGGGTTTCAATTCTCTATTCAGCTAAGGAACTTGAATCCCTCTTCTCATCAGGAATGAGGGAGCTATTCCCCATTGATTTTCTAAAAGAGATGAAAGATGTATACATATCCCTTATTTCAGAAGGATTCATAATATCAGAGCCCTATCAGAGAAAGATTGAGCGAATCTCCATAGGTGAAAGAAAGGATGTTGATTTTATCTTGCTAAAGGATGTTGAATCGTTGGAGGTCTCCCTTTTTTACTCGGGAAGGGAGGAGAGGAGAGCGGTTTATCTACTGAAGGAGGCATCAGCAAACATTGTTACATTGAGCTCATCCCAGTTCTCCCAGGAAGCGGACCTTGGAAGTGAGGCGGTTTTTGACCTCTCTTTGGAAAGATTCACAAGGGAGAGCTCAAACTTTCGTCTTTCAGTCTTTGGTCTTCCGGATGAGATAATTTATGAATTCATTGAACCCCAAACATCAGCTCGACTATCCCAGATAAGGTTTCAGGAGGGTGTTACATCGATGAAGCTTAAGCTAAGGCTATTCTTGCCAAAGAATCCATCACCCAATGTTAAAATAGACAGACCGATTGAATTCTATGCCCTCTGTCTTGATGAAATTGAATGGAAAAAAATAAATTCAGGGAGTAAGTTTGAGGATGTAAAGGGTGGGAAGGTATCCCTTGAGATAATTCCAAGGGGGGTTGGAAGGATTGAGCTTTCAGCCATAAATCTTTATCATGAGATAAAAATTGGAGAGTATGTATCAATGGATATAACAGTCAGAAACTCAGGGACAAGGAGGCTTGATGGAATAAGGATATTTGCTGATTTACCTTTAAACTGGAGGGCTGAAATAAAGCCTGATCTCATAGAGTATTTAGAGCAGGAGAAGGAAAGGATTGTAAATATAAGATTTATACCGCCAGAGGATGTCTCTGTAGGTGATTACGAGCCCAAGATAAAAGCTGAGTGTTTATCAGGGGGAAGGAGGGTCGAATCTGAGGATAAGATTGTAAGAATCCATATATCATCGAAGACAAACATTTTGGGGATAACAATTCTAATAACCCTACTCATAGGGCTTATGGTAGGGATTGTCTGGTTTGGTATAAAGCTTACAAGGAGGTAGATATGCTAAAAGCAGAAAATCTAACAAAGGTTTATGAGGATGGGACAAAAGCTTTGACAGATTTAAATCTTGAGGTTAGGGAAGGTGAGATTTACTGTCTCCTCGGAGCAAATGGAGCGGGAAAGACAACAACAATAAATCTATTTTTGAACTTCATACCTCCAACATCAGGAACAGCTTACATTCAAGGAATAGATGTCACAAAGGATCCCCTTGAAGCTAAGAAATATGTTTCCTATGTTCCAGAGGTATGTATGCTCTATGGGAATTTAAGGGCTACTCAGAATCTTGATTTCTTTGCAAAGCTTGGAGGAAAGAAGAATTTAAAGAAAGAGGATTACTACAACATAATGAGAAGGGTTGGACTCGAGGAATATGCATTTGAAAAGAGGGTAAAGAATTTCTCAAAGGGGATGCGTCAGAAGCTTGCACTGGCGATAGCTATAATAAAAGATGCACCAAACATGCTTTTGGATGAACCAACTGCAGGGCTTGACCCAAAGGCAGCCCATGAATTCATTCAGATACTTTTTGAGTTAAGGGATGAAGGTAAAGCAATTCTTATGAGCACCCACGACATATTCAGAGCAAAGGAGATAGCTGACAGAATAGGTATAATGAGAGAGGGGGTTCTTTTAACTGAGATAACGCCAAAGGATATAAAAGATGAAAACATAGAAAAAATATACCTTCAATACATGGAATCCCCTAATATCTTAGGATGAGATTTCATTTTTATCTGTCAGCAAAATTTTGTATATAATATCTAAGGCAAAAATATAGACTCTCCAGCCAAAACCTGAGAGGAAGCCTTTGCATACAGGAGCTGTTACTGAGCGAGCTCTAAAATCTTCCCTTGAAAATATATTGGAAATATGAACTTCAATAACAGGCAGGGGAATAGCTTCAATTGCATCTCTTAAGGAATAAGAATAATGAGCTAAAGCTCCAGGGTTGATGATTATTCCATCAATAACTGAGAAATTGTGAATTTTATCAATAATTGCACCTTCATGGTTGCTCTGAAAAACCTCTATTTCAATACCCATTTTATCCGCTTTCTCCATCAGCTCACGGTTTATTTCCTCGAGGGATTTGTCTCCATATATCTTATCATCCCTTTTTCCGAGAAGATTTAAATTTGGTCCATTAATAATAAGAATCTTCATCGAGCACCTCCTTCAAAGAATCAAAAAGAATTTTTTCAGGAATTTTTCTCATTAAAATCGGCTCTTCTAAGTTTTTCAAAAGAACAAAGTCTATCCCCTTTTCTGTTGCCTTCTTATCTACTTTCATCAATTCAATTATTTTTTTTCTATCAGCTTTAATTGATGTTCTCAATCTTAGTTTTTTAATTAATTTTTTTATTCTATTCTTTATCGAAGAGCATAAATTAAGTTTTTCAGATATACTAAGGGAATAAATCAAACCTATTCCAACCGCTTCACCGTGGGAAATTCCATATCTGTAATAAGATTCAAGGGCATGGGCTAAGGTGTGTCCAAGATTTAGAAATTTTCTTATATTTTTTTCAAATGGATCTTCCTCGACTATTCTTTTCTTTACAATTATTGCTCGAAATAATATCTCCTCCATTAAATTTAAATCGAGTAATCTTATAAGATGAAGATTATTCTCAATTAAATCAAGAATTCTCGAATCTCCAATGAGTCCCGCTTTAATCCCCTCCACAATTCCGGAGGATATTTCTTTCAATGGAACTGACCTTAGAAAAAATGGATCAACAAAAACTTTATCAGGAGGGGAAATTGTCCCTATTGCATTTTTCATGCAACTGAAATTTATACCGTTTTTACCACCTATACTTGAATCCAGCATAGAAAGGAGAGATGTGGGTATGTGATAATGGTTTACCCCTCTTAAAATTGTTGATGCGACAAAACCGCAAATATCTCCAATGACACCCCCTCCTATGGAGATTATAACTGAATCCCTTTTTATATTTTCCCTCAGAAGCCAGCTCCATAATTTTTCTACATTTTTGATGTTTTTGCTTCTATCCCCTCCTGAAATCAAATAATAGGAAGGCGTCAGGTCTTTCAGATATTTTGAATAAATTTTGAAAACATTTTTATCGCAAATCAAGAAAATTTTACCTTCATTCCCATTAAAGACTTCTCTTAAATTTCTCAATAAAAATCTTTTGAATGTAATTTTTGAGCTTCTTTCTCCTACTTTTACCTCAATTTCCCTTGTTTTTTCAGTCAAAAATTTAAAAATTTTTTCTATAGAATCATTTTCATCCAAGTTAGAAATATCTATTTTATTGGGTAATTTCTCATACATTGAGGCTCTCTCTTCATAAATCTTCATGAATTCTTCCTTTTTAACACCCTTTATCACTGGTCTTCTTTCATCGCCGGACAATCTTTTCCACAAAATTTCAGGATGGACAAAAAGAGTTATAATAAGCCCATTTTTTGAAAGGGTTTTAAGATTTCTTAAAAATAAAAGAGTTTTACCTCCTGTTGAAATTACACTGTCATTTTTATCTTTTAAATCTGCCACAACTTCCCTTTCAATATTTCTGAAATATTCTTCACCAAATCTATCAAAGATTTCAGGGATTGAGAGGGACTCCCTTTTCTCAATTAAATCATCTGTATCAATAAATTCCATTGAAAGTCTTTCTGCAAGCCCTTTCCCAATTGTGCTCTTCCCACTACCCATAAAGCCTGTAATTACAATGTTCATCATTTTATATTTTCCATATAGCTCATCCAATTTCGCTTTGTCTCTTCAATATTATCACCTCCGAACTTCTCGAGAAATAGATTCGCTATTTCAATGGCAACTACATTTTCTCCAATTATTCCAGCAGATGGAACAATGCATGTGTCCCCTCTTAACTTTGGAGCAAAGGTTGGCTTTTTATTTCTAAGATCAATAGAAGGTAAATCCATTCTGAGAGTTGGAGGCGGCTTAACTTTTATTCTCAGGACAATATCTTCTCCATTGGAGATGCCACCTTCTATCCCACCTGAATTGTTGCTTCCTCTTTTAATTTTTCCTTCTTTTAAGGAAATAGAGTCATTGTTTATTGACCCAAATGGTAAAATCCTTCCAATTTCAATACCCTTAACCCCAGGGATAGAGAGTAATGCTCCTCCAATTTTAAAATCCAATCTCCTATCGTAATGGGCATGGGAACCTATTCCAGGGGGGACTCCTTTTACAATAATTTCGCTCTCTCCTCCAACTGTATCCCCTGATGATTCAGCCTCTTCAATAATTTTTATCATTGAATCCTCTTTCTCCTTCTCAACACAAAAAATTGGAGAAAGCAATCTTTTCTCTTTTATAAAGTTGAACTCATAATTTTTCTCACAGAATATATCTCCTATCCTTACTGTGTGAGAAACAAAATCAATTCCAAAACAACTTAGAAAGATTTTGCATATTGCTCCAATTGCAACTCTTACACATGTTTCTCTTGCACTCGCCCTTTCAGCGATTAAATGAATGTTTTGAAATCCATATTTAATACATCCCGCAAGATCAGCATGCCCTGGTCTTGGAACAAAGTCCTTTAGCTCCTTTACATCTTTATTCGAAATTTTTACAGCAATAGGACCTCCTGTTGTGTATCCATCCCTTACACCACTAATGATTTCAAACTCCTCTTTTTCCAATTCCATCCTCTTACTTCTTCCTAAGGGGATTCTCCTGAGTCTTAATTCTTCCTCTATTATTTTTTCATCAATCTTTACTTCCGCAACCATTCCCTCAATTATACCCAACAAAGATTTTCCGTGGGATTCTCCCGCTGTGAAGTATCTAATCATTATCTTCCTCCAATTTTTGATTTATTGAATTGTAAACCTTAAGCCAGTCAGTTTTTTTTGTCTTTATACCTGTCCAAATTTCAAAGGATTTCATTGCCTGGAAAATAAGCATATCAAGTCCATTCTTGATCTCTGCTCCAAGAGATTTTGCTTCAATGAGAAACGGTGTGAGGGGAGGATTGTAAATTAAATCCATAAAAATCTTTCCTTTTAGAGGAGATTTTAGATTAAAGAGTTTTAATGGTTCGATTCCCTTCATTCCAACAGGAGTACAATTCACAACAAAATCAATCTCCTCAAGAATTCTAAAGAAGGAGCTTTCACTCCATTCAATCAATTCAAGGTCGGTAATAAATTTAAAATCTTTTATTAATTTTTCTCTTCTTAGAGGGTTTCTATCCATTAAAAATATCTTCTTGCATTTTAGCTGAGAGATAGCATAAAGAACAGCTCTTCCCGCACCCCCTCCACCAAGGATAAGAGGAACATTTATTTTCTCTTTAAATTCTTCAATCGCTCTTTTAAATCCGTAAAAATCTGTATTGAAACCTATAGTTTTTCCATTTTTAAAGAATATTGTATTAACTGCTTTTATTTTTCCTGCATGTTCGTCAAGCTCATCAAGAAAGTTACATATAATCTCTTTGTAAGGTATGGTTACATTCATTCCATCAAAACCTTTTATTTTCATTGATTTTATGAATGATTCAATTTCAAATTCTTTCAATTCAAATGGTATATAAGTAAAATCAAGGTGAAGAATTTTGAACATTCCTTTAAAAATTAATGGAGAGATGGAATGGTTAAGAGGGTTTCCTATAATTCCAAATCTGCCTATCATGATAAACTCCTATAGATATAAAGAGAAAAGGTCTTTGAGAAAATCGGGATAGGAAATCTCAACACATTCAAACCCTTCAATGTATGTCTCACCTTTTGCAATTAATGATGCTATTGATAGAGTCATTGCTATTCTGTGATCTCTGAAGCTTTTAACCTTTGCTCCCTTTAATGGGGTTGGACCCTCTACCACAATACCATCTTCAATTTCTTCTATCTTCCCTCCCATTTCTCTTAGGTTAAAAGTTATTGTTTTTATTCTATCACTTTCCTTAAACCTCAACTCTCCCGCACCTCTTATTTTTGTTATCCCATCTGCCTGAGTAGCAACAAGAGCTAAAATCGGAATCTCATCAATCAGCGAAGGTATTTTATCTTCCTCTACCTCAACTCCTTTCAAATGAGAATATTTCACCTCAATTGTTCCTACTATTTCGTTGTTTTCTTCCCTGAGTTCGAGAAATTCTATCTTAGCACCCATCTTTTTCAGAACATTCAAAATCCCAGCTCTTGTTGGATTGAGTCCAACATTCTCTATTATTATGTGAGAATCCTTTATCAGAATAGCTCCGCAAATAAAAAAAGATGCTGATGATATGTCACCTGGAACATTTATTTCACCCCCTTCAATCATTGAATTCCCCTCTATTTTTATAACTTTGTCTTCCACCTCAATATTGACTCCCATCCATTTCAGCATTCTTTCAAGGTGGTCCCTTGACTTTACCCTCTCCTTAATCACTGATCTACCATCTGCGAAGAGGGAAGCAATAATTATTGAAGATTTCACCTGGGCACTCGGTATTAAAAGCTCAAAATCAATTCCCCTAAGATTTCCACCTTTTATAGCCATTGGAAGTAGAGAATCATTCTTTCTCGCAAAAATTTTTGCTCCCATTCTTCTTAAAGGTTCAACAATTCTTCCCATTGGTCTATTTTTTAAAGATTCGTCACCATCAAGGATGGAGAGAAAATCATGTCCACTCAGTAATCCCGCAAGGAGTCGAGCGGTAGTCCCTGAATTCCCACAATAAAGAATCCCTTCCGGCTCCCTCAATTTTTTAGACTCAATTATAATTTCTCCCTCTTCCATTTTTATAACCTTTCCGAGTTTCCTAAGACAATCTATTGTTGATAGGGTATCACCTGCGAAAAGAGGATTTTTGATTTTCATGCCCTTCTCTGAGATTGAGCCCAAAATAAGAGCTCTATGGGTAATGGACTTATCTGGAGGTGGTTTCAAAATCCCTCTTAATTTCTTGCCTTCAGAACCTGAAATTTTCATAAACCTTCCTCCTCTTTTCAATAATTTTTTCTTACGCTATAAATGAAACTTGACATTTCATTTTTTTCAATTTTATTTTTCAATTCATAAAGTCTTTTAATGAAAATCTCTATTTGCTCAATAATGTTGGATTTGTTTGTATTTAAAATATCTTCTCCAACCTTTGGCTCTGTCAGTGCCAGCCTTGTAGAACCAATAAATCCTGTGGAAATGAAATCTTCTATCCTTCTTTCCTTTTTTTGGAAATCCTGGAATATTGAATAAAGGGAAAGGGACAAAATATAGGGGAGATGACTTACAATAGAGGCGTATAAATCATGGATTTCAGGTTTAACTTCATATGGAATCGCACCTATTCCCCTAACAATTTCTTTAACCAACCTTTCACCTCTTCTCGAATTTTCATTGGGGAAACAAAGGAAAAAAGGTTTACCTTCAAAAAGATCTTCATCAATGGCTTCCTTCCCCTTTCTAACATTCCCCGCCATAGGGTGTCCTCCAATAAGTATCTTTTCAGGATATCTCAGCATTTCTTTAAAAATCTCCATTTTTGTGCTCCCAGTGTCAAGAAGAATTTTATTACCTATAAAAGGAGCTATTTCTTCTATTAATCTGATTATTTGAATTACAGGAGTGGCAAGAATTATGATCTCAGACCTTTCAACTCCTTCTTCCAAATCTTCCACATACTCATCGACTATCTCTTTATAAAAACTCCTTCTCTTAACATCCTTCCCAAAAATCAAATTAGCAATTTTTCTTTTTTTCAGAGCAAGGGATAGAGAACAACCGATCTGCCCAAGACCTATTATGAAAAAGTTATATTTCATAAATCCCTCCCGCAAGCATGACAGATCTCTTTCAACTCAGTGAGAAATTTCGAAAACATTGCAAAGTCTATTGTCTGAAATCCATCGCTTAAGGCTTTTGATGGGTCTTTGTGAACCTCGATCAACAATCCATCTGCTCCTGATACAATAGCAGATTTTCCAACAGGGGAAACAAGTTCTCTAACCCCTGTCCCATGGCTTGGATCTGCAATAACAGGCAAATGGGAAAGTCTCTTCAGTAAAGGTATAGCAGATATATCGAATGTATTCCTTGTGTATTTTTCGAATGTTCTAATCCCTCTTTCACATAGAATAACTCTCGGATTCCCATTAGAGAGGATATACTCTGCAGACATTAAAAGTTCTTCCAAAGTTGCCATAAATCCTCTTTTTAAAAGAACAGGTTTGTCTTTTTTCCCAACCGCCTCGAGAAGTGGGAAGTTTTGCATGTTCCTTGCCCCAATCTGGAGTATGTCTGCAACAGAGCTTATCTTTTCAACATCTTCTGTGTTCATTACTTCTGTAACAATTGCAAGCCCAGTTTCTTTCTTAACCTCACTCAGATATTCAAGACCCTTTTCCTTCAATCCCTGGAATGAGTAAGGAGAGGTTCTTGGTTTGTAAGCACCACCTCTTAAAATTTTCACTCCCATCTCTTTAAGAAAATGAGCAATTTCAAATATTTGTTCTCTGCTTTCGACTGCACAAGGTCCCGCCATTATAACTATCTTATTCCCGCCTATCTCAATCCCATTGAATTTTATTATGGTATCTTCATTTTTAAACTCTCTACTGGAAAGCTTAAATGGGCTTAGTATTCTTACAACCTTTTCAACACCCCTTAAACCCTCAAAATAATCAGGACTTGTCTCACTTCTTCCAATTACTCCGATTACTGTTCTTTCTTTCCCTTTTGATAGATGAGGTTTTAAGCCAAGTTCTTTAACCTTTTTTAAAATTTCTGAAATTTCCTTTACCGTTGCTTCAGGTTTCATTACAATTATCATCTTTACCTCCCGAAAGGTCAGGTCTTAAAATTTTTGTATTTCCTAAATATTGGTGTTTTATTTCTTTTTGACCTAAATCAGTGTAAACATGCATTAGAATTCTTATAACCCTTTTCATACTATTGGGGACATCAATTTCCTTTGCACATAAAGCGGGGACATATTTTAGACCCATCTCCCTTAAAGCATATGCGGGAAATTCCATATTTATTTCATCTGTCACAGTGAAAAAAACAGAAACAACATCTTCTTCCTTTACATTGTTCTCCTCCATCATTTTTCTCAAAAGCTCAATTGTTCTTTGAAGGATCTCTTCTTTCTCATTTTTACTTATCTGAATTGCTCCCCTTATTCCTCTTAAAAACTTCTCTTTTTTCATATTGCACCTCTCATTGCTTGCAAGAAATCTTCTATCTCATTCAATGAAAATTTCTCTTCCTTTCCCATTATCAATTCTATAATTGCGCTCCCTACAATTATTCCATCAACATTTTTCGATATTTCAGAAGCCTGTTCTGGCGAGGAAATTCCAAATCCTACATACAAAGGTTTTGTAGTAACACTCCTTAATGTTGAAATTGTATTTTTCAATTTTTCATCAATTCTGCTTCTCACGCCTGTAACTCCATAAACAGAAACTATGTAAATGAAGCCTTCAGAATTATCTGCGATTATCTTCATCCTTTCTTTTTTTGTGGATGGAGCAATCATCAGAATTAATGAAATATTTTTTGACCTGAAGGAGGAGTTAAGGATAGGAATCTCTTCCACAGGAAGATCAGGGAAAAGAATCCCATCAACTTTATTTTCCACCATAAAAGATGAAAAACTTTCAAATCCATATTTATAGATTGGATTGAGATAGCTCATAATTACTATTGGAATTTCAAGCTCTTTTCTTATTTCTCTAAAGAATGACATAAATCGAGAAATTTTAAACCCCCTATCTAGAACCCATTGAGAGGAGTGCTGAATGAATTTCCCATCCGCAATCGGGTCTGAGAAAGGAATACCAATTTCTATTATGTCTGCACCTGATGACTGAGCGAGAATCAAAAGCTCAGCAAATTTTTCTTCAGAGGGGTAAAATGCAGTGAAAAATGGGATAAAAGCTTTCCTATTTTTTTCTTTCAAATCATTTGTAAAATTAGTAAGCCTTCCCATTATTATCCTCCAGTGAAGAAACATCTTTGTCTCCTCTTCCTGAGAGATTCACAACTATAATCTCTTTTCCTGAAAAATTTTTATAATTTTTTACCCATCCTATTGCATGGGATGATTCCAGTGCTGGAATGATTCCCTCTAATCTTGAAAGGTCCTCAAAAGCCTCCATGGCAATTTCATCTTTAACGGAATCTACCAATATCCTTCCCTTATTGAACAAAAATGAAATTTCAGGACCGACTCCTGGATAGTCAAGACCTGCAGAAATTGAATGGGAGTTTAAAATCTGTCCTTCTTCATCCTGTAAAACTAAGGTTAGAGAACCATGGAAAATTCCTGTGCTTCCTTTCAAAAGGGAAAGAGCATGAAATGGGGTTTCTTTACCCTTTCCTTCTGCTTCAATACCGACAAGTTTTACATTTTTATCTTTTACAAAGGGGTAAAATAACCCAATTGCATTGGAGCCTCCACCGACGCAAGCAACAAGAATATCAGGGCATCTATTTTCAAATTCCATGACCTGCCTCTTCACCTCCTTCCCAATGATTGACTGAAATTCTCTCACCATTATAGGATATGGATGAGGACCTACTGCTGAACCGAGGAGATAATGAGTATTTTCCACATTGGCAACCCAATCCCTCATCGCTTCATTTGTTGCATCCTTAAGAGTCCTTGAGCCTGAGGTAACTTTTATGATCTCGGCTCCGAGAAGTTTAATTTTTGAAAGATTTGCAGATTGTCTCTCCATATCAACCTCTCCCATGTAAATTGTGCATTCAAAACCGAAAAGAGAGGCAACAGTGGCAACCGCTAATCCGTGTTGTCCCGCTCCTGTCTCTGCAACCAGCCTTTTTTTCCCCATTCTTTTTGCAATTATTGCCTGACCTATACAATTTGTTATTTTATGGGCTCCTGTTGGGTTTAAATCCTCCCTCTTCAGATAGACTTTTACACCATAATATTTGCTTAAATTTTTTGCAAAGTAAAGGGGGGTTGGTCTTCCGCAATAATTTCTTAGATAAAATTTAAATTCCTCTTTGAAAAATGGGTCTCTCATTGCCTTGAAAAATTCTTCCTCAAGTTCTATTAATGGCTCCATCAATGTTTCAGGAACAAACCTTCCACCAAAAACTCCAAATCTTCCTATCGATTTTCCCATCTTTTTACCCTCCATACGAAATCTTTTAATTTTAAGGGGTCCTTTTTTCCAGGAAATAACTCAACTCCTGAACAGACATCAACTCCAAAGGGTGAGACTACAAGAAGCGCAGATTCTACATTTTGAGGGGTTAATCCTCCTCCAAGCAGGAATTTGCCAATTTCTTTTGCCTTTAATGCAATTTTCCAATCAAAGGGCTTACCCTTTTCTGCTGAGTCGAGAATAAAAAAGTTAGATTTGTATTCTATTATTTTATTAAGAACCGAGTAATCATAGGCACGAAAAGCTTTTATACCTTTCCCTTTAAAAGACGATACATACTTTGGAGGTTCATTGCCATGAAACTGTAGAAAATCAAGGGATAATGAATCTGCAACCTCTTTGACAAATTCAATCGGCTCATCAGAAAAAACACCAACCTTGATTATAAATGGTGGTAATTGTTCAATTATTTCCCTCCCTTTTTCTACTGAAATCTTTCTCAGACTGTCTGAGAATATAAAACCTAATGCATCGACTCCTAAATCTATTGCCATGATTGCATCCTCAAGATTTGTAATTCCACAAACTTTAATCCTTATCATTTTGAATCGCCTCTGAAAATTCTCGAACGATTTCTTCAATATTCTGGTTTTCAAGGAATGCACTCCCTATAAGAAAACCATCCGCTCCAATTTTTTTAAATCTCAAAAGTTCTTCAGGTTTTTTTATTCCACTCTCAATTATTCTTATTTCCCCTATTTTCTCCTCAATTACACGGGAAAGAATCCCCTCTCCACGGTCGAGGTCAACTTTTAAGGTCTCAAGATCTCTATTGTTTATTCCAACAATTTTCAAAGTTAAATCTTTTACAATCTGAATGTCTTTTTCTGAGAAGAGCTCAACGATTGGTTCCATCTGAGTCTCTTTGCAAAGTTTAAGAAAATTAATAAGTTTTTCCTTTTCAAGAAGGCGGACAATTAGAAGAATAGAATCTGCACCATTGTTCCTTGCTCTAATTATCTGCGATTCTTCCACTATAAAACCCTTTTGAATAACAGGAATTGAGACAGTATTTTTAATCCTTTTTAAATCATCTTCGGTTGTCATAAAGAACCTCTTTTCTACAACCACTGATACTGCGGACAAGTTGTATTTTTCATAAATTGAGGCTACCTCTTCTGGGAGAAGTCCAATTCTGAATTTTTTCGTTGGTGTTCCCCTCTTAAATTCGCCTATTATTCCATTTTTTCTTATTATGAAATCAGAAAGTGACAAAGGTTTTTCTATCCTCTTAAGCTCTTCTACTATTCCCTTCTCCGAACTCTTTTTTACTATTTCAAGGAAGTTCATCTATTCCTCCTTGTAAAATCTTATGAAATCTTTTAATTTCCTCAATGCTCTTCCTGATTCAATGGAGTGTTTAGCCATCTCCACTCCCTCTTTTAAATCTTCCGCTTTCCCTGAGACAAAAATAGCTGAGCCCGCATTTAAAAGAACAATATCCCTGTAGACAGAATTTTCATTTTTGAGAACTGAATAGAGAATTTCAATGTTTTCTTCTACTGTTTTTACATCTATTTTTGCTTCCCTCATTTTAATTCCCAAATCATCTGGAACAATTTCCATTTCTTCAATTTCCCCATTCTTGTATAAAATGCAGGAAGTGGGTTTAGATATGGATATTTCGTCGAGCCCATCCTTAGAGTGAACAAGAAGATACCTATCTCCGCCCAAATTTCTTATAAATCCTGAAACTTTTCTCATAATTTTTTCATCAAAGAATCCTATCAACTGTCTTTTAACTTCTGCGGGATTGAGAAGAGGACCGAGAACATTGAAGATTGTTCTTACTCCGATATCTCTTCTAACAGGCTGGACATTCTTCATTGAAGGATGGAAAAATGGAGCGTAAATGAATCCAATGCCAATCTCATCTATCGACTTTTTTATTTTTTCAGGAGATTCAGAGAGTTTTATTCCAAGTCCCTCAATAAGATCCGCACTTCCACATTTGCTCGATATGGCACGATTACCATGTTTTGCAACTCCAACCTCTGCACCCGCAACAACAAAAGCTGAAATTGTTGAAATGTTGAAAGTTGACTTTCCATCGCCACCTGTTCCACAAAGATCAATAACATCTTCCCTTTCAATGAAAATTTTTCTGGAAGATTCTCTAAATTTCTTTACAAATGAAAATATTTCCTCTGGTGTCTCTCCCTTCATCTTAAGCGCAATAAGAAATGCTGATATCTGGGCAGAGGAGGCTTTCCCTTCAATTATTTCTTGAAGGGCTGAATCAACAATTTCCCTTTTAAGATCATTCCCATCACACAAATCTCTTATTGCTTCCTGAATCATATTTTCCCTCCCAACTCAAGGAAATTTCTTATTAGTTTCTTTCCTTCAGAGGTAAGAAAGGACTCGGGATGGAACTGAACCCCCTCTGTCAATGTTCCTTTAACTCTTACTCCCATTATTTCTCCTTCAGCAGTGTAAGCAGATATCTCCAGCTCTTCAGGTAAATTTTCCTCTGAAACTATCAGAGAATGGTATCTTGTTGCTTCAAAGGGATTTGATAGATCATAGAAAATTGTTCTACCATCATGATAAATTTCAGAAGTGACTCCGTGCATAACTTTATTCGCCCTCAATACTCTTCCTCCAAAGGTATAGGCAATACACTGATGTCCGAGACATACGCCAAGGATTGGAACTTTCCCAGTAAAATACTTTATGATCCCATTGCATAGAACAGCATCTTCAGGTCTACCAGGCCCAGGAGATATAACAATCATCTCCGGAGACATTTCAATTACATCCTTTATAGAAATTGAGTTCCTTCGCCGAACAATTACATCTTCACAATAGACTTTAAATTCTTGATAAAGATTGAAAACAAACGAATCAAAATTATCTATTATTAAAATCATAACAACCTCCCTTCCTCAGCTATTATAATCGCTTCATGCATCCCTTTCATTTTATTCATAATCTCTTTATACTCATTTTCAGGGATAGAACCATCCACAATTCCCGCTCCTGCTTGAAGATAAAATTTTCCCTTTTTGAAAATAATCATTCTTATCCCAATACAGAAATCCATATTCCCATTGAATCCCACATATCCAACAATCCCTCCATAAGGTCCTCTTTCAACAGGCTCCATCTTATCAATTATTTCCATTGCTCTTAACTTGGGAGCTCCAGTCACTGTTCCTGCGGGAAAAGTTGCCTGGAGTATGTCAAAAAAATCTCGTCCCTTTTCCAGCTTTCCATCAACCTGAGAGACAATATGCATTACATGGGAATATCTTTCAATAATCATTTTCTCAGAAATAACCACTGTTCCAGGAACGCAGATTTTTCCAAGGTCATTTCTTGCAAGATCAATTAACATAATATGTTCTGCCCTTTCCTTTTCATTGCTGATCAATTCCCTCTCCAGCTCTAAATCCTCTTCTAAGCTTCTCCCCCTTCTTCTTGTTCCAGCAATTGGTCTTATGGATACAATCCCTTTCTCGACTTTAACATGGGATTCAGGGGATGAACCTATAATCTGGAACTCACCAAAATTAAGATAAAACATATAAGGGGATGGGTTTAAAATTCTGAGAGCTCTATAAATTTCAAAAGGATCAGCAGAACTTTTCCCTTCAAATCTGATGGATAAAACAGCCTGAAATATATCTCCATTTCTAATGAACTCCTTTGTAATTCCAACATTTTTCAAGAACTCCTCTTTCGATAAACTTTGATTTAAATTTCTACCATTGCATTCAATTCTCTTCCTTTTCATTTTTGGTGATTTAGAAAAGAGAGAATTTTTTATTGATTGAATTCTTTCTTTAATTTCTTTTTCTTTTAAATCCACTCCTCCTACAATTATCTTTACACTATTTTTAACATGGTCAAATACAATTAAATTCTGCGTCTTAAAAAAGAAAAGATCAGGGAATAGGGATTTTTTATTTAAGTTTATCTCTTCGAGGAATCTGACAAATTCATATCCAATGTATCCCACCCATCCTCCAGTGAAAACTATTGAATCAAATTCGTCCTGAAATCTTTCGGAAAAAATGTCATCAAAAATAAATTTTGCCTTTTCTCTCTCAAATACCATTTCTTTTCCACTCTTCTGAAGGGAATCCCCCAGGATAGTTATTCTTTCTTCAGGTTCAAGCCCTATAAAAGAATACCTTCCAATCCTTTCCCCTTTCTCAACACTTTCAAGAAGAAAAGTCGCATTGTTTTTTCTCAACTTTATAAAAGCTGAAACTGGAGTGTCAATGTCAAGGGGAACATCCTCCCATCCCATTATCCTTCCTCTTAACTTTTTAATCTCCATAATTCCTCCTAAAAAATAAAAAGACCCACCATTTT
>CAZYPR010000037.1:0-24810 GCA_964649495.1 uncultured Clostridia bacterium | reverse complement strand
AGTTCCCTCTTTTCACCTTTTCTTCTACTTGACATTTATTATTGCATCTCCTAAGCTATAGTTTTTAATAGATTCCCCCCTGACTTGTCAAGAGGATTTTTTTTGTCTTTTTCAATTTCAGAAGCTCCTTTCTTCTTTAAGCTCCTCTTTTTAGAACTCACCCGATTATTTAAAAAAGGGCTTGCGATCCATCAAATTCTGGCTTAAACCTCTGCCATATTGCACAGGAGACCAGAACTATTAGCGCTAAGATTATCAAAGTGTCCAGAAAAATTCTCATTTTTCTTTTCATCTTTTTCTATTCTCCTTTATTTTTAAGGGTAATTTCATATATTTCATTTTAACTATATTGAAAACTTTATCTTACTGCTCTTTTTTCCTCTTGAGAATCTGTTTAAAATTGTTATTTTCACATTATATTTTCCGCTTTTAAGCTTCAATGGAATTTCAATTTTGTAGTATCTTTCACTCATCTTCTCTATTTCTTCCTTTAAATGGGAGATTTTAAAAGTTTCTGATTTTGTTAAGGATTGAGCTCCTGAAACATTTAGATTGGCTTCAATTTCTGTCTCAAGCCTTCCATCGGTCTCCCTTAATAATATGCTCTCATAAGGGATTGATAATTTTAGTATTACCCCATCCTCCACTTTTTCAATTTCTGTTTCAAACCTAAGATTATCCTTTTTCTCTTTGGCTGGTCTTGCATCAAGGATCTTGGAGGTTGGAATACTTCTTATTGTATCAATAATGAATCTGCTTTCATCGGTCAATTTGTAATCTCCAGAATTGTAAGGATCGTGGAAGACAATCGGTAAATACTCATAGTACCAGATTTCATGAGCATAGGGGTAAGTGGCTGAGCCCATTGGGTATCTCTCTACCTGAGTTGGGGGACCATAAATTATATAAACCATCCCTCTATCCTGAAGCCATCCCGGCAACCCCCCTCCCCTGAATAATCTGTTTGCTTCCTCAATCCTTTTATAATATTCCTCTTTGAACCCCGCAGGTCTCCTTGCCCAGAACTCCTCAATGAAGTCTTTTCTTTTTTCAGGAGGCAATTTGAGAAACTCTTTTTTCTCTTGAGAAGTTATGATGTATCTTGTCTTGGAAAGGAAATCCTCACTTTCTGGGTCGAGTCTCTCCCTTTTTTCAAGAATTGAGCAGGAAATTAGAGAGAGAATGAAAATCAAAGATAGAAATTTTTTAATCACTTTACACCTCATAAAAATTATATTTTCTTGGAAATGATTCGTCAATTTCCAATTTTTTAAGAAATTTTGTGGAATTTAGGTGAATTTCTTTTTTCTCTTGTAAGATAAAAAGAAACTATAAGAATGGGAAGGAAAATGAGGGTTTCTATTATCATTGCCTTTATATTGTTCCAGGAGAAAAGGGAATGAAGAGAGGATTTTTCGATCTTTGGGAGTATTCCGAAATTAAGAGTAAAGGAGGAGAAGGGAGCGAAAAGCGGAACTCCAATTGGAGGTTTCAAATCAATGGAAAAAATGTCAAGAATTATGTGAGAGAGAGAAAGAGAGGAGAGGAGAAGACTCAACCTCAGATTTTTTGAAAAAAATATAAGGAAAATAAAAGTCAGAATCACGATGAAAATTGAGTGGGTGTAAATTTGGTGGTATTTCCCTCCCTCTTTAAATCCAAAGACAATTATAAGAGCAAGGTCTATATCAGGGAGAAGTCCAAAAAATAAACCTGTTAAAAGCAAAAACTTATTTTTAAAAATTTCTTTTCCTGTAACTCTCATTATTGATAGTGAAAATAGGGTATGTCCCAATGGAGATGGCATTTATCCCCCCTTTTCAGGAATAAAACTCACTTCCTCTTCAAGTTCAAAACCGAATTTCTCCTTAACAGTTGATTTGACTCTCTCAGCAAGGGATAGAATCTGGGAAGAATCAGCCTTACCAAGATTTATTATGAAATTTGCATGCCCCTCCCATATACAAGCTTCTCCCAATCTGAATCCTTTGAGGCCCGCTCTTTCAATAAGCTCACCCGCAGGGATTTTTTTCCCATCTTCCTTAAGAATGTTTTTAAAATAGCTTCCCGCACATGGATATGGAGGAATCCTTTCTCTCCTTTTTTCCCATATTTCTCTAATCCTTGAAAGAATCTCTCTTTTCTTACCTCTTTTTAAATTAAATTTAGCCCTTAAAATTATTTCATCGCTATTCTTGAAACCTGATTCTCTATAGGCAAATTTTATCTCCTCTCTTTTATAAACTTTCCTTTCACCTTTTTCATTGAGAACCTCAACTTCTTCTATAAAATCTGAAATTGATTTTCCGTAAGCTCCCGCATTCCCATAAATTGCACCTCCAACACTCCCTGGTATTCCGAACAAAGGTTCGAGCCCTTCAAGGGAATGCTTTGCACATTTTTTAATAAGTTTTTTCAGAGATGTTCCTGAATAAGCTTCAACAATTCCACCCTTTCTAATCTTTACCCTTTCACATTTGTTCCGAATTACAAGACCATCAAAGCCTCTGCTATCGAAAAGAATATTGGAACCCCCACCGATAACTATGAATCTAATTTTCATTTCCCTTGCAATTTTAACTGCAGATATAAGTTTTTCAATCTTTTTTACAGTTATAAAATACTTTGCCTTTCCACCAATTTTGAAGGTAGTGTATCTTTTAAGGAGAACCCTTTTTCTTAGATTCAGTCTTTCCCCTCTAAAAATACTCTCAATTCTCTTTGTATCTTCCCTCTTCACTCTTTTTCCTCAGCCTCTCCCCCTTTTTCAATATTTATTTTCATAGAGAGAAAAATTGAAAGGGCAAAACCGCCAAAGCAGATCAAAATTGTTAAAATCAAAAAGATTATTCCAGTTTTGCTCATTTTGCAACCTTCTCAGAAAGTTTTTTATTGAATAAAAGGAAGATGGATCCAAAAATTATCCACTGAAGAACAACAGAGAGAAGGCTATACTCCCCAAAAACTCTATACCACTTCTCCCATTTTATACTTTGATAGAACCACCAAATTAAAAGAATCAAAAATTCAAGGGGTATAAGGAATTTCACTGTTATATCAAAGAATTTCCCTATTTTGATTTTCGAATTTGGCTCTATCAATTCTTTTCTAAATTTTTCAGTTCCAAATTTAATTACAAAGAGGGAGAAGAAAAATCCTGAAACCATGAGAGCAAGTCCCCATGTCCAGTCCTGATTGTTGAAGAATTTCATTGAAATGGCTGAAGGAGTCCCCATTATAAATGATGCAATTATTACAAAAACTACAGCTTTTTTTCTTGAAAGCCCTGAATCCATGAGTATTCTTGTGGGAAGTTCAATGAGGGAAAGAAGGGATGTGAATGCAGCAAAGAATAGAGCAGTAAAGAATATTAAAAGGAGAATCTGCCCCATTGGAAGTTTCTGGAAAAGGGATGGAACTGAAATAAAAGTCAATCCCTGATTGGATGTTTTCATTATATCGGAAAGGGCTTTTTCATTGAGTCCGAGGGCATAAAAGAGTGTTGGAACAACTGTCATTCCCGCAAGGATAGAAGCAGAGTAATCTCCAAAAACAATTGTGGATGAAGTTAAAACTGTATCTTCCCTTTTGCTCATGTAAACCGCATATGTGAGAATCAAACCCCATCCCGCTCCTGTTGACCAGGCAGCCTGACTTAAAGCATTTAACCAGACATTGTAATCTTTCAAAAGGGAAAAATTTGGTGAAAAGAGAAAGTCAAAACCTTTTATGGCTCCAGGAAGGGTAAAGCTCCTTATAACTCCTGCAATTAAAATTAAGAAAAGGGAGGGGATCAAAATTTTGTTTACCCTTTCAATACCAGAGGAGACACCCGCAATAATTACCATACCACCTATTAGTAAGGAGATTGCATTAAAAAGAAAAGGCTGATAATTAGAAGTAAAGGAGAGCCAAAAATTCTCTGCTCTCTGAAGTTCTTTATAGTTCAGAATAGAGGCAAAAATATATTTTATGCACCAGCCAACAACAACTGAATAATAAAAGAGAATTGCTGTTGAAACCCATGCTACAAAAGCTCCAAGCCATGTGAATTTATCTCCCATTCCCTCTTTAAAGGAACTCAGAACACCTTTCCTGAAACTCCTTCCTATTGTGATTTCAGTTATCATAAGGGGTAAGCACCAGAGAAAAAGGAATATAAGCCATGGAATTATAAAAGCACCGCCACCATTCTGAGTTATTACCCTTGGGAACCTCCATATGTTTCCTGTTCCTATAGCCATTCCGAGCCCTGAAAGAATAAAACCCAGCTTAGAAAATCTTTCTTCTCTCATCTCTTTGAATAGAATGCTTCATAAGTAATTTTCTTAACAAAAGAGTTTAATGCAAGGAGTGCAATTAGATTCGGAATTGCCATAAATGCATTTGCAGAGTCTCCTATATACCAGACAATATTGATATGTTTACCCTGCATGAGAGAACCGATGAAGACAAGAATTACAAATGCCCATCTATATAGCTTTACAACTCTGAATCCCAAGATGTATTCAGTGCATTTTTCTCCATAGTATGACCAGCCAAGAAGAGTTGTGTAGCCAAAAAGGAAGGAACAGAGAGCCACAATAAGACCTCCGTAGGGAATTACAGTGTTGAAGGCAGCTTGGGTTAAAGCAGTAGATGTGAGAGCCTCACCCTTTACTCCCATTGCCTCTGTTTTTACATATACGCCTGAAATTACAATTGTTAATGTTGTAAGAGTATTTACAAAAAGAGTGTCAATAAAAACACCTGTCATTCCAAGGAGTCCATTCCTTGAAGGGTCAGGAGATTTTGATGCACTCTGGGCAATTGCAGCAGAACCAAGTCCAGCCTCATTGGATAAAACTCCCCTTCTAACTCCAAGGGATATTGCTTTCTGGACAGTTGTTCCTATCAGAGCTCCTCCAAGAGCTTTTGTTGTGAAAGCAGATTGAATAATGATGGCAATTGCCTGGGGAAGTTTTGTAATATTTGCAAGGATGACAACTGAGCAACCAAGAAAATAAAGGACGATCATTGTTGGGACAAGTCTCTCAGATGCCATACCAATCCTTTTTATACCTCCTATTGTCACAAGCCCTGTCAGGAAAGCAATGGTAAGACCTGAAACCCAGTAGGGAACCCCAAACTGATTTTTGAAGGCAAGAGCCATTGAGTTGGATTGCATCATATTCCCTGTCCCAATTAAAGCTGTTATAGCTCCCGCTATGGCAAAGGATGTTCCGAGAATCTTTGCTAAGGTTTGATTTTTAATTCCATCCCTTGCATAATACATTGGACCACCAGCCATAGAGCCATCGGGAGATTTTCTTCTGAAAAGGACTCCGAGGAAACATTCAGCATATTTTGTAGCCATTCCAAAAAAGCCCGCAACCCACATCCAGAAAGGTGCTCCAGGACCTCCTGTAGCAATTGCGGTTGCGACTCCCGCAATGTTTCCATTCCCAACTGTTGCTGCAAGGGCGGTCATAAGAGCTGCAAAGGGAGATATATCACCTTCTCCTCCCGAAAACTCCTTTTTCATGGCTCTCCCTTCTGCTATGAGCTTCAATGAGTAAAAGAATTTTCTCACCTGAACAAAACCTGTTCTGAAGGAAAGGAGGATTCCAGTTCCAACAAGAAGGGCAATCATCCAGTTCCCCCACATGAAATCTGCTAATCCTTTGAAGAAAGCAAGTAGAGAATCAAGAAAAACTTCCATTTCTCCTCCTGAGTTCTTAATTATTTTACGAAATAAGTATAAATAGTGTTCAAGAGTATTAAAATTATTGCCATGGGAGAAATGAACTTAATAAGTATTTTCCAGAGATTCTTTAATACAAATTTTTTACCTGTTGATTCAATCTCATAAATTGCATTCTTTACCCCCCATTTCCAGCCCACAAAAATTGCGATAAGGAAAGACCCGATTATTAAACTTAGATTTCCCCATATTATATCCATAAGAGAAAGGAAGTCTATTTTAATAATTGGTAGAGCACTCAAAAAATTTACTCCACCCATTGAAAGGGCTGAGGGGATACCGAGAAGAAATGAGACAAAGCCTAAAAGAATAGCGGATTTCCATCTCTTCCATTTTTTCTCATCAACAAAATAAGCTGTAGGAACTTCGAGAAGAGAAATTGTGGAGGTGATCGCAGCAATTGTAAGAAGGATGAAAAAGGAGGTTCCAAAAATCAATCCTCCAGGAATTTTTGTGAATATAACAGGAAGAACTTTGAAGATTAAAGATGGACCCTCCGCGGGAGATAAACCGTGAATTGTGAAAAGAGCAGGGAATATGACAAGACCCGCTGTGAATGCAACCCCTGTGTCTGCAAAAGCTACCCAAATGGAAGAGGAAAAGATGTCTTCTTTTTTTGATAGATAGCTCCCATAGGTTAACATTGTTCCCATTCCAAGACTCAGAGAGAAGAGAGCCTGTCCAATCGCACCAAGAATTACCATGCTATCTATTTTTGATAGGTCGGGAGATAGGTAGAATTGAATTCCCTTTGAAGCTCCAGGTAAAGTAAGAGACCTTATAGCGAGTCCTATTAAAAGAAGAAAAAGTATTGGCATCAGAACCTTTGTCCATCCCTCAATCCCCTTTTGAACCCCTCTTGAGATTATGTATGTAGTTGTAGCTATGACAACAAATAAAAGGAGAATTGGGATGAAAGGATTTGAAGTTACAATTTCAAATATTCTTCTTATTAATTCTTCATCACCACCTTTAAAACTTCCCGATGCAGTTAAAAAAATATATCCTATTACCCATCCCGCAATTACTGAATAATAGGAAAGAATAAAAACTCCTGTAATTATTCCTAGATATCCAACAACAAACCAACCACTTTTTGGAGATATTGCTTTGAAAGCTCCTACAGGATTTCTCTGGGTGTGCCTTCCTATTGTCAGTTCAGCAACAAGAAGGGGAATTCCAACAATACAAACAGCTATTATATAAACAAGGACAAATGCAGCGCCACCATGAAGTCCTGTATAGGTAGGAAATCTCCACACATTACCAAGCCCGATTGCAGAACCTGCAGCTGCAAGAATGAATTTAAGTTTTGAGCCCCATGTTCCTCTTCTTTCCTCCATTTTCATCTCCTTATCAGAGAATCAGCATAAAAGTTTAATTATTACTTTGATTATTGTCAAGGGATAGAAGAAAAGAAGAAGAAATTTATGAAAAGTAAGAAGGGTAAGTTGGACGAATTGTAAATTAAAAATTGAAAATTGGAGATGGTAAAATAATAGAAAATTTAAATATTTATATAAAATGCTATTAGCTGATTGGTAGTTGCAAGCCTTAGCCTGCGTTATTGTTTCGGATAATAGTGACTAATTGTCTTCCATGCAGTTGCAAAATCAAAATCAGGAACTGAATGGTAAGGATTTCCCTTTTTGTGACATTTTAGACAAAGAGCTTTTATTGCATCTTCGTTTGCATAAACAATCAATCCATTCTGTTTAGCGAGATTTCTATCCTTCATAATATTCATTGCTTTGTAATCACTTCCTGGTCCATGACAAGCTTCACAACCTACCCCTTCTCCTTTAAGTGTTGGAGCAGATTGTCCATAAGGAGAATGACATGACATGCATTTATCAGAATCAGATGGATTTTTAATTTCCGCTTTTCCAGCAATTTCATTTGCCTTTGGAGTTGTTAGGGATTGATACGCTTTTGAATGTTTTGACTCAACCCATTTCCCGAACTGATTCCCCTTTGCTTCTGATTTATGACAGATTTTGCATTTGTCAACACCTATATATGTGGGCTGTGAATAAGCGATGGAGGCAAAAAACATTGTTATGGTCATGACCAAAAAAAGTCTCAAAACACTTTTCATAGAAACCTCCTTCTATAGAAAATTAAAAAGGCAGAATTTAAAATTAAAAACAGATTCTTTTTAAGATGGAAAGGATTTTGATTTATTCCCATCTCTTTTCTATCTTTCAAAGGATTTTTATAACACCAAAATTTTCCATTGTCAAGAAAATCTTTTAAAAAATTGACTTTTATTCAGGTAGATATATAAAATAAAAAATTCTATTATGACTGAGCATATTGTTAATTTCATTACATCTTTAATATCATCTCTTGGATATGCGGGAATAACTATTTTAATGGCTCTTGAGAGTATGATAGCTCCAGTTCCCAGTGAGGCTGTTATGCCCTTCGCTGGCTTTCTAATCTATGAAGGAAAATTTAGCTGGATAGCTGTGTTTTTTTTCAGTTCCATCGGAAGCCTTATTGGATCAACACTTTCTTACCTTATGGGCTTTTACGGAGGTAAGCCATTTGTAAAAAAATTTGGAAAGTATCTCCTCCTTGATTTGCACCACCTTGAGCTCACAGAAAATTTCTTCAACAGATATGGAGATAGAACAATATTTATAAGCAGATTCATTCCTGTTGTAAGGCATCTAATATCAATACCCGCAGGAATTGGAAGAATGAATTATGTAAGATTTTCTATCTATACAATTATCGGCGCTGGGATTTGGAATACCTTTCTTGCATATCTCGGGTTTTTTCTTAAAAGTCAGTGGTGGATTGTCAGAAAGTACAGCGAAATTATTGACATATTTGTCATCATTTTTCTTTTAATTTTTCTGGGAATAATATTTCACAGGTATATCGTTTTGAGAAATAAATTGAATTCTAAAGAAAAGGAGAATACCAATTTGCAGAATTTCTGACCAGCAAACTTCCTAATTGACAGGGAACTTTAAAACCAATAAAATGAAGTCTGGAACATAAGAGCGGTAATTGAAAAATTTATTATAGACTAACGCATCAAAATTCCAAATTAAGGCAATAAAGTAAAATATTGAGAAAACCTTAATCTTCACTAAAAATTCTATTTAAAGAGTCAAAACTAAAAGAAATGGATTTTAAGAATTTTTTCATTTTGAAATAATGATTTAGAATCCTTTTATGGTCAAAGGCGAGCTCTTCTGGAAGATTATTTTCTTTGAAGATTCCCAACCCTTTTGCATCATCCATTGCCACTGCTTCCCCTCTTCCTTTCGCAACAAAAACTATTGAAATTGTATGACCTCTTGGATCTCTCCAGCTCTCGGAGTAAGTGTGTAACTGCCCCTTCAGCTCAATGTCAAGATTTGTCTCCTCCTTTGCCTCTCTTATAGCTGTTTCCTCTGCAGATTCTCCATATTCAATAAATCCACCAGGTATAGCCCATCCATAAGGAGGATTCTTTCTTTTAATAAGAACAATTGAATCATCTTCAGGATACTCAATAATAATATCTACTGCAATTGAAGGTTTCTTTTCCATAGATTTACTTTAATCCTTTTTAAGAATTATTTCAATCTATTCGAAAAAAGTTCGTATAGAGTGGGCAAAAATATTAAAGTTAAAATTGTTGATGTAAGCAAGCCTCCGACAACAACAACAGCAAGGGGTTTTTGAATTTCAGAACCAGGACCTGTGGCAATTAGCATTGGTATCAGTCCAAAGGCAGTTGTAAAAGCTGTCATTAAAACGGGTCTAAGTCTAATCTCGCTCCCTTTTAAAATCGCATCCCTCAAAGGAATACCCTCTTTCTCAAGTTGCTGGATATAGGATACAAGAACAATCCCGTTGAGGATAGCTATTCCAAATGTTGCAATAAATCCTAAAGATGCAGGGACAGAGATGTCGAAATTGGAGACATACAATGCCAAAATTCCTCCTCCAAGAGAGAAAGGAAGGAGCAAAATGACTAAAAAAGCCCTTTTTACAGAATTAAAACTAATTGATAACATTACAAATATAAAGATAAAAACAATCGGCATTATAAGCATCAATCTTTTCATTGTTTTTTGCCTCTGTGCAAACTCCCCACCCCATTCAATAAAATATCCAGAAGGTAAAACAATTTTCTCTTTTATTCTTCTCCTCGCTTCTTCAACAAAACTTCCAATATCTCTTCCTGAAACATTTAGTTCTATACCAATCCTTCTCTTCCCATTCTCTCTGCTAATCTGGCCGGGGCCTTCAACTTCAATAACTTTTACCACCTCTTTCAATGGAATTAAGTATCCATAAGGATTCTTAAGCATAATTTCTTCTATAAATTTTGTTGAATTTCTTAAATTATCAGGGAATCTTATGGCAACATTTATGAATCTTGAGCCTTCATAATACCTTGTTGCAATCTTCTCTCCAAATGCAAGCTCAAAGGTATCAAGAACATCTTTTACATTCAATCCATGTCTTGCAATTTTATCTCGATCCACATTTACTGTTAAATATGGTTGATAAAAAACACTTTCTAACATTATATCTTCTGAACCCTTAATTTCCCTCAGAATCGACTCTATCTCTTTTCCCTTTCGAATAAGAGTCTCCATGTCATCTCCAAAAATTTTCACTATAAGAGAAGCCCTAGTTCCTTCCATAAGCTCATTTATCCTGCACTGAATAGGCTGGCTGAAACTGAAAACTATACCTGGCACCTCAGAAATAGAATTCCTTATTTTCTCAAATAGTTCTTCCCTTGATTTTGAAGTTATCCATTCTGACTTTGGCTTTAATGTTCCGACAAAACCAGTCCTTTCGACTCCTCTCGCTTCCAAAGCGATTCCAGTCTGCCCTGTTCTTGAAACAACAGTTTCAAGCTCAGGGAATTTCATGAGTTTCGAACCAACAATTTTTGAAACCTCCATTGCCTTATCGAGAGAAACACCAGGAAGAAGCTGAAAGTCCATATCAAAAGCTCCTTCATCCATAACAGGAATAAACTCCCTTCCCAATCGAGGGTAAAGGAGGAGAGAAACGGTAAGGACCATAATGAATAATACAATTATAAAAAGCTTACTTTTCAAGGCAATTCTTAGAATTTTCAAATAAAATTTCTTAGCAAAATTTAGAATGAATGTATCCTTTTTCTTTGAAGGTTTCAGAAAAACATAACATAAAGTAGGGACAAAAAGGATGGAAATTGAAAGAGAAGCAAGGAGAGCAATTATAACAGTAATAGCAAGGGGAGAGAACATTTTCCCCTCCATGCCATGAAGGGATAATATTGGTAAGAATACAGAAGCTATGATTATTTCTCCAAAAATTGATGGCTTTCTCACTTCAAGAACAGATTTAAGAACAGTTGAAAATATCTTCCCTTCACTTTCGCTGAGATGACGCTGAACATTCTCAACTTGAATTATGCTTGCATCTACAATCATTCCTATTGAAATAGCAATCCCACCAAGGGACATCAGGTTTGCGCTTATACGAAATAATTTCATTATTACAAATGTTAGCAGAGCGGTAAGGGGGAGGGAAAGGACAACTATCATAGCCCCTCTCAACTGTCTTATAAAAAGAAATATCACAACAATTACAAGTAATCCTCCTTCTCCAATAGCTTTTATCACAGTATTTATACTTTTTTTGATTATTTCAGATCTTTTATAGTAAGGCTTTATTCTAACTCCTTCTGGAAGAATGTTTTCACTGTTTATCTCTTGAATTCTTTTCTCGACTCTTTCCACAACCTCACTGCTATTTTCGCCCCTTAACATCATTACAATTCCGCCAACTACTTCTTCCTTTCCATCCTTTATAGCTCCGCCCCTCCTAAAGGCATGGGATAGTTTGACATTAGCAACATCTTTTAAATAAACAGGAACTCCATCCCTTGATTTAATAACAATATTTTCTATGTCAATTAGAGAGGAGAACATCCCAATCCCCTGAACAATCAATTGTTCTGAATGCCGTGAAATGAGACCCCCTCCTACATTCATGTTGTTTTTTTCAATAGCTTCAGAAATATCATTTATGGAAAGATTGTATCTGTATAGTTTTGAAGGTTCAACAAGAACATTTATCTGTTCTATATATCCTCCAAAAGAGTTTATATCACTTACACCTTTAACATTTTTAAGTAAAGGAGCAACTATATAATCCTGAATAGTTCTAAGCATTGTAAGATTTTCAATCTCATCCTTTGAAAGAGGTTTTTTACATTCCAGTGTATACTGATAAATTTCTCCCATGGCAGTGGTAACAGGTCCTATCTCGACTTCTATCTCTTTTGGAAGTTTATCCCTTATTCCCTGAATCCTCTCAAAAACTTGCTGTCTTGCAAAATATATATCTACATTATCATTGAAAATAGCAGTGATAACTGAAATACCAAATTTTGTTATAGAGCGAATGTTTGATAGACCCGGAATACTTCTCAAAGAGTTCTCAATAGGATAAGTAACGAATTTTTCCATTTCAAGAGGAGAGAGGGTAGAAGAGCTTGCTATTATTTCAACTTGTATATTTGTAACATCAGGGAAAGCATCCATTTTTAGATTCATAAAGGAATAGATTCCAAGTGCTACTATCAAGGTAATTCCAAGAAAAACTATAAATCTGTTTTCAAGGAAAAAGGAAATAATTTTTGTTAGCATTTACTCAACCTCCATTCTTTCCTTAAGAATGTGGGATTTGAGAATAAAACCTCCCTCACTTACAATCTTCTCACCCTCTTTCAGTCCATCTATAACTTCTCTGAATCTTTCAAAATTTCTTCCTAGTTTAACTTCCCTTAGTTCAAAGGTATTCCTGTCAGAAAAAACGAATACCCAGTCCTTCCCTTCCATTTTTATCACTGCAGATTCTGGTATTGAAATAATCTCTTTACTTTCTTTACTCTTGAAAAAAGCCTCCACAAACATTCCAGGTTTTAATGTCCCGGTTCTATCAGACACTTCAACTCTCCCCTTCACTGTTCTTGTCTCTTTGTCCACCACATCCCCTATCACTGTTAGTTTTCCTTTAAATTCTCTATCAGGAAGAGATGAAATTTTTACTATTGCTGGCGAGCCTGGTTCAATTTTATAGATATTCTTTTCGTAAATGTTTACATTTACCCACAAATTTTCAATCTCTGCAATCTTGAAGAGTGTGGTGCCCTCTGAAAATGATGCTCCAGTTATAGCACTACTTTCTATAACAGTTCCATTTATGGGAGCCCTGATATAGAGTATGGAACTAACCTCTCCCTTACTAAGAATAAAATTTATATCTTCATCCTCAAGACCCATGATAGTCAATTTCTGTCTTGCGGATGATAGCATCCTTTGAGATAAACTTATCTCTTCTTTGTCACCTTTTTCTATTGCCTTTCTATATCTGTTTAAAGTCAAGAGATAATCCGATTGGGCAGAAAGAAAATCCTTACTGAATAAGCCTGCAATCTTTTCCCCTTTTTTTACTTTATCACCTTCAAAAACATAAACTTCCTTCACTATTCCAGAAAATATTGTTGTTATGTGAGCTAATTTTCTGTAATTGAATGAAACTTCTCCAGGGATTTTAATTAATTCAGAAAAACTCTTCCTTTTAACCTCATCAATTTTAATATCTGAAAGTTTAAAAGCCTCTTCACTTAACTCAAACTTATTCTTTATTTCTAATTTTTCATCAATTTTTTTATTTCCAGAAACTTTTTCTTTGCATCCTGAAAAATATAATATAAGAAAAATAAAAGTTAAAATCTTAAAATACTTCATCTTTATTCCTCCTCGCCTGCAGATTCAATGGTGGAAACAATATTGATATAATTAAGAATTTCTCTTTTATACTCAATCTTTGCAGTCTTAAACATTCTTAATATATCAAAAAATTCAAGAGAAGAGATAATGCCACTCTGATAATTGGAAAGGGCTGAAGAAAAAAGATCTTTAAGCTCTGGGAAAATCGATATTTCATAATTTCTAATTATTTCCTCTGAATTTTTTAAACTAAAATAAAGGCTCTCCAGCAGTGAGGAAATTTCCCTTTTTTTGGATTCGAAAGAAATTTGATCCTCCGATTTTTTAGATTTGGCTTTCAATATAGCTCCTTTTAACCCTTTTTGAAATAAAGGTATTGAAAGTCCAAACTCAAAGCCCCATGCTCCTCTCCTTAAACTTGGATAGAAAAACCCAATTCTAAGGTCAGGATAAAAAGATTTCTCTGAAAGCTGTGTGCCTTTATTTGAAAGCTTCAATTTCAGTTCTTCAATTTTTAAAACAGGCAATGAATTGCATTCTTCAATAAGTTTTTCAAGGCTTTTTTCAAAAGGTTGGAACTGAAGAGGTGAAGACAAATCAATTTCTTCTAAAAATTTTTTGCCAAGTAAATTCCCGAGTTCTGTAATCTTTTCCCTAAGCTCTTTTTCTCCTTCGAGAATCTCATTTTTCAATTTTAAACGCTCAACCCTTCCTCTGAGAACTTCCGAAAAAGGAATTTCACCCGCTTGATACTTTAAAGTTGCACCCTCAATATAGTCATCAAGGATTTCTTTAATATCCTGAAGTATCATTATCCTCTCCTTTGCAAAAACAGCTTTAAAATAAGCTTTTTTAACTTTTGAAATAACAACTCTCTTTACTTTTTCCAGTTCCATTTTTGCTATCTCTTCCTCTATTTCTCCCATACTTTTCCTGATGCCTCTCTTTCCTAAAAATTCAATATTCTGGAAGATTCCAAAAATAGTTTCACTTTCTCCGTTAATCTTTCCATTAAGACCCTCTCTACTGAAAACAATTTCATGGTTTGGGTAAGCTTCAAGTTGCATCCTCCTTCCCTCTGCCTCTTTAACCTTTTCATTAAATTTCATGACTTCAGGATTGGAATTAAGAGCAATAGAGATAGCCTCTTCAATTTTTAGAGTTTCTTTGGCAAGCAAGTTAAAAGGAAAAAATATTATAAAAGAAAATAAAATTGATTTTTTCATAGAATACCTCTCAGTTAGATTTATAAGAGAGTTATGAGGGAGAAATCATCTCGGTGGATGAAAAATTTCTTTCAATAAAACAGAATATAAGAAAAGGATGACTTCATTTATTTCATCATTCAAAACTTTTAAAATTGAAACGAAAATATAAGAATTGAGAAAGAAAAGATTAAAAAAGACACAAGTGCAGTTATGAAAATTAATACCTTTTTTTGAAAAATGGATTGTTTCGAAAGAGTGAAAAGGGCAGGGATCAAGGGTGAAGTTTACAACAGCTTCACAAAAAATGAATGATAAAATTGACAGGAGTAAAAACTTTTTCATAAGTTTTAAATTTTACTTCATTAAATCTGAATTTCAAAATTTTGACTTTGATTTTTGTTCTGAGTATTATAATTATGATGAAAAGAGTAAGACTTATAAGAGAAGTAAAACTGATTATTATGAATAATAGATTAAAAATTTCTTAATCAAATGATTAAAGATTTTAAAGAAAGTAGCAATATTAAATTTTTAAGGAGGCTCAAGGATGAGAAAAGCGATTTTTGTATCCTTTCTTGTTTTCCTCAGTGCTTCTCTCTTTGGGAATGGATTGAATTTAAACAGCCTTGGTTCAAAGGCTCTCTCAATGGGAGGAGCATTCATCGGGCTTGCCAATGACTTCAGCGCCATTTACTGGAATCCTGCAGGAATAACCCAATTCGACTCCCCTTATTTCGGATTCTACCTTACTGATGTTATTCCCAATGGAAGTTATGCCCTCTCCATTGCAAAGATTGATACCAGCTTCACAAAACACTACATCTCTGGAATGGCTGGATTCTACAGACCCCTCACGGATAAAATCTTTGGTGGTATTGGAGTTTATATTCCATCAGGACTTGGTTCAGATTGGAAAGGAGAGGATTTAAGAGCTTTATCAGGTGGTAAAACCATTGAATGGATGAGCAAAATTGCGGTTATCTCCTTCTCCCCTGTTATCGCCTACAAATTTTCTGACAAATTCTCTGCGGGAGCAACTCTTAACATAAATTATGGAATGATGGATTTGAAAACATCAGCAAAATCTGAACAGTATTCTGATTCAGCAACTGGATGGGGTATTGGCGCAACAATAGGATTGATGGCAAAACCAACAGATAAACTCAGTCTTGGACTAACATTTAAAACTTCCTCAAAGGTCTCCTTTGAAGGTTCTGCAAAAATGGAAGCTCTCAAGGCATACTCCTATCTGGGAGTCCCAATTGAATCAGACCTTGAAAGGGATATCACATGGCCCATCTGGATCGGAGGAGGTATAGCATTTAAACCAACTGAAAAACTCACTTTAACAGCTGATCTCCAGTGGACAAAATGGAGTGATATAGATGTTGTAAAAACAGACTATAAATCATCTGCATGGAAGCTTCTATTTTCCCTAACACCTGAAAAAGAAGAGGAATTATACTTCTACTGGGACGACACTTTACAGATAAGGTTCGGGTTGGAATATCTTTTGAAGGAAAATATAGCTTTGAGAGTGGGCTACTACCACGATCCCGCCCCTGCTCCTGATGAAACAATGAATATTCTTCTTCCAATTTTCACAAATAATGTAATAACTGTTGGATTTGGATATAAAGCAGGAAAGATGAATATTGATTTTGGATTTGAGTATTTAATGGGAGCTGACAGAGACATAACTCCATCTCTCCATAACATGCCAGGCACCTACAAGATGAAAATTATTGTTCCAACAATTTCTATAAGTTACAAACTGTAAGTAATTTAAAGATCAACTAAATTTTCAATAAGGAAAAAAGGATGAAGAGGATAATATTTCTCTCTATTCTTATTGTTCTCTTCACATCTCCAAGAGCCTTTTCCCTTGAGACAGGAGAGATAAATGGGAAAGTGACAGATAAAAATGGAGAGCCTCTTCCAGGTGTTACAATAACTGCAGAAAGTCCAAAACTTCAAGGAAAAAGGACAACAAACACTTTAATTGATGGAAATTTTATCATTCCTCTCCTCCCTCCAGGAATTTACAAGCTCACCTTTGAGCTTCAAAATTTTACAACTGTTATAGTGGATAAAGTTGAGGTTAAACTTGGACTCACAACCACTGTCAAAGTTATAATGGAGGAGAAAAAAATCGAGGAGAGTGTTCTGGTTGTTGCTGAGCCTCCCCTTATTGATAAATCCACTGCAGATACAAGCTATAGGATAACATCTGAGGATCTTGTAATTCTCCCAAGTCAGACAAGAACAGTTGCAGACATTGTGAAATTTGCACCAGGAGTTACAGGGGTTAGGATGAACACAAGAAGAGGAACAACTGAAAATGGTCTTCCAAGTTTTAGAGGAGAGGGAGAGGAAGGGAACAACTGGCTTGTTGATGGTCTATCAGTGAGAGGAGTAAGGCTTGCAAAGGATGGAGTTAGGGTAAATTTCGATGCCCTTGAAGAAATTCAGATAATATCTGATCCCTTTAGCCCTGAGCATGCCTCAAGCTTTGGAGGGATTGTGAATGTCCTCACTAAATCAGGCGGGAATGAATTCCATGGAGAATTGGGGACACTTTTTGTTGACAAATCTTTACAGGCGGGAAGAGAACCACAACTTTCAATATCCTTTGAGCCTGCTGACTATTCAAGATACAACAATTATTTTAATCTTGGAGGACCAATAAAAAGGGACAGGATATGGTTTTTTATTTCTGAAAATACATTCTTTAACAAAGATATTACCTCAGATAATTTTCTCGACTACATGTTCATCCCAGGGGGAGAAAGGGAGACATTAACCCACAACTTTTTTGGAAAAGTTTACATCGCTTTAAATCCAAGCCATCAGATTTCCCTTAGTGGTTCTTTATCAAATCTACTCTCTCAGAAAGGAGGAATAGGATTTAGAGAACTTTACAAAAAGGAAAGTTTTACTGACACAATGTTAAGGGTGAATTACAAAGGGATTATATCAGCAAATACATTCTTTGAAAGCTCAATAGGAATCACAGATTCAAAATCATCTTTTGAGCCTTCCCACGGAGATATGGGACCCGCCCTCTATTTTATAGAAGATACAGCTCAAAACATTAATAACTCCATAGGAAAAGTTGTTGACAATGAAAGAATATTCAATTTTGTTTTCAGGGTAAACCATGTTCTTCCTCTAAAAGAGCTCGGAAATCATGAGCTTGGAGCGGGTTTTGAAATTTACAAGAATTCTTCGGAGTTCTGGTCAGAATTTACAGGGAAAGGAGAAGACCCCTTTCCTGGAAATGAATTTGAGAACGGAACAAAATATTCCTTCAAGAGCTGGAAGGAAGGTAAAAGAACTCCTTCCCTTTTATGGGAGTATGGAAATTTCAATTTTGTAAATTCAATTGGAGGGATTGGAATCTATCTTAAAGACAGATTAAGTTTTGAAAGATTCACCCTTCTGATTGGATTCAGGTCCGCAACTCAAACGAATTACGATGACAAAGGGAATGTGCTCTGGAAGTGGGACATAAGAGACTTTCTCTCTCCAAGATTTTCACTTACTTACAATTTAACAAAGGATGGGAAAAACATAATAAAGCTTGGATGGGGAATCTTCACAGATACAACCACGACTTTTCATCTTGCTTTCTTTAACCCCCAGGCTCCACTCCAGTTCAGGAGATACACATGGATTGGACCTGAGAATCCCACACCTTCCCAGCTCCACAATCCCTCCAACTGGAAATTCCTCAATGAGGAAAAAAGGGGTCCTTACGATATTGCGGAAAATATAAAGCCAAATCGTCTTACTCGCTATTTAATTGAATACGACAGAATGTTTGGAAGGAACTGGGCATTAAAAGCAAGATATGTGCAAACAGATTCGAAGAATCTCCTCGAACTTTTAGGAGTTTTTGATCCAAATCCTCCTTACTACAAATTTGTATTCGACAATTTTGAGTTCAAAAGAAGGAATTACAGGGGATTTGAGATTGAAATAAACGGAAGGGTCAAAGATGCTTTGAGTCTTAATTTTTCCTATTGCTACTCTTCTGCAAAAGGAACAAATCCAGGACAGGTAGAAACTGGCTCCTGGGGTCAGGAAGAAGGCGGAACAAACTATGTAAGCCTTTTTGGAAAACATATATTCGTCCCTCCTCTTCCAGAACTAAAGGAACTGAAAGAACTTTTCGACTGGGGTTTTGGAGGCCTTGGAGGAAGGGAGTATGGAGATGAAGGATGGTATGGAAAGCTCCCTTACTCTGTGGACCATCAAATAAAGTTCAATCTGAACTGTATTGGACCTTTTAAAACACTCTTTTCCATTGCCTTTGAGTGGCTCTCGGGTTATCACTGGGAAAAACTCGGACTTGTTCCATTTTTCGGTTATTACGCTTTTCCAGAAGGAAGAGGCTCAAGGGAAACACCACCCCACTTTTACATTGACATGGGTCTTCAAAAAAGCATTCTCCTTTCAAGGTTAATAAAATCTTTTCCTGAAAATCTAAAAGTAGATTTAAGATTGGACATATTTAATCTTTTAAACAGCCAGAAACCTGTTTCCTATGTCAAAGAGGACACACTGGCTTTCGGACAGGTCTGGGGAAGGCAACAACCTCGAGAAGCGAGGATAACTTTGAAAATGAGTTGGTAGTTAGAGAGAAAAAAAGAATGAGAATGGCAAGAAAAACGAAAAAAAGTGGAGGATAAAAAAAATTAATTTTGGAAAGAAACAAATCTTAATGTAAAATCTATTTTATGAAAAAGATAGTTTTATTACTCTCTTTTTTTCTGATGGGTCAGGGAGTAATCAATCCTGACTACAAGCTCAGTGCTGTTGCCAAGCCCAACTATTTGAAAAAAGGAGAAGCGGGGAAGATTATTATTTTTATTGAACTTTCAAAAGGAACTTATGTAAAACCCGCTCCACCCCTTATTATAAAATGCATTCCAGTAGAAGGAATTATATTTCCAAAAGAAATTTTCAAATCTTCTGAAATGAATCTTCCTATCCTTCAGAAAAAAGAAAACTCTTACTTAAATCTGAAGGAAGGCATTGAAATACCCTTTACAGTGGATGAAAAAGCTAAATCGGGAAAAAGAGAGCTATCTTTCGAATTGAAATTTCTTGTATGTTCTGAAAAAAAAGATATCTGCACAAAGGCTGTTGAAACAGTAAGCGCTGAAATTTTTGTGACAAGAGGAAGAATTAAAAAATGATAATCGAAGAGAAAATTTTAGATGAAATATTCCGTTCAACTCACTCTTGTATCCTTGAAAATGGGTTAAAGTTTATCCTAATAGAAAAACATGATCTCCCTCTTGTAAGTCTTTACATCTTCTACAAAACAGGTTCAAGAAATGAGTTTCCTGGAATAAGAGGAATATCCCATTTCCTTGAGCATATGATGTTCAATGAGACAGAGAATCTTTCTCCAAGGGAATTTGATAGAATACTCGAAGAGAATGGAGGCGATTCAAACGCTTACACATCTCAGGATTGGACAGTTTATTACGATGAATTCCCTCCAGATGCTATTGAAAAAGTTATAGAGATGGAAGCGGAAAGAATGCAAAACCTTAAATTTGTGGAGAATATTATTGAATGTGAAAGAAGCGTTGTCATGGAGGAGAGAAGGTTCAGAACGGAAAATCTACCCTATGGAATTCAGGAAGAGGCACTTTACGCTCTTTCATACCTTGAACATCCTTATAGATATCCTGTTATTGGATACATGGAGGATCTGGTAAATATAAAAGGTGAGGAACTTGAAAATTATTATAAGAATTATTATGTTCCCAACAATTCCCTTTTGATAATTTCTGGAGATATAGAAAGAGAGAAGGTTGAAAAAATTGTCAGGGAGAAATTTGGGGATATTTCCGGCCGTTCAATCCCTAAGTTACTCATTCCAAGAGAAAAGCCTTACCCTGGAGAAAGAAGAGGGGTTATTGTCCATGATGTAGAAGTTCCATCCATAATGATTTCCTATCTTTGTGTGGAAGCAGGAAGCAAAGATTGTATTCTTCTTGACATTCTCCAGATCATTCTTGCAAGCGGAAGGAGTTCAAGATTTTACAGAGAACTTGTTCAGGAATCTCTCCATGCGATATCGGTTTCTGCAGATTTTCCATGGAGGTTCGACCCTTCCCTTTTCACAATTCATTGTATATTGAAGGAAAATGAGAGAATTGAAGTTGTAGAAGAGATAATTTATTCAGAAATAGAAAAAATAAAAAATGGGAATCTTATGGACGAAGAGTTAGATAAAGCAAAAAATATTATGTTCACTGAATTTGTAAAAGGATTGCAAACAAACAGTGGAATTGCCCATATGATAGGTTCCTACGAGCTACTTCTGGGTGACTGGAAAAGGTTAAAGGATATTCTTAATGAGTATGAAAGGGTTGATAAAAAAAGAGTTATTGAATGTGCAAAAAAATATTTTGATGACATGAGGAGAACGGTTGTTTCAATGATACCTAAAAACTATAAAAGAAAATGAGCAGATCTTTTAAATCAATTTCCTGGCAAGAGTGGGAACTTGGATGTAGAACAAAGGTATTATCTCTTTCTAAAAAAGAATTCCCCCTCTGCACAGTTTTAATAGTTATAAAGGCTGGTTCCTCTTTGGATCCCAAGGGAAAGGAAGGTCTTGCAAGACTTGTTTTTAAAACAATGATAACTGGGACAAAAAAAAGGGATTCCAAAACCATTTCTTTTGAAATTGAAAAGATTGGAGCCTCTCTTGATGTCTACACATCAAAGGACTTTACAATTTTTAATATGGAGCTTTTATCGAAGAATCTTTTCAAGGGGATTGAAATCCTTTCTGATATAATTTTAAATCCAGTTTTTGAAGAAAATGAAATTGAAAAGGAGAAGGAGAAAGCTCTCAATATTTTAAAGGACGAAAAGGATGACCCCGCCCTGATTGCATCAAAATGTTTCTACGAAATGATTTTCCAGAACACTCCCTATGCCCACTCCTCAATAGGGTATCCCAATTCAATCAAGAGAATAGAAAGGGAAGATATTCTGAAATTCTACAAGGAAAGGGTAATACCTGAAAATTCCTTTATAGTTTTTGTTGGAGATTTTAATGAAAACTCGTTTAAAATTATTGAAGAAAATCTTTCTTCTTGGAAATCAACTTCATCAATTGGTCTTGAACCTTATATAAAAATTTCTAAAAGGGAGGAAGAATTTTTAATTATAAATGACCAGGATTCAACACAAACACAGATAAGAATGGGCAAATTATCATTACTTAAAAGAGGAGAACCTGACTTTATACCCGCTGTTGTGGGGAATGCAATTCTCGGAAATCTATTCACATCAAGACTGATAAGTAAAATAAGAGGGGGACTTGGACTTTCTTACGCAATAAACTCATCTATCCAGTCTTTCAAATACGGTGGATTGTTCTCCATATCTACATTTACAAAAAATGAATCAGTCTATGAGATAATTGATACTATAAAAAAGGAGGTTGACAATTTCGTTGAGAATGGGATAAAAGAGGAGGAGCTGAGAAGGGTAAAAAAATTTGTAAGAGGGAAGTTCCCATCCACACTTCAGACTAATTCTGAGCTTGCAGGAAAAATTGCGGAGATTGAATTCTACAATTTACCAAAAAGCTATCTCAAGGACTTTCTCGATAGGGTTGAAGGACTTAGCATAAGGGAGGTTGAGGAGGCATCAAGAAGACATCTATCCACTGAAAACTTCTCAATTCTGCTTCTTGGGAGAGCTGAGGAGATAAAAGAAAAATTATCCCGTATAGGGAAATTTAATATAAAGGAGTTAAAGGATGTATGAAGTAAGGAAGGTTTCCAATAAAAGGGAACTTAAAAAATTTATTAAAATGGCATGGAAAATTTACAAGAATATTCCCCAGTGGGTCCCTCCTCTGATAGTTGACCAGCTTGAACTCCTTTCAAAGGATAAACATCCTTTCCATAAACATGCTGATGTTGAATATTTAATTGTCTATAAAGATGGAGAGCCTGTTGGAAGAATATCCGCTCATATAAATTATATCCACAACCAACTCTACAATGAAAAAACAGGATTTTTCGGATTCTTTGAGAGCATAAATGACCAGAATGTGGCGAACCTACTCTTTGATTCTGCCATGAATTTCCTGAAAGAAAAAGGCATGGAAAGAATGAGAGGACCATTCAATTTTTCAACCAATGAAGAATGCGGGCTACTGATCGAGGGATTTGATTTATCTCCTGTAATAATGATGACTTACAATCCAAAATACTACATCGAACTTTACGAAAATTATGGGCTGAAAAAAATAAAAGAGTTATACGCATGGCACATAACAAAGGAAGAAGTTTCCCCTGAAAAAATGAAACTGATGGAGAGAATAATAAGGGAGTTAAACTCTGATGAAAGGGTAAAGCTTAGAAGTGTGAATATGAAAGATTTCTGGAATGAAGTGGAAAGAATAAAAATGATATACCATGATGCATGGAGTGAAAACTGGGGTTTTGTCCCATTTACAGACGAAGAATTCTATCATCTTGCAAAAAATTTAAAGCTTATCGTTGACCCAAGGCTTGTATTTATTGTTGAATTAAATGGTGAACCAATTGGATTCTCCCTTGCCCTTCCTGACATAAATAAAGCTTTAAAAAAGATAAATGGAAGATTGCTCCCCTTCGGAATTTTTAAATTGTTAATTGAAGCAAAAAAAATAAAAAATATAAGAGTTATAACAATGGGGGTAAGGAAAGGTTACAGACTGAGAGGACTCGATGCCTATTTCTATTATTACACAATAAAAAAAGGAATAGAATATGGATATAATGAAGCAGAAATGTCATGGATTCTTGACAATAATATTCCTATGAACCGCCTTCTCGAACACCTTGGCGCCAAAATTTACAAAAGATACGGAATATATGAGAAAAATATATGATTTATTAATGAAAATAGCAGACTTACGAGAAAGGACACATGAGATTGAAAATTGAAGTTATGATCTTTTCAAATCTCTGAGACATTTATTATTTTATGCTTTTTTATGTTAAAATGAGACATGGAAGGAGAGGACAGATATGAGTAGAAAGGTTATCCCTGTTCCTGAAAAGATTATTATAAATATCTTAAAGTCCTTGCCCAAGGAAAAATTGGTTGATATCTTCTGGAAGACTTTGATAGAAATAGACACTTCTCCCCTAACAAATGAAGAAAAAGAGGAGATTGAGAGAGCAAAACTTGAATTTGAAAGGGGTGAATCGGTTAATTGGGAAGATATAAAATAGTATTTTCAAAGAAGGGAGCAAAAGATTATAAGAGTTTACCCAAAAATTATAAGAAACTGATTGATTTAACTCTCATGAAAATTGAAGAAGGTTTACCTTTTGATATTAAACCTATAAAAGGTGAAAAAAATACTTATAGAATTAGAGTTGGTAAATATCGAATTCTTTTTACTCTCATTAAGGAAAATATCTTGATTGTGAGAATTGCTTCAAGAGGAGATGTATATAAATAAAACTTCAACTCAATTTTTTAAAATCAAAAATTTGTTGTGGCAGGTGGAAGGAGAGGATAAAAGGGCACATATATGCATGTTTTCTTTCCCTTCTTCATGGATTTATCAGAGAATGGCAGAAGAGAGTATTCAAAGAATTCAATGTCTCGATACCTCCTATAGGAATTATTTCTTCACTGTCAGAATCAATAGATTGGAAACTTAAAGACTCTATAAGTTGAAACAAGTCATGCCCATTCCCTCCATTTGGTCTGCTTCCATCTATATCATTTTGCTTTTTAGATATCTGGTCTTTTGGTTTATAGCTTGAAACCTCTATATCGTTGCTGAACATCACCTTTTTTCCAATCGGTCTGACAACAAAGTCATCTAAGTGATAACGAGAGAAGCAAGAGGGGCTGGAAATGGACGAAGATCCTGCTTCAAAATCTTGAAGTTTTGAAGTATGGATTTTTAATTCATAACTTTGCTCTGAGCTATTGAGATTTTGGACAATGGATTGAGCATTCCTTCCATTCTCTTTCTTGCTGAACATCCCCTTTTTTCCAAGCGGTCTAATTACAAAGTCATCAATTACTGTAAGAGGTAATCTCTGTTCTGTTATTAGAGCTACCT